>MEPR01000065.1:34590-39523 GCA_001769835.1 Bdellovibrionales bacterium GWB1_55_8
TTTGAAGGCCGGCACGAGGGGCCTTTTACCTGTGTGAAAGGAATAACGAAAGCTTGAGGCGACTGCGATGGCGGAAATGGCTACTGAATGGGATCGGGGGCTGCCCCCGTCAGGTCGGCGCTGTGTGATTTAGGGCTCGTTTAGGGCTCGATAAAATGGCGATATCACGAGAGTTAAAATATTCCCGCCCAAATACTTGATTAAAACAGTCAAGAAAACTAACCTAGACGGTCCAGTCAGGTTAGATAGGTGACGTTTTTGCCAGGGGACATGGGTGACATCAGACTTAGGCATGGGAGGGATGGCCATGCCTTGGAAATTGAGGAGTCACTTGGACGAGAGAATGAGTTTTATCAGTCGGATGCAGTCAGGGGAAAGGTAACAGACCTCTGCAAGGAATTTGGGATCTCCCGTAAGACTGCGTATAAGTTTGTTCACCGCTATTCAAAGCACGGTCCGTCGGGTCTTCATGACGTATCTCGACGCCCTCATCATTGTCCGAATCAGACGCCGGAGGAAATCAAGGGCCTGATCTTAAAAACGAAACAGGACAAGCCAACGTGGGGTGCAGGCAAAATTCGTGAGTGGCTTTTGCGCAAGAACCCGGAGTTTGGTGGATGAGACTGGGAATAAAGATTCACAGAATTGTACCTGGACATCCGGAGCAGAACGGAAGGCATGAGCGAATGCATCTGACGCTGAAGCTCGAAACCACTCGACCAGCGGCAGGGAACCTTCTTCAACAGCAAGAGAAGTTCGACAATTTTCGCGACATGTTTAACGGCGAGCGCCCGCATGAAGCGCTTGAAATGAAAGTTCCAGCGGATTTTTACAGTCCCTTGGGAGGCCTTTTCCGAAAGAGCTGCCGGAGCTTCAGTATCCGTTGCATGATCTACAAAAATGGTGGGCGGCAACGGTACGCTGAAATTCGGAACGTTCGCATTTCATCTAGGGGATGCTTTGTCCTGCCAATCTGTCGGAATCAGAGAAGAGGATCCGGGACTCTGGAGGATTAGCTTCATGGATTTAGATCTCGGACTCCATGACGGAGACGAGAAGAAATTTAAACCATTTACGAACCCCAAACAGCCATCTCAGAGGTAGGAAGAGTCACCCATGTTCCTGCTTGCACAATGGAACTACGTTACTTCTACTGCTTAACTGGCTTCGAGAGCCTGCCGCTTGTGTTGCTCTGCACCTTCGAGGAACAAATCGAGCGTTTGGAGCAGAGCCTTTTGCTTAGCGGCCGGAAGCTGCTCGATCTTTGCGAGCCGTCGAACGATCTTGAGACTTAAGCCAGAACTCGTGTGAACGACCGCGGCCGATCTTGAACTCTTCAATCCCAAAAGTTCATCAGCTGAGACCCCCAGGGCAACGGCAAACCTTGCTACCATCTCGGCATGCATCCTGAGTCTGTCGCGTTCGTAATTGGTGACCAGCCCCTGGATGATTCCCACTTTAGCAGCCAGTTCCACCTGAGTAAGCCCGCGCTCTTTGCGTAGGCGTGCGAGTGTATACGAACCGGCGAGGGGAGAAGGTAGCCTTCGAGCTTGAGCTATCGCCCAAAACCCGCGAGCGGTACGCGAAAAAGATCTCCCGGTTTTTGGACGCCATGAGGGATGGCGCGGGGCTTCTTGGGGGAGGGGAAAGTCATGTCAGAGAATAAATCAAAGCTTACCTCGAATGTAAAACAACTTTGAAAATCGCGCGGTCTCTGATTGTTGAGTTTGCCGCTGATTCGAGCACAAGCAAAAACTGCGGCAATTGGAATTGGAAATTCGTTAGTCTCCCTCAAACGCCACTGCGCCCAAATCCTGTGAGTCGGAGCGAGATTTCATGACGCGAGTGACGGGAGAATACTGCATGAGCGGCGGTAACGTTGCAGCCATTCCTGTAAGAGGCGCTGCACATTGAAGCAAAGGGCTTCCGGGTGAAGGTGCGTAGGTAGATGAATCAAAAGGAATCAGGGAACCCGTAAGGAGATTGGCAAGACCGATGACCTGAGTGGCCAGTTGGCCCCCTTGCCAGACACTGGTTGCAGCCACGGTGGTCGCACCGATTCCTGTTCCGTCGCCTCCGGCAAGATTGCCTGTGCCCCAATCGCTGGTTACCCAATTGGTGTCCAGGATCACGCGGTCGGCCTTATAGCGATTCCAGAAAAAAAGCTTGGGTGAAAGCCCGGTGAGCCAAATGGCGTTATTGGCCAGTCTCGCAGTAGGCCAGGCCGCGTTGGCTGTAACGGCGCCACCGTAGGGTCCGAAGTCGATCAGCCCAGACCTCCATGAACTCGAGTTCACGTCAGAAAAGATTGAGTTGTGATAAGCGTGTAGCGTCCCGCCCGGGTTCAGGGATTGGGTGTTGTCACCGGCTCCGTGAAAAATCCAGGCGCCAAAGGGGCTTCCCACGTTGTGAATGATATTTCCGTATACGAAGCGATAATGATAGGCTTCGTAGTTCGCGACGATATCACTGGCGCTTGTGTTGATCTGTTCCGAAGCGGGAACTCCCACCCAAGGGAACACGAGACCTGGCGAATCTTGGATTTCAACGAGATCGAGGATTCGTGAGGCGCCCTCGAAATAGTTGTAGCGAATGAACTGCTGCACGGACCTGGTCTTGAGCTGCCCTCCGGGCATTCCCGTCAAAGGGTGATCGTAATAGTTCCCTTGAACAACAAGGCCAAATGCCTGCAGGTAGCTTTGATGCTCGAGGTAGTCACTCGGCACACCGTTATCGTGGATGTAATTTCCCTCGATGAGGAGGTTTCGGGTGGTGTTGGACTCGACACTATTCTTGGACATGGTGAAAAGGCCGTTACCATTGAAGGATAGTTCGTTGCCGCGCACAGTGATGTTGCCACCATGTTGAACGCGAATGGGCGCAGCAGCTTTGTTGTAGGAAGTAACCAGTCCGGTGCTTAAATCGGTGTAAGTGTTATCTCGATTAAAGCCGGTGATTTTCAGACCCTCGATGATGATGTTCTTTGGATAGCTTGCGCCGGCAAAATATCCGGCATCCCGATTGTAAATCAGAATGCCTTCGTAGGGCTGCATATTGCCGGCACCTGATCCGTAATTTGAGCCCGCTTTCGCGGTTGCGTTAGCTCCGTCCAGGACGGGCAGATTTCCAGCACCATCCGCAATGCCGCAGATCCGGATGGGCTGGGCTTCCGTTCCGGAACTCGAGAGAAGTATTTGTTTATGGTAGGTGCCGGGATGAATACGCACGGTGTCCCCCGGGCCAAGGGTGCTCCAAGGGACGGCGTTCATTTCCGCTTCGGTCGTTACGTCATAGGTGGTTCCAGTGCCTGCCGTGCAGTCAATGGGTTGGGTTTTGTTGGCGGTTGCGACACCCGGCCAGGCGTTATCTGTTACAACGAGGGTGGTCGTTGCGGTCTTTGTTCCGTCAGCCAGGCTGGTTGCGGTGACTGTGTAGGTGCCGGTGGTTGCCGCAGTGAAGACGACTTCCCGCCCTGTGCCCCGAAGTGTACCGCCCGACGCGGACCAGTTGACGCCGGTTTGCGTGCTGCCCCAGATGATCGATTGAATGATGACAGGTTGATTGCGAAATACGGTGGCGTGAGCGGGAATATTGGAGAGCCGTACAGTCGCGTTGGAAATCACCGTAAAAGTCATGGTAGCGGATTTGCCTGGCGAGGCGGCGCTGGTTGCGGTCACGGTATAGGTTCCGCTGGTTCCAGGCGCGGTCCACGTGGCGTATCCCGAAGAGGCCCCGATGGAGCCGCCGTTTGTGGACCAGGTGACGTTCGCGTTTTCATGACCTTGAACATTGGAATAAATCTGGCGCACGCTCCCGGATAAAACGCTACCGGAAGTGGGAACCACGGTAATGGATACTCCATCGTCCTCGGGAATGTTGGGTTCAGGGCTGGGGCTTGGGCTTACGTTTGCTTCAGGACTGGGCTCTTGAAAATTCAGTTTGGAAAGGTCCACGGAGCGACCGCAACCGGAGTTCACGCCGCAGATCAAGAAAGCTAGTATGAACCGCGCTGTGTTCCCCATGAGAAGCCTTCCCCTCATTCCAATTTTTGACTATTATCCGAATATTTTCAATCACCAGTGGAGGGTGAGAGGCCCTGTAAAACAAAAAGCCCAACCCCGCGAAGGGTCGAACTTTTTTGTTTTCTCCGCGCTATGACGGAGACGAGAAGAAATTTAAACCATTTACGAACCCCAAACAGCCATCTCAGGGAGTTGCTAATGCCTTCGCCTCGGAGAAAACCGTCGATCGTCTGAAGTAACACCTTTTGCTTGGTGTCCAGGAGACGATCGATCTTTTGCAGCCGTTTGACGAGCTTCAAGCTGAGCCTGGGCAAGGGATGTTCGGGGTTCTTCTTGGAAAGGACGCCTAATAGCTCGTCGGTAGAAACGCCCAAGGCCAACGCAAATCGAATGACCATCTCTGGGTGCATTCTCAGCCGCCCTTTAACTCCGCTTGGGTCAGTCCACGTTCTTTTCTTAGCCGCGCCAGTCTCTCGCCGATTTCGGTGGCAAGCTTCAGTGGCGGCAGTTTCAAACGACTCTTAGGCATCGTGAGCAGGCGCCAATCGTCGATCGTCTTTAGTCCTCAGCCGGGTTCTCTCGTATCTCGCAAATGGTAATTTTATGCTTTGAGATACACTTCTTCAGAGTCAAAGCGAACCTTGCGGCGCGTTAATAGGGCCAGTTCGGCCCGGAAACGGGCCTTTTTGCTGAAATTCGTAGGCATGCCAGTTGCTCTGGGCTTCGGCCAAGTTTCTTTAACTTGGGGGTTTTATGAAATGCCGTTTTTTAGGTGTGGCTCTTTTGGCCACGTCGATGGGTTTGTGTTTTCTGCCGGTTCCGGATGCAAGTGCGACCTCAAGCGTGTCGCAAGATGAAGTCATCATCATAGATGAACGGGAGCTTCTCAGGCGATACCTCGAAGAGGTTGC
>MEPR01000065.1:39570-41911 GCA_001769835.1 Bdellovibrionales bacterium GWB1_55_8
ATCAACGGGAGATTTTTCATGAGTATTCTTCACGTTGGTGGGAACAGCAGAACTTCGAGCGCTACTGGCAGGCCTATTATCAGGGCCAGGAATATGCCGAGACGCTTCTGTCGAACGCGAGTGGATCCAATGCGTGCAAGCTGATTCGCGAGACCCCTTCGATTGACCTCTCGAACGCGCTCTTGAATCAGGCGTTCCGGCGCGGAATGGTGAGTATCGCTCCTGATTGTTTTATCCCCGCACTTCTCGATCAGCTGAAATCCACCGATCGTGAGCTGGTTTCGCTCCGGGCCAGAATCCTGGAACTCAAGAGAGCGTCAATCAGGAACCGGCCAAATCCCAAAGACATTGAGGAAATTCAGGATGATCTTGAAAACGAGCTGAAAAAGGCTGTGCTTTCCTTTGCGGAAAGTCAGGCCGGCGGGCTGGGTTCCGCTGTTTCTGTTTTGCCCGAGGATCGCGAGGCCATTCGCCGCTCAGTGGGTCTGATCAGCATGAAAATCGATTGCGAGAACCTCAGGGATCGCTCGGGTCGCAGATTCAGTTGCGGTATTCTGGAGGTTCCCGGGTTGCCGGTGGATGCAACAGCGGTGCTTCGTGTTTTGTTTGATCGTCAGGAAACCGGAGTTTATCAGGAAGACTTCTCCTTTCAGCGTTTCTTTGAAGCAGTTGATTTCTATATTCGTGAAATCAGGCCTGGTGATGCGCTCGTCATGAACGAGATGAGCCAGCTCCGGCAAAGACTGGTGCTCATGGATCGCACGCGCGGAAGCCGCGTTTCGAGTTTCCGAATCGAGTTCCATAAGCAATTCAGGAAACTCGTTCACCGTTTCGCCAGCAAAAACCCTGTTTCTGAACGCCTTCAGTTTTCAGATGAGACGCGGGAGCAGATCCTCGAACGCTTCTTTCTGCTTCGGGAAAAGCTTCTTGCGTATGAGCGTGTGGAACTGGGTACCCGCACCGAGCGTGACCTGATGAACAGGATGATCCGTGCTTACCAGGAGGCACTTGCCATCGCATCGGGGATAAGAAACGAGTTCGCGGTGAGATCAGAGCCAGTGGTGATCCAGCTGGATGATTCAATGCAGAGCCGGATACGCATCTTGGATGCGCTTCCGGCGATACCTGGCGGAATTCTGCTCGGGCGTGACAGCGCCGAAGCGGACGAGTGGACGGGAATTCTTGAACTGGACGAAATCACGGAAAATCAGGAGTAAGTCATGAGCTTTGGAAAATGTTTAGTGGCAGGAGTGGTCGGAGCGTTTCTGCTCCAGGATCTGGCCGGCAGCGCGCAGGCTGCACAAGGTCCTAAACTGGTATTTGAGCATCCATTGTCCTTGAGTGCGCGGAATCTGGCGATCTCGGTGGATAAGGTGAAGCTCACGCTGAACAAGGAGGAGAACAGATGGCAGGAGGATTCCGTCAGTACGGCCACGCGCTCCTGTACGGCGGAGTTGAAGATCGAGGGCCGGGATCTTGCGACGCGGAACGCGGTTCTCGGCGAACACTACTTCGGTTCCATGAACTTGAAATGCGAGAAGAAGTTCATGAACCCCGAAGCGAGGATTCAGTTCTCACGCGTGTTTTTCCTGGGCATTCGTAACTGCGTTGAGAGCGAGACCATGATGGATCAGGATTACTGTAAAATCGTTGCAGTAGCGTTGAGAAAGGAGACAGACGTTCAAGCGGGAGCCGGGCTCATCGAGGAAACCTCGAAAAAGCGTACCTTTTATCGGGTTCATTCGCAAAACGCTAAAACGAACTTCACGCAGTTCGGGCTCGCTCCCGAGGGGCTGAATCTGTCCTTGATTGATTCCTACCAGGTCTTCGAACTCTCGATCGGAAAGACGGGAAGGGAATTCTATATTGAGCAGCCGAACACGTTGTCGAATTTTGCGGCGGGGAAAAACCACTTCCTTTCGATCTCGGCTGCCGATCTGAATCGTGATGAGAATCTGAAAGCGCGGGTTCAGGCCCGGCTGGAAAAACTGGAAGCGCTTCTCCTTGAGATCGAGCGCGCGGCACGTCCGAAGGACGCTTTTGACGAGAAAATAGGGGAGTTCCTTCAGGAGTTCGCGGCGGCCGGAGGCGACAGCCTTGCGATCATCAGTCCCGTCGAGTTCTTTCAGCTCGAAAAGCGATTGAAGCGGCTGGAAGCGGACCTGGTGATATTGGCGCAGGCGCTTTACCCCAGGATCACGAATCGTGATTCGTTTGTCACTTCGTATGCCGCCAAATTCGACTCCTACGCGCGCATCAGCGGGTATTTCGGAGACACGGCTGGAACCGCGAAGGTGGATTATTCGAAGCTGACCCGATTTCCTTTCGACTCTGCTCCTGG
>MEPR01000066.1:0-593 GCA_001769835.1 Bdellovibrionales bacterium GWB1_55_8
GCCCGACTTCGCGCTCAGCACCTCGTTCCAGACGCCTCCCGCCTTGAAATGAACGACATCTCCGGCTCGGAGATCGGCGCTGTTTACGCGTCCCACCGTCTTCCACGGGTAATCAATCGATCCCGCGACATAATCGTTACCGTCGATCGCATCGACGAAATATTCCGCGGCATGGGCTGTGACAGCACCCAGCAGCAGGCAGAAGGTTCCAGCGCTACGAAGAAAACGCGATGATGCGCTCAGGATCATATTTCCCCCAAGGATCGTGAAATTACCCCTGACCTCAAAACACGCTGCGGATTAATGGTGTCCCTTCATTTTGAGCCGTCCGGTAGCGGTCTTCAATCCAAATGTTTTTTTATCGCTGCAGCCGCGCGGAAATGCGGATTTTTTTGAGATGGAATCAGTTGAATACGAAAGAAAAGGCCATATGAAAAATACGCCCATGTCCCGGCGGACACGCCCTCCAATCACGCAACACGGAATAGACCTGCTCGTTTTTGGCTGTTAACATAAAAGGCTAACAAAAAATCAGAGGTCTTCATTATGCGCGCACTTCAGTACATTTCACTCGTCTCGATCATCGCGACTGT
>MEPR01000066.1:797-868 GCA_001769835.1 Bdellovibrionales bacterium GWB1_55_8
GGAATCAGGCCTTCGATTTGGGGAGCGGGCTCCAGGAAAACGTGGCCGTGAAGATTCCGCTGATCTTGTGG
>MEPR01000066.1:878-12052 GCA_001769835.1 Bdellovibrionales bacterium GWB1_55_8
ACCGGAGCCTCTGGGTCGGCGGAGGATACCAGGCTTCGAAGCATCAGCCGGGTTATGACTCCAGCCTTGCACTCGAGCATTATGGCGCACTCGCCGCTCTGCGAATCAATCTCCTGCCCTCAAGCGCAGTGGGCCTGAGCATCGATGGCCGCTACAACCGCGGCTTCAGCAATATTCAGCCAGCAGGGGCCGGAGCCAAGCTCGATAGCTTTGAGGTCGTGACGAGCCTGCGTGTGGGAAAATTGTAAGAAGTCCGACTCAGTCATCGACATTTCCACTTCCGCTGTGGCACGCGTTACAAATGCCTCCGGGATTCGAACTGCCCCAGCTCACGCCAGGCTGGGTGTGGCAACGGACGCAATCGAAATTCCTGTGTTTCCCCTGACCGTGCCTGAAAGTCCCGCGACTGGTTGGGTAACTTTGCTCCAAAGGGGGGCGATCATCCGTGTGGCATTCCAAGCAAGTGGTGGGTGTCGGCGAATGACTGAAGGTTGCGCCAGACCACGTGACCCCGGGCTGACGGTGACAGCCAGCACAATCGCCGGTGCCGGATGTTGCATGATTGAATCCGTTCACAACTGTTGTTGGGCGATCACCTGAATGACAGCTGGAGCAAGATGATGGTGTGGGCGAGTGATTGTAGATCCCTCCCGTCCAGGTGACTCCGGGCTGTCGATGACAACTTGCGCAGTCGCCAGTTCCCGCTACGGTGTGGTTGAACCGGTTGACAACAACTCCGGGACGATCTCCGGAATGACAGCCCGAGCAGGAACTCGGCGCAGGAGAATGGCTGAACGAAGCCCCTGCCCAGGTCACACCAGGCTGAGTGTGGCAAGCCGCACAATCTCCGGTTCCTGCAACTGAATGATCAAAGCTATTCACGATGCCGCTTGGCCGTTGCGATGCGTGACAACCCGAACAACTGGTCACGGCTTGGCCTCTCACCGAATGAGTAAACGTAAACAGAGTTACCGTCCCGCTCTTCGGATCATGGCAGTTCACGCAATCGTTGCCCGAAAAGTGTCCCTGCACCGTTCCAGCGGGGAGGTTCGTGACCCCCGGTCGATCGGACTCGTGGCAATTCGTGCAGGCCGTGAGCTGTGCATTGCCATCCGGATGCGGACTTGCGCCAGAACTTTCCCAGTTCGCTGTCGGATCGCGGTGGCATTGTGCACAATCTTTTCCCACGTTGTGATCCAGCGGACGGCGCGCTTCATGGCACGGAAGGCACGTTCCTCCAAAATTTCCTGGCGTATTTCGATGCGTGAACACGAACTCCGGAACAACGCTCAGAGTCTCATGACAATCGGAGCACTCTTGTGGATGGAAATGTCCAGGTGTTGGCGAGGTTGCCGGAGTGGGAAATTGAACGTCCGCTGGACGATCATGGCAGATGGAGCATGCCACCGGCGGGGGTGCGTTCACCGGGTGAATACGGCTTTGTCCTGACCCTCCTTCACGCTCTTGATCCGATAGCTCCTGAGCGCAGGAATACAGGAAGAGGAAGCTGAATAAGAGCGTCAGGTTTATCCAGGAAAATTTCTTGATACGCACACCCAGCGAACTGCAAGAATCGCACAGCTTCGTTGACGCCCCTCACTCTGACGCAGTTACTACGAAATAATCCGGGTTGGGCTTACTCACCTGCACTCGGCAGCTTCAGGTAAATCGTACTGCTGGTCCTGGGCGATTATTCTTGCCGGCAGCGCTAGCACCTTGTCGAAAAGTTCGTAAGGAACGGGGCCTTCAGCAAGACCCATCCTGGAAAGCTGGTTCGGGATAGTTCGATTCCGAGCAAATTGATATAGGCCCAGGCGATACCCTCGCCTACGCCGATGTCGGCCAGGTCATGCATTTTCCGACTGTAAGGGAAGCCCGCATCCTTCCACCTCAAAATCGCACTGATCTTTGCCGGATTCATGAGAACCGTCATTCCCTCATCGCCCGGATCCTCGCAGGAACTTGTGGACCAGGTGATCAGAAGAGCGCGAACGGGCTTGGGTGCTTTTCTGGAACCCTCTGTTGCTGCGAACGAAGCCAAGGGGGCCAGAAGGCAAAAAACCATCGCTCGGGTGATCAAGGTCAATTTCATAAATCCTCCGGAAGATGCTGTTGACCTAATGCTGCTGACGCAACAAGTCAAATCCATAACAACACTGCGGCGTAATCATACGCATTCAAGTATTCAATTATTTGCTTGAATTAGGTGAACTGTGACGATATGACCCTCCTGCATGAGAACTTTCCTTCTTAAAACCGCGCTTTTCTTCTCAGTATCCCTCGAGATGGCGCTCCCTTTCGCGCAGGCAACCCCCCCCTCCTCCTCCAGGGTTGTCCTGGAGATGCTGCAATCGCATGGCATGAATCTCGAGAGCGCGGACTACGCCAGGACTGAAGAAAACGAGGGCGCACAACTTCTACCGATCCCCACGCGCATTCACGAAATCATCCAGCCCACCATCGGCTTTCCAGCCCTGGTACAGCGGGACACGCTGTTGCCGGTTTCCCTGCAACTGGATGAAAAGACGAGAGCCGTGCTCAATGCCGGCTTTAAAGTCAAAATCAGTCTTCATGCGGGTACACCACCTGTGCCCGTTAGAAACGTCCCCGAAGGTTTGCGCGAACTCTACCGAGACGCCCGTGCATTGCATGCGCACCAGCCCTCGACGGGCTTTCCCTTGTTCACACTCCAGGAACACGAGGAAACGTCGCGAATGAAATTTTCGATCCCGCTCACGATTGAAAAACAGCGTCTACTTCCAGGGCATCTCGTCCTGGTCGCGCGCGTGCCGGCGAATCTTCCTCGTCACTATAACCGTGCGCTCTCGCTCGAGGTTCGCATCACCGGCCCAAGCGGGCTTGTCATTCACGACGTCCAGGATAATTCCGTAGGGCTCACGGACTCCTCAGACGGGCGAACGTTCCGCTTCATTCATCTTGCAGATCCTCAGATCGGTGATGAGGAACTTCAACTGACCGGTCCCCACAAGGACAGAAAACACGAAGACCTTTTCACCCAACGCACGGCGCTTCGCCAGGCCGCAAAAGAGTTCAATTTCCTCAAGCCTGATTTCGCCGTGATCAGCGGGGACCTGGTGGAAGGCTCGAATTACGAATTGGGCGTCATGGATCTTGTTTTGGATCATATGACGGGTATTGATTCCGTTCCGCTCAAGGAAAGTCGGTACTCCGACGAGTACGCAAGCATCGTGCAATTTCTGCGACTACTCAACTTTCCAGCGTTTGCGTCTCCGGGGAATCATGACGGCTACGCCGCGTATACGTCGATGACGAATCCCAAGGACCCTGGCGTCCGCTACTCCGGAGCCTGGGTCGGGCGCGAACGGCCAACAATCGAGGTGCCGACCCCGCAAGAACTGATGTACGACGGCTTTCATTTTTTCAGGAAGATGATCGGCCCCCGATACTTTTCATTCAACTTCGGGGCAGTGCACTTTGTGATTCTGGATACCTACGACCTGCAACGCTATTTTCGCCTCGCTTACGGCTTTGTTGCGGCGAACTCCGGTGGCTGGATGTCTCGCGAACAGATGGATTGGCTCGAGGCCGACCTTCAGCTTGCAACACTCGCGGGCAAGAAGATTGTGCTGGTCGGCCATCATGATCCGCGTGCGCTCGTGCCACAGCCTGACGGAGGTCGCGAAAAACGCCGCTCCGTGCGCCGGACCCTTCTGCCTTTTGATCGGGAACTGATGTTCCAATATGAGAATTTCAAAAAAGATCCTCTCTTTTTCCTGCAGGGATGGATGTCTCCCGTCACCACCATCCCAGGAACCCCGTATCCGGAGGGACAATACGATTCAGCCTCCGAACTCCTGGACTTGATTGCAAGGTTTCCGGTGACGCATTTTCTGGCCGGGCACCTTCATGTGGATGACGACGAGACGGAAATCCTTGGCGGCAAGTCCGTTCGTTTCGTGCACACGACTTCGATTTCCGCGGCTGTTCACCAAACGCCGGGAAGCAAGGCACACTGGGGCTACCGCGTATTTGAGGTGAGCCCGGAAGGCGACCTCCGTGACGCTTTCAGCGACGATCCCGCGAACTCCATGGAGCTCGGCAATCTGCGCTTTCAATTGGGATATGACGACCATTACATGGGCAAAGCCGCCGGACTGCTTTCGGCCTCACGGCCCATGCCATCCTGGTTGCCCTTCAGTGAATTTCTGAAGCTGACGGATAAGAATCGCGGTCTGCCAAAACTGAACGGATGGAGCGATCCGGCGATCACCTCCTGGTCTCTGCTTTCCTCGAAGGTATCGGCAATCGGGACCGGGCTGATTGATCAAGAAAAATGGGAACGGGAAGACGCAAAAGCCCTGAAAAATGTCCTAAGCGATAGCTTCACGATCGCCGCGAGACAGCTCGGGACTTCGACCAAGCCCGCCCAAGCGCTGTTTTTCAATGGAAACCCCGAGGACGTGGACGGCGTTCTTGAATTTCCGCTGGACGATCCGAAATTTTCGCTCAGCTCAGAAGCGCGGCTCTTACGAGCCATGCGGCCAAGCTCACAGGTCGGCTTTTCACTCGGCTTTGGGGGTCATTTCCCGCTGTTTGCGAAACGCATCACCGAAGGCGGGCGCACCTACTTTCAGCTTCCGCTCAGACTCCCTCCGGGAGAATTGGGAGTCGGTCCGTATATTTACAGCCAAAAGGTGGCGCCCACATTTTAGGGCTTCGCCATGCGTTAGGTCGTTAACTTTTTTCCATATTATTCCGATAGGTTGTCTGGAGAACTTTGATGTTAATCCGTCCAACCATGCTCGGACTATTGCTTTTGATGCCTCTCCAGCTCGCCAACGCAGGGACGGCATCCCTTCCGCGAGCTGGCCTGGACGTCACTTTTGACGAAAAGCAATGGGCGCAGGTTGAAACCGCCGATTCCCTCGGAGTGAAGCCCCTCGAATTATTTCTGCAGAATCGTAACGATCCATCCCGCAAGCGGATGGTCCTCACGCAGCTCTCATTTCAAAAGCCAAATGGAAACCTCTGCGCGGAGGGAACTCAAAAACCGAAGTCCGCCGCCCAAGCGGGCAATCCAAAACTCCATCCGAAAGGATGGAACTGCATCGCCCGGACTTCCGGAGCCAAGCCACAGCTGCTTGCAGTCAGGGTCCGCAGCCATCAGGTCGCGAACAAGACCCTATGGGCCGTTGTCTCAACAATCGAGCAGGGAAAAACCGACGCAGCCGATTTCGACAGCTGGTTGGCTTCGTTTCTGGAAAGGCCAAGGAAAAGACGGTGAAGAGAATTTTTCACAGCCGGATTTTCCCGCTCCTCGGATGGATCGCCATCCTGGCTTCAGCCCCGCCGGCATTCGCGGACAGTTCGTGCCCTTATCTTCCCTCGAGCGCCAATGTCCTGAATCTCGCAATTTCAACTGAATCGCTGCTTAGAAGTCTTGAAGACTCAAAAGACCAATGCGGCCAAGCCTTCACGGACGCAGTCAAGAGTGTCAATTCCCTGGGATCACTCCTGACGAAGCTCGATGACGCCGCTCTCAGCCAGCGCGCCGAGCGGGACGTTATCCTGCAAGAACTCGCAAAGTGCTCAGCGCGCGACTGCACTACGATGACCATGAATGGCATGCCCTACGACACCTACCTTGCGGAGCGTGCTCAGACCCTTGAGAACCAGATTGCGACCCTTGAAAAAGAACGCAAGCTTCAGACCCAGCAGACCTCGCAGAAAGATGCTGTAGCTCTCACGTCAAATTTGATGTCCGCCGTTAAAAATGCGGCCAAGAACGACAAATGCAGAGATCACCTGGCAAATCATTACGCCGGCCCCATTGCTCAAACCGGGCTTGGAATGCTCTCGGTGGCTAGCCCTCTTCTTTTCTCGTCAGGTACTGCGGTAAGCGTCGGGCTGATCTCATCACTCGTTTCTGATCTGGTGGACTTTCTGAACTCACTGCCGCCGAAAGCGCTGCAGGATTTCGAAAAGGGCCGGAAAACGTTGGAAATGGCCTGCCTCTACCATGCCATTATGTCCACGAGCTGCGAGATGCGCGACAATCTCCTCCGACCCGCGGACTTCGATACGGCAAAAAGACGCCTGGAATCCCAGGCACAGTGCATTCAGCATCGCGCTCTATACAACGAATATGCGAATGCGGAAAAACTTCTATCGGAAATCGGAAAAGTCACCCTCGCGATAACCGTCGTCGATTCCGACTCTGTCGTCGACGCTGGCAAGAGCGGGTCATCCAATGATTGGGCTCGGCTATTCAACCAGATGAACGGAAGTTCGGGCGAAGCAAAACTGCGCGAAACTTTGCAAATGATGGATCAGGTCTATCCCAAGCTCAAAGCCTGCGTCATCGATAATCCTTCCTGCGCAGGCTCGTTAGACGCCGAACAGCGCGATCAGTTTGAAAACGTTCTCAATCAGTTCGTGATGCTGTGCCAAAATTATCGATTTTGGCCGCCAGATAGACCCGTCGAGTGGATACGGAACGGCCAGCAAGTTCCCTACGTCGAAATTTTCAAAACAAATCATCAGACCTTCTATGAGAGTTTTCAGAAGCGTAAGAATGAGGTGATGGGTAGTGGAGGCGATCAAGATTATCGCTCGCTCAATTCTCTCGGCAGGATCCACACGCAGGTGCCACTGGCGCAAATCCAGAGCAAGGTGCGCTACCTGAATGGATTTCTGGAGCGACTGAACCGCCTGAACCCCGCCGATTTCTCTGCCTCCCCGCAAGAATGGAATAACCTGAAGGCTTCGATTCAAAGCTCTCAGCAGCTCCTCTCCGAGCTGGTGAACTGGACAAACCTGAACCGCGCCTCATTCCCCGATGAAACAAAATTCAAAGAGGCCCTTTCAGCACAGAGCGCCCGGATTCGCCAGATCGTCAGCGCCCGGGCAACGGGGCAAACCGACCGCGCGATGGAGGTCGCAATCGAAGAAATCACACGCGATCCACTTGTTAAGTTGCAAGCACTCTGGCGAGCACCTGATCCAGGAACAATCGATACTTCAGCCAATGCCAGCGACCCGTTCGCGGACCCGTTTGAAGAACCAAAGGGGCTCACGCCTTTCGAGCGATTCTCTTTACTGAGAGAGGTTCACGGCAATTTGAAAAATTCGCTCTTCGAGGCGAACGATCAGTACTACCTTGGCATGACGAGGCGTCTGTTCGAGAATTCCGCTCTTGGCGAATCGCTCGTCGACGGCATAGAGGCGATGATCGAGCGAAAATCAAAGGACCCGGACCCGGAAGTTTCTGAACATATGATCCGGGAACTCTGCGGCCTTACTGCGAGCATGGGGGCTCAAAAAACTGTTGATCAGAAGCGGAAGCATCCGATTGCCGCCTGCGCAAAACTGTTACCCAAGGCGATGAGCACGTCGAAAGACGAATGCAGCTACGTGAAATACTATCAGGAAAAAATCCGCGAGGATCAGGCCCGATTCGGGCGCACTCTGCGGCTGCCCACCCCGGCGCAGAGCGCGCAATAAGGTTCTCACGATCACGATCCCGTGATACGCAAATAGAGTCATGCCGCTTCTAACCAGCCTACTCCTTCTGATTGTCCTGTCCCGGCTCCTCGGACAACTTTTCATCCGATACCAGCAGCCCGCGATCGTGGGCGAAATGCTGGCGGGTGTTATCCTTGGACCTACCCTTTTAAAACTGGTGTACCCCGGCGCGGCCCTTGCTGGCATTTCGGAGCTTGCCGTATTCCTGATCGTCCTCTCCGCTGGACTGGAGATGAACTTCAAGGATGTGCTCTCAGCTCTTGGCGGAAAGGGCCTGATCATCGGGATTCTTGGATTCATCATTCCGCTGCTCTCGGGGATAGCCGTCGGCCTTGCCTTTCAGCTCGACGTCATGCGAACGATCATCCTGGGCCTGACCATCTCGATCACGGCACTCCCCGTCGCGATCCGGGTCCTTGACAGCTTCAAGCTTCTCCAATCAGACATCGCCCGTTACTCCATAGGCACCGCGATCCTCAATGACATTGCCGCACTTCTTGCTTTCGGTGTCATCCTCAGCCTTCCTGAACAACGCACATTCCTTGCTGTGGCCACATCCATTGTCTGGACCGGCGGAAAACTCGGCCTTCTCGCCGCCTGTATTCTCGGATTCAATTTCCTGCTCGAGAAAATTTATGAAAAAGGGGTGCACATCGAGCGCGTCTCCGAGCGCTTGATCAATGCCTTTGGAAGTGAAGCCCTTCTAGGCATCGTGGTCGCATTTGTCCTCGTCTTCAGTTCCTTCAGTGAAATGCTGGGATTTCATTTCGTCATTGGCGCTTTTTTCGGAGCGCTCATTGTCGACAAGAAGTTTTTCCTGGCATCGCGCTACTCCGAACTCGAGAAGTCTCTGGGCTCAGTCACGGGCGGCTTCCTGGCACCCGTATTCTTTGCCTACCTGGGCTTGGAGTTGGACGTCGCCGCCATTACCTCCCCGCTTTTCCTCTTAGTCGTCCTGGCCATTGCCATCGTTTCCAAGATCGGTTCCGGTTGGATCGGTGGGAGATTTATCGGGCTTTCGAAACCCGAATCCCTGGGCATCGGAATCATTCTGAACGGCCGCGGGGTCATGGGCCTTGTGATTGCCAGCATTGCTTTTGAACGTGGTTACATCGGGCAAGGTTTCTTCTCGACCTTGGTTGTCATGAGCATCGTCACCACGATTATCGCCCCCATGCTGTTTCGACGGTTCGTCCTGCACAGGCTGTCCACATAACTAGGCGGCTTTTGGAGAGCGGGTGGAATCACCGCCTTCAGGCATTTCATTGGATGCGCCGAGCGGCCCTTCACCTGGTCCTGGATCGCTCAGCTTCGCATTATCCTGATGCGGCAGACGGGAGGCCTGACCGCCATGGGCGCGCCGTTCCTTGTATCCGCGTTTGAGAAACGACTTATGACTGAATTTGGAAAGAATTTTTTTGAACATGGCCTTCGAAGTCGCAAACCCGATGCCAGTGAGCGCAGGCCGACTGTTGCTATTCGGTCGCGCGCTCTACCACGCGAAATAGACAATCCCGCTTTGGCCGGAGTTTCCACAGGCGTTTGAGCAGGGCGCCTCGGATTTGTTTCCCGCCCCTGTTCCTGAACCCGCGATCTGTGTGCCTCCGATGGGAAAAAAGCTGTAACCGCCGCCTCCACCATAGCCATTTACGCCACCTGATCCGGCGCAATATCCACCACCACCACCACCGGAGCTTTCCTGTCCCGCTCCGCCCGTGCGATTTCCAAATGGGGTACACGATGTCGTGCCGCCTGCCGGCTGTCCTGGACAGCCATTTCCTCCGCCGCAGTCACAGAGATCGCCGGTGCCCCCACCGCCGCCTCCCGCTTCGACTAGCACCGTGCTGCCGGATAATACGGAACTTGAACCGCCGCCAGTGGCCGTCGAGCAGAAGCCCGGCGCCCCCCTTGCGCCCCCGTTTGGCCAACCTGCGCTCGCACCACCGGCTCCACCGACTTTAATAGTGAGCGTGGCACCAGGAGTAACAGAGATGGCGCCTGTGCTATAGCCACCTCCTCCGCCATTATTGAACTCGACCGCTCCGCCGCCGCCGCCCCAAAGTTTCACGGTAATCGAGGTACAGTTTGCCGGAACCACAAAACTCTGATCGGCCCCGGTGTACGTGAAAATCTGCGTACCAGGAGTGCAGCTTCCTCCGCCTTGCACGTTGACGCCGTTCCAGCTGGCCGTGTTTCCTGCGGAAGTTCCAAGCTGCTTTCCGTTTACGGCTCCGATGTTTCCTGGCGTGGACCCAACGGATTTACCATTCCAAGTGGACAGGTTGGCTGCATGCGCCGACCAAACAATCATCCACGTGGCAAGAAACCCGATCGCGAGCCTCACTGCACTCCTCCCACATCCAATGAAGGCATAATCAGAATCGTATCCGAAGCAATCGCAACTCCGACTCGCTGAACTTGCTCTCCGGAGCCCGAAGGTGCGGTTTGCGTCAAGCCTCCTGCGCTCGTTGCGACATACAGTACTCCTCCAATCGTCCATCCCGGGCTAGCGGCGAACTTGAACGTGCCGCTGTAGATGCACGCTGTAGCAGTAGACGCAATACAGACGCCTGGCATGGAGGCGACAGCGCTTGCATTGGCGGGACTCAATCCCGAGGCTGACATGTAGTAGACAAGTCCTTGCGTCAGTCCCGCTCCGGGAATGGTCATGCCACTCCCGGTTCCAGCTGAAAGAGCGCCTCCTGCTATTGTAATAGCACTCGCGACAATTCTCCCGTTGACGTCGAGCTGCGCCGCAGGGGCGGTTGTCCCAATCCCGACATTGCCGTCTTTGGAAATACGCATTTTTTCGGAAGGAGCGGCGCCTCCGGTCTGAGTCTTCCAGATGAACGCATTTCCAGTCGTATCCGCGGAAGCACCATTTATAACGAACTGCATATTATCTTCGATTTCTTCGGCAGGCGTCGTCATCGAAAGCTGCGGCCCATAGCTATAAGTCAGCTGCCCAGCATATCCGACATCGCCAGTTGATACTCTGATACTTCCCTGAACATCTACTTTATCATTGGGCGAAGTCGTCCCAACCCCCACATTGCCGTTCTTCAAAATGGTTAACGCGTTCGCGCGATTGGCACCGGTGCCGGTACCATTTCCGACCACAAAAAGCGGATCAGTAGCTACCCACGTAGTTGCGCTCTCACTACCGGTAGGCATGTTGTGTCGACCGATCGTTGTCTGCGCGTAAGAATTCGCCGCTGTATAGTATCCGAAGGCTGTGGAATAATTTCCGATCGACGAAGCGTAATCACCGAACGCCATCGAATGCAGGCCACTCGCCGTCGAGTAATAACCTCCCGCGATCGATTCAGCACCACTTGCCGAACTGCCCCAGCCTAAGGCCGTGGAGGCCAAGCCGCTTGCATACGTCTGATAACCCAACGCCGTGGCAGCTGTGTTACTCGCGGTCGTCTCGAAACCCATGGCCAGCGAGTCCTGTCCGCTGGCGGTTGTGCTTCTCCCAAACGCCGTCGAATAGTTTCCAATAGTGGCGTCGTTCCACTGCGTACCGGACACAGTTCCAGCTCGTAGGGCGGACTTCTTCGGATACCAGATCATGCGCGTTCCGCCCCCCGCAGTCGTGAGCGATGCACCGGAACCCACAGTCCCGGTCGCCAAAATACCGCCATCGTTGGCCAAAGTGAGTTTCA
>MEPR01000067.1 GCA_001769835.1 Bdellovibrionales bacterium GWB1_55_8
TGCAGCCTCTCCTTCGAACGTCGATTCGTGACAAAGCCCCGCGATGGCCGAAATTGCATCAAAAAGGCGCCCGCAACTGGAAGTGGTGAAACAATTCAGATTCTTTGAAAGCGCCTCGTGTACGACGGATAAGCTCTCAGCCGGTATTTCCGAAAAAAAGGCGTCCTGAGCGCCGACGGGAAATCCGGTCGCCTCAAGGTAAGCAAGAGCGGCACGCCAGGGCTGGCGCACGGCAAAATCGCCGCCGGCAATCGAAACTCGGCGGAAGCCGCCGACCTTCAGGAAATCCCGCCTGTCGGCGATCAGAAACTCACCTCCCCAGATGGTTCCGTCGAGACCCAGACCGGTCCCATCGAGGGCGACTCCGATCACAGCCTTGTTTCCATTCCCATCAGCAGTTCCGCGCACGCTCTCCAGGCAGCTCGCGATATGGGCGTGATGGTGCTGCACTGGAATCGCGGTGGTGCCGGACAATCTGGCCTGCTCCAAAGCCCATGCGGCGCTTGGCAGATTTAAATGAAGATCATGAGCTATGAACTTCGGCTGCACATCAAAAAGCCGGGAGAGATGGCTGATCGTCGCCTCGAAAAATTCCATGCTGCCGAGCGTATCGAGGTCGCCGATATGCTGACTCACGAACAGCTCGCTTCTCCCGGCCTTTCCCAATGTCACCGTATTTTTGAGACCCGCGCCCACTGCTAACAGATCCGTCGTCAGAGGTTCGGCGATCCGGATCCCAAGAGGCACATAGCCACGGCTCCTGCGAAAGAAGAACGGCCTTGCGCGGAATTCCTGAACCACGGAATCATCACAACTCACCTCGATCTCCCTGTCATGCAACAGAAGGTAGTCCGCCATCGGAGCAAGCGCTTTCAGAGCGTCTTCATTCAGATGAACGATCGGCTCATCACTCACATTGCCGCTGGTCATGACCAGAGGCCTCCCAAAGGTGTTTAACAGGAGCTCATGAAGAGGAGAATAAGCCAGAAAAGCTCCGAGTCGCGACTCCTGCGGGGCAACGGCTTCCGCTAGCGCATTCATGTCTTTTCTCTTTCTCACAAGAACGATCGGACTTGCCGGAGAAGCAAGGATGGACGCTTCGGCCTCCGATACCTCCGCATGCTGCACTAAACTCTCCAGGCTCGGGAACATCACCGCAAAAGGCTTCCGCTCGCGTGACTTTCTTTGACGAAGCTTCTGCACCGCCGCCTCATTCGATGCATCACACGCGAGATGGAACCCCCCGATGCCCTTCAAGGCCAGAATCTTGCCCTGCCTCAGGTACGCGACACAGCGGTCGAGCACCGGTTTGTCGCGATGAAATCCCAATGGAAGCTTCACCTGTTTTCCGGAGGAATCAAAAAGCTGGACGGTCGGACCACAAGCAGGACAAGCATTCGGCTGTGCGTGGAACCGGCGATTTTCCGGATCACGATATTCAGCGTCGCACTCCGGGCACATTTGAAAGCGGGCCATGGTCGTTCCGGCGCGATCGTAGGGAACCTCCCGAATGATCGTGTAACGCGGACCACAATTGGTGCAGTTCGTAAGCGGGTAAGCGTAGCGCCGGTTCGTCGCGTCCTGAATCTCTGCGCGACAATCGGGACAAATCGCGAGGTCAGGAGAAACACCGGCCGAACGCGACCGCCCCGGGGTTCCTGAAGGGGGAGACTGGCTGGATCTGATCTCAAATCCGCAATAGCCGTAAAATTCAACCTCCGCATGCGAAACACTCTCGATACGCGCCGCCGCAGGGGCACAGGTGCGAAGCTCATGAAGAAAGCACTCGAGATTTTCCTGGGAGCATTCGATTTCGATCGTGACGCCTGAATCATCGTTCAGGACGTAGCCAGGTAAACCCAGTTCCTGAGCCAGCCGAAAAACGAACGGCCTGAACCCGACCCCTTGGACGATCCCGGTCACATTGACGCGATAGCAGGTTTTTCGGTACCTTACCAAGTTCCCACCTTAGGGCGGACTATAGCGTTTTCCACAGCCCCGGGCACGGGCAATTCGAAAATTTGGAAGCCGTTCGACCAAAAAACCGGTCAGGAACAAGATCTACATTGACTATTCAAGGCAACTATTGAATACTGGAATCTCTATGACCACACCGTCAAATGAACTTCGGGCAAACGTCTATCAAAAGCTGGGACAGATCGCGCAGGCGATGAGTTCTCCTGCACGTCTCAAAATCATTCAGATCCTCGCGCAAGGGCCGCGTACCGTGGAAGAGATCAGCCAGTCCTCCGGAGAGTCCGTGGCGAACACCTCGCAACACCTGCAACGGCTCGCCCGCGAGGGACTGGTCGCAATGACCAAACGCGGGCTATCGCGCATTTACCGAGTGAAAAACCCCAAGGTGATTGAAATCTGGGAACGCATTCAGGACCTCGCCCACGAGATCGCGCCGCAGCTGAATGAGGCCGAAGACGAGTTGACCGAATCCGCGCTCAGAAGCCCTACGCCGGCGAATGAAGTCGTCGATAGCATTCGCAAGCGTAAAGCAGTGCTGGTCGATGTGCGCGAAGTGCACGAAGCCGAGGCAACTCCCGTACCCGGCGCAAAAAACATTCCGCTTGCCCGATTGAAACAGGAACTGAAAACTCTCGAAAAGGACAAGACGATCTACGTGTTCTGCCGCGGAAAATACTGCGAACTCGCCTCGCACGCGGTTCGCGCGCTCCGCAACGCCGGTTTCAAGGCGTTCCGCTTGCGTGAGAGCTCATTCCGCCTCAATCAAATGATGGAGACCCCATGAGTTTCAGTTTTTTAGGCATCTTCGGCGCAGGACTTCTGACATTTCTCTCTCCTTGCGTTCTGCCACTCGCGCCCATCCTGATCACCAGCCTGCTTCTTTCTGAGAAGTCGACACCATGGTCCCGCCTGCGCTCGACCGCGTGGTTCGTCACCGGATTCACCATCGTCTTCGTCATCATGGGAATGAGTCTGCCGCTTCTTGCGGACGCTCTCGGCTCAGCAAAGCCGTTTTTACTGACCCTGGCCGGAATCGCTCTCGCGCTCTTTGGCGCGAAAATGATGCATGTTCTCCCATCCTTTAAATGGCTTGCCTGGATGGATCGGACGCTGCAGCTCCCTGAGTTCAAGAAGAAACTGCCTCCCGGCCTGCATGGACTTTTATTCGGATCACTTTTCGGTCTGAGCTGGACTCCCTGCGTCGGACCCGTGCTCGGTGGCGTTCTCACCTATGTGGCGTCCCAGCAAAGCACCCCGCTGCAAAGTGCGATGAAACTGATCCCCTTCGCGTTGGGCATCGGTCTTCCGCTCCTCCTTTTTGCGGTGGCTTACGACCGCGTCGCTCCCGGACTCAAACGACTGAAGAAACACCTTCCGAAAATCGAATATGCGTCGGGACTTGCTGTATTCGTCTTCGGAATCTTCGTTTTCAATCAGGGACGCATGGACGTCACCCGGCTTTTCAGCACTGAGCGGGACGCCAATGGCGATAAAATGATCACTGCCGTGGACAGTTCCGGAGCTAAACGAGTCCTGAACGATCGGACAAATGGCGTCGCTCGAATGGTTTTCTTCTACTCGAAAAACTGTCCGGTCTGCCATGCGATGGAATCTTATCTTCCTGATTTCGAAAAGAATTGCGGGTCTCCCAATTTTGAATTCGTCCGGATCGATGTGACGAACCTGGAAAACGCCGGCGCCGCGGCGGCTTTCAACATCAAAGCAGTACCGACGGTCAGCCTTCTGAACGAAAAAGGTGACGAGATGGTGCATCTCGTCGGCTATCAGACTGAATCAAGACTGCGCGATGCCGCTAAAACCACCACGCGGCTTGCTTGCCAAGGTACGCTCCCGGCGGATCTGAAGGGCAATGACGGAACGCAACCCGCTGAGTCGCAAACCTGCGAAGTGGGACACGCGTGCTAACACGCGTGCTAAACGGGCCCCGGCGCAATCCGTAGTCTGCGCTCACCCCTGCGGGAATCGCCCATTCTCTTGTAAACCAGGCCGATCACCATTCCGGCAACCAGCGCGCCGGTGAACGCCTGGACCGGATTGCGTTTGACGTATTCCACCGGGTGCTCAAAGTTCGCGGCGAATTTCTCAGCCGAGTTCAAGGCCTGTTCGGTTTTCTTTGCCGTCTCTTCGACGCGCTCCATGACTTGTCCGATCACGCGATCAGCAGATTCGATGAACGCGCTCAGCTGTTGAACCGTCGTCCCGAGCGAGCTCTTCAGCTTCTCGGCTCCGCCATCTATTTTGCCCCGGAGTTGTCCGAGGGCTTCTTCGATTTCCTTGCGCTCTGAGCCGCCTGTTTCGATCATTTCTTCACCTCCGCCGTTCCAGAATCCAGACAAGGGATGGTGCAACGGATATTCCAGCAGTCAACGGATCGAAAGAACCATGTATTCTCGAACGCCGCCACGCGTCTGCACTTGGACTCGGTCGCCGACACGCCGGCCCATGAGTGCTTCGCCGATCGGAGAACGAGGCGTCAGAACCTGCACCGGATGGCCATCGACTTCCGTGATTAACCCCCCGCCCTGGGGCGCGATGAAGTAAAAAGCGCGAGCGGCACCGAACTGGAGTTCCACGAGAGCCGCCGGACATACCACGTCCTCCGCCCCCAGTTCCCGGATGGGGAGAAAACGATACATCAGCTGCAGACGAGACAACTCAGCCGCAGCCTGTTCGGCGTCGGGTGACGATGAAGTTGACGCGGCCTTCAGTTCCGCAGCCAGATACTCCTGGATACGTTCTACGACTTTTCGTTTATCCACGCGTTCTTTCAAGCAAATGCCAGCCCGCAATCCGGGCACTCAGTCGCCTGAGTCGAAAAAGTCGTGCCGCATGCCGGGCAGCGAGCCGTCTCCTTCTCCGGGTCATACACTTCCTCAAGGAGCTGCGCGTCGACCGAAAGGCCGTCGTAAAGCTTGGTTCGCTCCTGGTCCAGAAACTCCCGAACCTGGGGAAGATCCATGGGGCGCGCGAAGACATCGACCGTGGGCTTGCAGGTTTTGGTCGTGCAGGCCGCGGGATCATTCACCAGGGAAAGCCTGACCCCACGCTCCTCCAAAGCCGATTGGAGGCGCTTGGCGTCGGCCAGTTCGCTCTTTCCGAGCAATACCCATTCCCCCACATCATTCATAACGTCACTAGCCGTGTCATCATTCTGGTTCATATCAGTCATACTATCTTCCCCGTATCCACCCTTTGCCTGGCGTTCTAAAAGAACAGCTGAAACTGGGCACTTCCACCATCCCAGCTTCGACGTGTAAAGAACTTGTTCAAATCACCTGTCGCAATCAGAATCAATTTTGAACTACTTCCAAAATTAAAACCGTAACTCAAATTCAATTTCATCTCCACCAGACCGTCGGAATCGGACGAACTGTCCTCGCCCGGCATGGCGCCGGCGCGGAAAACCCGATGCCAATTCGCCACAAAGCCGACGTCCCAGAAATCCTCTCTGTCCCCTGCTCCAAATCCAGGCAGCCTTAAAGTCATATGGGGAATCAGGTCACGATACTGCACCTCCCCTGATTCCATCGTCCAGACACGCTTCGAAAATTCCAAACCGGGAGTGAACTGCCAACGACCTTCCGGACCAAACTCCCTGAACTCCGCCCGGACCAGCGCCTTGATGCGATCGGTCCGCCAGGATGCGAAGAGCTGATCGCTCTCCTCCGAATATGGCTCACGGCTTTCAAACTTTCGATCCATCTGAAGCCGGAAATTCATGTCCACCGCTTTGGCCACGCTCTTCTGACCAAAAAGGGAACCAAACCACTTCCAGTATTCGTAATCATAAAAATCGAGCGGAAAGTTCCAGCGCGTCTTGGTTTCATACCTGAAGGCGTATTCAAAAAATTCGGTTTTCCCTTCACCGGCGTCGCTCCAGAGCCTACCCACCATCCCCCTGGCGTACGGCAGGTAAGGATCAACGAAGTTGTCAGGCGTGTCGCTCCTTTTCAACCTCGTCACGTCGATGAAGGTATTGAACAACCGGATTTCGTGAAGCTCCGAAGGACGCAGCAGAAGAGCGATCCCGGTATCGTTGCCTCGCTTGAAATGTTCAGGCTCCCCGTAAAAACTGATACCGAAGCGTTTCCAGGGCCAGAAAACAAGTTCCAGAATGGTGTGCTCTGAAATCTTCTCGCGATCGGAACTCTCGAAATAGGTGAACCGGAAATCCAGATGGTCTGTCAAAGGGGCGTGAATCTTGACTCTTTGATCGATCTGAAAATGGGCCGAACCAGTGCTTCCAATCACCAGATCCAATGCACGGGGATGAAGCAGCCAAAGGTATTCCCAATCCGCCGGCTTCAGATACGAGAGAATGTCAGCAGGATATTCGGAAGAAAAACGCCCGGGTCCCTCGAACTCCGATTGCTCGGCTTCCGTCAACGATCCGAATTCCGGCAGCCACTCGTAGGCAACGGCCTGAGAGGCGAAAAAGAAGACGGAAAAAAGAAGATAATGGGCTAATGCAGCTCGTGCCATGCACGATCGAGATTCTCACGATCGTCCGGATGCGCAACAGAAATCAGGGCTTTGGCGCGCTCGTTCAAGGTCTTTCCGTAAAGGTCCGCTATGCCGTGCTCCGTCACGATATAATGCACGTGCGCACGCGTGGTCACGACTCCTGCGCCTTGCCGCAGCAAGGGTACGATCCGCGGAAAACCTTTTTCCGACCTGCTGGTGAGCGCGATAATCGGCTTTCCGCCCGGCGAAAGAGAAGCGCCTCGGATGAAATCCATCTGGCCGCCTACACCGGAGATGATGCGCGAGCCGACGGAATCAGCGCAGACCTGTCCGGTAAGATCGACTTCAACCGCCGAGTTGATGGCAGTCACCTTTGGATTCCGCCGGATCACGGCGGGATCGTTCACGTACGCGACATCGAGCTGAACGACCGAAGGATTGTTATTGACGAAGCGATAGAGCTCGCGACTTCCCATCAGGAAACTGGAAACAGTCTTTCCGGGATGAACTTTCTTCTGCGTATTGTTAACCGCGCCAGACTGGATCAGCTTCATCGCGCCGTCGGACCACATTTCAGTGTGAATTCCGAGGTTGCGATGCCCCGTCAAAAACTCAAGCACGGCATCCGGAATCGAACCAATTCCCATCTGCAAAGTCGCGCCGTCTTCGATCAGCTCAGCTGCGAACTTCCCGATCGCCTTTTCCTCGGGCTTCAGCGGCCGGATCGGGTGTTCGAACAAAGGCTCGTCGATCTCGATGTAGTGGTCAATTTCATCGATATGCAGAAAACCGTCCCCATGAACCCGTGGCATCTGCTGATTGACTTGCGCGATGACGATTCCAGCCGCCTCCACTGCGGCCTTGGCTGCGTCCACCGATGTCCCAAGCGTGCAGAAGCCGTGTGCGTCCGGCGGTGATACATGGACAATGGCAACGTCGAGCGGTCGGCGGCCCGATCGAAACAGCATCGGAATTTCATGCAGAAAACACGGGAGATAATCGACCCGTGAATAGTCCAGCTTCTTTCGCATGTTCGCGCCAACGAAAAGGTTCGCTACTCGAAAGCTGTCCTTGAATTCAGTATCCGCATAACGGGCTTTGCCTTCAGTATGCAGATGAATGAGCTCTACATCCCTGAGCCTGCCGGCATGAGCAAGAAGGCCTTCAATCATCCTTACGGGCGTTGCGGCGCTCCCGTGAAGGAAAACCCGCATTCCGGATTCGATACATGCAACAGCATCTTCAGCGCTATTATGTCTTGCCATGCAAAAATAATTAGCACTTCAGACGGGTCAATGAAATTGAATTTCCTACCCTATGCGACTTCTTATCCGCCCAACTGAAGCCGAGCAATTCTCTCTTCCAACGGGGGATGCGTCGAGAAAAGCTGCATAATGCCCGTGCGCTTCGTCGAGATCTTGAGAGTCTGAACCGCCGGCTGCGCACCAGGATCAACCAGATCGTAGGTCCGCCTGAGCGCTTCCAGCGCTCGGATCATGGAATCACGACCGGCAAGGGTTGCTCCACCTTTGTCCGCACGGAATTCGCGGTACCTGGAGAACCACGCAACCACGATCGAGCCCAGAATCATGAAGACGATCTCAAGAGCTATCTGGATCCCGAAGTATGCCAGATGAGAAATCCCTCCCCTCTCGTCGTCACGATCGCTGCGAAGTGCCTGGGCAATTGCGAAAGCGATCGCCCGCGCCAGGAACATGACAAACGCGTTCACGACCCCTTGAATGAGAGTCATCGTGACCATATCGCCGTTTGCGATGTGAGCCACTTCATGCCCCAGAACGCCTTCCACTTCCTCCCGTCGCATCCTTGAAAGCAAGCCGGTGGAAACTGCAACCAATGCCCGCGATTTGGTCGGGCCGGTCGCAAACGCATTGATCTCCTGCGAGTCATATACGCCCACTTCAGGCATCGCCGGAAGCTTCGCACTGCGTGCAAGGCTGTGGACCGTCTGAACCAATTCCTGGAGAGCCGGATCGCGAGTGTCCGGATCGACAACGCGGACCCCCATCATCCATTTAGCCATCATCCTGGACATTGCCAATGAGATGAAAGCTCCACCCATGCCCCAGACCAGGCAGAAGGCCATGAGCGAACCGTAATCAATTCCGTAGGCCGTCAGATACGGCTGGATCCCAAGAACTTGCGTCAGGATCGAGAGGGTGATGATGACCAGGAAATTCAAAGCCAGGAAAAGAAAAATTCGTTTGAACATAAGCGTGCGTTTGTCCCTTTCACACCGATAATCTGGGTACGCCAGGCCGTCTCGTCAAGAGGCTCACAGTATGCCCATGTCGCATTCTGCAGGAAAGTCGAATCGGTCGTGACCAAAGGCATTTTTCCCCGGTTCCAAAATGGAACTTGGTCAAAAAAAAGGGCCGCCCCCCGTCAGGAGAGCGGCCCGCAATTACTAGAGGACTGGGATCAGGCCTTCTTTGGTTTTGCAGCGGCTACCGCGGCCGACTCCGCCACTGACATGCGACTGATGCGCATGCCGTAGAACGAGCGGTAAACGAAGAACAGACCGACCAGGAAGAGGACCACGCCGAAGATGAAGGCGCTTTCCTTGGCGGCGACTGCGATCTCGACCGCCAAGAGCCCGAACAGAGTCGTGAACTTGATGATCGGATTCAGCGCGACCGAGGAGGTATCCTTGTAAGGGTCGCCGACAGTGTCACCGACGACAGTGGCAGCGTGCAGGTCCGTGCCCTTTTCCTTGAGGTCCACTTCGACCACTTTTTTCGCATTATCCCAGGCGCCACCGGCATTCGCCATGAACATGGCCTGGAACAATCCGAATGCGGCGATCGAGATCAGGTAGCTCGCGAAGAAGGTCGGATCAAAGAACGCGAAAGCCAGCGTGAAGGAAAACACCACGCCGAAGATGTTGAGCATCCCAGCCTGTGCGTACTGCGTGCAGATTTTCACGACTTCTTTCGAGTCCTCAACCGAGGCCTTTTCCCTGTCCAGGCGAATATGATCCTTGATGTATTCGACGGCGCGGTAAGCACCCGTGGTCACAGCCTGCATCGAAGCGCCGGAGAACCAGTAGATCACCGCTCCGCCTGTGATCAGGCCAAGCAGAACTTTCGGATTCAGCAGGTCGAGTTTCAAGTTGAGCATCAGGATGATCGAGAAGATCATCGTGGTCGCACCGATCACCGCCGTACCGATAAGAACCGGTTTGGCCGTGGCCTTGAAGGTATTACCCGCGGAGTCGTTCTCTTCAAGGAAATGCTTCCCTTGCTTGAAATTCGGCGTGAAGCCGAACTTGCCTTTGATCTCTTCGTTGATGTTGGGCATCGATTCGATCTGGGACAATTCGAACACCGACTGGGCGTTGTCCGTCACGGGGCCGTAACTGTCGACGGCAATCGTCACCGGGCCCATGCCCAGCATGCCGAATGCCACGAGGCCGAAAGCGAACACGGCAGGATAAGCCATGAAAGCATCCAGACCAGTCAAACTCGTCAGATAGGCGATGAGCATCAGGCCAACCATCGCCATACCCTTCCAGAAGGCGCTGAAGTTACCGGCAACCAGCCCGGAAAGAATCGTGAGCGAGGCGCCCCCTTCACGTGAAGCGGAAACGATTTCCGCAACGTGACGGGACTTGGATGACGTGAACACCTTGGTCAGTTCCGGAATCACGGCAGCGGCAAGCGTTCCGCAGCTGATGATCGTGGAAAGTTTCCACCAGAGGTCCGGGCCCATTTCGCCGATCATGACGTAACTGATCGCGTAGGTCACGATGATCGAAACGATCGAGGTGATCCAAACCAGCGAGGTCAGAGGAGCTTCGAAATCAAAATGATCCTTCGCCGCGTAAAGGGCTTTCGAGATTGCGCCGTTGAGCCAGTAAGACATGATCGAAGTCAGGATCATCAGAACGCGCATGGCGAAGATCCATGTAATCAATTTTGCCTGGGTCAGCGTGCCATCCGCTTTCAAGGTAAGCGTTCCATCAGCGGACATGTCCATGCCGGTGGCAAGAACGATGAACGTGATGAGAGCTACACCGGTCACGCCGTAGGTTTCAAAACCGTCAGCGGTCGGGCCAACGGAGTCACCGGCGTTGTCACCGGTACAATCGGCGATCACGCCCGGATTACGAGCATCGTCTTCCTTGATATTAAAGACGATCTTCATGAGATCCGAACCGATATCGGCGATTTTGGTGAAGATACCGCCACAAATACGGAGGGCCGAAGCGCCGAGCGACTCGCCGATGGCGAAACCGACGAAACAAGCGCCTGCAGCTTCCCGAGGCACGAAGAGCAGGATGAAAATCATCATCACGAGCTCGACGCAGATCAGGAGGACGCCGATCGACATGCCCGAACGAAGCGGAATATCCATGACCGGATAAGGTTTGCCCTGGAGAGAGGCGAATGCAGTGCGGCTGTTGGCGTAGGTGTTGATGCGAACGCCGAACCAGGCCACGCCGAAAGAGCCCAGAATACCGAGCACCGACCAGAGAAGAATCAGAAGGACACGCGGCAACTCCATGTGTTGAAGCACGAAGAAGTAGTAGAAAATACAGATGCCGATGAACATCTCAAGCAAGACAAGAAGCTTGCCCTGCTGAATGAGGTACGTTTTGCAGGTCTCATAAATCAAATGCGAAACGTCGAGCATCGACTGGTGAGCTTTCAGTTTCTTGATTTTCAGGAATTCGATCCAGCCGAAAATCATTCCGAGGAAAGCCACGATCATGCCCAGGCCCAGAATGGTGGCGCCGGTGATCGTACTTCCGAAAAATTCGTAGGTATTGTTCAATTCGGGAATCCGGAGATCCGCTTCGCTGGCAAACGCTTGCGCGTCAAACGCCAGGACCGCGAACGCGGAAACCCATTTGAGTAAAGTGCTCTTGCGCATGAGATTCTTCCTTCGTTTTTGTTTACTTCA
>MEPR01000068.1:0-197 GCA_001769835.1 Bdellovibrionales bacterium GWB1_55_8
CACAGTGCGACACAACGAAGAAAGGCTCCCGATACATCCGGGAGCCTTTCTTATGTTGATGTCTAGTTCTGGAGCCGCTAGATCCCGATCCCGTCGTCGCCGTAATCCTTCTTCGGTGTGTCGCCGCGCTTGAAGAGCAGCACGCTGATCCCTTCCGCCGTACGGTCGAACTCGAAGGCCAGGGTGTTCTCATAGGC
>MEPR01000068.1:209-398 GCA_001769835.1 Bdellovibrionales bacterium GWB1_55_8
CGGCTCCAGCTGCCCCAGGTCGCGCAGCCTGAATAGCATGCGGTTTCCCTTCTCCAGGTTTTCGATGAGGCTTTGCGGCATGTCCAGGACGAAGGCGCCCTTTTCCTCCGTCAGATCGACGAGGTTCAGACTGCCGGCGGTCGCTGCACCGAGCCTGATGCGCCTGACCCACGAACTCCCGGTCCCCGC
>MEPR01000068.1:495-688 GCA_001769835.1 Bdellovibrionales bacterium GWB1_55_8
CCGGTACGGGTCCAACGCAATCGGCCGGTCGAGTTCCAGCCGCGCCAGGCCGATTTCGTTCAGCCCCAGCGTCGTCACCTGCTTCTGCTCCAGGGTGTTCACGTCGGTCGCGTACTGCACCGAGGTGACCCGCCCCGGGACGACGCCGGTCGCGGTCTTCACCAGGTAAAGCTGCCCAGGCTGCAGCGGCTCG
>MEPR01000068.1:745-4876 GCA_001769835.1 Bdellovibrionales bacterium GWB1_55_8
GCCGTGGTGCGAACGATGCCCAACACCCCTTCCCTGATTGGCGAAGGAATGACGGTCATCACCGCGGGTCCCGGAGCAAAACCGGTGCACCTGCAAAAAGCGGAAAAGATTTTCTCCAGCGTGGGAAAGACCGCAACCGTCGAAGAATCCCTGATGGACGGAGTCACGGGGTTGAGCGGATGCGGGCCCGCCTACATTTATCTGATCATCGAGGCCCTGAGCGAAGCCGGAGTGAAGGTTGGATTACCACGCAAGACCGCGACCCTTCTTGCAGCTCAGACCCTTCTCGGCGCCTCCAAGATGGTTCTGGAACGCGGCGATCACCCTGCAGCCCTGAAAGATGAAGTCACCACCCCGGCTGGCTGCACCATCGACGGACTGATGGCGCTCGAAGAAGGAAAACTCCGCGTAACGCTGATCAAGGCGGTGCTAGCAGCTGCCCGCAGAAGTAAAATGCTTCGTATGTGATCCCTACTGCCGGATCATAGTCAAAAGCATCTTGAAACGCTGATTTGCCTTCACGGCATGCGGAACATTTTCCGGCATGATGGCCGCCTCTCCCGTGCGAACATGAACGCTCCTGCCGCCGATGATCAACTCCGCTTCACCATCGAGGATCTGAACAAAAGCATCAAAAGGTGCGGTGTGCTCACTCAAGCCCTGACCGGCATCAAACGAAAAGAGAGTGACGTTCCCTTTGTCTTTTTTCAGCAGCGTCTTGCTGACTACTGACCCCGATGAATAGTCCACAAATCCAGCAAGCGAAACCGATTCGGCCTTTTTCATGATTTCCTTCTGCTCCATAGATCACCATTCCAGCAGCCGCCGCTGCCCCTCAAGATTACGAATGCCGGTAACATCCTGGGAGACCTCCAGGCAACCTTTATATGCCTTGTCCTGATCTCGCACAGCGAAGTAACGGATATGAAGGAATTTGCCGCGCATCTGAATCCAGAATTCCGCAACCTCCTTGGCTCCGCTTTTGAACTCACCCAATATCTGGTTCACGACATGAACACTGCTCGACGGATGGCAGTTTTGAACCTTCCTTCCGATAACGCCAGGACTCCTCGGAAAGATTCGCTCCGCATTGGCTGAATAGAACACGACTTCATCCTCTTCATTCACAAATGAAATATCGACCGGCAGGTGCGTGAAGATGAGTTTGATCTGTTCGAGCGTCAGAAGCCCCGTGTCCACTGGAAGTTTACCTGCTGTTTGCGGTTGCGACTCCGTCGCCACGGAGCCCCACGTCGGCGCAGCGCCGAACCAGGCGAATCCGATCTCCTCCTCTCCACGGCGTACCTTTTCCCAGTCTTCCTCGGAAAGGGTTTCAAGGCTCATTGGAAAAAGAATGTTTTCCTCCTTGTAAATCATGTCGCGAATGGCCCGGATTGAAACGCGGCTCAGACTGACCGCCTGGATGGCGTTATTTTCAACGGTCATGGCAATGGCTTGCTTGTACTGCTTACGGATATCGTCGTGAATGGCCCACATGACTCTGGATGGACCGGTTATCCCGTGACGCTCCAACATCGAGAAGAGCTGGTTCTCCTTTCGAAGATAATGCAAATCGATCTGGGATAGATCCGTCAGGACCGTCATCAACTCCTTTTTTCTTTCCTCAAAAAGAAGCAACGTCGGCAGATCTCCGATTGCGTTCAGCAGCTCCTCGATTTTTCCGCAGATCTTTTCGGCAATTCGATTCTCCCGCATGAACGTATGAACAGGATGCCCTTCCGGGACGGACAGTGCGTCCTTCTTATCGAGGGACTCCTGAAACACCTGCACATGAACATCACAGAGACGCTTGATTTCCCCTTCCTGCATTCCATCGGCGATCAACCCCTGTTCAAGTTGCGCGATTTCGGCAGCGTCAATTTCTTTCGCGAGCGTCTCGAAGCGGCGCTTCGCTTCCTCCACCTCTGTGCCGTTATGCAAATCGCGAATGATCCCTTTCAGAAGCTCCCGCCGTTGCTTCGCCACCTGCGCTTCCGCCAATTCAGCGGCAGGATCGTGGGCCCGAATCTGATTCTCCAATTGTACGATCAAATCGGCGACAGCGATTCCAGACATCCCGGCCGCGTCCTGAATTGTCGCCAATCGACCCACTGTTTTCCGCATAATTGGATTCTTAAGGAGCTTGAATTTGTCAGACAGCGAGACAAGATACTTTTCCAGATGAGGTTCCTGTTCCAGAAGCTCGAGGATTCTTGTCTTTTCGTTGATTTCAATCATTGCCATACGTATTCTCAAGATTTGCGGAGTTACTGCTGAAGCGCCTTGCGAAACAGAATGTTGTTTTCTAGATGGACGTGGCGATGAAGATCCTCTTCGAACTCCCGAAGTTTCTCGTAGGTCACGGCAAACGTGTTGCAGCCGTCTTCAGGGATCAGGAAGCCGTTCGAGAGGTGCCGAATGAGGTGCATTCCCTCGCCTATTTCCTCATGCTCCTCGTTCAGGCTGGCAAGAACCTTCTCAAGAACCCGGACATCGCCGGATTCGGCATTTCTACCGATGTTTGTTGCCGCAACAACCCTTCTTACCGCCGGAAAGAAGACTTCTTCTTCCGCACGCAGATGTTCGGACAAGCCTGTTGCCATCATCTCGAAGGTGGCCGCGATCTCGAATAACTCGGGATGGTTCTCGCCGTGAACACCCGCAATCTTTTTTGCGTACCCAAGGATCGGGGCGGTGTTCTCATTCAGATAGCTGTGATGCGTCTTGATGATGTGATCAGCAAGGCGCGGAAGATCCCACGATCCGAAGTCCTGTTCCGCAGGTACGGCGCCGGCTGTCACCGCCTCAAGTTCTTTCAGTATCTCACCGACAGCTAATCCTTTGTCAGCGCAGGTTTCAACCAACAAGACGTTGCCTCCGCAGCAGAAATCGATGCCATATTTTTCAAATACCTTCGATGCCCGGTAATCGTCGGCGACAATTTCTCCGATGGTCGTGCGTGCATGATTCATGATGATTCTCCTTTGTTTGCAAACTGATTGATGTTTCGGATAAATGAAGAAACCGCAAGCCCGTGCGCCTTTGCGACATCAGCGAGGGTATCCAGTGCACCGATCGGGCAGCTCACGCATGGCAGTTTCATTTTGATGAAAAATCCCAAAGAGGAGGGCCAACGGCGGAGGACTTCATCCACGGTGAGTTCCGCGGTGATGCGTATCTTCTTCATGACCCCAGGATGCGCGATCACCCGTCAAAGATCTTTGCGCCAGCGCAATGACCCGGACTATTTGCCGGTTCGAGGGGTAGGGATTGGGATTTCGTCCGCTATTTGCGCCAAAGCGTGCGGCACCGTGAGTTTTATCCGCTGCCTGGCGGAGACGATCAGTCCGCCTGTTTGCCAGGTCTTCAGCAGCCTGCTCACCGTGAACAACGTGGTTCCGGTCATCTCGGCAAGGTCCTGGCGCGAAAGCTTCATGTTAATCAGAATTCCATCCGCTTCCCGGGTTCCGCTTTTAGCCGCCAGTCTGAGCAACGCCGTAGCCACTCGGCGTTCCACACGTTGTGTGGCGAGATCCCGAAAGCGGTCCTGCATCTCCTGGATGCGCCTGGAAAGAATCTGAATCACATTGAGCGCGATCTTCGGATATTTTTCCATGAGAGACAAAAGACATTTCGTATCCCAAGACCAGGCGGTCGCGGGGCCTTCCGAATAAGCGGAAACAGGATACGAATTCTCGCCAAATCCGCCGATGATCCCGAAAATCTCGCCTGGCCCGATCACCCGGAAAAACACCTGCGTTCCTTCCGTCGAGAGCTGAGTGATCTTCACATGTCCATGCGTGAGGACAAAAACACGTCGAGCGGCATCGTTCTGCCGAAAATAGTGCCCCGCCCTCAGCAGTCGTGACTCTTTCGCGCAGGCGCTGACATCCTGCAACTCAGTTTCAGAGAGCCCTTTAAACAGGGGCGCTGCCTTCAATAAGCTGAAACAACAGGGCTTCATAGCCGGAGACTATAGCAACGTCTTCTACTCAAAGCAAAAAGCCCCCAGCCGAATGACCGGCTGGAGGCTCTCGAGCGGAAAGAGTACGCTTCAATTTACTTGGCTTGGCAGGTAAGCATTGCGAACACAGTAGCCCGCTGGCCGCTGCTGCATGGGACAGCGCTTGG
>MEPR01000068.1:4885-13420 GCA_001769835.1 Bdellovibrionales bacterium GWB1_55_8
CCTTGCGCCAGTGTCCACAACCTTCGTTCCGGCAGGGCACTTGAACTGATAAACGTTCCCGTTTGTCAGGTTACATTCGATGCCGTCTGTGCCGCCCACTTCTGCTTTGCAGTTATAGCCCCAGGTATCGCGAACAGCGCCGTCCGCATCGACCACCTGAGGAGCAGGAGGCGGGCACGATGTTTCCGCCGCGAGCGGAGCTACGACCCAGCCATGACCCACAGTTTCCCCTTTCGGGAAACATTTGCCACCATCAGCCGCACTGAAGAAGCCGCCCTGAGCTGAGCACTCAGCAGCCGTGCCTCCAACGGTGATCCCAATCACGTTACATTGCTGCGCGATGGTAGAGGTGCGATAGGCGGAACAGTCGGTGGGAAGGAAGGGCCCCAATGCTGACGTTCCGGACACCAACTTCGTTCCCGCAGGGCAAGACAGGATATGAGACTCGGCATCACATTTCACGCCGTCGGACGCCCCTGCTTTCACGCCGCAATCATAGTTATAGCCCAGGACCGGAGGAAGGCACCCGCTCGGGAACCCCGTGCCCGCCGGAACCGCTACCCAACCATTGCCGACGCTCGCACCTTTCGCGATGCAGGAACCAGCAGCGGTATAGAATCCGCCGCCTTTCTTACACTCTTCGGACGCCGAGAGAGTTGCGATCTTCGTCGCGCTGCAGCTATTGTTTCCACAGCTCCAGGTAAACTGGTTTGAGCCAGAGGCGACAGCCGGAACGGTTCCATTCGAACAAAGGTTCGTGACAGGCGCATTTGCAAAGCTCCCGCCGTTTGAGCTTCCGCAGCTCACGCTGACCGTTATCCGATCGGCGTTGCAACTGGAGGTACCGCAGGTCCAGCTGTATTTGCTGGCGCTGCCCGTGACACTCGGCGTGCTGCCGTCCGAACACAAGTAAGCAGTAGGAACGGCACTGTAGGTTGCCCCATTTGCTGCTCCGCAGGCTGCAGAACTGCTGCCAGTTGTACCGCCAGTCGTTGAAGCCGCTTTCGAACAGTTCAGATTCAGTGTCTTGTCGCTCGAGTTACCGATGCGAACCTTGCCAGTCGATGCAACATACGCGAACGCGTGCGAATTCTGCTGATAGTTATTACAAGCGCCCCCGCTCGCATTTGACAGTACCAGAGACCCACCTGTTGCCGAGAGGATGTCCCCTGATGCCGCCATCAAATTCGTGCACAGAGTTGAAGCACTGGGATCTTCCCACTTGGTCTGCGCAGTACCATCCGCTTTCAGCTGGAAAGTGAGCTTGAGAGCACCGTAATTACAGTCCAGCGGAACGCCAAGGAGTCCATTGGCTTCCAGAATTTCCAGTGCCGATGATCCGCCCTCGGAATCGGAGGCGCCGCTCACTTGAGCCACTTTTCCTGTATTCAACTCGCCGGTGATGGTGCCATCGAAACATGCGGTGGCTAACAATCCAGTCAAACCGATCACCAAATAATTATAATTTCGCGTACTCATATCCCCTCATTTTCTGACGTAGTAGATAACCGTCTGCTCCCATAGACGACGCAGGAGCCAGATGGTTCAAAATATTTTCACAAACGTTTTCAATAACATACAGCGTTTGAAAAGTATGAAACCCCATTGCCTAAAAGGCAATGAGGGAAAAGCCTTCATTTCTAAGCCCCCCTGAGGCAAATACTACCCATTTACGCCACCTCTCGAGTCGCTCTAAAATCAAGCACATGAAGGCGTTCTGGAAAAAGCACCGCAAAGCCTTGATCGTCGTGTTCTTTCTGGTGCTCGCCTCAAAACCTCCAATTGGTCCTCCTCCGCAAGACCTCGAAAACCCCGATGTCAGGCCCGTATCTCCGGAGAAGTGGGGCACTTTTCGTTACGTTTCGTGGTTTTACAAAAAGCTACGAAAGGAACTCCCCTCGCAGCCGGAGAATAATGAAGCAGACGCCCCCAAAGTCGCCGTCACTGATCACCCATCGTCGACTACTTCCCTGGCAGATGCCGAAATCGAGGCAATGAGAACGGTTCTGCGAAGCCCCAGCTCTGTTCATGATCTACATAATAAAAGTGAGATCAGCACCAAGGTCGCTCAAATGAATGCGGAGCAAATCCCGCGCGAGATGACCGAACTCGCCATCGTGGAATTGATGAGCCCTCCTGCGGAACTCCCTCCCTATTCGACCGAAGAGGAGCGTCTCAACGCATTCTATCTTCGAGCCGATATCGTCCTGAAGATGCATGAAACCCTCATGAAAACAGCGCGGAACGAGGAAGAAGCTCAGCAGTTGACCCTGAAGGCCGCCGACAATCAGCAAAATAGCACCTTGAAAAACGAATTACAGGAACAGCTGAAAAAATATTTTCCGGCAGTCGCGACGCGTAACTAGAACGCTCGCGGTTTTGCGAGCGTCCCGGAAATCTGAAATTCGTAAGTCCCATCCGCCTGTTTCCCAGGACGGAGTATTCGATCGACGGCGAGGAAAGAATTCAAAACGCTTTCTGAAAATTTGAATCTGGCGATCAGATCCAACTCGCTTTGCTCGACCTGCTTGATCATGTGAACGCTTCCGATGAGATTTGCCACAATGTCATCAGAGGCACGATCCACGTTTCCAATTCTGAACGTATCCAGTTCAATTCGACCCTTTTCAAAGGAAACATCAAACTTCGCTTCCGAAATCGAGAGCCTCGGAACAGGAACTCCCCGGATCGACTGAAGATCAATAACCAGCCTCGACATCTCAAGGTCCACCTTACCGTGGGTCGTGGCCGCGTTTCGCGGTACATTCGAAATGATTCCTGACCCATTGAGCAAACCAGCCACACCGACCGGAACGCCGGGCTCGCGCATCAGCACTTGACCTAAATCGAAGGCGTTCGCGCGGAAATCCAGATCAAAATTCATGGGGCTATGGGAAAAGGAGGCCTCCACCGATCCATCCGTGGTTCGCAACGAGAGATCGCCTGCAAGTCGATGCATTGCAAGCCTTAAAAGTGACGGTCTGACCGAGACTTCATCCAAGTGCAGCATTCCCCATGAAAAGCCGGAAACCGTCACATCCCTCATGGAATAGTGCATACCGAAAAACAGCCGGAGATCACTTTCCTTGAAGGCAAGCGAAAATCCCGAATCAACGAGGACCTTCGACAGAGTCGATTCGAGTTCCTTCTTGATTCGCTCCTCCGGGAGCGAGAGGAAAACAAGGCTCAGAACCAGCAGGAATCCGGATACAATGAAAAAGAATTTTCTGAACCCGCCCCTTGCGCTCGGGCCTTTCTCGATGGCCGCGGCATTGGACGTTTGCGCTCGTAATGGCGATAGCTGCTTCATCCCGAAATTATAGCTTCAGGTCAGTTCACGGTCCAGCCGGGCATTCTATGGTATATCAGCAGGAGATGCTCAAGATCTCCCCTCAGGTATTCCTTTATGATGCCAGGTTGCCGGTACCTCAACTCCCCGCAGGAGCGATTGCCTTGCCCCAGCATCCAGGAAACATCTTCGGCGATGGAAGCCACCCAACCACCCGACTCTGTGCAGGGGCCGTCGACTTTCTATGCAGGCAGCACGCGTTCTCCGGGGTTTTGGATGTGGGGACCGGAAGCGGCGTTCTTGCCCGAATAGCCCGCGCCCGCGCAGCACGATTTATCGTGGGTACCGATATCAATCCGGCGGCACTCATGGCTGCGCAAAGCAATGCTGCGCTTGACTCCCATCCTGTCGACATAGCCATTCTGAACACCGCGCCGGACCATTGGGGCGCACGCTTTGACCTGGTGGTCGCCAATATTCTCGAGGGCCCGCTTCGGGAACTCGCTCCAAGCTTGTCGCAAGCCCTCGGAGAAGGGGGCCTACTCCTGATCAGTGGATTTACGCGCCTTCAGACTCCCGGACTGCTCGAGCTGTTCTCGAGTTACGGGTTGACGTATGTGAATGCGTCTCAGCTCGAGGAATGGGTACTCCTTATGTTCCGCCGTCCGCTCAGCAACCAGCTAATTCTCTGAACGCGTCCCGAACACCAGGGTTCCGCCAAGTAACAACGTCGAGACGGAAGCCACGAGCCATGCCGCAACCTTTTTTCCGGAGTGGTCGAGCTGCTCAGGTACCGGTTTGGCCATCGAGCTCGGACCCCGGTACCCCGGCAGCAGACCTGCATCGAAGTAGTGCCGAAGCGCCGCGCGAATGCACAACGATGGGTCCACGATCTCATCTTTCAGAAAATACATGCCCGGAAAATGTCGCTGAGACTGGAGCCCGAGAACTTTGATTTCGGAATTCAGAAGCTGCATCTGCTCAGTCCCGGTCAACCCCAGATAGGCCTTGCCCTGCTCCGCTCGCTTCACATAATCCTTCAGATATCTGTTGAGTGCCCTTGAAGAACTGGTCCACTTGTGAAGAAAACCGGAATTTCCGCCAGGATTGGTTTCAATCATTCGCACGGCCTTGACTCCGTTTTCCTCCGTCAGGGCGATATCGAGGCCGTACGGGATATTCCGGAAGTGCTCCGGAAGGTTTTCAAACCAGGCTTCGACTGTTTTTCGGATCAACTTTGCATCCGGGTCAGTGTCAGTGAGCCAGCGTGCTCCTGATTTCACCTTTTCCGAAAAATTCTTCTTTTGGAAATATCGATCAATGGTCGAGTGAGAGGAAAGCAGTTTGCCTTCGACCATCTCCACCCGGTACTCACTGAGAATCTTCAAACGTTCTTGTACCAGCGTTAAATCCGGCTTCTTGAGATACTCCGATAAAAGATACCCTTTGAACTCAGGGCGTTTTTTCATCTCGTTCAAAACGGCCTCAAAATCGAGATCGGGTTTCTTTGCTCTGATATCAGCGATCATCGCATCAAAATCAGTCTGAGCGTCTTTGGCGAGCTTCGCGAAATCATCCTTTTCAGTGATGATGAAGTCACGGTCGGTATTGTAATCGTAAGCTCCCTTGAGAACCCATCCCTCGGGATGCGCTTTATCAAGTTTCGTCTTGAGCGCGACGAGCTTGTCTACGTTTACGGTGGCAAGTGTAATGTCATCAACTTCTGAGAGCGCGAACGTCCGCGGCATCGACCCGGGAACATACTTATTCATGACCCTTGCTTCGAAGAGTTTGTTTTCCAGCGCTTCCTGCAGGTTGTAATTGATCAAACCTGGATTGTACTTGCCGAGAATCGTTCGTCGATGAATAGGGCGACGATGCCAGATGACGGTTTCACCGCCGAGCTGCACAGGAGCTTTTCCGCCCAGTTCGCTCAACTGGTATACTTCAGCCGGACCGTGTGTGAAGCGGTTCCATACCTGTTTCCAGAGTTTTCTCCCCGCTCGCGAACTGTCGAAATCTGAATACGGTTCGGCAGCCATGTCGTAGCGGATGATCCGAAGCCGATCAGTGCCTGAATGGCTTCGCAGTTGCTCGATTGCAATAGGATGCAAACCGCTGTTTTCGGCCATAAGTGCATCGTGGCTGAAAGCCCCGTTCTCAGCACTCGCCTCAACGAAGCCAAGGGCCCAGTCGATCGTTCGCTTCACGTCAAAGTCGGTATTCGGCTCGCGGAACTCGATGGCTGGGCGAGTCTTGTTCGCGCCTCTTTCCACAATCTCTTTTGAAAGAGGGTCATCTGGAAATGCGTAAACAAGAGCGGAACTCGCCTGGAGGCGGGAATTTTTGACAACCACCGGATCAACGGGCTTATCCAGCCTAAGGACAGCCTCGCGGATCTCCGTCATTGACTTGCCCTCGGGATCCCCTATCTGGCGCGCATAGGTTTGCAGATAGTGATAATCAAAAAAGAGTTCGTCAGGCGTAGGCAGGTAGCCAGGAATTTCAAGCTTCTCGGCAAATGCAGCATGAACAGGCAGAATGTATTCACGCCGTATTTTCGGCGGTTTCAAAACTCCGAGAACTTGTTTTTCATGTTCTGGCGAATAGTAATTCTGGAGAACCGAACTCAGCAGTTTCGTATTCTCGGGTGACTTCGGATCGGTCCCCGGTGCAAAAATCTCTACGTTCACCTGGGTGCTGATTGCGCGCCAGGCGTTCGTCCCCTTCGCGCCCGCTTTCTTGAGGGATCGAACAGCCTCGCTGAAATCATCCACCTTGTCGTAAGAGACAGGTTCGGTGATGACCTCGACAGGGGCCAGAGACGTGTTCACAAGTTTTATCAGAGGATCAAACCAATGCGATCGGCCATCCGCGGCTGGATTCGCCGCAGCTTTGCCGCCAAGGTTCACCCGAACAGTTCCGATGCGCGAACCCTGAATTTCGTATTCTCCGGATTTCAACAGCTTTGAAGTTCCACCCAGGCTTTTCGCCACAACAGCAGCAGCCTTCTCAGGCGTCAAGCCGCGGACCTCCACCTTGATACCGACGCGCCTTGACTTGGCTTTGTCATTCAGGAAGGTGGTCGCGGAAGTCTGAACGAGATCCTGGCCCTGCGCCGCAAGACCAAAAAGGAAACAGACCAGGGCGAAGCTGGTATTAAGCGAAGGCAAGTACTTCACTCATAACTATTCGGAATAATCGTCGTGATCCTATAGCTGGCCGACTGTCCCCTTTATAAGGTCAATCATTCGCATAATTCGCCTGCGATATCAGACCCCTATCCATCGAACCGGAAGCGCGGCGTTGCAAAATGATGCGAGCGATTATAGCATTTCGCAATGAGCCGTGAGAACGAAAGCCGCCGTATCTTTATCGAAAAAACCCTGATCGCAGGAGCAGCAGCGGCGTTGTCGGGATGTGCAAAAGCAACGTCGGTAACCGGTCTCGATGGCCCTGCAACTCAAGCCACCAATCAGTATGATGTCGCAAATTACAGCTCTTTGGACGCAGCGATTGCTGCCATCGGCAGCAACCGAGCAACGCTCCGATTTAGCACTGACCAGACCCTATCAGCTGATATCGTCATTCCCGCAACACTGGAGCTGATGCCGGTCAATGGCGCCATCATCAACCATTCCAGCAACAGCCTAACCTATGCCGGCACGACAGCGCGCTGGCCGTTAGCACAAGTGTTCAATGGAACTGGCCCCGTTGTCCTTACAAATTCTTCCGAGGCGTACCCAGAATGGTGGGCCGCCAACTCTGTTCCAGGCGTTACTGATATGACGGCTGCAATCAAGGCCGCTATGCGCGCTGGTCCCCAGGTAGTGCTACAAGCCACAACCTACGCGATTTCCGACACGCTGGCTCACATCACCGATGACAAACTCTATCCCGGCGGAAACCCAGCTATATTCAATAATGGGATCACGATCCGAGGCCAAGGTGAAAGCAAAACAACCCTGAAAGCTTTACCCTCATTCCCCGGCGGTTCAGCCGCAATGATCAACTTGGACGGCAACCCGAACGGCGTTGATGTAAACACGCAGCCGCAAGCCCAGATGGGCAACAAGCTCGCAGGCTTTACACTGGATGGAAGCGACATCGCGGGTAGGGGGATCAGGCAGAGAGCAAACGTCTACTTTGATTTCAGAAACATCGCCATTTGGAATATCGCGGGGGACATGTCAGATGCCGCCATCTACATTGCCGGCGTGACAACCCCGGGCAAAGACGATGCTGACACTACTTTCGGTGGTACCTATGAAAAAATCACGATCATGCGCAGCAAGGGCTATGGGGTTTTTGCAGGATCGAACCGCACTTCGAAACTGACATTTCGCAACTGTGACATTCGGTTTTGCGCATACGGCGGAATGCGGATCTCTTTTGCCGGACTCACTCTTGACGGATGCACCTTCGCGAGTAACGGCAAATCTGGCGCCACTACGGGAGGCTTTATCGCGGCTCGTGCGGCGACAACAGCGGTCAACCGCGGCCTGACCATTTTGAATTGCGAATTCGAGGCAAATTATTGGTTTGAGATAAACATCGACTGGTGCTTCGGATTCACGGTTCTCGGCGGAGTATGCGCGCCCTATACCCATGCAGGAGTCTCTGCTCAGAGCGTGATCAAAATCGGTGGCACAAATGCGGACGGCGGAGAAATTAGCGGGTTTAGAGTCCAGGCGTATACGCATCCGGGATACGACATCATCGGCGTGGATGTCCTTGCCAATGGCAAGAACGTCGAAATTAACAGCCTCTCACTAGACACGACTTGTTTTAACACCGATGCCAAAAAGTTAAGGATTGATGGCTCTGCCTCTTCTATCCGATGGAATGGGTACTGTGTTTCGGCGACCCACGTGCTTCCCTCTTTTCATGCCTATGCAGCCACTCATGCCACTTCCATGACCAACGTAACGGGCGACGGCACCGAGTACACGACAAACGACTTCTTGAGTTCTGCATCGTTCACCACCAGCTACAACAATGGTGACCATCTTAACTCGGTACCAGCTGATCCGGGCGCAGGAGTTTTCACCGCCCCGTATTCTGGTTTCTACGAGTTTTGCGTCCAGTGGCCATGCACTGGCTTTGCCGGAACGGAAACGGACGTAGAGGTTGCCGTCATCGTCAACAAGGACGAATCTCCGGTGCGCTACTTGGCCTATAAACAAACAGTGTCATCGTTAACCGCTGGGGCGATCAATACCTACTCAGGAAGGGTTCAAATCAAG
>MEPR01000068.1:13446-17306 GCA_001769835.1 Bdellovibrionales bacterium GWB1_55_8
TGTCATCGTTAACCGCTGGGGCGATCAATACCTACTCAGGAAGGGTTCAAATCAAGTTGGCCGCCGGTGACCGAGTTGAGGGATCGATCAAAATTTCCGGAGGCCCAAAGGGTGTCGACATCTACCGAAACATCCCCGCTCCGGGCGGCTTCGCATGGTCAGGGAGAGCTTTTTAAGCATCAACGAAATCCGTCGCCTCGCTTGGCCTTGTCTCAGCCCGCTCAATCCAATACCAATAATGGCAATGAAAAAGAAATTAGCTGTAATCCTCTTTCTACTTTGTTTGGCAGGGTGTGCGTCTTCACGAATGACAGTGAACTCTGTCGCCAATCCCGAAAACGTCCCATGGCAGGCCCTGAGCAAAAATGGGATAACCATCGAGTACCAGCATCCCGATGAGAGACTGATTTCAGACCTGCTGCAGCAGGTCGTCGCAGGCGAGCACGCCGTCACGGAGTTTTTCGGATCACCTTTTCCGAAATCCTATAAGGTCAGAATTTTTTCCAGTCGCGCCGAGATGGATGACTTTTGGAGCAGAACAGTCGAAAGGCCTGTTGCAAGCGCCAATTGCTGGATGATCGCCAGCGCAACGGCTGAGCTGCTTTATATACTTTCGCCGCGGATCTGGCTGACCGAAGCATGTGCGAATAATCCGGACCGGGAAAGCATCCAAAATACGATTAATCATGAACTTGTTCACGTTTACCACGCCCAGCTCAACCCAAATAAGCTTTGGAATATGAAGGGCCGAACCTGGTTTATCGAAGGCCTTGCCGTTCATGCCTCCAAACAACTCACTGCAAGAAATTGGACAAGCCTAAAGAACATCGCGAACTCAGATGCTCGCCCGAAGGGACTCGGCGATTTCTGGGGGGCCACCAAGAAGAACAGCTATTCGCTATCAGGCAGCCTGATCGAATATATCGATAAGACCTTTGGCCGCGACGTAATTGTACAGATGCTGTCGAAGACGACGAAGGAAGAACTACTGGATGCCATTGGGGTGTCAGAAGCATCTCTTATTCAAGGCTGGCAAAGCTATGTCATGAGGCGCCCGGATGCTCAGTAATCATTTCGAAAACCACAACCGGACCAACGCGAAGGTCACAGCAAACCCGTAGCCGAAAACAAATGAATCAAGCCGAAGAGCAAATCGTCCTCGCTTGATCAACAACTTGCCTCTCAGGCTCATCAGGAGCCCAAGAAAAACCGGAGTGAAGATGAGGTTTGCCGTCCTTAAAGGCGCTTCCTTAATAAAATGTTCCGGAAAAACAAGAAGACTCAACCACCCGCCAGCGGCGGCTAGCAATGCATACCCGATAAAAGTCACGACCGGGTTCCACTTCCTTTGAGGTCGACGGCGCACGAAACCTCGCACTCCGAATTCAATCAAAAACTCGAACACAATCTGTCCGATGAACTCAATCAGGATTTGAACAATCAGCTCGACGAAAATCTCCACGGACATTCCTCCAGATGACTTCAGCTCAGAAGTCAAGAATACCACAGGCATTCAGCGCTCTTACTCAGTGAAATTGCTTCAGGTTTCAGATGCTCGCATTTATGATGAACGAGTATGGAATCCAAGAACCTGTCAATCATGATTACCGATCTCAAGGGCTATTCTCAGAAGAGCGCCTCTTCCTCGCGCACGGATCTGGTTGCGTTGGTTAAGACCCATACCAATCTTCTCGCCCCGGTGATTGAGTTTTACCGTGGGACAATTGTCAAGAGCATGGGCGATTCGTTTCTTTGCTACTTTGACAGCGCGACAGATGCGACCGTGTGTGCGATCGCGATACAAGTTCTCGTAAAGGAATTCAATAAGCAGCAAATGAAGGAGGACAGCAGGCTCACGATACGCGCTGTCGTTTCTTCAGGAGACGTTGCGCTGACGAAGGGCGACATTTATGGTGAAGCAGTCAATCTCGCTGCGCGAATGGAAAAACTTCCGGAATTGTCACAAGGTGGAATCAGCATCAGTGAATCCACCTGGTTGCTGGTCAATCAGCAGGAGATTGTGGCGGAATTCATAGGCGAGCGTGAGTTCAAAGGGATCTCCCGCCCCATCAAGGTCTATAGCGTACCGCTTGAAAAACAGAAACTCTCCCAGCTTCCCACACGACTCTTGAATCTGGTCGAGAGGGTGGCGAGCGGCGATAACGCTGAAATAACGCAGCTCACTTCGTACAAACCGCAAAAAAGAAACTCGATCCCGCTCATCCTGAGTGCCAGCGGAATCGCGCTCCTTCTGGCCGTTTTCACTGTGATTTATTTTACCAGAAGCAGACCTTCAGGACCAACCCGTGAGCAATTGAGAATTCTGCACATCATTGGTCGCTCCGATGTCGGCGGGCGTGGCGGCTATATTTCTCAAAAGGATTTCGCAGGTCCTCAGGACGTATTCCAAATGCTCGATAAAGATCGAGATCGGGTGATCACCCCTGAAGAGATTATGAATTGGGCAGAAAGCGAAAATCTGAGTCTTCAACCACCGCAGCAGTCCGGTGGCTTCCCGCCAGGCGGGCCTCCGCCTCCGAGGCGCTAGGAAACGGCGCTCACCATTACTCAAGCAGCGCCCCAACGTAGGGAGTGCCGTTGAGTTTAGCCTGTTCAGCAAGTTTAAGGGAACGAGAAGGTATTGATCGATTTGGTTCCAAGGTATGGTCCTTTGTTGAAGTGACATACCTCTCACCAAAGGTCTTGTCCTCGCCGAGTTGACCCAAGGATGGTACTGCGTTCCAGATGCTCTTTTTATGCTGCCAAATGGCGGGGCGCGCATACTTGATTTTCGAACCTGCAGTTCCTCAGTAAAGTTTTCGATTGAAGGAAAAGGCTCCAATTTAGATTGCCTTACTGTCTCTCAGCTTTTTGCACACATCTTTAGTTTCGGAATCACCATGGCGCGCGCACAAGGTCTTTGCCAAACGGATCTGTTCAGCCATCTCTGCATCCGTTCCTGTTACGCAATGGAACTCCGCCGCAATCAGACTTGCAGTCACATTGGGTTTCCCGTTGATCTTTGGCTCAGTGGAAAATTTCGTTAGTTTAGCAAATTTAAATTTTGCCTTCGAGCAAGCTTCAATATAGCGAAGAGTCGTGAAAGCTTGAAGACCCGCGGTTTCGCCAGCTTTCGATGGCTTTACCGTAATCAGGTAATGATCCGGCTTCAATTGAGTAAGAATGACTTGAGTGTGGGCGCTTTCAGAGTGCTTGGGGTCTGCCGACCAGGCGGACGAAGATAAGATTCCAAAAAACGAGAGTGCCAGTATCAGTTTAATCGAATGCATAAGGCAATTGTAGCTCAGGATTTTTTGCGTCAGAACGAGTTTATTTCAAAACAACACGCCAGCATAGCCACAGCACTTATCCAATAATGCCCAGCCCAGGTTCAATCCCGCTAGCGTGGCGCTGACAACCCGCGGTATTCGTTATTTTAAAAATTCGGTAGGGCGCCACTAGCGCTGATTCTCGAACCTCTGTTCCCTCACTTACCTTCTATGCGCAGTAGAAGTGCCCAGATTGCGCGTCAACGCCACGCGCACCGCATCTCTGTCGGCTCTTGGTAATCGAAGCTGACTCGTGCGATAGGTAGGTATGATTATTCGAATAGAAAAAGCCCACGATTTGGACGCGATCTCCGCAGTTACGCGAGCAGCCTTCGAGAACCATCCTTATAGCCAGCAGACCGAAGAGTACATCATTCACGCCTTGCGGGCCGCCCATGCTTTGACCCTCTCACTGGTCGCGGAGATTGACCATCAGATCAAAGAGCATATTGCCTTTTCGCCCGTAACGATTTCAGACGGAAGCCAGTGCTGGTACGGCATGGGTCCGGTTTCGGTGGCGCCCGAATACCA
>MEPR01000068.1:17419-83128 GCA_001769835.1 Bdellovibrionales bacterium GWB1_55_8
TCTTTACTACCACCGATTTGGTTTCGAAAACCGCGACTGTCTGAAATACCCCGGTGTCCCGCCCGAAAATTTCATGGTGTTGGCATTTCAGTGCGGGCTCCCTCAGGGGGTTGTCGAATTTCATCCAGCTTTTGCGGTGACAAAAACGGCGGGCTGAGTCTCACGCGAGTCGCGCAAAACGGCCGAGGGCTATACACGCTCGGGGTAGCGCGATCCTAAGATTCGCTGCTTGCCTGCCTATAAAAACAAGAACCCAGGGAGATCTGGTGTTGTTGGCCAGGGAGTTTTTCGCGGCATAGGCGTTGCCGTGACTCCCGCCCCAGACATCTAGAACAAGCGATATGCCTCTCCTGCCCTCGAATCCCCGCATCGCGCATCTAGTGACAGGTCAAAGCGAGTGTAAAATTTTTGGACAGGCCCTGTCAGTGGAGTGGCGCTCCGGCTGCACACTCTTAAAGAAACACTAATAGTTTCCGATAAGCTTGCTGAGGAGCGCGCATGCCTGCACCAAGGATTTCCAAAGCCCTTCGACTGAGAAACCTGGCGCCGCTACTGCTGCCGATCGCGGCAAGTCTCGCCTCGGCAGACGCAACCCCCAAAAAAGACCCGCCCAATCCGGTGGCCATATTACATTTTTGGGGAATCCAGGCGAAAGAAGGCAAAACTTTCGCTACTTGTACCGAAATTCTTGTCGGCCCGCCAAGTTCCGAACGCCAGGTACCTGTCTCGGGTTGCATGGCGGATCTCGGCGTAAAATATGAACCCCTCAAAGAAGGGCCAGATACCTGTGCCGCTTACACAAGGGGCGGCCAGTTCATCAAAACCGCAAAACCGGAAGATTGCGCCAAAGCCAAGGCATCCAATCAGACTTGCCCCGATTGCGCGGTCGCAGCCGCAACCACAGCCACACTATCCGCCGCAATCATTACTTCTCTCGAGGAACTTTCTGGCAAGATCCTGCTTGCCGACGGGGGCGGCACCAGCGGCGGAGGAGACAAGGACGGCCTCGAAGCAGCCACGCATTCGCTCACCGCACTGCAGAAGGCCATCTCGCAGGCAGGTCCGCAGATCTACACGCCCGAGGAGAAAAAAAAGCTGCTGAATGCCGCCGAAAAACTGAAGATCCTGATGGTATCGCAGCCACTTTCCGTGAAAACTTCTTCGGGAGTAATCCAGGAGAGCACGGGCTACAGTTTCAAGCATGACGGGGTTCCTATTTCGCTCCTCAACCGTGATGGATGGAAACAGATCGAAAATGCCATAGAGCGCGAGAAGTTTTTGCATCACGAGCTTTGCGTGCTCGAAGGGATCGAAACGACAGGAGACTACCACAAGACTTCGAAGTACGACCAGTTTCGCAAACACAGCTGGAAATTCCGGGAAAACGAAACCAATATCTGCAGTATTTCAGTATACAAACTCAAGAAGACCCTCTCCGGTAAGCCCATACCCGGCGAACCCCTAGGTTCGACCTCTGCCGTGTTGACGTTCACAGGGGCCTCGGGGGGCGGCGCCAAACTTTTCAATCTCAACAAGAAGCGGGACGTAAAAGCGCTTTGGGTCATTGGCTCTGAAGGTTATCTCCGGCTCAAAATCGTCGATTCCGAGCGCAATGACAAGTCGTCCTTCCTCTGGCTCTACGGCGAACAAAAGACACTTTTCAACGAAACCATACTGGTCGATCCCTTTGGCGACGAGTTTTACACCGGAACGACGGTAAAGAACGTGGTCTTCGACGATTACTTCATGACCGTGTCGTGTACGAGCCAGTAGTCAGTGCCCCTTCGCGCTCCGCTGAAGCCAGGAGCGGCTGAGGTTTGTCATGGACTTGCCGGAGAGCCACGAAGCCAACCGCAGCCGGGGGGCGAACTCAACCGTTCCCCCTCTGGACCGTATCGCCTCAAAGAGGGGTGTCATGGTGTTTTGCAGTCGATCGTCATCTGCTCCGCACGAGGCCACCCTAAGCGTGATCGGACGCTCCGGAAGCCCGCGGGCGATGGCCTCGAAGAACCTGGGATAAAGCAGGGATTTCTTACCCGTGTCGCCATCCACGAATACGGGGGTGAAGTATGGGGTGGTCACGCCCGTTACCGTGCCGTGAGAAACCCACAGTACCTCATCATATTCACCGTTGAAACAAGCCCTGATTTCCTCAAAACGTGGCGCCTGAAATACCTCAATTTCAGGATATTTTCGAAACGCCTTCTCGACCTTCGCGCTTTCCTTCGAATCATTCGCGAAGATCGAGAGGATGCAGACTCTTTCTCCGCCAAAGGCGGAGAAAGAGCACAGTGCCACCAGCAACCCCAATGCGATGCGCATCTCTAGATACCCATGATCTCGATTGTGATCTGAGCGAGCTGTGCATTCGCTTTCAACTCCGTCAGTAACCGGATCGCCTTCTCTTCGGAGTTCACCTGTCTCAGTTCGGACTCGCGGTCCACGAGTTCGAGATCAGACTTGTATGCGAGAATTTCGCTTTCCGTATAGCCCTGGGCTTTGAGGGCTTCCGAGTCCAGGACCGAGGTATTCGTCTTTTCGTCCAGGATCATGAACGGCAACCCGGCCAGGTACACCAGGAGGCCCATGTCTTCGAATCCTCCATGAAGATCGTCGTGCGAAAACGCATAATTGTGCTTCTGTGTGTAGCAAAACGCGTTTGCAACCCTGTACCGCAAGTAGTTGTAACAAGGCTGGGTGAAGACCTGGATCGGTGCCGTGAGGATATCGAGCGCCATCGCCTGGCGCGGCACTAGGCTCCCCGCCAGCCCAAAGCCCGAGGAAGCAAGCACGCTTCCCACCACGATCCACTTTTTGAAACTTTCATTCTGCTTCCACTTCAACATAGGTCACTCCTTATTTTCAGCGTCTGGACTGCCCAGGCAGTCGTCTTTCTCAAACACCGAGTTTGAGATGACCTGAAAATACAACACAGTGCGTCATTTATCCTTTCGTTTATGTTTAAAGATGCAACTAAATATTTAATCAAATATAATATCACTATTAAGCGATGGATAAGATAGATTTATTTGAACACTCCGATTATCGCGATTTTCTCACAGCCGAGTTTCCCACAAAGGGTCCCGGGCGCGGAGGTCGTTCCAGTCTTGCTGAGCACCTTCGCTGCGAACTCAGTTTCGTGTCGCTGGTGCTCAACAAGCGGGCCCACTTCAGCTCAGAGCACGCCTTCAGTACGGGCGAATTCCTGAAACTCACGCCTGACGAGATGGAGTTCCTCCTACTTCTGCATTCATTGACGAAAGCGGGCTCCACAAAACTTCGCGCCTTCTATCGCCAAAAGATCGATTCCATTCTCAAGACGCGCATGGAAATCCGTGAACGAGTAAAGGCCCAGCAGAGCATGGCGCTTCAACAGCAGCTGGAATATTACAGTCATTGGACTTATACGGCAGTGCACATGTGCCTGCTCAATCCGCGCCTCAACACGGTTCAGGCGATTTCGTCATATCTCGACATTTCGCCCGAACGGACAAAAAGGATTCTGGAATTCTTCGTCTCCAACGGTCTCGCCGACAACGACCACCGGGGATACCGTTCGGGGCCTGTGCGAATGCATATTGATTCGGCCTCGCCACTCGTAGGTCGCCATCACACGAACTGGAGATTGCGCACTCTCGAAAAGCTCGCTGATCCGAGAGGGGACGAATTACATTACTCGCTCGTTCTCAGCATTTCCCGTAAGGACTCCGAACGTATCAAGGCCATCCTCTTGGACAGCATTCAACGGACCGAGACCGTACTCAAAGAATCCGGAGACGAAGCTGTATACAGTATGGCGATTGATCTCTTTGAGGTTGGAAAATAGCGTCCAGCTTTTTGAATTGAGACTTGTTGCCGGATTTGCCGAGATATCCAGAATTGGACTTTGGTTATCCGAATGACTCAGCTCAAAGCACTAGTTTCAGCTCCAAGACATGGCCCACTGGGCTGCATATCAAGGGAATGGCCATTATCCGAGCTTTGGCCGGAATCATTCTGTCTTAGTTGTGCCTCTCGCCGCCCAGAACATACAGGAATCTGTCATCCTACGAAGACACATCCTGTAAATTCGTAGTGGCTCGAGGGCCCCGTTAGAACTCGAAAACAACGCATCGCCTCTATCACAATGAGATGGTCTGGCGATTTGGTTTATCGGAGCTATTCGGCCGGAGATCAAAAACAGGCGTTATGGGGCGATCGCTGCAATCCATTCCGGATTCCTGCACGAAAGCTGGAGGACCGCGTTTGGCAGGATGATTACTGGAGCGTCTGAAGACGCAGCTGGAGTCAGTCTCCCCGGAGGTCAAACGAAGGATCGCCCAAGCCCTGATCCACAAGGTCCTGATCACCAAGGACGGGTGTGAATTGCTCTATTTTGTGGGGACGGAACAAATAAAAAAGGGGGAAGCGTTTGCTTCCCCCTCGTTTTTACCAATAAAAAATTTTCTGTTCTAAGTTCATTTAAAGGCTTGAATGGTGGGCGCTGCAGGGATTGAACCTGCGACCTTGGCCGTGTAAAGACCCTGCTCTACCGCTGAGCTAAGCGCCCATCTCAAGAATCGACCGGAAACTAAAAGGCCACCGCGACTGCTACAGCCGCGATGGCCTCGAATTTAATAAGTCAGATCAGGTGGCAGACAAAGAAGCCGGCTCGTTCATCGCTTCTTTTTCCATCTCTGCTTCCTCAGAAACCTGGATCTGGAGGTACTTGTACTTCGTAATACCGGTACCTGCCGGGATCAGACGACCCATGATCACGTTTTCCTTCAAGCCACGGAGATAATCCACACGGCCCGCGATACTGGCTTCGGTCAACACCTTCGTGGTTTCCTGGAACGAAGCTGCCGAAATGAAGCTCTCAGTACTGAGCGAGGCCTTCGTGATACCGAGGAGCAAAGGTTCCGCCGTCGCCGGAGCGCCACCGGTCTGAATGACTCGTTGGTTCTCCAACTCGAACGATGCCTTCTCACCCTGCTCGCCTGGGAGGAACGTGGTATCACCCACATCCCGGATTTTAACCTTGCGGAGCATCTGGCGGACGATTGTCTCGATGTGCTTGTCGTTGATCTTAACGCCCTGCAACCGATAGACTTCCTGCACTTCGTCCACGAGGTACTTGGCGAGGGCTTTCTCACCGAGAACCCGCAGAATGTCGTGCGGATTGATCGGACCATCCATCAGCGGCTCACCGGCTTTTACGTAATCACCTTCGTTCACCGCGAGGTGGCGACCTTTACCGATCAGGTACTCTTTCGCTTCGCCCGTTTCCGGGGTCACGACGACCTTGCGTTTGCCCTTGGTGTCTTTACCGAAGCTGACGATACCGTCGATTTCAGTAATAACAGCCGCGTCTTTCGGCTTACGTGCTTCGAAGAGTTCGGCCACGCGGGGCAGACCGCCCGTGATGTCCTTAGTCTTCGTCGTTTCACGATGGATTTTCGCAATCGTGTCACCGGCTTTGATCTGGTCACCGTCCAAAACAACGAGGTTGGCTCCGACGGGCAGCATATAACGAGCCACGCGGTTACTACCTTCGATCTTGAGGACATTGCCTTTACCATCGGTAATAAGGAGCTTCGGCCGCTTATCAGTAGCCTTGGACTCGATGATCACCTTGTGCGAAAGGCCGGTCACGCTGTCGAACTGCTCCTGCATCGTAACGCCTTCTTCAATGTCTTCGAACTGAATGACACCGGAGGCTTCCGTCACGATCGGCGTGGAATAAGGATCCCACTCAGCCATCAGCTTGCCTTTTTCGACTCCTTCACCGTCTTTGACCACCAATTTGGCGCCGTAAACGATCGGATATTTCTCACGTTCGCGGTTATTGGCGTCGATGATCGCGATCTCACCGTTTCGGTTCATGACCGTCAGGTAGCCTTCTTTATTCGTCACCGTGACGACGTTGTGGAACCTCACCGTTCCTTTCGTCTTGGCTTCCAAGCTGGACTGCTCAGCACGACGAGAGGCCGTACCACCGATGTGGAACGTACGCATCGTCAGCTGGGTGCCGGGTTCACCGATGGACTGCGCGGCGATTACGCCGACAGCTTCACCGATATTCACCATGCGTCCCCGAGAGAGGTCACGGCCATAACAGAGGCCGCAAATACCCTTCTTGGACTGACAGGTCAGCACCGAGCGGATCCGAACGCGGTCAATACCGGCATCATCGATCTTCTTCATGAGGTCTTCGTCGATTTCGGTATTAGCAGCGACGAGTGTCTCATTCGTAACCGGATCAATCACGTCGTCCAGGGCCACGCGACCGAGAATACGGTCACCCATACGCTCGATGATTTCGCCGCCTTCGATCAATGCACCGACATACAAACCATCCAGGGTACCGCAATCCGGTTCAGTCACGATGACGTCCTGAGAGACGTCAACCAGACGACGGGTCAGGTATCCTGAGTTCGCAGTCTTCAATGCGGTATCGGCCAAGCCTTTACGAGCACCGTGAGTCGAAACGAAATACTGCAGAACCGTCAGACCTTCGCGGAAATTCGCGACGATCGGGGTTTCGATGATTTCGCCTGAGGGCTTGGCCATCAGACCGCGCATACCCGCTAACTGACGAATCTGAGCGTTACTGCCTCGAGCTCCGGAATCGGCCATCATGAAGATGGAGTTGAAGGCCGGGCCGGTAAGCTGCCGTTCCTTGCCTTTCCATGCGACCGGGGCCTGGAACGTCTGTGACGAGAGCTGTTTCATCATCGCGCTTGCGATCTGCTCAGAGGTTTGCGCCCAAATATCGATGACTTTGTTGTAGCGCTCGCCATCCGTGATGAGACCTTCGATGTACTGATTCTCGATCTCGTGCACTTGCTGATACGCCTTATCGAGAAGTTCTTTTTTCTCGTTGGGCATCTGCATGTCGTGAATGGAGATTGAGATACCTGCACGCATGGCCTCGCGGAAGCCGGTCTGCATCAGATGGTCTGCAAGAAGAACGGTTTTCTTGTTACCAGTAAGGCGATAACAAACGTCGATCAGTTCAGCCAAATCCTTCTTGCCGAGTACTTTGTTGTAAACGGAGAAAGGAATCTCAACTGGCACGATCTCGGAGAGAAGCGCCCGGCCGACAGTTGTATCCCAAACCTTGCCATTGATGCGGCATTTGATCTTAGACTGCAGCTTGACGATCCCCGCGTCATAGGCGTAATGGACCTCGATCGGATTCGAGAACATCTTGCCTTCGCCCTTGGAGAAAGGACGTTCACGGGTCATGTAATAGAGCCCAAGAACAATGTCCTGACTGGGAACGATGATCGGCTTGCCGTGCGCTGGCGACAGGATGTTGTTCGTCGACATCATCAACACGCGAGCTTCGATCTGAGCTTCGATCGAGAGTGGCACGTGAACTGCCATCTGGTCACCGTCGAAGTCGGCGTTGAACGCCGCGCAAACGAGCGGATGAAGCTGAATGGCCTTTCCTTCGATCAGGACCGGCTCGAACGCCTGAATACCCAAACGATGGAGGGTCGGAGCGCGATTCAGCATGACCGGATGTTCTTTAACCACCTCTTCCAGGATGTCCCAGACTTCCTGGCGTTGCTTTTCGACCATCTTCTTGGCCGACTTAATCGTGGTCACATAGCCGTACTCAGACAGCTTGTTGTAAATGAAGGGCTTGAAGAGTTCGAGCGCCATCACCTTCGGAAGACCGCATTGATGCAGCTTCAACTCGGGGCCGACCACGATCACGGAACGACCGGAATAGTCGACGCGTTTGCCGAGCAGGTTCTGACGGAAGCGACCTTGCTTGCCTTTCAGCATATCGGAAAGTGAACGCAACGGACGCTTGTTCGGACCCGTGAAGGTCTTCCCACGACGACCGTTATCGAAGAGTGCATCCACGGATTCCTGGAGCATGCGCTTTTCGTTGCGAATAATGATCTCAGGAGCATTGAGCTCCATCAGGCGCTTCAACCGGTTATTGCGATTGATCACGCGCCGATAGAGGTCGTTCAGATCGGAGGTGGCAAAACGACCACCATCGAGCGGAACCAAAGGACGCAGCTCCGGCGGGATAACCGGAATCACTTCCAGCATCATCCACTCAGGCTTGTTCGTGCCACTGGATTTGAACGCTTCGACGACCTTCAGACGCTTCGAGAGCTTCGTGCGCTGAGCTTCGGACGTAGTCTGTTTCAACTCGCGGCGGAGCTGACGCGAAGCCACTTCGATATCAACCTTTTTCAGCATGTCGCGAATAGCTTCGCCACCCATGACAGCGGTGAAGGTCATCCCTTCTTTAACCAGCTGAGAGTATTTCTCTTCACTGACGACGCTGTGCTCTTCGAGTCCGCTATTTCCGGGATCGAGGACCACGTATGCTTCGCAGTAAAGGACCTTTTCCAGATCCTTCAGCGTGATATCCAGAAGCGCGCCGATACGAGACGGAAGAGAGCGCAGGAACCAGATATGAGCCACGGGCGTGGCAAGCTCGATGTGGCCAAGACGCTCACGACGAACCTTCGACTGAATGACTTCAACGCCGCACTTTTCGCAGACAACTCCGCGGTGTTTCATGCGCTTGTACTTGCCGCAATTACACTCGTAATCCTTCACTGGCCCGAAAATCTTTGCGCAGAACAAGCCGTCCCTTTCAGGCTTGAACGTGCGGTAATTGATTGTTTCCGGCTTTTTGACTTCGCCGAAAGACCATTCGCGGATCTTCTCCGGGGATGCCAGCGAAATGCGGATTCCCGTGAAGCTCAACGGATCTTTTGGCTTATCGAAAAAATTGAGAAGGTCTTTCATCTTTCGCCCTCGTTCCGGCCCCGGTTCGGGGCCATTTTTAAATCAAACTATCTGAAACTGAAACTTGCTGAAAAATTCGGTGGCCCCTCCGATGGGGGCCACCAAGACAATCAGAGCAGCTCGCCTTTCAAGTCCTTTTCCTCTTCCTCGATCAACTCCACATTGAGCGCCAAGCTCTGGAGTTCTTTCACGAGAACGTTGAAGGATTCGGGGAGACCGGCCTCAAGCAGGTGCTCGCCTTTGACGATGGCTTCGTACATTCGATTACGACCGGTGACGTCGTCTGACTTAACGGTCAGGAATTCCTGGAGTGCGTATGAAGCGCCGTATGCCTCGAGCGCCCAAACTTCCATTTCTCCCAAACGCTGACCACCGAATTGCGCCTTACCACCCAGCGGCTGCTGAGTAACCAAGCTGTACGGACCGATACTGCGTGCATGGATCTTCTCTTCGACCAGGTGATGCAACTTCAGCATGTACATTACGCCGACAGTGACATCTTCCGCGAAGGGCTCACCGGTGACTCCGTCGTACAACGTTGTCTGACCGCGAAGCGGGAGATTCGCGAGATTCAACATCTTCTCGATATCTTTCTCGCTCGCACCGTCGAACACCGGGGTCGCCACATGAACGCCTGACTTAAGATGTTGCGCCATGCGCTTGATCTCTTCGTCGGACGCCTTATCCATGTATTTGTCGACCTCTGGTGACGCGTAAGTGTCTTTCAGGACTTTTCGCAGCTTCTGGCTGTCGAAATTCTGCAGATACTCGTTGATCTTCTGGCCCACGCCGTAAGCGGCCCAGCCCAGGGTCACTTCGAGCAACTGCCCGATGTTCATACGAGACGGCACGCCCAGCGGATTCAGAACCATGTCCACAGGAGTTCCGTCCGCAAGGAACGGCATGTTTTCAACTGGCAGAATCCGGCTGATAACACCCTTGTTTCCATGGCGGCCGGCCATCTTATCGCCGACCTGGAGCTTCCGCTTGATAGCGATCTGGACTTTGACCATTTTGATCACGCCAGGAGCCAGCTCATCACCACGCTTCAGCTTATCCATCTTCTCTTTGAAGACGTAACGAACTGCTTCGATTTTTTCCTTGGCAGTCTTCATCACCGTAGTGACATCCTGCTCAATTTCATCCTTCACCGGGATGAATCCAAGGAGATCAAAGGGAATCGCACCCAGAATGACGCGATCCAACTTCTGGCCTTTCTTTAGCAGCTCCTCAGAGCCGTCTTCGGAAAGCAGCTTACCCGTGGTGCTCGCTCCTTCGAGAACGCTCGCGATCTTGTTGAAGGCTGATTGCCGAATCGCATCCGTCTCGATTTTTTCATCTCGACGGATTTTGGCGATCTGCTCTTCAAGGATCGTTTTGGTGCGCTCGTCTGGTTCAGTACCTTCGCGAGCAAAGACCTGTGCGTTGATCACGATACCCTGAACACCCGAGGGGACGCGCAGGGAAGTATCGCGAACGTCGCCAGCCTTTTCGCCGAAGATCGCACGAAGAAGCTTCTCTTCGGGCGAAAGCTGAGTTTCACCCTTTGGAGTCACCTTGCCCACGAGAATATCGCCAGGCTTCACTTCCGCGCCGATCCGAATGATGCCGCTGTTATCGAGATCCTTCAGGGCCTCTTCGCCAACGTTCGGAATGTCGCGAGTGATTTCCTCTTTACCAAGCTTCGTGTCGCGGGCGACGCACTCGAATTCTTCGATGTGAATCGAAGTGAATGTTTCGTCCTTGATGATCCGCTCGGAAATCAGGATCGAGTCTTCGAAGTTGTAACCGCCCCAAGGCATGAACGCGATGAGCACGTTTTGACCAAGAGCCAATTCGCCTGCGTCCGTTCCGGGCCCATCCGCAAGGATGTCACCAGCTTTGATCATCTCACCGACGTTCACGACAGGAGTCTGCGTGACGCAAGTGTTCTGATTGGAGCGCTGGTACTTCGTAAGGTTGTAGATATCAACATCAGAGCCAACTTCTTCAGTGCGGCTATGAGTACGACGAACCACGATCTTGGTCCCGTCAACCATGATGATCTCGCCGTCGTGCTTGGCGACGATGATCTGGCCGGAATCGCGAGCCACGATCCGCTCAATGCCCGTTCCGATGAACGGAGCATGAGTACGAATCAACGGCACGGCCTGGCGTTGCATGTTTGAACCCATGAGCGCGCGGTTGGCGTCGTCGTGCTCAAGGAAAGGAATCAGCGAAGCAGCGATCGATACGAGCTGGTTCGGAGAAACGTCCATGAGTTCAACATCATCCGCGTTCACGAGAGCGAAGTCACCCTTACGTCGGGCGGCCACAAGGTCGGTCGCAAATTTCCCGGAGCGCAGCGCATCCGCGGAAACCTGGGCGATGATCTTGTTTTCTTCTTCCGTTGCCGTGAAGAACTTGATCTCATCAGCCAATTTCCGACCCTGAATTACGCGATACGGAGTCTCGATGAATCCGAACTCGTTCACACGAGCGTAAGTCGAGAGACTGGCGATCAAACCGATGTTCGGACCTTCAGGGGTCTCAATCGGGCAAATACGACCATAGTGCGTGTTATGAACGTCGCGGACTTCGAAGCCGGCACGTTCACGCGTAAGACCACCCGGCCCAAGCGCAGAAAGCCGGCGCTTATGGGTGACTTCGGAGAGAGGGTTCGTCTGATCCATGAACTGTGAGAGCTGGCTGGATCCAAAGAACTCTTTCACCACTGCTGAAACGGGCTTCTGATTGATCAGATCATGAGGCATCAGGGTTTCGATTTCCTGAATACTCATGCGTTCCTTGATCGCGCGCTCCATGCGAACCAAACCAATGCGATACTGGTTCTCGATAAGTTCCCCGACGGCGCGAACACGACGATTACCGAGGTGATCGATATCATCGATGGTTCCACGGCCGTTATTGAGCTCACAAAGATAGAACAACGTCTGAAGGATATCTTCCTTGGTCAGAGTGGTCGTTTCAGCCGGCACGTTATTGTGCGGGAACTTGTAGTTCAGCTTCAGGCGTCCTACCCGTGAAAGGTCATACCGGTCAGAATTGAAGAACATGTTTTCGAAGAGCTGCTTGGCTGCTTCGATGGTCGGCGGATCACCGGGCCGCATGCGCTTGTAGATTTCGATCAACGACTCCTCGGGGCTCGACACCTTGTCGGCCAGAAGGGTCTCGCGAACAAACGGTCCATAGGTCAGGTTATCCGTGTAGATGACAGGAATTTCCTTGATGCCCTTGACGCGAAGTTCCTTGATCTTATCGTCGGATACTTCCTGGTTGCACTCGAGCAGAACCTCGCCGGTTTTTTCATCGACGATATCTTCGGACGCAATACGACCAATGACCATCTCCTGAGGAATCTCGAGCCGCTTAATGCCGGCCTCTTCGATTTTCTTGATAATGGCCTTCGTGAATTTCCGATTCTTCTTGACGATGATTTCGCCGGATTTGGGATCGGTGATGTCATCTTCCGCGCGCTGGCCGGCAAGAATCTCCAGATCGACAAGCTTGTAGTACTTGCCGTCTTTATCGAGCTGAAGGCGTTCAATGCGATAGAAATAATTCAGGATCTCGTAAGTGGACATGCCCATCGAGCGAAGAACGATGGTCGCCGGCAACTTACGTTTGCGGTCGATGCGGGCGTACAGAAGATCCTTGTGGTCGAACTCGAAATCGAGCCAGGAACCGCGATGAGGAATCACGCGAGCGGAATACAAAATCTTTCCGCTGGAGTGACTCTTGCCCTGGTCATGGTCAAAAATAACGCCGGGCGAACGATGCAGCTGGCTGACGATAACCCGTTCTGTTCCGTTGATGATAAAAGAACCCGCTTCCGTCATGAGCGGAATTTCGCCCATGTAGACTTCTTGTTCTTTAATATCGCGGATATTGCGGGTGCCCGCCTCCTCATCCACGTCGTAAACCACCAGACGAACGGTGATCTTTAAAGGAGCGGCAAAGGTCATTCCCCGCTGACGGCACTCTCCCACATCGTACTTCGGAGTCTCGAGCGTATAACTCTCGAACTCCAAGGACGCAGTGCGATTGAAATCCTCAATCGGGAAAACCGACTTGAACACTGCCTGCAGGCCTGTGCTCTCGCGCTTGGCGGGCTCGGTTTCCGCTTGCAGGAACTTATCGTAAGACTTTCGTTGAAGCTCGATCAGATTCGGAATCTGCACCGGCGAAGCGATCTTTGAGAAATCCTTACGGATTCGGCGATTTTCCGAAAAAAGGGAGGCCATGCTTGCTCCTTAGACAGTGGTTTTCGCGCATTGCACACTGCGCACGTGCGCGATGTCCAATACACGAGTGGCAAAGCCACTCAGACAGGCAAAATAGGACATACCCGTACCGCTACGCAAGGCGCCGTTTCGGGCTACCTAGCGTGCGGCACGGTAAATAACGAACCAGAGGTATCAAAAAAAGCGAGCAAGAAACGATCACTTAAGCTCGACCTTGGCTCCTTCAGCCTCAAGCTTCTTCTTGATGTCTTCGGCTTCCTGCTTGCTGACGCCTTCCTTCAAGGGTTTCGGAGCGCCTTCAACCAGGTCTTTGGCTTCTTTCAATCCGAGGCCGGTAATGGCGCGGACTTCTTTGATCACGTTGATCTTCTTGTCGCCGGCGGCGGCAAGAACAACGGTGAATTCCGTCTTGGCTTCAGCAGCCGGAGCAGCAGCTCCAGCGCCCGGCATAGCAACTGCCATTGGGGCGGCGGCCGAAACACCGAACTTGGTCTCGAGCTCTTTCACGAGCTGAGAGAGTTCAAGAACGGACATGTTTTCGATAAAGGAAATAACGTTTTCCTTGGTGATTGCTGACATTTTTTCTACCTCTTTATTTCACCCGCCATCGTCATGATTTTGGGCTGATTCAATCGCCGGCAGCTTTCCTGATTGCCGGTAAAATGGTTAATGATTCCAGATCTCCAAGCAGCGCATCACGCCTGGGGATTTTCCTTCTTCTTCTCGATGGCAGCCAGCACTGTGACCAGACTACGAGGCACAGCGGCAAGCACGCCGACGAAGTTCGTGATGGGGGCATTCATCGTCCCAAGCAGCATGGCCATCATGACTTCTTTGCTCGGAAGTTTCGCAAGCTCTTCGACACCAGAAGCGTCGATTCGCTTTTTCCCCATGAGACTGTCCTTGAGCGTGAACGCCTCATTGTCCTGAGCAAATTTGTGAATCACCTTGGCTGCACTGGCCGGATCGCCGTACGCAAACGCGACGAGCGTCGGTCCGACGGTATCCTCCAGCAGGGCCTTGGCTTCATCGCCGAACGAGCCATCTTTCATGGCCAGCCGGGCGACATTGTTTTTCAAAACTCTCACTTCCGCGTTCGCGCCACGCATCACTTTGCGGAGATTGTCCGCCTGCGTCGCGGAAAGACCTTTGTAATCCGCGAAGATCGTGACCTGGGCTTTTGTGAATTTCTGTTTCAGTTCCGAAGCGAGTTCGGCTTTATCTGTGCGATTCATCTTTTTAACCTTTGGTAAACCTTTTGGTTATTAACTCAGCCTACTGCCGTACCGGAAACATCCATGGGATCGAGCGAAATCCCGGGACTCATCGTGCAGGAGAGCGTCACATTCTTCATGTATGTTCCCTTGCTGGTAGGCGGCTTCGCTTTGATCAGGACAGCTGCAAGCGCGAGAAAATTCTCCTTGAGCTTCTGATGACCGAAGGACTTCTTACCGATCGCGACGTGCACGATCCCGGTCTTCTCAGTGCGATATTCCATCTTACCGAGCTTCTGTTCCTTCACGGCTTTTGCCACTTCAAAGGTAACCGTGCCGAGCTTCGGGTTCGGCATCAGGCCACGGGGGCCGAGGATCTTACCGATCTTGGAAACGGCAACCATCATGTCGGGGGTGGCGATCATCTTGTCGAAGTCGAACCAGCCGCCTGAGATCTTCTCGATCAAGTCTTCTGCGCCCACGAAATCCGCGCCAGCGGCTTCGGCCTCTTTCGCTTTCTCACCTTTTGCGAGAACGGCAACGCGAACAGTTTTGCCAATACCGTGAGGAAGGACGACGGCTCCGCGAACCATCTGGTCAGCGTGCTTGGGATCCACGCCCAGATTGAAGGCGACGTCCACGGCTTCATCGAACTTTGCGTAAGCGACTTCAGGCAAAAGTTTAAAGGCCTCATCGACCGTGTACTTTTTCCCAAGCTCCAACTTCTGCATTGCCGCAGCGTATTTCTTTCCGTGGCGACCGCTATGGGTCCTTTTCTTCTTCTCTGCCATTTGTATTACCTCCAGTGGTCCAAGCGCCGCCTAAACAGCTCCCACCTGTGTTTGAAAAAGTTTATCCTTCGACGGTGATGCCGGCACTTCGCGCCGTGCCTTCGATGGTCCGCATCGCTGCTTCCACCGTGGCTGCATTCAGGTCGGGCATCTTCAATGTCGCGATTTCTTTAACCTGCTGCTTGGTGACTTTACCGGCCTTTTTCTTGTTCGGCTCGCCTGAACCTTTTTCGATCTTAGCTGCTTTAAGGAGCAGAATCGATGCAGGTGGCGTTTTTGTGATGAACGTGAACGAACGGTCTGAATAGACCGTAATGATCACGGGGATAATCATCCCTTTCTGATCCTGCGTCTTGGCGTTGAACGCCTTGCAGAATTCCATGATATTGACGCCACGTTGACCGAGCGCCGGACCAACCGGAGGAGCAGGATTCGCCTGACCTGCGGGAATCTGCAGTTTAATCTGACCAACAACCTTTTTTGCCATAAGTGGTACCCCTTAACACGATCTGTTAGATCTTTTCAACCTGAATAAAATCGAGTTCAACCGGCGTCGAACGGCCAAAGATACTTACCAGCACCTTGACCTTACCTTTATCCGGATTCACATCTTCAACAACGCCACTGAAGTTCGAGAACGGACCGTCGATCACGCGGACGCTTTCGCCTTCCTGGAACGAGATCCTGGGCCGCGGCTTCACCTGACCCTCGGCGATCCGATTCGTCATCTTCTGAACATCGCTCTCCGGAACAGGAACCGGACGAACTTTGTCGCCGACAAAGCCTGTAATTTTTGGAGTATTTTTAACGATGTGCCAGGTTTCGTCGGTAAGAACCATCTTGACCAGGATATAGCCTGGGAAAAAACGACGTTTCGTCGTCTTCTTCTGGCCCTTCACAAGTTCGACTACGTTTTCCTCAGGAACAATGATTTCGCCAAACAAAGCTTCTTTCTTTGCCGCTTTGATGCGCTCTTCGAGCGCAAGCTTGGCCTTATTCTCATAGCCCGAGTACGTATGCACAACGTACCAGTTCATTTCACTGCTCTGCTGTAGCTGAGTAGTTTCAGGCACGTGACACTCCTTTTAGAGGACCCATTTCAACAAAACGGTCCACAGATAATCCAGGAACCCCAAAAGGACTCCGGATATGATCACCATCACCAAAACGATCATGGTTGCTGACGTGGTTTCTTTTTGCGTCGGCCACGAAACCCGCGACAACTCCACCATCACTTCGTTCATGAACGTATTGGCTTTCTGATGCCGTAAAAGAACAAAGAAAAAAATCGCCGCCAACAAAACCGAGACACCGCGGAGTATCAACTCCACATTGCGAACGCGCGTCTCCAAGTCGTAAACACCCGCAAGCCGCTGAGACAGGGCGAAAACGACATAGCCGACCAGTACGGCCGCCGCGAGGTAACTGACTGTGACCCATTTTTGATATCGTGTTTCCATATCGCCTATCCCGTGAAATGGCAGGGCAGGAGGGATTCGAACCCACAACCCGCGGATTTGGAATCCGCTGCTCTAGCCGTTGGAGCTACTGCCCTACTTGCGAAATTACTTGCCTTCTTTGTGCGGCGTATGTTTCCGACAGAATTTGCAGAATTTTTTGAACTCGAGCTTGTCGGTCGTCTTCTGCTTGTTCTTGGTAGTCGAATAATTCTTACGTTTGCACTCGGTACAATCGAGACTCACTATCACGCGCATTGAATTCACTTCCTTTAAACACTACTTCTTAGAAACTAACTTCTATTAGTCGCCTGACTTCTTCTCGGTGGAGAAAGGGGCCAAGGCCGCCCTTTTCGATCATCCGGAAACTTCCAAACGGGGAGGAGCAGTTGCCCGCTCCTCCCCCGAGAAGCCTCCATCCGCCAATGGCGGTCGGATTACTCGATGATTTCGGAAACCACGCCGGCGCCGACGGTACGGCCGCCTTCGCGAATGGCGAAGCGCAGCTCTTTTTCCATGGCGATCGGGGTGATCAGTTCAACGTCCATCGCGATATTGTCGCCAGGCATGACCATTTCGACGTTCGTCGGAAGAGTCACAACACCGGTCACGTCAGTCGTACGGAAGTAGAACTGAGGACGATATCCGTTGAAGAACGGCGTATGACGGCCGCCTTCTTCTTTCGTCAAGATATACGCCTGGCCCTTGAACTTCTTGTGCGGGGTTACAGAGCCGGTGTGAGCGAGAACCTGTCCGCGCTCAACTTCTTCCTTCTTCGTGCCGCGAAGGAGGGCACCGATGTTGTCGCCAGCCTCACCCTGATCGAGGAGCTTGCGGAACATTTCAACGCCGGTCACAACCGTCTTGGTGGTTGGGCGGAGACCGATAATTTCGACTTCTTCGCCGACCTTGATCACGCCACGCTCAACACGGCCGGTGACCACGGTTCCACGACCGGAAATCGAGAATACGTCTTCAACCGGCATCAAGAAGGGCTTGTCCTTCTCACGTTTCGGCTGAGGAATATAGGTATCGCAGGCTTCCATCAATTTCATGATAGCCTGTTCACCCAGCTCACCTGTATCGCCTTCGCCAGCTTTGAGAGCGGACCCCTTGACGATCGGAATCTGATCGCCAGGGAATTTGTAGCTGGTGAGCAATTCACGGATTTCCATCTCGACGAGTTCGAGAAGCTCCGGATCGTCAACCATGTCGCACTTGTTCATGAACACGACGATGGCGGGAACGCCGACCTGACGGGCAAGCAGGATGTGCTCACGGGTCTGGGGCATCGGGCCGTCAGCGGCGGAAACCACGAGGATCGCGCCGTCCATCTGAGCAGCGCCGGTGATCATGTTTTTCACATAGTCAGCGTGGCCGGGGCAATCGACGTGCGCATAGTGGCGCTTCTCGGTCGCATACTCGACGTGAGTCGTATTGATCGTGATGCCGCGCTCTTTTTCTTCAGGAGCATTATCGATCTGATCGTAACCGCGAGCCTGCGCCAGGCCTTTCTTCGCGAGAACCGTCGTGATCGCTGCGGTCAAAGTTGTTTTCCCATGGTCAACGTGGCCAATCGTGCCGATGTTGCAATGGGGCTTTGTCCTTTCAAATTTTTCTTTCGACATGTTTTTCAAGCCTCCGTTGTTTGGATAGGTTTTTCCGGAACCTACGACCGGTTAATAAACTGGAGCTCTTGTCGGGATTCGAACCCGAGACCTCTCCCTTACCAAGGGAGTGCTCTAGCCAACTGAGCTACAAGAGCATTACATTACTGAACTAACTGAACTAACTGAACTCACTACACTGACTACACACTAACTACTTCTACTACGCACTTTTACTGCACTACTTACTACCAACTACGAACCACCGTTTTTTCGAACGCTCACTCCAGAAACCCGCTAAAAAAGCCGGAAAAACTGGAGCGGGAGACGGGACTCGAACCCGCGGCCCTCAGCTTGGAAGGCTGATGCTCTAGCCAACTGAGCTACTCCCGCACACCAATTCCGCAAAAAAGCGAATCTCCGTTGGAGACCGCCTTTTAACCCATTTTTTCCAACATGCAGCGAAAAAAATGGTGGAGAGAGAAGGATTCGAACCTTCGAAGGCTAACGCCGTCAGATTTACAGTCTGATCCCTTTGGCCACTTGGGTATCTCTCCAGGCCGAAACTTGTGAACTACCAACGCGACAAACAGGTAAGTATGGAGCTGGAGAGGGGACTCGAACCCACGACCTGCGGTTTACAAAACCGCTGCTCTACCAACTGAGCTACTCCAGCCCGAATGCGAACCCAATTTCCCCTCGAAACCCGGTTTTCCAGAAATCGAAGACAAACCAGCCCATACCGACAAATCTGCCAGCGTTAGTTTGGCGAAAATTCCATCGTTTGAGTCGAAAGTCAACGGATAATAGCGGATTGGCATGATTTATTAGCCCTCGTAGCCGAACGCCGGGCCGAAATGCGAATTAACTGCAGTTGACACGACTTAGGAACCGGCTAAATCTCTCTGAATGCGTAAAAACAATGCCGTGACAACCGGCGCAATTCTGTTGTCGACCCTACTCTTCGTTACGGCAGCCTCGGCTGCCCCAAAAACCCGCGCACGACAGGCCGGCGCCGCGCCAGTCTCCACGTCTGAAATGTCGAACGAAGCCGGTGATTCAAAGCGACTTGGCTTTGGCCTCGCCTCTGTGGAGGGCTTCACAATGGGCTCAGCGAGCCTCTTGGGCGTGTTGGAACTCAATACGGACAATGCACTTCACGTCTACCTGACCTTACCATCGACCAGCCCGTTCCAATTTAGCGTCGGCTCGGCCTTCAAGCATGTGGTCGCCAGGAAAGATCGTGCGTCCGTACATGTGGGGGCAGGATTGGCCCTCGGGACCATCGCGACCACCTCCGCCTCCGCTGATTTTTTGCTGAGCGTCGCGGGTGTCGTGGGCCTCGAGCTCGGATTTCCCGGTGCGGATAACGTCATCATCCATCTTGACGGCGGTCCCGCCATTCAGGTGCTTGATGGTGAAGCAGACTTCGGCATCGGCGCTTTTTCAGGTCTTCTCGGCCTGAGCGTCGCCTATATGTTCTGATTGAAAGCTCTTTAGAAAAAGGCTCTGTTTCAGCCGCCTTCTCATCAGGGCCGAGACAGAGCCGAAATCAAAACACCCGCCGCGACCGACACATTCAACGAGGTCACCTTCCCTTGCGGCGAAACCCGGCAAAGCACATCGCAGGCCTCTTCCGTCAGGCGCCTCATTCCCTTTTCTTCATTCCCGAGCACCAGCAACCAAGGTCGGTCATGCGCCACGGATGAAATGTCATCGTTCGCGTGCTCGGATGTCCCCAGCAACCAAAGTCCAGCTTCCTTAGCCACTTCGAATCCCCTCTGAAGATTCGTCTGCAGCGTGAAAGGAACGTACTCGACGCCTCCAGACGCTACATCATAAACAGTCGAAGACAACGGCGCGGAACGCTCCTGAGTGAGAAGGATGCCCTCCACTCCGAAGAACGCGGCGGTCCGGAAAATCGCACCTACGTTATGCGGATCCTGCAGGGAATCAAGCGCCAGCCACAGGCCTCTCCCATTTTTTCGCTCGCGGCCTTGGGCAAAAAGCTCCTCAACAGGAACCCCCTGCCGTTCACGAACAAGCGCTTCCGCTGCGCCCTCACGCCCCGCATCCACTCCGTGCTTTGAAGGAGGCCCCGCAGGTCCGGCCTTTTTAGCTCCGCCCTCGGAAACCGTAATTCCCTTGGATCGCGCCACTCGGACGACCTCTTCCCAGGCTTCACCAGCTCTCTGGGCTCCGCCTCGCGGCAGAGAGATCTGAATAACGTCTTGCGCACGGCGCTCAAGGGCCGCAAGCACACTATGGGGATTTCTAATGGTGAGATTCACTCGCTCTTCTTAAGCCGAAACAGCTTCCTCGGAAAGCTCTTTCAGCACGCGCTGGACCATATGGCGCGGACTTTTCGCCTCCGTGATGGGTCTTCCCACCACGATCGCGTTCGCACCCGCGGCCCGGGCCTGCGCAGGAGTCATGATGCGCGCCTGATCATTGGGCGAGGTTCCTTCCGGCCGGATACCCGGAACAACCGTGTAAAGGCTGGGGAACTGTGATCGCAGAGTGGGGAGCTCGAGAGATGAGCAGACCACCCCATCAGCGCCCCAGGAAACTGCATGTTCGACCAATCCCGCAACGGATTCAGCCGCATCAACAGCATGTCCGGTCAGCGATTTGGTCACTTCCGCCCAACGGACATCGTCAAAAGAGGTCAGAACGCTCACGCCGATGATTTTAGGCCGAAGAAGCGAGATCTCCTCCATGACTTCCGCAACCGCCCGCACCATCGCACTTCCACCCGAAAGATGCAGTGAGAACATCTCGACATGCAGCAGGGCAGCCTGCTGAGCCGCCCGTGCAACGGTGTTCGGAATATCATGGAACTTCAGGTCGAGAAAAACCCGCTTCTTGCGGTAAACAAGTTCCCGAACAAAGTCCGGACCACCAGCAGTGAAGAGCTCGAGCCCCACCTTGAAAAGCACGGGTTCGCCATCGAGCTCCTCTACGAGCTCGAATGCTCGATCAGGACGCGGGAAATCAAGGGCAACGATCAGCTCGGTTCCGTGGTTCTGCACAGGCGCTCCTTCGGCTGTCGTCTCGGTCTTCCCTGGATTCTTGCCAGAAGACTTGATGCGTTGCTTGGGAGAAGATTTCTTTTTCCCGCGGGAAGCCATCGCAGCCTCAGTACGCCCTAGCAAAAATCGCACGAACCCGGTTCGACTCGCTGCGACCGCAGACCATGCAAGGTTCAGTTTCGGCTATCGGCGTGAAATCGCTGCCAAGCGGAAGACAGCGAATCGTCGCCTTGGTGTCTTCTTTCACCCGACCTTCGCAGGCTTTGTCCTGGCACCAGGGTGCGACAAAGAATCCTCCGCTATCGATTTTTGACTTGAACTCGTCATAACTTCGAACCGTGAAGGTGTTTGCATCACGGAAAGCGCGAGCCTTTTCAAGCAAACCAGCCTGAATCTCGGCCAGTAAGGTAACGGCCTTCTCGGGAAGCTGTCCTATCGCGATGAATTCCTTCGCACCGGTGTCACGACGAGTGAGAACAGCCTGACCCTTCTCGAGATCCCTCGGACCGATTTCAACTCGGAGAGGGGTCCCGACCAGTTCGTGTTCATGGAACTTCCAACCGGGTTGCTTGGTTTCATCTCGATCGACGTCGACGCCTATCTCGTAAGGCAACGCAGATTTGCCGGCCGCATCACGGATGGCTTGCGCCAGCTTGTCCGCGGCTTCCAGAACCTGAGGTTTCATGGGCGAATTGCCGAGGATGGGTACGATCACCACATGCGTCGTCGCAAGCCGGGGCGGAAGCACGAGGCCCTTGTCATCCGAATGCGTCATGATCATTCCGCCGATCAAGCGGGTTGAAACGCCCCAGCTTGTCTGGTGAACGAATTTTTGCTTGCCGTCACTATCCAGAAACTGCGTTCCGAATGCCTTGGCGAAGTTTGAGGCAAGATTGTGCGATGTTCCAGCCTGAAGAGCTTTCTTATCCTGCATCATGGCTTCAATGGAATATGTCCGCAAAGCGCCAGCGAACTTTTCGCTCTCGGATTTAAGTCCGGGAACCACGGGCATGGCCAGAATCTCTTCCGCAAAGTCGACATAGACCTGTAACATCTGACGGGTTTCCTGCTCAGCTTCCTCTGGCGTCGCGTGACAGGTGTGCCCTTCTTGCCAGAGGAACTCGGTCGTCCGGAGGAAAAGCCGGGTCCGCATTTCCCAACGAACAACGTTCGCCCATTGATTGATCAGAAGCGGAAGATCGCGATAAGACTGCACCCAACGCGCGAACATGCTGTTGATGATCGTCTCTGACGTGGGCCGCACGACGAGCTTCTCTTCAAGATCCTTCGAGCCGGCGTACGTGACGACGGCGCATTGGGGAGCAAATCCTTCAACGTGATCCGCCTCCTTCTTCAGAAAGCTTTCGGGGATGAAAAGAGGGAAATAGGCGTTCCGCACGCCGGTCTTCTTGATTCTGCGATCGAGATTGCTCTGAATCCTCTCCCAGATCGCGTAACCATTGGGCCGGATCACCATGCAGCCTTTGACGGGGCTGTAATCCGCGAGCTTCGCCTGAAGAACGACGTCCTGATACCATTCCGAAAAATCCTGCGTCCGTGGGGTAATTTTCTCTGCCATGCGGTCGAACATAGCACGCAGATTTCACGCCCGGAATCCTTAATCGGTTTCTATACCGTAGGATTTGATTTTGCGATGGAGGTGGCTGCGCTCGATCCCAAGCACCTGCGCGGTCTTGGAGATATTCCAGTCATGCTCCTTCAAGGTCTTCAGGATGAATTCCCGCTCAAACTCCTGACGCGCGTCCCGGAGGTTCTTCGAAGCAAGTCCCGCGTCCTCCATCGAAAGCGGTGGTCCCGCCTCCACGCTGGCCCGGAATCCTGTCGGATCGCTTTGAAGGTGCTGCAGGACGGTCGCAGCCGAAATAGGGCCGGTTTCGGAGGGCCCGCTCAGGATCGTCAGGCGTTCGATCATGTTCCTGAGTTCCCGCACGTTTCCTGGCCAGCTGTAGCTGGTTAGGGCGGCAAGCGCTTCCTGAGACAGGGGCCGGAGCGCTCTCCCGTGGATCCTGCTGGATTCCGCAAGAAAATGGGAAACCATGAGCGGAATATCGCCCTTTCTTTCGCGAAGCGGCGGAATGACAAACGGAATCACATTCAGGCGGTAGAAAAGATCCTCGCGGAAGTTGCCCCGCTGGATTTCCAGGCGCAGCTCCTTGTTCGTCGCCGCGACCACGCGAACGTCCACCGATATCGTCTGGGCCCCCCCGACCCGCTCGAATTTTTGCTCCTGAAGAATCCGAAGAATCTTCGCCTGCGTCTTCAGGGACATGTCGCCGATTTCATCGAGAAACAGAGTCCCCCCATTCGCAAGGTCGAATTTCCCGCGTCGAAGCTGGGTGGCACCCGTGAAGGCGCCCTTCTCATGGCCAAAAAGTTCGCTTTCGATCAGCTCTTCTGGAATCGCCGCGCAGTTCACTTCGACAAAAGGCTTAGAATATCGAGTCGAAAGAGCATGAATGGTGTGCGCCACGACCTCTTTCCCTGTTCCGTTCTCGCCGGTAATCAGGACAGAGCCGGTTGTCGGGGCAACCCGATGAATCATGTCCTTGATCTGACGAATAGCCGGAGCTTCACCGATGAGAACACGATCGCGGTCCACACGTTTTCGCAATGCTTGATTTTCACGGGTAAGATCCTGAATGCTCGTCGCGTTCTGAAGGAGCACCAGAACCCTCTCAAGCGAAAGGGGCTTTTCAACAAAGTCAAAGGCACCCAACTTCGTCGACTTTACGGCTGTTTCGATGGTGCCATGGCCGGACATCATGATCACAAGCTGGTCGGGCGACTCGCTTCGAATACGGCGCAGGGTTTCCAGACCGTCCATTTCGGGCATCCAGATGTCGAGCAGGACGACATCCGGCCTCGCGGATCGAATCGCATCGAGCGCCTCCATGCCTGAACTGGCGGTGGCCACGCGATAACCCTCGTCTTTCAGCGCCCCACTCAAGGAACGCCGGATCGATTCTTCATCATCCACTATTAAAACAAGCCGTGGCATAGCCGACCCACTTACCTCTTTCCGAGACTTCCGTCACGCGCGGAAGCAGGGAGTTCTATGAGGAATCGCGTCCCCTCGCCGGGTGCCGAATGCACCCGAATGAAGCCATCATGGTCATTGATAATGCGCTTGGCAATAGCGAGCCCAAGGCCGGTTCCTTCGGCCTTTGTGGAAAAATAAGGCTCAAAGACTCTGGCCTTCACCTCGTCGGACATTCCGGGCCCGTTATCTGCGACCTCCAGAACCGCGATCTGAAGCTGATCATTATAGTGCGTCACGATGGTCACGCTCCGGGCCTTGCCGGCCGGCGCGGATGAAAGTGCAGCAACGGCGTTTTCAAGCAGGTTGATGGCAACTCGCTTGATCTGCTCGCGATCGAATTCAAATCGAGGCAACTTACTCTCAAAAGCCGGTTTGAACTGGATCGCCGGATGCGCTTGCTGGTAAAGCGCAAGCACCTCCGCGAGCGCGGCGTTCAGATCGTGCAAGGCGGGAGAAGCCTCGGGCAATCTCGCAAAATTTGAAAACTCGTTGACCATCTCCTTGAGTTCATCGGTGTGCTTAATGATGGTGTCCGTGCATTCCTGCAGCAGATCGCCCTCTGTCCCGCGGTAATGCCCCAGGCGCCGCTGCAGCCGCTGCGCGGAAAGCTTGATGGGAGTAAGAGGATTCTTGATCTCGTGGGCGATTCGCCGCGCGACCTCTCGCCATGCCATTTCCCGCTGTCCCTTGATCAGATGGGTGATGTCATCGATAACCGCGACAACCCCCCAATGCGCGTCCGTTTCGCGCAAGGGCGTGGCCACTGCTGAGACGGTGCGGACGAGGCCGCCTATCTTCAATGTGACCTGCGCCACTTCAGAGGTGAAGGAATCCTTTCGCAACGGACCGAGTGGTGCCGCAAAGGCGCGGCCCACGATTTCCCCTATAGGGGCCGATTCGTCCTTCAAAACCTCGGAGTAATGTTTAGAAATCGCGTCTGACGGTGAGACTTGAAGGATTTTTCCTGCTGCGGGATTGTAAGTCGTGATTCGTCCAGCGCTGTCAATCGCGATCACGCCCGCACCGACGTTTGTAAGAACCGCTTCCAGCTGAAGACGGCGCCGTTCGAGGTCTCCACTCGCCTGAGTGAGCCGTTCCCGGTTTTCCCGCAGGTCGCGGGTCATCTTGTTGAAGGAGGCCACAAGAACGGAGATCTCGTCATGCCCGGAAACGGAAACAGAGACGTCCAGGTTACCCGCGCCGACCGCCCGTGCGCTTTGAACCAGGCGCTCCACGGGGACAGTTAATTCGCGAGCGATGTAGAGCCCGATCCAGATCGCCACAAAAATGATCACGAGCGTGATCATGATGAGAATCACGAGATAAGTGGTTTTCATCGGATACTTCAAGGGGTTCGTATCCTTATAATCATTAAACACATCACGGATCTCATCGACTTTATTGACCAGGCTCACCGGGATATAGGCACTTACCACGACAACGCCAATCACCGGCCCGATACCGCCAGCGCGGACAGGAGCAAGACAACGGATCAGATCTCCTGTGCCGACATGCTGAATGACAGGGACCTTCTCGCCTGCGAACGCACGCTCCAGTAGATCCAGTGCGAGTCGCGGGTAAATGCCGGGGATCTCCTGCGACGCGCGTCCGGCCAAAAGACGTTCCTCGAGAGGATCCCGATAGAACTCCACGGCATCGAGCGCGAGCAGTTCGCGCTGAGCGCTGATATGCGAGGAAATCCATGCAGGCGCATCTCCGGTGAAGGAAAGAGGGTCATAAATCGCGAGTCGCGAGAGTCGGCGCGCGATCCCGTTGCCTATGTGCTCGGCGAAGTGCATCGCCGTCTGCTCAGTATTCCGGTAGTACGTGCGCGTGATCTCCAGCGAAGCCTGAAGCGTGTTTTGAATCTTCAGAGAGAACCACTTGTCAAAACTTGAATTAATGTAAGTGGCTGAAATCACGAACAGCATCAGGGTTGGAATGATGGAGAGGCCAAGAAAAGCAATGACCAGCTTTGTCTTGAGTCGTGCCCCAAGAACACGGCGGCGGCGCTCTAGGAAAAGTTTTCCGATATTCCGGAAAACAAGCCAGACAAGAGCCACCAGGATGATAATATTGACGTTCAGCAAGCCGAAGAAAAAGATCGAATTGACGAACGGGAGCGTATTAGAGAGCTCTGTCAGGCGAAATTCCGCGACCGTCAGAACGACGAAAAGGATCGCAAGAAATACAATGAGCCACGCCTCACGTTTCCTTTTGCGACTTTCCCTCGAATCGAGCGGTTCAAGATGCGAGCGGGCCGGATCAGCCATTCGGTTCACTACTCCCTCTACTCCATTTCTTTGTGCCGGAGCCGAGGCATGACCGCAAGCACGAAGCGCCTGATGGCAGGCGCTCTTATTTCGAGCTAGCGACCGGTAAGAGCACCGTGAACCGGGTGCCGTGACCTGGCCGCGTCTGCACCTGGATTTCCCCAAGATGGGCTTCGATCACCTGCTTGGAGATCGAAAGCCCCAGGCCTGTACCCCGATCGCCCTTGGTCGTGAAGGCAAATTCGAAAATACGAGGGAGGATCTCGGCCGGGATACCCGTGCCGGAATCAGAAACCGAAATAGCCACGTGCGAAGTCCCGGCGGAGGCCACCCTGAGCTCGAGGCGTCCACCGTTCGGCATGGCATCGATCGCGTTCAGAACGACGTTCGTGAAAACCTGAATGATGGCCCGCTTGTCAACAATCACGGGGGCCACGGCTGCATACTTCTTGACGACTTCGATCGAGCGACTCTTCGTCACATGCAGGCTCTGAATCAACGCCTCTTCAATAATAGCGGCAGGAGCAAGAGGCTCGGGACGAATCACCGATTTTGAGAGACTCTGAAGATTGCGGACAATCAGGCCGCCTCGCTCGGCCGCGGAGGAAATAATCGCCAGGTGTCCCTTGGCGAGCTCCAGATCCTCCTCATTCAAGGCCAATTCGGCCCTACCTGAGATCTTCAACAGAATGTTGCCGAATTCGTGCCCGATACCGCGAGCCAGCTGACCAAGAACAGCCAGTCGCTCAGATCGCTCGGCGGAAACAGCAAACAGGCTCGGAACAGGGGTGTCTTCATTCGAAAGTTTCAGAAGGCGTGCTGCTTTATGCAGGAGTTCATTTTTCGAGAAAGGCTTCTCGAGGATGTCCCAGCGCTGCTCGACCCCGCTCCCGAAGATTCGTTCGGCTTCACGGAAGATCTGAATTCCGGGTTCGTAAGTAAGCACCCACGAGGTCCGATGGTCCAAATTCACCAATTTCTTCTGTTGCGCGGCGTGAACTCGATGCAGTTGCGCTGGTTGGGCGCTTAAATCAAGAAACCCGCCGCAGACCCGCGAGCCTCCGGAATTTTCAGTTTCGAAGAACTCCAATGCCTTTTTCGAGTCGGTGAAAACGATTCGCGTTGTTTTCAGAAACTCGCGCTCCGCACGCAAACGTGCACGAAAGGGCTTAAAAAAGGCCGCATTTTCGGCAACGACGAGGAGAATATTCTCGGTAGACATAAGTTCACTCACCCTATCACAAGAGCTCTCGGAAGTTCGTGAAGCATCGTTGCGGTTCCCCGTTCCATCATCGCGTCAAGGGTCCCCCAAAAAAAAAATTAGAATTTGAGCGATCTTCTCTTGATCTGGGGCGTAATAGAGGTAACATCGGAGTAAGTATTGGAAATCGAGCTCAGCTGAAGCAGTGCTCCAAACCAATGCTTTAATTCCAATGCTCTATCGGAGGATATAAAAATGGCCACGAAGAAAAAAGCCACGAAGAAAAAAGCCGCTAAGAAGACCGCAACGAAAAAGAAGAAGAAGTAAGCTTCTTGGTCTTTTGAGTTTGTGAAGCCTCAGGCTCTGCCTGAGGCTTTTTTTTTGCCATTTTTCGAGATTTAGCGACGTATCTGCAGTTCCTGTATAGCTTTCGAAAGCCTCATCGGCAAAGCGGGCCCACCAAAAACCCAACCTGAATAAACCTGCACCAGGTCCGCCCCAAGCTTCCGACGAAGCGCTGCCTCTTCCTCGTTCATGATTCCGCCTACTGAAATGATCGGACGCGCAGTCATCTGTCGGGCTTCCACGAGGCGCGCACGAGCGATCTGGGTCAAAACGGACCCACTCGAGCCCCCTATCGCTCCTGTCTGAGCCCAACTTCCCGCCAGCGTATTTGTCAGAACCCATCCTGAAGCACCTGCGGCGTCTCCGGCCACAAGTGCTCTCTGGAGATCTTCACCGCCTAACTCGGGGGCCAGTTTCACCAGCACAGGTGCAGGAGCACTGGCAGTCGCTTCCAAAACGGAGCTCAATATTGCTTTCAAGGCATCTTCAGTCTGAAGCAGCCGGAGACCGGGTGTGTTTGGCGAACTTACATTAATCACAAAAAAGTCAGCCAATCCGACAAAGGCCTTTGCAGCCTTTGCATAGTCATCCGCTGCCTGCTCTGCAGGCGTATCCCGGTTCTTACCGACGTTCACACCGACACGGAAAAAGCTGGGTAACTCGGCACGCGCCAGTTTCAGGTTGCCGGCAATATATTCCGCGCCCGAATTATTGAATCCCATGCGATTGAACAGCGTATGGGCCCTTACATCACGGAAAAGCCGTGGAGGCTCATTGCCCGGCTGAGGACGCGGGGTCACGGTTCCGATCTCAGCAAACCCGAACCCGAGATCAGGGAGAGCCGAGACGATCTCTGAGTTTTTATCAAAACCCGCTGCCAGGCCCACTCGGGAAAGGAACGGCATTCCAAAAACCACAGGGCAAGAGGACTCCGCTACCATGCCTCCGACAGGGACACCGCTGGTGACCCGGAGAAGGGCGGGCGCCTTGCGATGCAGATGGCGGATCAGTCGAAGCATGGAATGGTGTGCAGACTCCGCATCACGAAGAAAAAAAAGGGCGCGCAGCATCCGCCAAAGGATATTCCTCATTTTCGGCCGCCCTCACGCCTGAACCTTTGCATGAAAAAACCATCCGTCCCTCCAGGACCGATATAACCACCCTCAACAGGCGAGAAGTCCGGATTGCGCTCTGAAAACCAATCGACGACACCTCGAGTCTCCGACTTGCGGAAGGTACATACTCCAAAGACGAGGGACCCGCCGGGAGCGACAAGGTCCGAGTAGGCCGTCAAGATTCGTTTCTGGAGCCCAGGCATGCGATCAAGCCCCGAATCCTTGCCGCGCCATTTGATGTCAGGATTCCGACGCAAGACACCCCAACCGCTGCAGGGAGCATCCACGAGAACCACATCAGCCCGCCTGCGAAAACGACTGACAAGTTCCTCCTCTTTGTTCTCCTCTACTTGAGCACCCTGAATGTTCCGAAGCCCCGCACGAGAGGCTCTCTTGCGCAGAGCCTGTATTTTTCCCGCTGAGGTGTCATAGGCATAAACGCGGCCCCGGCCCTCCAATGCGTCCGCCAAAGCGAGCGTTTTCCCGCCGGCCCCCGCACAGGCGTCCACCACAGTGAGCGGCGACGCCGGATTCTTCAGAACCTGATCAAATTCAGAATCTCTCCACGAAAAAGACGAAGGTCCGGGGCTGGGCTGAAGGAACTTCCCGAAGATCTCCGGCCAGATCGCGAAGAGCGACATGAATTGCGAACCTTCGTCTTGGATTTCAAAGAGTCCCTCTTGAAATGCCTCTGAACCGAAGACTGGAGCATAGCCGGACAACACCGCTCCAAAAGGAGCGACTACGGAAGGCACCGCACGAATTTCGCCTGGCAACCCGGGGCGCAATCGATTGAGCAGGTCTTCAGCTCCAAGCTTTCGGGAAGCCCTCATCGCTAGAGGAGGATCCTCACCAAGCGCCCGCTGCAGCGTCTTTGAGGTGTCGGATCCCCAGTCCTCTTCCCAGGCGGATAAGAGCCAAGGTGGATAATCATCGCCGGTCGCAGTACTGCCTGGAAGCGCCCCTTCGTTTTCAAGCTTTTCTCGCGCTGCACGATAAAAATGCACAGCCCCTTCCCAGTTCGCCAGCTGAGCAAGGCCAAGCGACCAAGGCAGACCTTTTTCGATGGCAAGTCCGAGCGCATGCGATTCTGAAACGGGTCTTCGGAGCAAGGCCTGAAGAGTCCGGGCCAGCTCGCTCTTCAATTCGCGGGGTTGCCTGGATAACGCGGAATCCAGATGTGCGGAGCCCTGGAACAATTCTGTCCATACGGAGCGGAAAGCACCAACCGGTTTATCGTATTGCTGCTGTAGCTCTCGTTGTATCTGCTGCTTCTGAGTCTGATAGGATTCTGTGGCTCTCTTTGGGAACTTTGGTGACGCCATTTCGGGATTTCCTTCTCTGCTAATCGCCTCCTTATAGCACTCTCTTGCTAATACCAGCCTCCTGAAATAATCTTTTTGAAGAGCCCCTAAATACACCAGCCTCACCGAGCCCTCGCTCCCATCCTCAGGAGGATCCATGATCGATTTTTCACTTTCGGATGACCAGAAACAGCTTCAGGAACTCGCCAGGAAATTCGCAAAAGAGGAAATCATCCCAAAAGCCGCCCACCATGATGAAACGGGCGAATATCCTCATGAGATCGTGAAGAAAGCGTGGGAACTCGGGTTGATCAACACACACGTTCCGCAGGAGTACGGCGGGATGGGTCTTCCCGTGCTCGATGGCTGCATCATCACTGAAGAGCTCTGTTATGGCTGCACAGGCATCGCCACTGCGATGGAAGCCAATATGTTGGCTGCCGCGCCGGTGATTGTGGCCGGAAATGATGCACAGAAAAAGGAATTCCTAGGCATGCTGACCGGAGAGGCCAAACTTGCCGCCTATTGCGTAACTGAGCCCGGAGCCGGTTCGGACGTTTCAGGGATTCGCACCAATGCCAAAAAAGTAGGTTCTGAATACATCTTGAATGGCGAAAAGATGTGGATCACAAATGCGAAGGTCGCGAGCTGGTACTTCGTTCTGGCGTATACCGACCCGGCCGCGAAACATAAAGGAATGAGCGGCTTCGTGATTCCGTCGGATCTGCCAGGGATCACGGTCGGAAAAAAGGAACAGAATCTGGGGCAAAGGGCGAGCGACACCCGCGCCATCACCTTCGAGAACGTCAAGATTCCGGAAAAATATCGTCTCGGAAATGAAGGCGACGGGTTCAGAATAGCGATGGCGGCCTTCGACCACAGCAGGCCCGCCGTAGCCGTGGGCTCTGTCGGACTTGCCAGACGCGCCATGGATGAGGCTATCCAGTATGCAACGACTCGTAAGACCTTCGGCCAGCCAATAGCCTCTTACCAGGCTGTGAGCTTCATGATTGCTGATATGGCTAAAGACATCGAAGCCGCGCGACTGCTGGTCTGGAAATCAGCCTGGGCCATCGATAACGGGGTTCGGAACACCAAGTTCGCCGCGATGGCCAAGGCTTTCGCAGCCGATGTCGCAATGAAAACCGCGATCGATGCAGTGCAGGTTTTCGGCGGCTATGGTTATTCAAAGGAATATCCGGTCGAGAAGCTCATGCGTGATGCGAAAATTTATCAGATCTACGAAGGTACGAGTCAGATTCAGCGCCTGATCATCGCGAAAGAGATTTTCGATCGTAAGTAGAACGACTGAGTCCAAGCCGGAACACAAACTCGCGTAAACGGGCTCCGACCCAGGCCGTGCTGTCCAGATTGGGCCAGTGACCCACGGCTGGGTCGACGTAAAAGTCAGAAAAGGGGAAAGCGCGCGCCAGAGCCACGCCTTTCTCGAGGGGGTGAACGGTATCACGCCCTCCCCAGAGAATCAGCGCGGCAAGATCTGACTTCTTCAGTGTCTCCCTCCAGAAATTCCGTTCATATTGTCCTGGCCATGTGCGTTCGAGAGACTTCAGGGAACGGACCAAGGCCCTTCTGGAATTTCTGCTCAGCCATGGCTCAATCAGCATACCCTCCACTTCCGGCCAAAGTCCCCGTGTGTTCCTCAGCTCGTGGAATGCCTCCCATCTGGCAGCCCATCCGAAGACCCCGGCATTTGCTTCAAGCGGCTCGCAAGGGGATGCGGCATTTACGAGGATCAGACCTGCCACGCGGCCTGGGCTCTGCACTGCGACCATCGAGGCGACCGTACCACCGAAATCGTGCCCGACCAGAATCGCACCCACGCTCGAGGACTGTAACGGCGGGATTCGGTCGAGCAGCTCATTGGCAAGCTTCACGTGCTCCGCCAACGAAAAACCCCTTTCACGAGCGGAAAACGAACTGCCGAAACCCGGAAAATCCAAAACAACCCGTCGAAATTGAGGAAGCTGCTGCACGAGCGGCTTCCAACATTCCTGGCGGCCGAACCGGCCATGGAGAAAATAAAGCGTCGGCGCTGAACTACGTCCGCTGGCCTCGAACACGCTCACTCGGACGTAGGCATCGCCGAACGCAAAACCATGCTCTGCCATCCGCGCTATGACTCCGCGCTATGACAATGTGCAATTACGACGCCGTGACGAAATCCTGAAATGGTCAGTAGTCCCCTGCAAGGAGTGACTCGAGAATTCTGCGGTAACTGGCATAGCGCGGCAAAGATCTGGCTGCGCACTCCGGCTCGTCCAGGTGCATGCAAGAAAATCGGGCGCACGACAATTCAGCGAACTCAGGATAATAACCGGCCAACTCCTCTGAGGTCACCCCGAGCAACCCGAATTCCCGCACCCCAGGTGTGTCAATCCAGCCCGCCGGTCGCAGAAGAACGGCACTTGTTGTCGTGTGCCGCCCTTTTCCGGTCATCGGATTCACCTCGGTGGTTTTTCCAACCGCATGACCGATCAGCGCGGTAAGGAGAGATGTCTTCCCGACGCCCGACTGCCCTGCGAAAACCGCGCGCCGCTCCGCGAGCTCCGTACGCAGTTCATCTATTCCGACACCGTTCTTGGAACAGACAGTCCTTACGGCGAAGCCAAGCTGCCGGTACTTGAACCAGGGCTGAGACTCGTTATCGGATGGCGAGGAAACCGTGGACGACGCGCCCCTGAGCAGGTCCATCTTCGTCACGCAGATCAGGGGTTCAATCTTCGCCTTCTGGGCGGCTATGAGGTAACGGTCGACGAGGCCATCGGGGAATTCAGGTTCCCGCACGGAAGCGACGATCACCAGCACGTCCACGTTTGCCGCTATGACATGCTTGATTGACCTTCCCTCCTGAGAGCGATCCCTGCCCGGTGCTGGACGCTCCAGGGCGTTCTTGCGCGTGGCAACTCCCTGCATCACCGCGGCTCCAGGCTCGTTTTTCAGAGATTCCACAAGTACGCGGTCCCCAACGGCGACCGGGCTCCGCTCGCGGACATCTTCCCAGGCCAGGACGGTGGCACGGCGGTAGGCGCACGCCGCTTCGCTCCCATCACGGTCGAGGACGACGGTGCATTGCTTTGGAAATACCTCCGCGACCGTGGCATTTGCCCGTTCCGGCGAAATCGAGCCGCCACGCCCGCCTCCCTGCTTGCGGAGGCGCGGACCCGAGCCTTCCTCCTGGTCCAACCAATCTTCTGCATCACCACGGAATTTGGGACTCATATGAACACTTCAGTTGTTATAATATGTCCGCTATGACGCAAACCAGAAAAGAAATGCGCGTTCTCCTGCTTGAAAACATCCACCCGCTCGCCAATGAGATCTTCCTGCGCGACGGATTTCAGGTGGAAACGTCCCCCGGGGCGCTTTCACCGACGGAACTGGCTGCTCGAATCAAAGGTGTCCATATCCTCGGCATTCGGAGCAAAACCCAGATTACAAAGGAAGTGCTGGCGTCCGCAGACGAGCTTTTGGCCATTGGAGCCTTTTGCATAGGTACCAACCACATTGACGTGAACGCCGCGAAGACACGTGGGATTCCGGTCTTCAACGCGCCTTTTGGAAATACGCGGAGCGTCGCCGAGATGATGATCGCGGAAATCATCCTGCTCTCGCGTCAACTCGGAGACCGGAACAATGAAATGCACCGGAGCGTTTGGAAAAAAACCTCTAACAACTGTTTCGAAGTGAGAGGAAAGACCCTCGGAATCGTGGGCTATGGCAACATCGGGACGCAAGTCTCGACGCTGGCCGAGTCCCTCGGCATGAGAGTGATTTTTTACGACATCGTCCCGAAGCTCCCTCGTGGGAACGCGAAGGGCGTCGCCACTCTTGAGCACCTGCTGCAGGAAAGTGACTTTGTGACTCTTCATGTGCCGGCGACGCCACTGACCCACATGATGATTTCAGCACCACAACTTGCGATGATGAAGAAAGGCTCATATCTGATCAATGCCAGCCGGGGTACGGTTGTGGATCTTTCCGCACTGGTTGCAGCCATGAAAGCAGGCCACGTACTCGGGAGCGCGATCGACGTTTATCCCGATGAGCCTGAAGTGAACATGGAAACATTTAAGACCGAACTTCAGGGAATGAACAACGTGTTCCTGACTCCCCATATCGGCGGAGCCACGGAGGAAGCCCAGTCCAATATCGGTGAAGAAGTTCCGACTTCCCTGATCCGCTTCGCAGGAAACGGCTCGACGACAGGCGCGGTGAACTTCCCGCAGATGGATCTTCCGCCAACGTGGGAGAATCACCGTATCCTGAACGTCCATCAGAACGTGCCGGGTGTTCTTCGGGAAATCAACCGCATCGTATCGGACCTCGGAGCGAACATTGAGGCACAACGCCTGGCGACTGATCCCGAGATCGGCTACCTCATTCTGGACACCGACAAAGCTCTTTCCCTGGAAGTAAAAAAAGCGATCAAAGGCCTCAAAGCCTCCATTCGCACTCGAATTCTGTACTGATCAGTCAAAGATTTTGCCGGGATTGAGCAGGCCCTTCGGGTCAAAGGCGGATTTCAAAAGCCTGAGGTATCGCAACTCATCCGCCGTCCGGGTGAAATGAAGCGCATCCTTCTTCAGAAGACCGATACCATGCTCTGCAGATACACTGCCGTGATGTGAACGAACGATTTCAAAAAGCGCCTGATCGGCTTCATGGCAACGCTTCATGAATTCCACCTTGGATACCGCATCAGGCTTCAGCGTATTGATGTGTAGATTACCGTCACCGATGTGGCCCCACACGGCGACTTCGAAGTCGGAATGCCGTTCGCGGAAAAGGGCATCCATCTCCCTGACGAAAGGCTCGAGTTCGCTCACGGGAACCGCGATGTCGTTCTTGTGGAGAAAAGCTTTCTGATAAAGCGCTTCCGCAACACCCTCCCGAAGCATCCATAGTTCGCGAGCTTCCCTGGGAGACTGCGCCTTGGTCCCATCCAGCACGAGTTCCTTCTCAAATAGATCCGTGAGCCATTGTTCCAGAAGCTCGCCCGCGTTAGATGAAACAGGCCGCTCCACCTCCATCAGCACATAGGCTTGTGCATCCGTTTCGAGGGGCTTTTTCAAACCGAAATGACGAGCCGATTGCTCAAGGCAATTTGCGGACATGGTCTCGAAAGCCATGAGGGTGAATGGTGCGCGACGGGCCTCAAGAAAAAGCCTGAGCACCGCGCCCATGTCTGAAAGTGCGAAAAAGAAGACATCCAAATCGCCTGGCACGCGCGTCAGCTTCAGGGTCGCCTCCGTGATTACGCCGAGCGTTCCTTCACTCCCGATGAAAAGCTGTTTCAGATCCGCGCCTGTGTTGTTCTTTTCAAGTGCTCCGTTCAGCTCCAGGATGGTCCCGTCCATCGTCACGACTTCAAGTCCAAGCACCCACTGCCGGGTGGACCCATATTTTATGACCTTTACACCGCCCGCGTTGGTAGCGATATTTCCGCCCACCTGGCTCGAACCCTTGGACGCGAAATCCACAGGCCAGGTCAGGCCGGATGTCTCGCAGTGACGATGCACCGCTTCGGTGATGGCTCCAGCCTGGACACGAACCGTCTGCGCAAGCGTATCGACCGGGCCCATGCGATTCATTCGATCGAGGCTGATGACAACTTCCCCATTGGATGCCACAGCGCCGCCGGCTAAACCGGTCCGGCCCCCCGACGGTACAACCGCTACCGAATGTTTGCTGCAGAGCCGAAGCAACCGTGCGACTTCGTCCGTTGTGCGCGGAAACGCGATGAGCGAGGGCTGAGCCGGATAAACCCGTGTCCAGTCACGGCCATAGGTCTCCAAGTCGTCAGGAGCCCGGGTGGAAAAATCCGGCGCGAACTCATCTCGAAGTGCTTTTGGAAAATCACCGCTGATCTGATTTGGAGTGTCACTCATGCCGGCTAAGATACTTTTTTCCGCGTCGCTTCGCAACTGAGCCCGAAGTCCGCCAGTTACGAGGCACGGAAGTTGCTGCCTGCTCCGACATGCGCAGCAAAACCAGTTTTCCATTTCTGATTCTGATGGCACTCGCATGGTCGACTCTCTTTCTTACAAATGCATGGGGCGATTTCCCCGGTGATTCGCAGCGACTTGCATACGAATCGCGAAAATTATCCAGCGCGACATCCATCGCGGAATCAGAACAAATCTCGATGGCATCGCGAAGACTCGAAATGGAATCCGCGTTCCTGGCGCGCTGCGCTGCCGATTATCCGGGTACACCCACCTCGCCAAATACGGATCGATTGCCAGGCTGCCGGCTTGAAGCACGAGAGACGGTGCGCGCGTATGAAACCTTGGAGTCGACCGTCGTCGGAGTCGTTCTGCCGGAGGCCGTGGCGGCGCAGCTGGAGCAGGTACGGTCGTCCATTCGTCCCTTCCTGAGCACCGGCCCTGTTCCAATGCCCGGAATTTTTCGCGCAAGCGGCTCCCTGGATCGCCTGGGTTTTGACTTCCAGGCGTACGATCAGGCCGGCATTTATCGCGCGTGCATGGATTTTACCTACTACTACGGGATTCGCCTGGTCAGTGTCGTCATTGTCAATGGCGCCTGGCACTCAGCGCCTCGGGGTCAAGCCTGGTACGTCACGGACGCATGCAGGATAGTCGCCTCGCGAGCTTATTGAATCGGAACTTCAGGGATAATAAACTCCAGCTTGTCCAAAGGGATCGGCTGCCGATTGACCACGCCGCTTCCGAGGTTTCCAGCCTGAAAAAATTCCTGCGGGCAGTCGCGACAGCGGAGAAAAATGAAGTTGGATGAGTGACCCACCCGAGCGCCGCTGTTTCGAAAGGTAAAGTCATAGCCCCGCCCCATCCGACCCTCTTTGAGAATGGTATTCACTTCCGATGCACTGAGAGCTCGGATGTAACCGTCCTTCGGAATCTGGTCCCGGATAGCGGCATAGAACCGTTCGGCCGTTCGAGTGTCCATCTGTCGCGCCGTTTTTGCGCTCTGAGTGAGGAGCTCTGCCCGACGCGTCAGCGCCTCACCGAAAGACACGGGATCACGCACCGATGAAAGCCGGTTAATCATGGGTCTCAAGCTTGCGGCGTCCCGAAACACCACGGCAGCTCGCGAGGTCGCGAGCGCGGCCAAATTGCCCGCAAGGCACCCATCCTTTCTACTCACTACAGCAGGCGCCCGGCGCGGCGTCCGGAAGCCGCCGCGTACCAGATCCTCGTAATGCATTCCGCTCGTCGCTTCCAAGTAGCGGCTTCCAGCATCCGCTTCGTATTCCTGAGCGATCCTTTTGATGGTCGCATCATCGAAGAATTCGCTCGTGGGCTTCATCGCGCTTCTGTTGAATTCCTCGAGCGAAAGCCTCGCGCCCCAGCGATCGATCCCGTCCGCCAGCTTTTCAATTTTCTCGAATTGCGGGCGGACATCCGGTGAAATCCCGTGACTGGCGAAAAATCGGGCGGCGGATTTCTTCTCCGCATCGTTCAATTCGCGCACAACCGCCAGCGCCGCAACCCGTTCCGATTCTGGAAGCTTTCCGATATCCTTGCCCCAGAAGCCAAAAAGCTGCCGCGCCTTTTCGGTCCGGAACTTCCCGGCGTCATGTACGGTCGCGATATAGCGGGAAAGGACCTCGTCAGATACCTGCGGAAATTCGGCTCGATGGCGATTCAGGATATCCAGCGCCAGCGCCTTCACCTTCACGCGGTGCTGGTGCATTGCCCACTTGAACTGGTCGACGCTTTGAACCTGCTTCGTCGAGGCATTACTTGCTAAAGCGTCTGCGCTGGGACCATCGGCCCAGGACGAGCCGTAGCCGAACACACCTGCCGTGGAAATGGCGAGCGCTATCGCCCATGCGGAAAGCGCAGCAAACCGCTTTGTGCGGTACTCTCGACGAGGTTCAGGACGATTCGGCTGAAGTGGCATTGTAGTGAGTGCGAAACGCAGGCCCCCTACTATTAATGATAGTCCAGTCCTGCCTTAAGGAAAGGGCTTTAAACGCTTTAAAGTCCGATGCCTTATATCAACCCACTGGAACCTTGAATCGGTTCAACCACCGGACCCCGATGCAGGACTCGCATTCAGTTGTAATCCATAGCCTGGAAGTATCATACTGGTGGGATACCGAGGATTCCAATGAAACACAGAAAGTCGAACCACAAGAGAATTTCGCTAAAAACATGTGCAGTTTCATTGGATCAGAAGGCGTTCACGCTTATCGAAGTATTGATGGCCACGGGTCTATTAGGGATCGTTGCATTAGGCATGGCGACACTGACCACCAACATGCAAAAAGAACAGCGTCGATTATCGGAAACGATGCAAATCCAAAACAGCGTAAATCTTTCGCAATTGATATTTACCAATACGGAACAGTGCACTTGTCAGCTGAAGGGCAAGAACTTCAACTCAGACCTGGCAACGAATCCTTCCATTGATCTGACTGAATTGAACATCTATTCCGATCCGTCCACGTGCCTGGGTCCAAAATCACTGGCGATGACCACTGCTGCGAACAACCCGGCTAAACTTCAAACCCTGCGGTTAAATGGAATTACGGCCGCGGGCACGAACCAGTACTTTGCAAAAATTCAGTTCACATTTTCGGGAGCTCAAGATGTTAACCGCGAGCTAGATGTCATGCTGACCACATCCACGGCCGCGGGCACGGCCACCATTACAAATTGTGGAGCCGCAAGCGCTGGAGCTGTGGCATGTCCCTGCGGTGCGTGCTGGTCAACTGTGATGGTTCCGGATCCGGGCAATTGCCACGCAGATAAGGGAATCTGCACACCCAATGGAGTATTCTCTCTCTGCATAGGTGGCAATAACTGCCCCTAAAGTATAAGCAAAGGGCACTGCGTTTTCAGCGCCCATACATGGTTCGCAATCCCCGCGACGAATTCTTCGGGTTCATTTCCCTGATATGGGACTTGTCATTGAGCGTGGTTCGAGCAAACCCTTCGAGAGCGCGAGCTCTTCCGAATGCAAACTGCTCACGGACTTTCCGCAGGAACGTTTCGTGATCTGCCGGAATACCCCATTTCAAGCCTGAGATGGATACCTTCGGATTAAAACCCGATGTGGCATACAGGGCTTTTCCCGTGTTGGATATGTCAACCCACCTTTCGGCGTACTGATCGTGCACGTACCTGAGCCTCTTGTTCGAGTCAAAACGAAACGTGCTCTTGATGGCTGGCACCTCTACTAACGTGTCAAAATCGCCGGCAAACCCCATCGTGACCTCATCAGAAATCAACTTGGCAGCCTCTATCGGATACATGTCAATCGCGCCGGTAACGAAACGGTCATTACCGATGCTGGCGGGGTTCATGTAATAAGGATCCGAGATTGACGCCCGCGCGGCCGCCATCAAGGACTCAGAAGTAAGTACATCCACGCCGGTTTCAACGGCGCTCTTCGGAAACATCTTAGCGATCGGCGATTCAAACCCTTGCAATTCAGCCGCGGTTTCTTTGTCGGTGAAAATTACTTCCTTGAATACCTTGCGTGAGCCCCGTCGCCTGCCCACGTCTTCAGGTCCGAACTTGACGAGTGCAGAAATGATCATCGCGCGTATTCCATCAGTCGAAAATCCCTGGCTCAGTTTCGGGGAAGTGAGGTCGACGGGGACGTTCATGAGATATCCGCTGAAAATCGCCGGAAGAGTATTCGTATATTTTCGTTCGCGCATCCGAATCACTTTTCCAAGAGCCTGTAAAACCCCGGTATCCTCATTGAAGGAAGCAGACCTGAGAAGATCGAAATATTCCTCTGATTCGATGAATGCTCGCCGTTCGTGGCGGTCACCGATTGAATTTGCGATCACGGCTGCAATGGAACCGCCACAGGCACCGATCACGACATCCGGCTTCTGACCCAGTTCCTCGGCTGCATCCAGCATTCCCAAAAACATCGCTGACTGAAACCCTCCGCCGGAAAACACCATGGAGCTGCGGTACTTCGCAAAAGCGTCGGAGGCCCCTAAATTGAAAGAGACGAACAAAAATGCGAGAACAGTGAATAGGGTGGATAAGGATGAGTACCCGGAGCGCATAGTGCCTCTCTAGCTCAGTTCGAGCCGTGGCGCATCTCTTCAAGAGATATGCCGCGAAAAAGCCTCAAAGCAGGGAACTTCCGGGCGAGTTCCTATGACCAAAGATTAGACAGTTGAAAAGAAGCACTAGCCCTTTGGCCGGCTAGGGATCTCACGCCACCCACGTTCCCAGCAGATAGGCCAGCGCGCCGGCCCCGCCTCCGATAAGTAGCATGCGCAAACCGCTCAGAACCACGCCCCGCCCGGAAAAAAGACTGACGACAGCGCCCGTGGCGAAAAGCGCGATAGCCGTCGCACCGATCGAAGCTGTCATGGCGAACCCCGCCGGTGAGAAAACAAAAGGAAGCAGAGGAACCAGTCCTCCGATACTAAAGGCACCAAATGAGGACAGCGCCGCAGCCCAGGGCGAGCCGAGATCAGTCGGATCCAGCCCGAGTTCCTCGCGCGCGAGGGTTTCCAAAGCACGCTCGGGATTTGCGATCAGTCGTGCCGCTATTTCGCGTGCCTGGTCTTCAGGAATTCCCCTGGCTGCGTAAATCAGCGCGAGTTCGGCAGCCTCTTCCTCTGGGTACTGCTTCAGCTCCGCACGCTCGAGAGCAAGCTGATATTCGAGCAACTCACGCTGCGAACGGACAGAAACGTACTCCCCTGCCGCCATAGACATCGCTCCGGCGAGAAGCCCAGCCCCCCCCGAAATAAGCACGATCCGGGGATCGCCCGATGCGGCACCCGATGCCCCCAGCATCAGGCTTGCGGTGGAAACCAGCCCGTCATTCACTCCAAAGATGGCCGCGCGGATATTTCCAGCCGAACCTTTCAACCGATGCCGTCCCCCGAGTTCAGAGACATCGCTCGGCATCGCATGCGCCTGGATTTCGGGCGCAAGCTGCGCTGAATAAACGGACAATCCGCGAATTTTAAGAGCCGCCAGAACCGTCTTGAGATGATGCGGGCCGAAAACACCGATCAGCCTTTGAACGGCCTTGACCTTGAGTGGTGGATGGTAGGCGGGCAAATCCGAAGGCTTCAGACCGGCTGCGTGAGTCCATTCGAGAGCTTGCTTCTCGGCCATCTCCGCGAGAGAGAGATAAAGCTTTTCGCGTGGAGTGCCACGCTCCTTCTCAGCAAGGATACGGTACAGGTAGGCTGACTGTTTCTCTTCCCGCCAGCTCTCAAAATTCCGGAAGGTCATCTTCAGAGCGCGGGGCGCTTCAGACCGAAGTTCAGCTCCCAGACCAGATCCAGAAGTTCAGGGGAAAAACCCGCTTTCTGAAGGGAGGCCGCAACATCCACGGCCGATCGCGCATCGCTGCCGGCGAGTGCATGCCAGACCCGGGCAAACGTCTCTTCCATGCTTTCAGAATCGCGATTCAGGTCGATCAGGTCCCAAAGGAAGGACGTCACGCGCCATTCACTCTTGTGACCCAGGCAGACATCGGCCGGAACGTTCTCAAAGCGGATCGGCGCACGCCTCGGAACCATGAATTCAAATTTTGCGTCCGCGTCGGCCAGGTCCACGCCAAGCCATGCGGAAAAGTAAGAAGCCCACCCTTCGGAAAGTGCGAGCCGGTCCGTATAGCATTCGTCGATTTTATGCTGGCCGCCGCCAAATGCGCCGATATCCGCCATGTCATAAATCGCATGTCCAAGCTCATGTCCCACCACATCCCAGTAATCGCCACGCGTGATATTGACCTGGCCGAAGCTGTAATAGTCACCGTTTCCCGGCCAAATGAAGCGGACGGGCCTTTTCCAGAAGGAGAGGCCCACGGAGTCCTGAAGCCGTCGCTCCGCGCTTCGGGCAATCTGCCAGATTCCGAGTGCCTGGCCTCCGTCAGTGGCCGACTGAAAATTCAAGGTGGTGGTTTTCCCGCACTCCGCTTCGAACGCCACGGAATAAACTTCCCGTCCGCCCGAGATCTCGAATTTAGAATCCTTGAGGTCCAGTCGCCCTGCCAAGACCTGAGTCCCGGCGCAGTTCATCTGAATTGAACCGCGCATATCGGTCTGGCCGGAAAAAACTTCAGCGCCACGAATGAGCGAGACCGGGATTCCTTCAATGGCTTCCCATTGACCAGGGCTGCGCCAACGCAGAACACGAACCTCAGTGCCATCGGCACGCGACTCGGAGGTCACCGAATCAGGCCGAAGAACACTCGACACCGTATGGCGTGGTCGAGGACCGAGGGGCAGCAAGTCCGAATCATCAGAATAACCTGAAAACGCCTGGGCGAACGAGGATTGCAGGGACAGGGTCAGAACCAAAATCAGATATTTCACTATGAGACCTCCGAAGAGCCGAAGGTATAGCGAAATTTCGGATTACGCCAGCCGATAGAAATCAGCGCCCGTGATGCGCAGTGGTTTTCAGGATCTTTGCCTTCAAGGAAATGAAATCCCTGAGGTGCCGCTTCTCCTCATTGATGATGATTTCGACTCTTGATTTGGAATGAATAGTGACATGCTTTTGAAGTTCCCGGTACAGTTCGATCGACGTTTCCTCAAAAACGATCGCCAGTTCCACCGCTTCCAACGCGGATGATGCTCCGCCAAACAGGAGCGATTCAGCCCTATCCTCACAGCGCGTAAACTTTTCGAGTCGCGCTTTCAAATCAGGATGAAAGCGATTCAGAATCTCCTCAATACCCAACGATTTTGCCGGCTGCGCAAAAATTTCCCGCGGATCCCGGCGAAGTTCTTCTCCGGTTTGCCTCAAAAGTTCCGCGTAGGTCTGCTGATGCTTCTTTTCCTGCGCAGCGATAATCCGGAAAACCTTTCCGACGATCAAACTGTCGGCTTGGTCCGCCATCTTGATATAAAACTTTTCGGCACATACCTCGACGCGCTCGGCAAGCTGGATGATTTCGAGAACACCAACCTTCTCCATCTTCTGATGCTAGCACGTCTCCACAGATTTAATAGACCCCTGAGGTCTAGGTTTAATCACCAACAACAACCATGGCTTAGCGCCAACTCAATCAACCTAGTTAAGGCAGCTATTTTCCGTCGCGAGTTCCAAAGCAAAGGCAAGCCCAAGTTTCACCATGGCCATACTGAACGCGGCGTCCAGTCGGTCAGCGGTATCGCTCTCGGTGTGAATGTGGCGATTGTATTCGTCGTTGGACGCTTCAAATGGAAACGCCGACGGAAACCCCACCTTGTTCCAGCTCGCGTGATCACTGCAGGCATATCCGCAGGACTCCTCAGCCCAGGGAAGCTGGATGTAGGTATCGATCAGCATCGCAAGAAACTGAGTCAACCCCCGGCTCACGTAATCGCTGATCAGATGAATGGTCCGTTTCTGACCGGGATATCCTGTCATGTCGAGTTGAAGCACGGCCGTCACCGGTGCGGCAGCGAGATTGTACTCGCGAGCGATCGCCTGACTTCCCAGCAAGCCGCGCTCTTCCGCGGCGTACACCATGAACTCGATGGTGCGATCGGGCTGATAGCCGGAGACGACCATGACGCGGAAAATCTCAAGGAGCGAAGCGACGCCGGAAGCATCGTCATCGGCACCTGGTGCCCGCGCCTGACTCACGAATCCTGACCAGTTGATGGAATCCCCATGCGCGCCCAGAACGATCCGCTGTGCCGCGTACGGGCCGCGTCCCTGCAAACGCGCAATCACCGAAGGCTGCGGAAAACCGGCATGCGATACCAACTCGACTGAAAAATCCCTGCGGGAAGCGCCGATTTCCGCGAACCGATCGCGCACCCAGTGCATGGCGGCTACACCGGTATCGGATTTGTAGAAGCGGTTATGAAAAGTCGAAAGCCTCTCAACTGTCTGGAACCACTGTCCTGCCGAAAGCTCCTTCGAGAGCGCATGGACTTTGTCGGATTGCGCAGGGGTTCTGCCATCAAAAATCTCCGAGGCGCGGACCGCCGGCAGGACATCCGCTTGAAAGTCGGTCACATCAAAGAACCCCCCGCAGAAGCCGGACTTCCTGCGTTCAAGAGCAAAATCGCGCATTTGCCGCTCGCTCCACAACACCCGCTCGCCAGGCGCAACCTCGATCAGTCTTTCTTCGGCTCGCAAAAGGGCCGAATTCCCCAGACAAACCAAAAGCACCATTCCTTTAAGTACTTGCGCAGCGTGCCTCATGCACACCCCCTCTTCTCCCCTGCATCATCCCGGACCCAATGTGTTCGGGCAAATGAATAGTTCGGGTAAACCCAAACCGCGCATTGAAAACAATTGACCCTGGACGTATAAATATATAAACAGGTGCGCATATATGAATCCATCTAAAATCATGACCCCCGCGCGCGGCACGCGAAGCGTAAAGCGCCGCCCTGGTGGAAAAACCGCAAACGCGACTCCTTCCATCACGTTTCAGAACGTGTTTGAGAAACTCCAGAAATCACCCAAACGTCAATTTCTGCTTCTTGCTGAAACCTTTCAGGCCATGGGTGATTCCTCGCGCGTACAGATCGTCTGGGCACTATCACACGGAGAACTTTGCGTGGGGGACGTCGCTTCGCTGCTTTCCATGAGTCAGCCGTCGGTCAGTCACCATTTGCGAACACTCAGGAACTTGCGCCTGGTGCGCGTCCGCCGGGACGGGAGAACGTCTTTCTACCGGCTGGATGACGATCATATCGAGCGTCTGCTCCAAGAAGGCTTTCGTCACGTGGAGGACCTTGCCCGATGAGCACCGAACCACAGGTCGGAAAAAGATCGAAATTAGGCGAACTTCGAAAAGGGGCGTCAGGACAGATCGTCGCCGTGGCTAGCGAAGAAGGCGCGAATTACACGCAGCTTCTGGAAATGGGTCTTCTCGAAGGAGCGCGCATAGAGGTGGTTCACGAAGCGCCGTTCGGAGGGGACCCGATCGCCGTACGCGTACGAGGGGCGTTGATCGCGCTCAGGCGAAACGAAGCCAATCACATCACCGTTGAGTTGAGCAGCAGATAACAGGAAGTATACATGGATCAAGCAGTACAGGACGGCGTTGCCGTCGCGACACGGAGCACGCCCCCAGTCAGTGAACGATACGCACGAGTGGCTTTGGCCGGGAATCCCAATTGTGGGAAGACCGCGCTTTTCAATGCGCTGACACGCGGTCGCCAGAAAGTAGGCAATTATCCCGGTGTCACCGTTGAGCGAAAGGAAGGTACCGCAAAAACCCCCGCGGGCCGCTCGTTGAGCGTTCTCGATCTTCCGGGCGCCTACAGCCTCGATGCCCGAAGCCCGGACGAAGAGGTCACTCGGGACGTGTTACTCGGCACACAACTGGGTGAAGAGGCTCCGGATGCATTGATCGCGGTAGCGGATGCAACGAACCTGGAACGCTGCCTCGGGCTCGTTCTTGAGGTGCGCGACCTGGGCATCCCCGCCGTGCTCGCTTTGAACATGATGGATCTCGCGCGTGAGCGCGAACTGGATCTGGATATCTCCGCGCTTCAATCGGCCCTCGGTATTCCGGTGATACCCACGGTCGCACCGAAGAGTCAGGGCACCCGGGAACTGCTCGCGAGCGTAGAGGGAGCGGTTGAACTTGCGCGCGCATCAGGCTCCTCCACGAAGATCTCGTGGCGAGCGCCAGGCGCCCCTGAGATCCGCCAGCGATTCACGGAGGTGGACCGGATCCTGGCGCTCGCCATTAAAAAACCCGCCAAACCCACCTTCTGGACAGACCGAATCGATGGAGTCGTGCTTCATCCATTCTGGGGAAGTCTGATTTTGCTGGCTGTCCTGGCCATCATGTTTCAAGCCATTTTCACGTGGGCCAGTACGCCGATGGATTGGATCGAAGGCTCGGTCGCTGCAGTCGGAAATGCCCTGAGCAACACACTGAGCGAAGGCCCCCTTCGAAGCCTTCTGGTGGACGGCATCATCGCAGGCGTGGGCTCGATTCTGGTTTTTCTGCCCCAGATCCTGCTGCTGTTCACGTTCATTCTCATTCTTGAGGACTCCGGATACATGGCACGCGCGGCGTTTCTCATGGACCGCACCATGGGTCGGGTTGGATTGCACGGGCGCGCATTCATTCCACTGCTTTCCTCGTTTGCCTGCACCGTCCCCGGAATCATGGCCACTCGGACCATCGAGAACAGGCGGGATCGCCTCACCACGATTCTCGTGGCGCCACTGATCACCTGCTCGGCGCGTCTTCCGGTTTATTCACTCCTTATCGCGGCATTTATTCCGAATCAGGTAATATGGGGACCGGTGCGAATGCAGGGAGCCGTGATGCTCGGCCTCTATCTGTCCGGGATTTTTGCGGCACTTCTGGTGGCGAGCATTCTCAGAAAAACCGTATTCAGCGGCCCGAAGCCAGCCCTGATGTTACAGTTGCCCACCTACAAATGGCCCGATCCGAAAAACGTGATGCTGGGGCTCCTTGAGCGAGCTTCGATTTTCATTAAACGCGCCGGAACCGTGATCCTCGCGCTATCCATCCTGATCTGGTTTCTGGCCTCATATCCAAAACCCCCGGCTGACGCTCCGTCCGAAACGCCGGGGATCGCGTATAGCTTCGCAGGACAGATCGGAAAGACTCTTGAGCCCATCGTCCAGCCGATCGGATTCAACTGGCAAATTGCTGTCGCCATGATCCCAGGGTTCGCCGCACGGGAAGTCATGGTGGGAGCTCTTGCCACGGTTTACGCCGTTGAAGGTGACGTCGAATCAGAAAGCGGAACCGAACTTCTGGCGTCCAAAATATCCCGCGATTGGCCCCTCGCGACGGCGCTCAGCCTGCTTGTCTGGTATGTTCTGTCGCTTCAATGCCTCTCCACTCTCGCCGTCACCCGGCGCGAAACGAACTCGTGGAAGTGGCCGGCAGTGATGCTCGGGTACATGACGGTCCTGGCCTATACCGGGTCCTTCGTCACCTACCGTCTGGTACTTTTGATGGAGCGCCTATGAATACCCAGGAATTGATCGCTCTCGGCGCGGTCGCAATGGCAAGCCTTTTTCTTGGCGCAAGGTTTTTCCGCTCCTATATGGCGGAACCGCTTTCGCGATTTTTCCTCAAAAGGAACCAGGTCAGAGCCGCGATGTGGGCCCGAAAACAGGTTCGCTCAGGGTGCGCCGATTGCGGACAATGCGATACTACCGCGCCGGAGCAGGCGCTCCGCGAGAGGCCCCCTGCTCGACATTCAGCGCAAAACGATTAAGCCCGGCCTGTCGTAGAGCATCCATCAGGCGAATCACGGTTCCATGAGGCGTGCCTTCGTCGGCACTGATGACCACGGTTTCGCCGGCGAGTTTCTCTCCTTCGGCGGCCAACCTCCGCCCGAGCGTGTCCCAATCCATACGCTCATCTCCCCAGGCAAGCTCGCCCTCGCGCGTGAGCGTGAATTGCACTTTCGGTTTCTCGAGATCATCGCCCGTTGTCGCGCGCGGGAGCTGAACCTTGATCGCCGACTGGTAAATCACCGGTGCGGTGATGAGAAAAATAATCAAAAGCACGAGAACGACATCAACCAGCGGAGTAACATTGATACCCGCAATCAGATCATCGTCCCCGGAAGATCCAAATCCGCCCGCCATGGCTTCCCCTTACCCGCGTTATCGCGAAATCTTGCCGATCAGGAAACACTTCAAAGCTTCAGCCTCCCCGAGGCCGGCCTTGAGCCGTCTCTGGAAAAGGTTGAAAGCAACTACTGCTGGAATCGCGACCAGAATGCCAACGCCGGTGGCCACAAGCGCTTCTGAAATACCCGCGGTCACGCCTTGGGCACCCCCGCCCACTTGTTGCGAGAGATCATGAAAAGCCTTGATGATGCCCAGCACGGTCCCAAAGAGCCCGATGAAAGGAGCATTGCTGCCGATCGTGGCAAGGATCGCCAATTTGCCTTCCCAGGCGACCCGATTACGAAGTACCGAATCCTGAGCCGTTTCCGCGAGCTTCTCCACACTGACTTCGCCCTGCCCCCCGCCTTCAAGAAGCGCAAAGGACATTTCAGTTTCAAGGTCCGCGGGCTTTCCAGCATTTCGAGCTTCGGCTAACCGCGCCTGCGCAAGCTCACGAGCCTGCGTCCATTTCGCTTCGGAAACCGCCTGGCGCAACTTCCTGCGGAAGTCCGCAAGTCCGCCTGAAGCGCTCCGATAAAACTGTGCCCGCTCCACTATCACGGCGATGGAAACGATCGAAAGCACCACTAGGAGGTACAGGACCCATTCCGCGCCGATCAACGACATCCCAAGGAAAAGTTTCGATAACATAGGGAATCAGGGTACACCCTGAACTCGGCCGAATTCAATGCGTTTACGGCGAGCGGCCACGGTATCCGCGGGTTTACAACTTGCCGGGAATCTGGCAGTCTGCGTCGCAAGTCCATTCAACACGGGTTCATGCCCAGGAGGGCGTCGCCATGGCGTTCAACATCATTACCAAGAACACTGTCCGGGAACGTTTCCCGAACGCTCCGAGGCCGGATATCTGGAAAGATACCGAAGACAAGGATTGGAACAACTGGATCTGGCAGCAGCAAAAGCGCATCAAATCCATGGACCAGCTCGAGAAAGTCATTCATGTGGCTGATGACGAGCGCGAGGCTTTCGCCAAGTCCCACGAATCCTTCAACATGGGTATCACGCCCTATTACGCGTCCCTGATCGATAAAGACGATCCAAACTGTCCGGTTCGACTTCAATCGGTCCCGAAGGGCGGCGAACTGGTTATTCTTCCCTCGGATATGGAAGACCCTTTGGCGGAAGAACGGGACATGCCAACCCCCGGAATCACGCACCGCTACCCGGATCGCGTTCTTTTCTACACAACCCATAACTGCCCCGTTTACTGCCGCCACTGCACCCGGAAACGCAAAGTCGCCGATCCGTCCTCGTCTGCGGCGAACAAGCAACTGGAAGACGGACTTGCCTACATCGAGCAGCATAAGGAAGTTCGCGACGTCGTGATCTCGGGCGGCGACCCGCTCTCGAACTCCGATGAGCGACTGGAATACATTCTTTCGCGCCTGCGCGCGATCGAGCACGTCGAGGTACTGCGCCTGGGTACCCGCAATCTGGTCACGCTGCCTCAGCGGATCACCGATAATTTCGCTCAGATGGTCAAGAAGTACCATCCGCTGTTCATCCATACCCATTTCAATCATCCGAAAGAATGCACCCGGGAAGCATTCGATGCTTGCGCCAAGCTCGCGGATGCCGGCTGCGTGATTCACAACCAGATGGTTCTGCTGAAGGGCGTGAACGACGACCCCAAGATCGTGAAGGAACTGAATCACAAGCTCCTGATGATGCGGGTTCGCCCCTATTATATTTTCCAGTGCGACATGTCTCAGGGGATCAGTCACTTCCGCACCCCGATCGAAGCCGGCATCAACATCATCGAAAACCTGCGAGGCTGGACCAGCGGCATGGCAGTCCCGCATTTTGTGGTGGATGCTCCGGGCGGCGGCGGAAAGATTCCGCTGCTCCCGAACTATCTCGTGAAACATGAAGGTAAGAAGTGGATTCTACGAAACTACAAAAACCAGCAATTCACTTACGAAGAGCCCTAAGGCAGGCCGGCGCGGCTCTTCTGGCGGTTGCAGCGACTTCATGCGCTACCATGCCGGAGCCGAGATTCGAGCGGCATGAATTTCCAGAGGATGCCTACGTGGGGGATGTGAAGCGCCCTTACGAAACCCTTGGAATGGTCAAAACGCGCGTCGATTTTCCGACGCTCTACGCAGACCGGGATGAAAACATGCTTTGCTCGAACTATTACAACAAAGCTGCCGCAGATCTCGTCAAGAGGGCCCGCAAGATCGGAGCGGACGCGGTGATTGACATCAAATCAGTCGTATTCCTGGCGGACGGCCGAAGCGAAACCTACCCAACTCCCGAATGCGTCGATGACGGGGACGAGGGCCAGGTCCTCGCGCAAGGCATTGCCATTCGCTGGAAACAGGAACCCTCTCGCGACTGAATCAGCTAAATGATTCAAATTGCGGACTTAGCCGCGCGCTCAATCTTCTATTCTTGATAACAGCCATTGAGAGTTGAATCCGTTAGGTTTAACATTTTCCTCAATCTAAAGGAGACCTCCATGGTGACCCGATTTTTTTTGAAAACGTTTTCTTCATTGGCCCTGATCATGAGCTTTGGCGCGGCAAGCGCTCTCGCGGCCAACGACAACTGCACTGCCGCCAAAAAATTCGCCGTCTGCAACGATGACGTGGTGAAAGAACGCGTTGATTGGGCCTGCGCCCTGGTCGAGAAAAAGGGCAAGGACGCGCTGCCCGAGATCAACAGCATGCGCTATGAGTGCTGCGGCGAACCCGATTACGTATGGATCAATGACCTGCAACCCAAGATGGTCATGCATCCGATTCAGCCGAACCTCGATGGAAAGGACCTGGCGGATAAAAAGGACCCGAAAGGCAAACCCCTCTTCGTGGCCTTCGTAGAGGCGGTCACCAAAACCCCCTCAGGCGATTGGGTCGATTACATGTGGCAAAAGTACGGTGAATCGGACGCCACACCTAAAAAATCCTGGGTGAAAAAATGCAAGGTCGGCAAAACGAAAGAAAACTGGGTCGTCGGGTCCGGAACCTGGAAATAACCTAAACTCGCTCGTTTCCTTCACTCTTTGGCCGGGCCGATTCGATCGGTCCGGCCAATTTCATTTTAATTTCCACGATTTGCTGAAAAGCCTCAATTTTTTGAACTCTGTGTCCGATGCGACCTTGTGGGGCATGGCCCCTCAAGGTGAGCCATGGCGTCGACCGTAAAGAAAATGAAATCAACCTCGGAGTATGCCGACATGCTGGCGAAACTCCAGGACATCCGAACATTGCCTCTCGTCGCAATCCGGGTGAACGAGCTCATCAACGACCCGAACTCCTCCAGCTCGGATATCGCGGAAGTACTGAAAAAAGACCAGGTCCTCACGGCAAAGATCCTTCGCCTCGTCAATTCCTCGTATTACGCCATTCCCGGCGGCGTCGCCGATGTGCAACGCGCGCTCGCGTTCCTGGGGTTCAATACACTCGCCCAGCTCGTATTGAGCCTCTCCGTTTTTTCGGTGTTTTCCGCCGATGACACCACGGAGTTCTCCATGCTTCAGTTCTGGCGTCATGCACTCGGCACCGCCGTTTGCAGCGAACTCCTGGCCCGACGTTTGAAAATTCCGAGACCTGAAGAAGCGTTCACCTGCGGACTCCTGCACGATATCGGAAAGCTTGTTCTTCACGAAGTCGATGCCCCGCGCCTGCTCGCGATAGTGGCCGAGACAGCCCGCGACAGCACATCCTTCCTCGACGTGGAAAAAAAACTCGATTTACCCGGGCATTCGTATCTGGGCGAAGTGATCGCAACGAAGTGGGGGCTGCCTCAGGTCATACGTCTGGCCATCCGCTACCATCACTTTGACGTCTCAAAGATGGACAGCATTCTCGCGTCCGCAAAACCGATGATCCAGATCGTCCGTCTGGCAAACACGATCTGCGTGAGGAACGGGATCGGTAACTCCGGGGACTGTTCGAAAGCGGAAATTACCGAGGATATGCTTTTGCCGCTGAATATGCGTTCCACCGACATTCCACAAGTCGAGGAACAATTACTGAAAGACATGGAAAGGGCAGGAGCATTCCTCAATGCATACCGCTAAGAAGCCCGCCAGAAACACCGCGGAAAGACATCTCTCCCTGGTCGGGGAACAGCCCGGGAGCAAGTACCAGGTGCTGTTTGATCAGGCGACAGACGCGATCCTGACCGCGACCCACGACGGTCAGATTGATGCCGCGAATCTGGCGATGGAGAATCTCACGGGTTATCTGAAATCCGAACTGACGGATGCGCAGGTCTCAATTTTAGTTCCCGACGAAAACCGGATGCGCCTGCATCATCGAATGCGGCCCCTTACCCCCTCACTGTTTTCGACGCCAGGGACGCATGAGGACATCGCGATCCTTAGAAAAGACGGTTACATACGGCTCGTCGATCTGAACGTACGAATCCTCAGCGAGGGAACAGATGGGCGCGAACCTTACGCCTTGGCACTTTTCCGGGACGTCACGGAAAAGAAAGCCATGGAACGCGAACTGATCACCAAGCACACCGAACTGCGGAATGCTTACTTTCAGCTGGAGAAAAACAACGCCGAACTCAAGGCAATGCAGGACACGCTCGTTCAGGCGGGAAAAATGGCGGCACTCGGGGAACTAGCAGCCGGCATCGCGCATGAACTCAATCAGCCGCTCCAAGGCATCCGCGGATACGCGCAGGAGCTTCAGGGCATCCTGCAATCCGGAGCCGAAGACGTGAGATCTTCCCTCGCGGAGATCATTTCGAATTCCGATAAGATGGCCGCGATCATCGGGCATCTGCGCTCGTTCACCAGAAAGTCCGTTGAAAAGCACGAATTCACAAACATTCACCTGGCGGTCGACGAGTCGCTGAAAATGCTTTCGCGGCAGTTCGCGGCCCGTGGAATCACGGTGCAGAGGAAGTTCGGCGAGAATGTGCCCCAGATCTACGCCAATCCCCTGCAGCTTGAGCAGGTGTTCATCAACCTGGCCACCAATGCGCGCGACGCCATCGAGGCTACCGGACGCGGACGCGGAACCATCAGCATCCATACCAAAAGGTCGGGCAACTTCATTGAAGTCCTTTATCGTGACGACGGCTGCGGCATGACGGAGAGGACAAAAACCAAGGCATTCAACCCCTTCTTCACCACGAAAGATGTGGGCCGTGGAATGGGTCTGGGCCTCAGTCTGAGTTACGGAATTCTGACAAAACTTCACGGGTCTATCGTGGTTGAAAGCGAGCTCGGAAAGGGCGCCGCTTTTGTAATCCGAATTCCCGTCGATTTCAGGGAGCTGGCATGAAAACGCAAGGAGACAATATGAAAGCACGAATCATAGTAGTGGATGACGAGGAAACGATCCGCAAGCTGCTCAAGTCCCGCCTCGAACGGGATGGCTATGAAGTAATCACCGCTACCGGCGCCGAAGAGGCCCGAGCCGCGTTTTCAGGCGACCGCGACGCCGCCGTCATCGTGACGGACCTTCGGATGCCGGGCGAGGATGGCTTTGCCGTCGCTCAATGGGCGCGACAGCACCATCCGGATACGTGCATCGTCGTGATCACCGGTCACGGTGAAAAAGAAGCCGCGATTCGCGCCATTCGAAGCGGAGCATCGGATTACCTTGAGAAGCCCTTTGATATGGACGAAATCAGTCATGCCGTGAAACGCGGAGTCGCCGAGTACACGCTTCGTCGCGAAAACCGCGAGCTACTCGCGCGCTTCCAGGCACGAGCGGAAAGAATCGAGGGTGTCGCGGAAGACAAGACCTGGTTTGTCTCGACCTCAACGTCCATGGCCCACGTCAATGAATGGCTTACCGTGCTCAGACGCGAGGCCATGCGCGGCGCCGCTGAAGAACCCTCAGTGCTGATCACCGGCGAAAGCGGCACGGGCAAGGAAGGGATCGCCAGAATGATTCACGCGGGTTCGCGAAGAGGCCGCGCCGCATGGGTGGCGGTGAACTGCGCCAATTTCTCGGAACAGCTTCTCGAATCCGAACTCTTCGGACATGAACGCGGTGCCTTCACGGGCGCCAGCTCGCTCAAGCGCGGCCTGTTCGAGCTAGCGTCCGGCGGAACATTGTTCCTCGATGAAATCGGGGAAATGGATCCCAAGCTCCAGGCAAAGCTTCTTCGCGTTCTCCAGGAACATAAATTCCGCCGTCTGGGAGGAACCACCGACCTGGATTCCGATGTGCGCATTATCGCGGCGACCAACCGTGACCTTCAGGAGGAAATCCACGCAGGAAGATTCCGAGAAGACCTGTTCCACAGAATGAACCGGGTGGTGATCGATTTGCCCGCTCTGCGAAACCGTTCCGAGGACATCATTCCGATGGCATCCCGCTTTGCTGAAGCGGCCTTCAGGGCTCGTGGAAAGCGTTTTGAAGGGTTCGCGCCCGAAGCAGAGAAAGCACTCGGGGCCTATTCCTGGCCCGGAAATGTTCGCGAGCTCATGAATGTCGTGGAACGCGCCGCTCTGATCTCGACAGAATCAGCGAGGCTCACCCCTGAGCACCTTTCCCTCCCTGAGACGAACCGCGGTTATTCTCAGACAGAGTCAGGGCGCAAGCTGGAACTTGTCCGCACACCTTTTTCAACTCCGGTACAAGACATTTCGAACTACACGGCTTTGAAAAAACAGTGGAGCGAGTCCTTTGAACGCGAGTATCTTACTGCGGCACTGGCCAAGCATGGGGGCAACGTCTCCGCCGCTGCCCGCGAAGCCAAGCTCGATCGCAGTAACTTTCTGAGGCTCCTCAGGAAATACGCGCTCCGGGCTCAGGTCTTCCGGAAAGCGGCCTGATTTCAACCCCGCTCCCGGGGTAGTACGCACGCATGTGTCCTCGGGGGCACAGGAGTATCCGTGACCCTGAGCCTCTGAAGTTCCTGGTTTCATTGAAGTCGCATTCCCGGTTCGCTGGCACTGCTCATGCTCCTACTCTTCGCAAGGTGACCGAGTCACCCGAGGAGGAGCCGGACCATGAACAAGCAGTACGTCAGCGAACCCGTGGAACCGAACGTGGAAGCCAAAATCGAAATCATGCGCGGAATGCTGCGCAAACTGGATCAGGAACTGGGTCGTCTGGAGTCGCTTTTTGACGAGCGCTACGCCCGCGATGATTTGACGGGGCTCTTGAGACGAAACGCATTTCAGATTCGGTCAGAGAACCTGTTTTCCAGATGCCGCGAAACGGGTGCCAATCACGGGCTTTTGCTCCTGGATCTTGACCATTTCAAAAAGCTCAACGACTCCTTCGGACACCACGCCGGCGACCACCTCCTGAAAAACATTGGCCAGCTCCTGAGATCCTATGAGTCTCCGGATTGCGTGGTGTGTCGCTTCGGCGGGGAGGAATTCGCTCTCGCTGTCCGCGGCAATCCTGCGCAAATTGCGGAGGAGATCAGAAAAGAAGTTCAGCGACTTGCAATCGAAGCTCCTTTTTCGTGCACGGCAAGCATCGGAATGAAATTATCCAACGGCACCGAGACGACGGAAGACCTTCTCCGAGCGGCAGACCAGGCCCTCTACCGGGCAAAGGATCTTGGGCGAAACCGCGTGGAGGCGGCATGATCAGTTGCGAGCTCCGCCGAGGTTCGCTAACCTTAATGAACAGTCGTGATTGATTGGAGAGATCATGTTCGGTCGCCCGCTTCTCATTGCAACAATTCTCGCGGTTTCATGGAGCTCAAATGCGTGGGCACAGCCTGGCTCTGCCGAAGATGAAATGATCGAGGAACTGAATCGGGTCAAACAGATGCAGGCCAATTCGATGCAGATGTTGAACTCGATGAATCCCCTGTCCAGCTCGCCGAGTCTCCAGGGCGGCGCCAGCTTCGGTCAAGCGGATCCCGCCGTTCAGCAACTCATGCAGAACCTTCAATCACTCGAGAAAAATCCTGTTGTACAGACACTTCGTAACGCACTTCAGAAACCGGAGTTCACGCGTGCATTGGACCAGATCCTGCGACACCCGAAGAAGAAGGAACTTCTCTACGCTCAGATAGGTTGGATACTGTTCATGATGCTTTTCAGAGCATGGCGTCTGTCGCGTCCGGGTCACTGGCTTTTAAAAATCTGGACTCGTCTGTGGACTTTCGCGCTCCTCACAGGAGGTACTGCCCTGGTGGTCCCGACAATCATACTCGGCGAACCCTATTTAATGATTATTCGTTCTTTGATCGGAGCCTGGAAATGAAGCTCCAGAAACAATAAAGGACTCGGAGGATTGCGCCTCCGAGTCCTTTATAGCCACGGGCATCACTTCTGTGTGGGGGGGGGAAGTGGGGACGCCCATGGAACGAACTTGGTCCTTTTAATAGCCGGTGCCTGAAAAAGAAGCAATAAAAATTATTGTGTAGAAAATTTCAGGAAACTAGCTCGGACTGCGTGAGCATGACAGGTCTCAATTTCCAGGTCCGTGAGGCCCATTCGATCACGACAGATCTCAAACTCGGACGGCAGGGTGACGCCGAAAATCGTCGGATCATCCGTATTGATAGTCACAGGAACGCCTGCCCTCAGAAGCTGCGGCAACGGATGTTCCTCGCGCGATTTCACGGCTCGAGTCAACCAGTTGCTGGTCGGACACATCTCCAGGCAAATGCTTTTTTCACTAAGATATTCAAGAAGTTGTCCATCTAAAATAGAGGAAACGCCATGGCCGATTCTTCGCGCTCCCAAGAATTCAATCGCTTCCCAGATACTCTCAGGACCCGTTGCCTCTCCTGCGTGAATCGTCACCTGGGCTCCGGCCTCACGCGCGGGCCGGAAAGCTTCCTCAAACATCCTGCAGGGGAAATCCTGCTCGTTTCCGGCCAGGTCCAGGCCAATGAATCGAGTGCGATTCTGAAGATAAAATTCAACCGTCCTCGCAGCCGAATCAACCCCGTAGTTCCTGGAAGCAATGCAGATCAAACCCGCCTGCATCAACGGCAGGTCCCGCAAAGCCCGTCGCATGCCGCTTTCAAAACCGTCCAGGATATCGTTCCAGGACAAGCCGTTCAGCTCACAGACGAAGCTTGGCGAGAAACGAAGCTCGACGGCTGTGGTCCCTTCACGAGCACAGTCATGGACGGTTTCATACGCAACCCGCTCCAGTACTTCGGGGCGATCGAGCACCTGCTGCAACAACCGAAACCGATCCAGAACCGAATCGAGATCCTGCAAAGGACTGTGCAACACCACCTTATCGCGGAAGCCGGCTAAAGAAGAGCTCTGCCCCTCGAGGCCACGCTCCTGCGCCAGCTCAAGTAATGTCTCAAGCCTGAGTGAAATATCGAGATGTCGATGGAGTTCGACCTTCATCAAACGGCCATGATATGAGCACCGCTATCCAGATACAAGGTGCTTCCGGTCACATGAAGGCCTCCGGGCCCGCAAAGAAACGCTCCCATTTCCCCCACGTCTTCTGCCGAAATGTTTTCACGAAGAGGCGTTTTTTCTTCAGCCGCCGCCAGCATGGTCCGGAAATTCCGGATCCCTGCGGCAGCGAGTGTCTTCACCGGTCCCGCCGAGATGGCATTAACGCGGATTTTGCTCGGTCCGAGATCATAAGCGAGGTAACGAACGCTGGCTTCCAATGCCGCCTTGGCCACGCCCATCACGTTGTAATTCGGAACCACCTTTTCGGCGCCATAATAAGACAGCGTCAGGATTGTCCCGCCATTCTTCATCAAAGGCTCTGCCCGCCGGGCAGTGGCCACCAGGCTGTAAGCACTGATATCCATCGCCACTCGAAAACCATCGCGCGAAGTATTCAGGAACCGCCCTTCGAGGTCCTCCCTGTTCGCGAACGCGACGGAATGCACGAGGATATCAAGCCCTCCCCATTTCTGCGCGACCTGCTCGAAAATCGCATCAATCTGCGCGTCATCAGAAACATCGCAGGGGTGAATCAGCTCGGCCCCGACGCTTTCGGCAAGAGGACGAACGCGTCGCTCAAGAGCGTCTCCCAGGTAATTGAACGCCAAACGTGCCCCGCCCTCGTGAAGCTTCCGCGCGATTGCCCAGCCAAGGCTTCGCTCGTTGGCGACACCCAGAATCAGTGCCTTTTTTCCCGTAAATATCCCGCCAGACAGATTTCCAGAAACACCTTTATCCGCATTCACCGCTTTTTCCTGTTGCATTCGGGATTTGTAGACGACGAGAGACCTCCTAGCAAGCCTCAAAATCAGCTGTCGTTACCATGACTTACCCTCGCCCCCAAACCGTGGATGCTAAAAACGAAGGCCTCAAGGGCTGCAGCGAAAGAACCGATAGAGTCATAAGGAGTGCACTCCAGTGTCAGATTCAGATGAAGACTCTTTAGAGCTAAATACGGTATTGGAAGCGCCGCCCTCGCTGGATTCACCAGGGGCGAACATGGGCTCCCTTCTCACGGAGGACTCTTTGGCTTCCGTGATGGCTAGAGGAGCGGCGGTCGACTCCTTTCTTCGGCTGATCACCCGGGACTGCAATTTCCAGGATTTCATGCGCGAACTTCTTCTGATCGTCATGAAAGCGGTCAAGTCCGAGGCCGGATCCATCCTCGAAGTGAATCATTCGAGCAACACCCTCTTCTTCCGCGCAGTGGTGGGTCAGAGCTCCGATCACCTGACCAAATTCACGGTGCCCATCGGTCAAGGGCTCGCGGGTCACGTCGCTGAGTCACGTCAGCCATTCGTGGTGGATAATATCTCCGAAAACAAGATCCACCTGAAATCAATTCAAAAAGCTGTCGGTTTCGATGCGCGCAACCTCGTGGCCATGCCCATCGTGGTACGCGGAAAAATTTATGGAGTTCTTGAACTTTTGAATCGCGTGGGCGAAAGCTCCTTCACGCCGGCGGATGTCGAGCTTCTGAATTACCTCTGCGAAACCATGGCCAAGGCCATCGAAGCCCGGCTGCTGATCGGTTGGAATGCCAAAAGCACTTCCACTTCGAAAAAGGAGGCCGCATGAGCGACTCCCCACGCGATGTTCAGGCCAGAGTGGTTCCGGTGAATTCAGCGCCAAAGATCACCATGAAATTTCTGATCAAGACATTGATCAAATACAATGCCTCAGACCTTCACCTGAAAGCAGGACGTCCGCCGCTCTATCGGATCAACGGCAAAATCGTGCCGGTAAAAATGCCGGATCTCCTCCCCGACCAGATCAGTTCCATCTTTTTTGAGTTGCTTAATCCGGAACAGATGAAAACTCTCGAAAAGGAGAGGCAGCTGAATCTCTCATTCCTGGTGGAGGACACCGGTCGATTCCGCTGCAATATCTACTATCACATGGGATCGATCGGCGCTGCGATACGCATGGTGCCGCTGGTGATTCCTACCTTTGACTCTCTGGGCCTCCCGTCTGTACTGAAAGAGTTCTGCCAGAGGCCGCGAGGCCTCGTACTGGTGACCGGCGCGAGCGGCGCCGGAAAATCCACGACGCTGGCCGCAATGATTCAGTACGTTAACGAAAACAGTCACGTTCACATCCTCTCGCTGGACGACCCGATCGAATTCGTTTATCGCGACGAGAAAGCCCTCATCACCCAGCGCGAGATCGGTACGGATGTTCCGAACCTGACCGACGCGCTCCAGGCGGGGCTTCGACAGGACCCCGACGTGATCGTGATCGGGGAGCTTCTCAGCAAGGAAATGATCCAGATCGCCCTGACCGCCGCCGAAACCGGGCACCTGGTCATGGCGACGCTCCATACGAATGATGCAACCAGCGCTCTGAACCGCATCAGCGAAATCTTCCCACCTGACGGTCAACAGCAAATTCGGGTTCAGCTCGCTTCATCGCTCGTAGGTGTCGTCTCGCAACAGCTACTCTCCCGCGCGGACGGCAACGGACGGGTGGTCGCCTGCGAGGTCATGGTGAAATCCCCGGTTATCGAGGAATACATTCGGAAAAACGAGATCAACGCCATTGCCGATGCGATCGCCAATTCCAACAATCATTACAAAATGCAGACGATGGACCAGGCCCTCTCGCGGTTGGTGCAGGCGGGCGTTGTAACGATGGAAGAAGCATCGAAAGGCTCGCATTCCCCGGATGACTTGAAACTTCTGGTCGCCGGAATCACGCGGGAACGCGGGTTTGAAGTTATGGACCGCGGTCAGGCGGCCTAAGCTGCCCCTTGTTTTTTCACATCGGCCGGACGATCATCGTTAAATGTCATTTCGAGCTGTGACTCGGGCGATCCTGATCTTTCTTATCCCGGCAATCCCCCTCTCCGCCTTAGGCGCGCTCATCGGGGGCGGCATCGGAGCCTTGGTCGGAGCCACTGTGGCGGTAACAGGAATTCTGCTGCTCGGATTTTATTCCGAAGCTCTGCTGATTCGCGCCCACTCGGCGACAATGGAACTGCCCCTTGGGTTGCCAAAGACACTGGAATGCGCATGCGCCTGCAGCGCGCTTCCCATTCCTCGTCTGACGATTTTCCCGGGCGCCACCCCGACGGCGCTGGCCATCAGGGGATTCAGAGGGAACGGGATCGTGATCCTGAGTCAGGGAATGGTCGCGCTGCTTCCGGAAGAACAGCTGAGGGCCGTTCTGAAAAAAGCCGCGAAAGAGCTACGCGAACCGGGATTGTCGGTTCGGTCGCTCGCGGCGGTACTCAGTCTCGCGGTACTGCGCGCATTTCCGGACGCCTGGGCGGATGTATTCTTCGCCGATCAGAGAATTGACGCGAAAGCTTCGCGCCGTCTGACACCGGGAATGGCTCTGGGATTCCTATTACTGTTCCCTCTATTGAGAACTTTTCTACGCTTGAGCTCGGCTCGCGGGATCGCTCATTCCTCTGAGGACGATTTCTTCGATCAGGCCGCTCGGGTCGTGAACCGTCACTGCCTCCCCCCCGGCAGCTCCAGAGTCGAATTGAGCGTACGCCCCCTTTCAATTGTGCCCGCGCATCCGGTTGGACAACTCCCGCTTGTCTAAAATCCTGTCCGGCGGTAAATGCTAAGGGAATCAGGAGGAAGACAAGTGGCGAAACAAGCTTCCGAATTTCCAAAAATTGACCTGACCACTTTTTTTCTGTCGATTTCTTCGGCCGCCTTCATGGGACTTGGGATCGGCGATGCGAACGAGCGTCGCATCGATTTGGATCTGGCCCGACAGAATATTGATCTACTCGAACTGATGCAGGAGAAAACTCGCGGCAACCGCACTCCTGAGGAAGACAGGCTTCTCGAGCAGCTTCTGTTCGAAACACGCCTCAGATACGTCGAGACCCAACGAAATCTCGAAAAAAAAGGATAAGCGAATGATGCATCCGAAAGTCCTGGTTGCGGGGGCGTTCCTCCTCACCACCCTCATGGGCGCGTCCCAGTTGGCAGTTGCGGATAAAACCACAGACAGCGAAAAAACAAGCACCAGTGCTTCAGTGCAGTTCGACCCGAACATCTTCGTGAAGCTTGCGAAGAAGATCGTGCCGTCGGTCGTGAACATTTCAACATTCACCTCAGCCAAAGCTCAACTTGCGCCCGGGAACCCGGATGATCTGCTCCATCGTTTTTTTGAGGATATGTTACGCCAACGCCGTGGCGGACGCGGAACCCCCTCACCCAACCAGGAACCCGGCGATGATGACGGCGAACCCCGCCTTGGCCCGAAGGCGATGTCTCTTGGGACAGGTTTCATCATCGATGCGTCGGGCCTGATCCTTACCAACAACCACGTCGTTGGAGACGCCGACGAGATCAAGATTTCTTTTACTGAGTCGGAAGAGGAAGTACCCACGGATGGTGAAGTGGTCGGACGGGACCCCGAGCTGGATGTCGCGCTGATCAAAGTCAAAACCACCCGAGTACTCGAACCAGTCATTTTCGGAGACTCCGAAAATCTTGAAGTCGGCGAATACGTGATCGCCGTAGGGAACCCTTTCGGTCAGGGCCATTCGGTGACACACGGCATCGTTTCGGCAAAAGGGCGCCTCGCTCCGGATTTTCCGCTTGCGAAGTACATCCAGACCGACGCTCCGATCAATCCCGGGAATTCCGGCGGACCGCTTGTGAATCTCAAAGGCGAAGTCATCGGAATCAACAATGCGATCGAAGCCCGGGCCCAAGGCATCGGTTTCGCGATTCCGATCAGCACCGTTAAACTGGTGCTTCCGCAGCTGCGCACAAAAGGAAGCGTCACCCGCGGTTACATCGGCATCCTGGTCCATGAGCTGACGCCGGAAATCGCTGCAAAGCTCAACCTGTCGAAGAATATTCGCGCCCCGCTGGTCAGTCAGGTTTTCGCAGGCGAACCAGCGGACAAGGCGGGAATCAAGCCGTACGATTTGATCCTGGAATTTGACGGAAAACCTGTCCGCTCGCACTCCGATCTGATCGCAGCTGTCACGGCAGTACCGGTCGGAACCTCCGTGCCGGTCAAGATCATGCGCTCGGGGAAGGAGCAAAGCCTTACCATTGCGGTGATCCAGCGCCCGACGGGGCAGCAGAAAGCGCCCGAAAAAAAGAAAAAGGGCGAAAAGAAACAAGGCCGGATCGATACCGGGATGATTCTGGAAAACCTGACGCCTGAAATAGCGACGGAAATGGGAATCACGGGAATGGACCGGGGCGTCGTGGTGTCATCGACCGCTTATCAGGGTCCTGCCGACAATGCGGGGATTCTGAGAGGCGATATCATTCTCGAGGTCGATCGCAAGCCTGTCAAAACAGTAGAGGAATTCTTTGGCTTCGTGAACAAGCGAAAAAGCTTTCTTCTCAGGATCCGACGAAGCGACCCTCAGGGTGGCGACGGGTTCCTCGTGATCGTGCTCGATCTGAAATAACAAGCAGCTGAAGCCGAGCGCTTGACGGTTCGCGTTTTGCTCCCATCTTAAAATGAGAACGCGCCATATGAATGGCGCAAGGGAGATGGACTATGCCAGCCAAGTTCACGCACAGCGCTCAGGAAACACTGCAAGCAGCCCAAGCAGAAGCGCTGCGGCGCGATCACCAGGAGATCCAGCCCGAACACCTGCTTTGGGCGATGTTAGCTTCCGAGGAAAACTCCGTCGTTCCGAACATTCTGCAGGTTGCCGGGACAGATCTACAGGCCTTCAAGAACCGCATCGGCGAAGCGCTCAAACGCCTTCCCAAGGTGACCGGCGGCAACGGGCAGGTTTACGCGGCAACCGCGTTGAACCGAGTTTTGGCGCTCTCGGAGGATGAGGCAAAATCGCTGGATGACGAATTTATCGCTAACGAACATTTTCTGCTCGCAATTCTGACTCCGCAGCTCAAGTCGAGCGCCGCAGGCCGAATCCTTTCGGAGAGCGGAGTGAAACGGGAGCCACTTATCGAGGCGATAAAGAAAATCCGCGGAGGCGCGAAAATCCAGGACCCGGAACCCGAAGGTAAATACCGGGCGCTTGAAAAGTATTGTCGGGATCTGACAGCGCTCGCGGCAAAACAGAAACTCGATCCGGTGATCGGCAGAGACGAGGAAATCCGTCGTGTCGTACAGGTTCTTTCCAGGCGGACAAAAAACAACCCGGTCCTGATCGGTGAGCCGGGTGTCGGGAAGACAGCGATCGCCGAAGGGCTGGCGCAGCGAATCGTGAACGGAGATGTTCCGGAAGGGCTCAAGAAAAAGCGACTGCTTGTATTGGATCTCGGCGCGTTGATTGCCGGCGCGAAATTCAGGGGCGAGTTCGAGGAACGACTGAAAGCCGTCCTGAAAGAAGTCTCGGCGGCAGAGGGCCAGCTGATCCTCTTCATCGACGAACTGCACACCCTGGTGGGTGCCGGCGCGGCCGAAGGTGCGATGGACGCGTCCAATATGCTAAAGCCCGCGCTCGCCCGAGGTGAGCTGCGTGCAATCGGTGCCACAACCCTGGACGAATACCGAAAGCACATCGAGAAAGATGCGGCTCTGGAGCGGCGCTTTCAGCCGGTTCTCGTGAAAGAGCCATCGGTGGAGGACACCATCAGCATTCTGCGGGGTTTAAGGGAACGGTACGAGGTTCATCATGGAGTTTCCATCCGCGACGCCGCTCTTGTGGCCGCGGCCACCCTCTCCCACCGATACATCACGGATCGCTTCCTCCCTGACAAGGCGATCGACCTGGTAGATGAGGCGGCTTCGAAAATCCGGATGGAAATCGATTCCCGCCCCGAGGAGGTGGATCAACTCGAACGCAGGATCCTGCGTCTCGAGGTGGAACGGCAGGCATTGAAGAAAGAAAAAGATCCGGCCTCTCGCGATCGTCTAAGCCAACTTGAGGATGAACTCCTCGAACTCAAGAACAAGAGTTCCGATCTTCGTGCCCAATGGGAGAGGGAGAAGAAAGACGTTCATTCCGTAAGCGAACTCCGCGAAAGACTTGAAAAGCTGCGTCTTGAGTCTGAAGCCGCTGAGCGCCGGGGGGACCTGGAAAAGGCGGCCGAACTTCGTTACGGGCAGATCCCGGCCATCCGCAAGCAATTGGATGAGGCATCGACGCAAGAGGCGCTTCCGAAGATGAAGGCCCGACTCCTCAAGCAGGAAGTGACGGAAGAGGATGTTGCTGAGGTGGTCGCCCGGTGGACCGGAATCCCCGTTGCCCGGATGCTCGAAGGCGAACAGCAGAAGCTGCTCAAAATGGAAGAAAGGCTTGGAAAACGTGTGATCGGTCAGGACCGCGCGCTACGCGCGATCGCGAATGCGGTTCGGCGCTCACGCATCGGTCTTCAGGAGAAGCACCGTCCGATGGGCTCATTCCTGTTCCTCGGTCCGACGGGCGTGGGAAAAACCGAAACCGCGAAAGCGCTGGCGGAATTCCTGTTTGACGACGAACAGGCGATGGTCCGGCTCGACATGAGCGAGTACATGGAGAAGCATTCCGTCTCACGTCTCATCGGCTCCCCACCCGGCTACGTGGGTTATGAAGAAGGCGGAGCATTGACCGAGGCGATCCGACGACGGCCCTATGCCGTGATCCTGCTCGATGAAATGGAAAAGGCGCATCCCGATGTCTTCAATATCTTTCTCCAGGTCCTCGACGATGGGCGCGCCACCGACGGCCAAGGCCGTACGGTCGATTTCACGAACACCATTGTCATCATGACCTCCAACATCGGGAGCCGGGCGATCCTGGAAGAAGCGGATGAACGCCGCATGGAGAACCGGGTAATGGAAGAGGTTCGCCACACCTTCCGGCCGGAATTCCTGAACCGCATTGACGAAACCATCATCTACTCGCACCTGAGCAAGAAGCAGCTTCGCTCGATCGTCGAGCAGTACGCACACAAACTCAACGAACTCCTCCGCGATCGTGGTCTGGAATTGGAACTTTCGCCTGAAGCGGTCGATCTGCTCGCCGAAAGAGGATTTGACCGTGATTACGGAGCTCGCCCGATGAAGCGGGTATTTCAAAAGGATATCCAGAACCCGCTTGCTATCGAGATCCTGTCGGGGACTTATACCCCAGGCAGCAAAATTCAGATTAGCGTGAAGAATGGCGAATTCGCATTCGACTCCCGGTTACAGGAGGCAAGTACGGCCTGAAAACTCCCCTGCTCCCGATGATTAAACCTTTTTGAAATACAGGGCTCAACCAGCCGTCCGTATTGCGTTTGAAATCCTGATCAGGGTCCTCTACAATCTAAGTGAGAAGACCAGGGCTCACCTACTACGAGCAACGAGAGGAGCAGGCCATGGAAATCACTGAGGTTAAGGTCTTTCCGGTAGACGAAGACAAACTCAAGGCTTACGTCACAATCGTCTTGGACAATTGTTTCGTCGTGCGGGACCTGAAAATCATCAGTGGGACCGCCGGACTCTTCGTTGCGATGCCCAGCAAGCGCCGCAAAGA
>MEPR01000069.1:0-1150 GCA_001769835.1 Bdellovibrionales bacterium GWB1_55_8
CAGGAGGATGCGTGCAAGGCTAATGGTTTCGGCGAAATGCCCGCGGCGAATGAAGTGGAAGGTGGCGAGAACCGCGATGCGGCGGTCCCAGATGCTTTTTGAGAGAGCGAGTTTCCGGAGAAGCCTTTTTCCATCGACAGAGACGTGTGGCTTTTCCTCTCGAAAGAGATGTGCGCCAATGATGTTTTCCGCCGACGTATCGACCAGGTCCCAGTTGTTCACGTATTTTCGGTTCTTCAGGTAAAACTGAAAGATCTTCTCACGCGCGGCCGGGTCTTTTGAGCGGCCCATTTGCCCGCCAATAATGAGGAGGGCCAGGAGGCGCTCTTCGTGGATCTTGGATGTAAGAAGGACTTGAATTTCTTGAAGTGAAAGATCTTTGAACGCGTTCGCTACCGCACGCGTGTTCGGGACGGTCACTCCGAGCAGTATGTCGCCTTCGGCGTATTCGCCCGGACCGCTTTTGAAGAAGCGCTGGAGGAAGATCGCTTTGTCTGGATCCGCAAATTTTCGTAAAGCGCGGCGGGCTTCTTTCGCGTTCATCAGTCCCTACCGTAGGTGACGACCCGTGCGGGCGCAAGATTCCTGATTAAAATGTTGTGCTTATTGCGCCGGAAGTGCGCTTCGACACCAAAAAAAAGGCCGGGCACCAGCGGCGTCCGGCCTTTCAGGAAATTAGTTCCCGCGAATTGAAGCGAAAGCAGGATGGAGGACCCTGTGAAGTCAGATATCGCGAACGGAACGTCTGTCTTCGTGAAAGAGGTGAGGCTGGTTAGGTCGATCGCTGAACACTCTGACGGAACTTCAGTTGCGCCTGTTTGGGCTTTAAACTGCTCCTCGCTCAGCGCATCGCTGGCCATGCAGTAGTAAAGAGGCGCAGACGAGCCGATTTTAAACTTGAAGAGCATGAGTCCTCCGGTGCCTTGAGAAACGCCTTTGCCTTCGATTGTTTTGAAGTTCTCGTCGGCCAGGTTGCGGATTGCCGTGCGTACTGTGAAGTTATGCGCAGCCGGGTCACCTTGAATGTGAGTACGGACCGTGAAGCTGCCGTCGCCGCCGGCGCCGCAGTTCACGCAATTCACCATTTCGTAGTTGAGGCTTTCGTTGCTGCTGTCGTACCTGGCCTGCACGGCGCCCAGAGATCCGCCGT
>MEPR01000069.1:1166-10862 GCA_001769835.1 Bdellovibrionales bacterium GWB1_55_8
TTTCCAGCCGTAAACGATTGACGTGACGGTGCCTTCTTTGCCGATGGCGGTTCCGCCGGCGTAGGTATCGGCCATGTTTCCGTCATTGTAGCCGCAGGTCACATTGTAACCAGTGAACGCGGGGAAAGGGGCAGCAATGGTTTTTGCGTCAAAGCTCTTGTCTTCGCATTCAGGCTCGGCCTCGTTCAGCTTGTTTTTGATCTCGTGGAGGGCTTTGTACATGTTTGTCATGTCAATCTTGCCCTCGTCCGCAGGATACGAGTAGTTGCGCAATAAATTGAAAATTTCGTAGTTCCCGGAGCCGTTCTGCCAGCTGTCACCCATGAGTGCGGGCTCAGCGTACGCATTCGCGCGCGTGAGGGCAGCGAGGGAAGCCGTTAGAACCGGAGTGGTCGCTCTGACTTTTCCTTCGATCAGGGTTCCTGTTGTTCCGTCACTGCTGCTTCCGCAGCCCATGCTTCCGAGCACGAGCCACGCCATCGGGATTGCTAAAAGGTACTTCATGAAACCTCCTGTTTGTATGTGTGAAGGATCTTAGCGTTACCGGGCGGCTAAATGATCGCAAGGATTATGTACGCCTGGACCGTCTAGTTGAGGAATTGCGTCTTGCTAAATGCCGAGAATGAAACGGTTTTGTGTTACTTGACTAAATTGGTCAAGAAGTGTATAAAGTTACCGCCCTCTAGTTCCTCCATCAAACGGGCGCGAAAGTTGTGGGTTGTTGATGTTGCGGTGGCGATGGATAGCGGTGAGTTCGGTGGTTCTGGCGCTGGTGAACACTCCGTTTGTGCCTTGGGCAAGGGCAGCAAACGAAGAGCTCCTTGAGCGTGCAGTGGGTATGTTTGTCTCTTCTCGGGGGCAAGCCTACATTCATCAGAATTTCGAAGCGATTCTCTTTGCGAACGGCTTTTCACTTCGTGAGGGTGGGTTCCCGGAGTGGAGCTATCAATCGGAAGAGCCTGTATCGCTCGACAGGCTTCCTCCTCAGTTTGAAAAATTCAATCCGACGTTTCAGAAAATCCGCGGAATCCTTGAGCGCTGGGTCAAGGGCTTTCATCTGAATGATCCGCGTCTCGCCGTCTTCGTCCGCGATATCCAGTATAGTGCTGAATTCTCACGCCTCGGGTTTCGCGCTGATTATCAGGCGCTTCGTGATCTTAAGGTCGATAATGCCGTGGTGCTGGTCGCGGAAGCTGAAATTCCGAAGCTTCGGATTGATGTGGGATCGATGGAAGCTGGAGACCTCAATAACAAGTTCCTGGGTAAAATCGGAGTCAATGGATTCTGGACCGCTACAGCGGCGAAGACTGAGCCTCTTAAAATCAAAATCCCGCTGCTTGTCGAGCTTTCGCCCCGCAAGGGTCTTCGGATTCAGGTTTTGAAGTTCACGACGAATCTTCCGAAGGTGAAGCTTGGCTTTGGCTTTCAAAAGCCGCTTCTTCTTCCGAAAGTCGAAGTCATCGTGAACGGGTATAAGATGGAGCTCGATCATCGCGCGATCGAGGATGATCTGCTCAAGCATCAGTCAAGCCTGGTGCAGTCCCTCCAGAATTTCCTTAAGGGCAAGATGGAGGAGCAGATCCCGGAGATGCTCTCAGCGGTTATTGAGAAGAAGCTCGGCGATGTGCGCGAAGTGAATGAAATGTCACCTCCTGGCGCGCCGGAAGGCAAGCCGGTGCGCGGCTTCCGGTGGGGTCTCGTTCCGGCCGAGGTGAATCATACGCCCAAGAGCATTTATCTCGGACTGGGTGGGTTTTTCGAGGATCCGGAAGCCAGTCACGATCTGCCGATGAGGGGATTGGTGCAAGCAAAGGGTGCTCCGGCTCTCTCGGGAAAATATGATGGCAAATACGATATTGCCTTGGCCCTGAATCAGGGACTTTTGAATCGGGTGCTCCAGCTGAGTCATGAGCGCGGATATTTCAGGAAAGTTTCGTCGGGAAAAAAGGGTGAATTCATCCGACTGGCGGATGCACCCGTTTTTCACTTCGATCATAAGGGCGATCGCGAATATGTGAAGCTGGATCTTGCTGTCGATTATGAGCCCAAGGGCATGGAAAAGGTTGCTATCAAAGGCCCGCTTCGTGTGGGGTTCACTATGAATGTACGGCTTCAGCGAACTGCAAATGGCGGAACGGCGATGATCAAGGATGGCCTTGATCAGGATTCCATCAGGATCGACAAGAGTGCAATCCGGTTCAAATTCTTTGAGGAGCGAGTCATTAAAGGCGTTCAGGAAAAGATTGCGGCTGAGAGCCTGGACATGAAAAAGAATCCGAAAGCCCTCGTGGATCGGTTTCCGGTTCCTGAGGCACTGTTTGGTGTGCCGATCGTGACCAGCGCGTTTGAAGTTCTGCCAGGCGGATATCTGGTAATTTATTCGGAGTTCGGAATATGAAAAAAGGTGATGTTATGAAAAGTGCATTGTGGATGGTGGCGGCGGTTTTCTCGGTGCTGACTTCTTTGCCGGCGAACGCGACATTCATGGCTGTTTCGAAGTTCGAGGCCATTCAGCTGAAAAACGTCCCTCCTGGCAAGGCGATCAGCGTCTTTTATGTCTCGGGACGTGAGGGTGCGCTCGGGACCGTGGGTCAGAGCCTGAATGTCCGCTCGATCAAGCATGGGCCTGTTCGGGTTTTGACGACGGTGCACCGGCAGATTCGAATTCCAGCCGCTGAAATCAGGACGTTCGGTTTTGACGTGCCCAATTACATTGTCTTCGTTGTCCATGCGGCTGACCAGGAAACCGTCTATCTTAAAAACGTGGACGGCACCATTCCCGAAGATCCGCGGATTGCGGGCGGCGACACAAGCGCCCTTGATTCCGGTTTATTCAAGAACGAGCACGTCGCTTTTATGAGCGTCTTCAAGTTCAACAAAATCAGAGTCCAGCAGGGTATGATACGCGAGGCCGTTGAGTTGGATTTTGAGAAGGACCTCTGATACTCAGGTTGCCGAATTGATCAAAGTTGCCCGGCGATGCATTCGCCCGGATTGAAGTACCAGGTGGAGCTCCAGTCGACTGCGACGTTTGAGCCTGACCAGACGTTTGCGGCTTTCATTCCGGCCCCCTCTGAAAAAAAGGCGACCGCGTCTTCGTATTTTCCGATGATGCTGAAATATCTGAAGGTGCGACCGTTCAGTTCGCGAAGGAAGTCAGGGGAGTTCAGGATTGCGACGTAGGGGCAGATGACTTTGAGTGTGTCGCAGATCTGTTGGTCCTGAACTGTCAGTACGGCGCGGCCGAACATCGGGCTGGATGACGGCCTGGTGCGGAAAATGGCGAGTGCTTCCGAGCGCCCCCCTTTTCTACAGGACCAAAGAGTGGTGGTGCGCAGCGCCTTTGCCGCTTCGAAGCGCTCTCTTGCGGCTTCCGGGGGCATTGATGCCGAAGCTGAGGCTGAATTTGCCAGCATGGGCAATGTAAGGACAAAGAATAACAGCGGTTTCATAATAGGTCCTTCCTGTTGTCCCAGTAACTGGACCTGCATCGCTGAGTCGGCAATTGCGGCATGACTGAATGGGAGAATTCCATGACTGAACGGGTCTGCGCGGTGTCATTGACCTGCAGCGCAATGCTGCGAAAGTTCCGCTGTGCTACCCTGTCCGATCGGAGGCTCTTATGCGGATATACAGTGACATTACACAGACGGTGGGCCAGACGCCGCTTGTTCGGCTTCGGCGAATCGGAAAGAACCTTCCGGCGGAAATTCTCCTGAAGCTTGAATTTTTCAACCCGCTTGGGTCCGTGAAGGATCGAATCGGCGTCGCGATGATTGACGATGCCGAAGTCCGAGGGGTGCTGAAGTCCGGCATGAGGGTCATTGAACCGACGAGCGGGAATACCGGAATCGCTCTCGCGTTTGTCTGCGCCGCGCGTGGATACCCGCTGACTCTGGTGATGCCCGAGACGATGTCGCAGGAGCGGCGGGCGCTTCTGCTTTTATTGGGCGCGGAGCTGGTTCTGACTCCCGGGGCGCTTGGAATGCGTGGGGCTATTGCGAAGGCGATGGAGTTGAAAGGGGCTGATGCTCACGCCTTCATGCCGAGTCAGTTTGATAATTCTTCAAATCCGAGAGTTCATCGTGAGACTACCGCCCTGGAAATCTGGCGCGACACGGATGGTCTGGTGGACATCGTTGTTTCCGGTGTGGGAACGGGTGGAACCCTGACCGGTGTGGGAGAGGTGCTGAAAATGAAGAAGCCCTCGATCAAGATGATAGCGGTCGAGCCCGTTGAATCTGCTGTGATCTCCGGTGAGAAGCCTGGGCCGCATAAAATTCAAGGGATTGGCGCTGGATTTGTTCCTGGAAACCTCAATGTGAAGCTCATCGATGCCATTGAGAAGGTGTCGAGTGAGGAAGCCCTTCAGTACGCGAGGCGCCTGATTCGTGAGGAAGGGGTTCCGGGCGGGATCAGTTCGGGCGCGACGCTTGCTGCCGCACTCAGGGTTGCTGCCAAGCCTGAGAATGCGGGTAAGATGATTGTTGTTGTGATCGCCAGCATGGCGGAGCGGTATCTTTCCACCGCATTGGCGGAGCAGGAGCGCACGAAAGCCGCGAGTATTCCCGTGACTCAGGTGAGTGATGAAGCGCTTGCTAAATTCGGAGCAACATTGAAATGAAAAAGATACTGATTGCGATCGCATGTCTGTTCATGAGCCTGGTTGCTTCGGCTGCCGAGATATCAGGTAAAGTCGGTGTGGGAGCGGTCTTTGGCGAGCCGACCGGATTCACGGCGAAGTTGTGGAACGATGGTGTGAGAGCCTTTGATGCTGGCCTGGCTTACTCGTTCAGTGAGTTTCTCATCATCTATGCGGATCATCTCTGGCACTTCCCGGGCTGGGTCCGCGGCACCGCCCTGGATCGGAAGGGGCATCGGTTCATGCCTTACGTCGGCGTGGGGGGTGTATTCGTTATTTCGACCGAAGGCGGGCGGTCCGATCGAAAGCTCTTTTTAGATACCGGAAACACAGTTGGTTTAGGACTTCGTCTTCCTGTTGGGTTGGAGTGGCTTCCCGCGGATCCTCCATTAGGAGTATTCCTGGAGCTTGTTCCTGGGATGGGCTTAGCCCCCTCCGTAGAGGGTTTCTTCCAGGGTGGCTTGGGAATTCGCTATTATTTCTAAGGCTTAAGATCGGTACATTCAGACACAGTGGCATCTTCCAATTACTTAAGTTACCTTAAGATTGTTAGCGCACATTAGTAATTGGGTATGGAGGCCTTATGAAAAAAACAACGATAGCAATGATTGCGACGCTCTCGATGAACTTGTTTGGATGCGTCGAAGGCAACTTGAGCTTGGAATCCACCGATAGTTTTTACGACCCAGCTGGGGCCAGACTGAGTGTGGGTAAATTTCGGTTGATGGGTTCTCATTCACTCAAGAATGAGCAAATCAGCTCCGCCAAGATCCTGGTGACCGGTCTCGATGTTCGTTCGACCGACGGCGAATTCTTCGAGTATGCCATTGAGCCCTTTGTTATGGATCTGCTCGCGCTTCAGCAGGGCGCGGGGTCGATCCTGGCGAGAGTGAAATTGCCCGCCGGTGAATACGACCTGCTCCGGATCCACACGGCGGAAGCCGGCGAAGCAAGTCTGGGCGGTGAAATTCTTCCGCTGATCATCCCAAGCGGGGAGCAGAGCGGTCTGAAGGTGTTCTTCTCGCCGGCGCTCAGGATTGAAGAGGAAAAACTCACGGTGGGTTTCGCCGAATTCGATCTGAGCGAGAGCTTCGTTGTGACCGGCGGGCCTAATGCGGTAGTTCACTTCAAGCCGGTGCTTCGTGTCAGCGTGATTCAGCCCGTGGAGCTCGGCACGCCTCCAGTCATCAACGATGACACGAGCGTTACCGACGATGCGATCGATGAGAATACGGATGAAACAGCTGATGAAACGATCGACGATGGAAACGTGACTGAAGACGGCGACGTGACCGATGATGGAAGCGTAGTCGACGATGGCGGTACGACCACTGACGGAAGTCTGCCCGGTGATGGAAGCGTGATCGACGATGAAAGCACGCCTCCTGCTGATGAAGGATCGACCTCTGGTGACACCGGAAGTCTGCCGGACGATTCAAATGACGAAGTCTTCATGCCTTGGATCGGTATCTGATCGATTCCGTTGGAGACAGTAAACGGGGCGCACCTTCGGGTGCGCCCTTTTTTTTTCTCACTCGGCCCAGGGCTCGGCGGTCGATCCCAGGGCTTTCTCTTTATTGACGTGGAGTCCGAGTGTGAGGAGCTTCTGACATTCCTCGCGAGCCGTGTTCCGATAATTTGCGGAATCGAAATAGGCTTTCAGGCGAGGGCTCACCGGGAGGACCTGCTCGGAAGGTATCCAGTTTACCGGAGTTCCATTCTCAAGTTGAAGTGCGCCCTGCGCGATCAGAGATGCGGCTTCAGGAACGTGAAAGCTGATTACGGCCTGCCGAAATGCCAGCAGTCTTCCTTCCATTTCCGGCTGAAGGAAGTGCGCCCATCGCGACGCGACCGTGGCGTTGTGATAATGCGATGGGGTGCTGAGGAGTCCGTCCAGCCTGGCGCGTTGGCAGTACTGCACGAGAAACTCCTGCACATGTTCGGCGATTCCTAGCCCGGGGTGATCCTGGCCCGGGAGTCGCGGCCTCTCTTGCGTGAATGGTGTATCCGGATCCTGAAGTAGAAGCCATTTGACGCCAAGAAGCTGGAGCGGGCTATTTTCGCTGTTCGGCGCGGCAATGAAGGCGCGATGGAGCACGAGTTCGAGAAGGAGCCTTTGTTCCTGTTCTGAACCAATAGAGCTGTCGGACACTGCCGGTTTCTTTTTTCCGTAGATTCGCAGAACCTGACGATCAGGATCGCTTGCGTCGGTCTCTGTCTCGAGTTCCCGGAAACCGTGACTTCTTATCCTTGGCAGGATTCCGTATTTCTCCAGAGCGAACTCCACTGCGTGATTCGACTCGTAATCAAGAAACTGGCTCGGTCGGGCAAGCCGGCTCAAGTCTCCTAGGATGTCAGATTCAGTGAACTGCAGGGGATTCTCAGGCGATGAGGATTCCTCGGCCTCGATGGATCTGCTGATGCTGCTGAATTTTCTTCGCAGTTCAGGCTCCCAGTCAATCGGCGCGCTGGCCCGCCCCAGAATCAGGAGCATCAGGAGATTGGCTGTGCATTGCCACGAAAGAGGCGAATAGCCGCCACCCAGCGTGATCACCAGCGGTGCGCGGATCTCCTTTGCGCAATCGATCACATGTCTATCGCGCTCCAGGACTCCTTTCGCGGTCAGCGCGAAATTGCCGAGCCGATCACCAGCGAGGACGTCATTGCCTGCGATGAAGAAGATGAGTCGCGTGCCATGCCCTTTAAGAGCGGGCAGAAGAGTTTCGCGAAGCTTTGCCAGGTAAGTCTCATCATCGGTGCCCGGGGGAAGCAGGATTCCCTCATTCGAGACAGCGGTACGTTTGCTCCAGGTTGCGCCTTGAATGGAAAAGGTAAGTACGGTCGGATCATCGGCAAAGATCTTGAGGTTTCCATTTCCCTGGTGAAAATCGAGGTCAACAATGGCGATCGGGTCGGAAAATCCCGAATTTCTCAACTCGCGGATCGCGATGGCCACATCATTGAAGATGCAAAAACCTGAGCCTTTTTCAGCTTTCGCATGGTGAAAGCCGCCTCCCAGGTTCAATGCGGTCTCGTATTTTCCGGATACAACCGCTTTCGCGGCGGCGATCGTTCCTCCGATGCTTCTTCTTTGTGCCAGAATCAGGTCATCGGCTTCTGCCTGATTGACTTCGTAGCCGAAGATCCTTGTGATGGTCTCCGGGCGCATCGTTGCTTGAAGATACTCTTCGGTATGAACAAGTCGAAGCTCCTCATAAGACGCGATCGGGCTTGATTGGACCTCGTTCTTTTTCAGGATTCTTCTGGTTGTCAGATATTGAATCACCTGCTCAATCTGGTTTGGAACCAGGCCGATCAGGTGCGTTACGCCGGCAAGGCTTTTCGGTTGGTATTCACGGTGGTACCAGATTCCGACACGATGTTTCGGTGGGTGAATGATTCGCAAGTAATAAGACCAGCCCCGCATAAGGATGGTATTACCATAAACGATGTCTGGCCGCTCCTACGTCAGCAGCGCCAGGAGATCATCGCGGGTCAGGTCCAGGCTGGCCGCGCCGCCCTCCAGTACGGAGCTTGCGAGCTGTAGTTTTCTTTGCTGCAGCTCGAGCACCTTTTCTTCCACCGTGTCGCGGGCAGCGAGTCGATAGATCATGACGGGCTTTTCCTGGCCGATACGATGTGCGCGGTCGGCGGCCTGATTTTCAACTGCCGGGTTCCACCAGGGATCGACAAGATAGACATGATCCGCTGCGGTGAGCGTGAGTCCGACGCCCCCCGCCTTCAGTGAAATCAGGAGTACTGGAGGCCCGGAATCCGATTGAAACCGGTTCACGATTTCCGAGCGGTTCGAAGTCGTTCCGTCGAGCCTGAGGAATTCGATGCCACGCTCGCGAAGTTCCGGCACGATGAGATCGAGCAGAGAGGTCCACTGGGAGAATACAAGAGCCCGGTGCCCTTCGGCCGCCGAGGTTTCGAGACTTTCCAGGAGTAAGTCGATTTTTGACGAATGGGCGGCCATCTGCCCGGGAAGCAGGGATGGATGGCAGCATGCCTGTCTCATGCGAAGCAGCGTTTCAAGAATGCTGAAGGTGTTTCCTCCCGCTTCGAGGAGTTTCAATGCATCCTGGCGGCTTGCCGCAAGCACGGCATTATAGAGAGCGCGTTCTTCAGTGCTGAGTTCACAATACATCACCGATTCCGTTCGCGGTGGCAGCTCTGGGGCGACGTCTCGCTTTAGTCTTCTCAGGACGAAGGGGCGGATGCGCGTGCGAAGTTGTTCGGCGGTTTGAGATTGAATGTTTTCCCGGGGTCCGAGGAGACCTGGATTCAGGAATTCAAACTGGCTCCAGAGATCATCCAGCCTGTTTTCAACCGGAGTCCCGGTGAGCGCGATCCTGATGTTCGCCTGGATTGCGTGTGCGGCCCGAGCCGCTTGGCTGTCCGGGTTTCGAATGATCTGTGCTTCATCAAGCACGGCGGTATCCCACTTCTGTTGTGTCAGGGACTCCCGGTCCAGGCGGAGAATGGCATAAGTGGTGATCGTGACGTCGGCTGACGAATCAAGGCTTCTGTCGGAGCCATGGTAGAGATTGAAGCGCAAGCCTGGGCGGAACGCCTTGATCTGGGAAATCCAGGCATGGGTCACGCTGGTCGGCGCGACGACGAGTGTTTTTCCTTTGATTGCGCAGAGAGTCTGGAGAGTTTTTCCAAGACCCATGTCGTCGGCAAGGAGTGCGCCCATCTCGTTTTTGCCGAGGAAACAGAGCCAGTCGACCCCTTTCTTTTGATAGGACCGAAGATCGGCATAAAGCCCATCGGGTAGCGGCGATTCCGGAATGCCGTTGAAATCAGCGAGTCCGCGCCGCAGTGATTCCAGATTCGGCGGCGGGCGATTTCCAAGCTCTTCTGTCAGCTGGGTCGCCGCTGGAAGAAACCACCTGGGAAGCTTGCCATGCTTTTCTCTGGCCTCCAGAAGTTGCAGCACCTTTTCTCCATGCTTATTCAACCAGTCAGTCGGAATTCTGGCCCAGGTTCCATCCAGCAGTCGTACGTGCGGATCGCGCGCCTGCCATGATTGAAGTACCGTCATCGGA
>MEPR01000069.1:10878-17924 GCA_001769835.1 Bdellovibrionales bacterium GWB1_55_8
CGAATGCAGTATTAAATGAAAACGAAAGATCTCCTGAATCCGTGATTTTGATGAACGCCTTGAGGTCGCCTTGAGGTGACATTTTTCCGATCGCATCCCCCTCCGTGTTCCAGTTTTTCGCACGTGCCAGAAAGCTCGCGGCGGCAGAGCCTGAAAAACGGGTGTTCTGAACAGGGCTGATCTGCAAATCGGATTGGACACCTCGCAGTAGTCTTTGCTCTTCTTCCTTTTTTCTTCGGGGAATCGTGTTCGTTTTTGGATTGGCTACCAGTTCGCCCTGGTGAACTTCCGCAACAGCAGGTCTTCCATACGCGATGATCGGGATGACGGAGATTGTGTCGTCTCCGACCGTCTGTATGCGCAGAACGATGTGGGGTTCCTCATCGATGATGGCTGGCAGTCGGGAAGAGTGAAGTTCCACGGGAATGCGCGACTGCAGTGATGGTATGAGTTCGGCCGCCAGGGTCGGAAATTCTCCCGGAGGGAAAAACATTCCTGCTCCGCTCAGGCGTTCTCGTTCGTGCTGAGCCAGTCCTGAAGGTTTCAAGGGGCGGAGCTTCCCATCTGTCAGAAGCACTGCGCCGTTTGAGAAGGTTTCCGATACGGATTCTGGAAGTCGAATTTTCAGGCGAACGCCGTTTGATTCGTCCTCTACTTCGGCGACCCAGCTTACCGAGCGTCCTTCCGTCAGAACGGGAGATCCGTCCAGCGTGACACTTGAAAAAACCTGCAGCAGGGGAAGGAGGCGCTCCAGGGTTTCGCGATCCAGTACGCCGGTTTTCCTGGAGCCGAGGGCCGCATCAACTGCAAAGTCTTCCTTGGTCGCCGGCACAACGGGCGCCTGAATACGTCCCGAGTGAATGCCTCCTACCCAGCTGACCAATGATTCGCTGAGAATGCGCCCGGCGCCGTCCGGCTCGTGTAAAAACCGCTCAAATGCCAGTGCCCCGTTGTTTCTCGTGAAGCGGTATTCCAGCCAGACCCGGGAGCTGGCTTGCTCCGGCGAGGGCCCTTTACGGGTAAGATTCATTTTCAGGGCGATCGCTGCGGCAACCACGTGCACGCAGAGATCGTTGCGATCACCGCAGTCGCAGTACCAGTCTTGCTCCTCAGGCCAGAGGGTCACCTTCGGGCTTACGGGGCGTCCCGCTATCTGGATGCGGAGCGCGATTTCATCAGTGGTGCGCGAGTCCTCCTGAATCGGGCAATCGCGGCTCATCGCGATGCCTTTGGACCAGACGCCGGGCAGGCATTCTTTCTGAAGGGCGGCGGAGAACTCTGCGAGGATTTCCGGGGTCACGAAATCCTGTTTATCAGAACATCCTTATCCGGGCGATCCTCTTATTTTATGCCGCTTTTCGCCGGCCGGACGAATGGCCTGTTTTTCGCCCCTGTCGTGCCGCTTTTGTTTCCCCTCGCTCGGCCCTTTGTTTGTTCACGATTCTGGACGCAACTTCTTCTTCGCGACCTTTGTAGCGTCCGCTTCTATGAAATTCACTTTTAAGTTTCTTGTACTCCCGTTCGCGCTTTGGACTCGCTCCTTGGGGCATAAGGCACCTCCTGAGTATCAAACAGCGAGCAATATCCATTCCGGGTGAGCCGGCAGGAGTGTCACAGTTATGGGGATGCGGATTGGGATTTCTTCGGGGCAAGATAATACAGGCGGCCGGGATTTTTCATTGCCCCGGCGTGCAGTTTTGCCTCCGCGCCACGGCCCCAGAAAAGATCCAGTCTTCCAGGCCCGAGAATGGCTCCGCCGATATCCTGATCCAGGACGAATCGGGCGCTGGGCTCATATGCCGTGGGGATGAGACGGCTGGCTTCACTGAAAACCGGTTTCTCAAAGATGAGGAAGGCAAGCGCGCCTTTCGGGAAATAGCGAGGGTCGGTCGCTATCGTCCTTCCGTTCGTCGCGGGAACGCCCATCGCAGTCAGGGCACTTTCCTCGGATTCCCGGAAGAACACGTAGCTTGGATTCAGGTTCAGGTAGTGCTGCATGTCTTTTCTTGGAAGACTCCTGAGAAATGCCTCGATCGTATGCAGATTCATGTCTTTCGAGGGGATCTTGCCTTTCAGGAATTGGGAGAGGGATTGATAGCTGTGTCCGTTTTTTTCCGCATAATTCACACGGAGGGTCCGGCCGTTCCCAAGATCAATCGTTCCAGAACCCTGAACCTGAAGGAAAAAGGAGTCAACGGGGTCCACCCAGCAGATCTCGAGTTTTCGCCCCCGTAAAGACTGTCGTGTGTCGATTTCCTGACGTGAAAAATAAGGCACCAGGGCGTTATCCCGAATGCGTCCGCGAAGTTTCCGATGCTCCGCAAAGCGGGAATCAAACGCGCCGAGATCTAGGGAGATCAGGTCATCGGGTTTTCGGTACAGAGGCTGACTGAAGCGGGCCGTAGGCTTGAGCGATCCTGGGATAAGAGGTTCATAATAAGAGGTGATGAAGACTTCTCCCCATTCATCGCGGCCATACACTTCATAGAAATCAAATTCGCTCTCGATGATTTTGAAGAAGGCTTGAGTGTCTTGCGTCGCGCGCCCAAGGGCGACCAGGCGCGCCAGACTGTCCAGGTACTCCTGCCTTGTGAAACGGGCACCGTCGAACACGAACTCAGAACTGTTCGGGCTATTTCGAAGGAAGTCGACCTGTGAAGAGATGGCGTCCAGGAGCGGATTCAGCGGAAGGTCGTCGCTGAGAATCGGTGCTGGAACTTTCCTGAAAACCTCATCAGCGCTTTTCAAGGGGGCCCGGGCGCAGGAGAAGGTGAGTGGCAACGTAAGTATCAACACGGTCAGCCACCGGCGCAGATGAGTTCTCTCCAACATGATCTCTATATTTGGCTGATCTGTGCTCAGGAATCCAGGGGCTCGCGGTTCAATTTCGCATTGAAGTGCAAGAGCTTGAAATTAAGAGCAAATTTCGTTCTCATTTTATTTGACTAATTCGATCAGGTAATGATATGGTGTGTGCCGCTGAACGTCTGTCCAAGCGAAAACAAGGTGTGGTTTTATGAGTTTAAATAAGAATGTGTTTCTCGGTTTGATCGCGGCTTTTACACTCGCGAGCGCTTCTTACGGCGCGGCCGAGCAGGCTCAGCTTGAGCACTGGTATGACGTACTGGATGCTAAGGAGATCGAGCGCATCGAGCGGTCCGCTGATCGAATCTCGGAGTCGATATTCCATGCCATCGACGACGTAAAACTTTTTGAAACCGATAGTGATGGCTTCAGCGCGAAGATCGCGGTCCACCGCCGGGTCTTCGACAATGAGAACATCCTGAATACCTGGACAGTCGCGGACCGGTTCGAAATCCAGGGGAAGATCCCGCTCGTATCGGAGACTCTCGGTGGATCGGGCCTTGGCTTCTGGGTTGGCGCTAATGCCGGCATGGAAGTAATAAACATCCGTCAGGTTTTCCCGGATCAATATTCGACGCTCGAATCCGTATCCGAACGAAAGCAGTCCATTGAGAGTTCCGCCTGGTTCAACGAATTCTCGAAAAAGAGTTCCTCTGAAGAGGGCCAGTGGGTTTACAAGTTGAACGAAGCCGGAAACAAGATCCTTTCCTTCATGCGAAAGGAACCTGAAGCAAACGCGCGCTACTCCGATATTCCCGGCCTGGTACTTCTTCCTGTCAAGCTTCCGCTCAATATGGATGCTTTCTCGAGAATGGATGCCGGTGAGATCGTGTCCTATCTGGGGCAAGGCTCCATCGAATTCGGAAGCAGCATCGGTTGGAATGCGGACCCGACGGGAATAACGGCGGTGGCCAGCGCAGGCGCTTCCTATTCGACGTATCTCAAAGGCGTCTTCCGTATTTCGGTCATGAAAGAGGATGAAAGGTTTGCCCGCGTGAAAGTCACGCGGTCGGAAACCATCGGTCATGGTGCGAATCTCGGCGTCACCGGAAAGCCGACGCTGCTCGACGGCATCATCATCATCAAGGGTTTGCAGAAACAGCTGAAGATCGTTCCCTTCGAGTTCAATGTCGGATCATCGCTGGGTCGCTCGTTTGATGTCGGTTACCGCTTTGACCTTTCCTCCGCACAGGGGCGCGAGGCGTATGAAAAGGCCGTGGTAGGAAGGTTCGCCGAAGCGGATGAGCTCGCGGAGCAGGACTCAGAAGCGGTCAAAAAGATTTTCACACGTAACGCCAAAACGAACGATTCCACCACTTCGGGTGGCCTCAGGCTCGGTTTTTTGTTCAAGCACAAGGCGCGGGCTTCTTTTTCGAACGTGGACGCTGTGGTGACGTTCCCGGATGGTACCCGCCGCGTCCTGACTTCACTTTCAGAGAGCGACCGTGGCTGGCGCCTCTTCTGGGGTGTATATGAAAAATTCCACAACAGCTTCACCGTCAACCTTGATCTGGATCGTCTGGAGAACGGCAATGCTGATGAAGCCATGAATTTCGTCATGGAAGGCAAAATCGACGACAGTGATACCGATCTCGGCGAATACCTTCTTTATGCTCTCGAAATGGAAGATGCGGTAGGAAAGCCGGGCGTATTTCGCAGACCGCCCCCGCAGGAACGCGCGCATCGCGTGAACCTCGGGCGCTCGAGCTTCTATTATCGCGTCGGACTGAACCATCGCCAACTCAAACGTTTCATTGATACACCCAAGGAGCAGATGTGGGCGGCGCTTGAGAAGGCTTTCGACGTGCCCGCTGGAACATGGTCCAATATCGCGGCTCGCGGGGCGTATCGGTTCTCAACGCTCGGTTTTGAAGCCTTGAATATTCCGTTGTATGTTGCTGGTTTGAATATCCGCCAGGGCTCCAAGCTCTGGCATGCCGAGCAGATCCGGCGTCGCTGGTCGAAGCTTAAGAAAATATCAGATCCGCGCAAGCAGGCGGAAGCGCTGGGTGAGCTCTTCTTTGACCGTATCTTCGGTTATGAGCTCGCGCGACTTGTCCGTCAGGTGCTAAGCGGCGAAGAAGTGACCTTCTTTGTGTCCGGCAGTTCGCGGGCGCTCGGACGAACCACGGACCAGGGTGGTACCAAGCTGATCGTGGATGATATTGCGAGCCGTATGCGCCGCGATATCGAGTTTGATCAGAGTGGTGCTCGGCCTGCGGACACCGCCTTGGAAACACAGGTTTCTGAGCTGGAGGTTGTCGCGCTCGATGTGAATCGTATCGAGGTTCGATTTAAATTGCAGGCCAGTCCGCGGGCGATCTTTTTCGAACTTTCGAGCAAACGCTGGTGGCGCCCGCTGACTAATGAGACGCTCGCGCCGGTTTTCGTCCCGAATGCCGGAGAGTTCTCCGCTGGGGAGAACTCCGTCATTATTGATCGTCGCGATCTCAATGGTGTCTGGGCGCCTATCGCCTCCAAGTTGGAGCCGGGGAATCGTTACAATCTCCGGATGGCGACCAACGTGGACGGCCTCCACTGGGGCGCGGTGAAGGAAAAGGTTTTCAGAACTTTACCCGAATAGCCCGTCAAGACCGCATCTAAGGCAAAGGCAACGCAGTCGGTGCCACCGTCGGTATCGGAGACGGTGATGGAGACGGCGATGCTGTGGGCGAAGGTAGAATGATAGGCCCCGTCTGTTCAATGACGATCAGGCCTGTTTCGGTGGGATGAATTCGGCAGTAATATTCAAACGCCCCGCTCGACGTGAATTCGTGCTGGAAGGTTCCCTGTGGCGTTATTTCCGGGGAATTGAATAACCCCGTCCTGGCCGTGACCGTGTGGGCGACGGTATCGTTGTTCACCCAGGTCACGACAGTGTCTTCGTCAAGGACGAGGGGATTCGGTCCGAAGGCAAGTTCGCCGCGGGATCCTGCGTTTGGATCGATGCTGATGGTTACCAGTCCGGGTTCGTCCGCCGCGAAACCGGGCAGCTGCAGGGCCCAATCGTCGCCGCAGCTTGCGAGGGCTCCGAGCGCAAGGATAATCGTGAAAATAAGCAGGGGTCCTCGCGGAACGGTTTTCATGCTGCTCCTTTTTTCTGAACTCGGGGATCGCGAAATTGTTCTGATTCCGTTGAACCCTCCAAGGCACCCGTGCTGGCGGCTCCGGCGCTTAGGGTCATCAGAACCTCATCGAAGTATCCCGCTCCGACTTCGCGCTGATGTTTAGCTGCTGTGTATCCGATTTTTTCCGCGGAAAACTCCCGCTCCTGCAGGCGGACATATGCGGGCATTCCTTCCTTGACGTAAGCCCGTGCCAGTTCGAAGGCATTCAGATTGATCGAATGCCAGCCAGCCAGTGTGATGAATTGGTATTTGAATCCCATTAGCGCCAGATTTTCGCGGAACCCCGCGATTTCGCGGTCGCGTAGATTTTTTTTCCAGTTGAAGGAGGGCGAGCAGTTGTATGCCATGGGTTTTCCAGGAAAACGGGAATGTATGGCCTGAGCGAATTCACGGGCTTCTCCGATGTCTGGTTTTGACGTTTCAAACCACAGCAAATCGGCCAGGGCTCCGTAGATCAGGGATCTTGAAATGGCCGCTTCAAGGCCCGCTTTGTATCTGAAATAGCCTTCCTCTGTCCGGTTTCGAGCTGTGTCGATGAATTTCGTGTCACGTTCGTCCACGTCGGAGGTGATGTAACTGGCGCCATGGGCGTCGGTCCGCGCTATGATCACCGATGGAACGCCTTGAACGTCGGCTGCGAGCCTTGCCCCAACCAGAGTTCGTACGAACTGTGACGCTGGTACCAGGACCTTTCCTCCCATGTGACCGCATTTCTTCTCCGACGCGAGCTGGTCCTCGAAATGCGCACCGGCGGCTCCCGCTTCGATGAGAGCTTTCATCAGCTCAAAAGCGTGAATGGATCCGCCGAAACCCGCTTCGGCGTCCGCCACGATCGGGACATACCAATCGATGGCGCGACTCCCTTCCGAACCTTGAATCTGATCCGCGCGCATCAACGCGTTATTCAGTCGGCGCACCAGGGCGGGTACGCTGTTGGAGGGATAAAGGCTCTGATCCGGATACGTTTGCGCGGACAAATTGGCATCAGCGGCAACCTGCCAGCCGCTCACGTACAGGGACCGTAAGCCGCCCCTGACCATCTGAACGGCTTGC
>MEPR01000069.1:17936-28198 GCA_001769835.1 Bdellovibrionales bacterium GWB1_55_8
CGTTCAAGCAGCCGAGTGATGAAACGCAACCCGGTTTTCGGAGCATGTCCCAGAGTTGCTGGGCGCCGCGTTTTGCGAGCGTGAATTCCAATTGAACGGATGGTCTCAGGCGGCAAACCTGTTCCGGCGAGTAATCGCGCCGGATTCCCTCCCATCTCTTGTCTTCGCGCCATTGTCGTGCAAGCTGAATCACTTCAGACTGATCAAGCGCGCCCATGGGTTTACTCCTTCACGATTGAACGACTTCGGACAGGTCACTCAGAAAACGATTGGCCGAGTACGTGAGAAACTCCGGAAATTCCTTCGAGAGCACGAGACCGTCCAGAACCTCGGCGGCCTCTTCCAGATGCCCTTTGCTTGCGGCGCGAAGCAGAAGCTGTTCCTCACCTCTCAGTTGCCGGTATTGTCGCGCATCCAGCACGTCACCATGCTTCGTCTTCGCGCCGTGGTGCACCCATTGCCACAGTTCGGCCCTGGCGATCTCGGCGGTTGCGGCATCTTCCATCAGGTTCTGTATCGTTACCGCCCCTGAACCGGATATCCAGGAATCCAGATACTGCAGGGCGACCCGGATGTTGCCGCGAACTCCTGTTTCCGTGATGGATCCGGGAATGACGAAATCGAGGAGATCGTGCGCCGATGCGCTGAAATTCCTGTTCAGGCGGTCTTTCTGGTTCGCGCGGCTACCGAGGGCGCGATCGAAGACCTCCTTTGCCACCGGCACCAGGTCAGGATGCGCTACCCAGGTGCCATCAAACCCATCGACGGCTTCGCGTTCCTTGTCGTCGCGAACCCGACGAATCGCGTTTTCATTCGCGTCCGGATCCTTTCTGCTGGGAACGTATGCGGACATGCCGCCAATCGCGTGAGCACCTCTTTTGTGGCAGGTCTTCACAAGAAGTTGCGCGTAAGTTCGCATGAACGGCACATTCATGGTGATCTCGGCCCGGTCCGGGAACAGAAGATCGCCATCCGAGCTGAATTTCTTGATGATGCTGAATATGTAATCCCATCGTCCCGCATTCAACCCGGCGGCGTAGTCGCGGAGCTCGTAAAGAATCTCTTCCATTTCGAACGCGGCAAGAATGGTTTCGATAAGTACGGTCGCACGGATCGATCCGGGCGGGATCCCAAGTGTTTGTTCCGAGAACGCGAATACGTCTCGCCAGAGGCGGGCTTCCAGGTGATTCTCCAGCTTCGGAAGATAGAAGTACGGTCCGGAACCCCCGGATAGGAGGTCTCGGGCGTTATGAAAAAAATAGAGACCGAAATCGAACAGACTTCCTGAAATGGGAACTTCATCCACACGCAGTCCCGGCTCCGAGAGGTGCCAGCCGCGAGGACGCACCATGAAGGTTGCCAGGCCGCTGGGTTTCAGGCGGTAGGATTTACCCTCCGGGGATTCATATGAGATCCTCTTTCGAACTGCCTCCCGGCAGTTGATTTGACCATCGAGCAGATTGTTCCAGGAGGGGGAGAGTGCATCTTCGAAATCCGCCATGAAGACCGACGCGCCGGAGTTGAGTGCGTTGATCATCATCTTTCGTTCCACGGGTCCCGTTATTTCAACGCGCCGATCATCGAGATCCGCTGGTGCGGTCGCGACTTTCCAATCCGATTCGCGAACATTCCGGGTCGATGCCAGGAAATCCGGCCTCTCTCCCTGGTCGAGACGTTTCTGTCTCTCTGTTCGCGCGCGGAGCGCGGCCTCGCGCCTGGGTTCGAATTCCTGGTGAAGGGTCTCCAGAAATTTCAAAGCGTCGGTCGTCAGGATCTTCTCGTATTCGGGAGATATCGTGCCGAGCAGTTCCACGCCTCTGGGATGAGTCGACTTTGCCTGAATGTTTCGCATTCGCCGTTCTCCGATCGGCCATGAAGATAGGCTCTGATGCGCAACAGTATCAATGCGCGCCGGTCCGGCACGCAGGGCCGGAACCGCGGAATAAGACGGTGCTCAATTTTCGATGGTGATTTCGATGTGAAAGGGTCCGATTTCACTGGTGAACGGGATGACTATCGCAGGGCGGCGCTGCTCGAATTTCGAGGTGATCGCATCGCCGTGAATCACCGTCGGAATCGCGGTCTGAACACCATGCCCCTGCGCATTCAAAATCGCGCGTGACGATCCCAGGATGATGTTCACCAGCTCTGAAACAGCATCTTCGCAGCCCGGTACGAAGTCGGTGTAAGCCTCGCCCAGGAGCCGGTTGACGAGCTTCAGGAAAACATCCCTGTCGAAACTCAGCATGAAAGAGCCACCCAGACTCTTGCTGGTGATTCCCACGATTCCAGCAACATCAAAGGAGTAATCGTCAGAAGAGGCTCTGCTGAAGGGCTTTCCTGGTTTTGCATCCAGACCGCATTGGATCTTCAGCGTTTTGACTGTTGAATCAATGATCGGTTTGAAAAACTGCGCACGCGCGGAAGCACTGGTGACGGGAATTGTGCCCGCATCCGCGTCAGCTTCCTTCGGGTGTTCGTTCAGCAGAAACTCCACATAGAACTGCCCGGCCGGCGTTTCAAAGGGATACACCCTGACCTTGTGCACGCTTGAGTAACTCGAGTGGACCTCGCCGCCCCTGAGCACCGAAGGAATCGCCATCTGCACCGCGTAACCTTTGCGATTCAAGACGACTTTCGCCTGGCCGAAGATGATGTTCAGCAACTCAGCCGCCGCGTCCTCGTTCTCTTTGGTGATTTCCCCGGGATTTTCGCCGATCATTTTCTCCATCAGCTGCAGGAAAACTTCCTTGGGAAAGCAAAGGACAATGGACCCGTTCACCACAGAGCTCGTCAAGCCGATCAGTCCCGCTACCGCGAAGCCTTCCTGGGTTTTCTGACCTTTGTCGAAGGGCTGCCTCAGTGCTGGATCAATCTGGCAGAGGTCGCGGATTGTTTTGATCGTTGCGGCAGCGACCGCGTTGAAAAATGTGTTGTCGATCGCAGGGGACATGTCGGACCAGTTTACTGGATCGGGCGGGTGGCGACAAGCGAAAGGCTTGCAATGCTTCAACACGTTGCTTGCAGGTTCCAAATATGTGCAAAGACACAAATTACCGGTGATTCTGAATGCCTCTGCCGGTAGATATTCAGGAAACAGTCGAGATATCGCATTGCTGTTCTCCCAGTACGGATACGATGTGGAAATTCACGTTGTGCCCGCCGGAAAAATTCAGCCGACCGCAGAGAATCTCAGTAGCAGATTTCCACGGATTGTGGTGGGAGGTGGCGACGGTAGCGTCGGAGCGGCGGCTGCCGCGCTGGTCGGTACACAAACTGAGCTGGCTATCCTGCCAATTGGAACACTCAACCATTTCGCGCGGGATCTCGGTATTCCGCGTGCGCTGCCTGATGCTGTCCGGGTGGCGGTTTCCGGTTCTGTCGCTCAGGTGGACACGGCCGAGGTGAATGGAAAAATATTCGTGAACAACTCCTCCTTGGGAGTCTACCCGCGCTGGGTTCGAAACCGGCGTGTCCAGCGGGAAGTTCTTGGGCGAGGCCGTTGGCGTACCTTGTTCAGGGCCCTCCTAGCCGTATTTCGAAGATTCCCGTCTATTCGTGTGTTGATTCAAACACCGAACCGCGTGTTCGATCTCAAAACCGCATTTCTTTTTGTTGGTAATAACGAATACCAGACCGGCCCGTCTCTGGGGCGGAGGGCGCGACTGGATTCCGAAATTCTTCAGCTGCAGGTCGGACGCAGTTCGGGAAGGTTTGCGCTGCTCAAGAATTTCATGCGGGCTTTGACCGGAACGCTCCGTGGGAGCGCTGATTTTGATTTCCTGCTGGCGAAAGAATTATGGATATTCACCGCGCGTAAGCGCGTTCATGTCGCGCTGGATGGTGAGGTCGTTTATCTGAAGCAGCCGTTGCATTACTGTGTCCGGCCGCGGTCGCTTCGCGTCCTGAGGGATATAGCATGAGGGTTCTGGCGCACATTTCCGATCTTCACTTCGGTACGGAGATCCCCACGATGGTTCGGACGCTGAAGGAAGACCTCGAAAAATTGCATCCCGATGTGATCGCCGTGAGTGGAGATTTGAGTCAGCGTGCGCGGGAGTCGCAGTTTCTGGCCGCACGCCGATTTCTGAACGAACTTCCTTTTCCGCAAGTGATCGTGCCGGGAAACCATGACATTCCGCTATTCAATCTACCGGTTCGACTGCTGAATCCGCTGGGTCGCTATCGAAAGCATATCTCGTGGGACTTGGCCCAGACTTTCGTTGATTCCGAAGTGGCGGTATTTGGTTTCAACACAGTTCGACCCGGTAAATGGAAATCGGGTCATCTCGGGGAATCGGAGCTGAAGCGCCTTCGAACCTTCCTGGGCTCTGCGAACAGAAAGTTGTTCAAAGTGGTCGTCACTCATCATCCGCTCGTTCCGTTTCGAGCAAGGAAGGTGTTTTCGGTGCTGAGTGACGGGGGTGCGGACCTGGTTCTTGCGGGCCACCTTCACCGCGGAGTGCATGGCCGCGCCGGGCTCAGGCGCAGGATCCTCTTTGCGGAGGCGGGAACCGCTGTTTCCACTCGGGCCAGGAATGAGGTGAATGGATACAACGTCGTGACCGTGAGCGACGACCGCGTCGTGGTCCAGATCCGCGCCTGGGACGGGAAGGGATTTCACGCGGGGCGTTCCATCACTTATCCGCGCGCCTCTTGCATCTGAACTGCTGATGCGACCCCATATGGCGAAAGTGCTTCTTGGAATTTTGATGGCAGCAAGTGTCTCAAGCGCAAAGCTCTGGGCGGCGGATAGTCTCTCGGTACGCGGAGCAGCCATTTCGAACAATGGTCTTCCCGTAGCGCCGCAGCAGTTGGAACAGCAGCTTGTACTCGTATTTGATCCTGCGGCAATGCAGAATTGTGGTTCGCAGGAGGCGCCATCCACGAAACAGGCGAGCAGCCTGACGTCCGGCCAAATATCCGACGATGGCTCATTCAATGTGAATTATTCAGCTGCTGAGTTGAAGCAGCTAACGGATCCTTCCTGCTCGGTCTCGCAATTTATTCCAGGGGAAATCGTAACTCTTCGTGTCGCGGCGACCATTGATCCGACGCCACAGAACTGCCAGGTCTTTTGCATCGGTCGTGGCAGGACCTGTGAGCAAGAGTGCGGCGAAAGCGGTGGTATTCGCGCCAATGAGCGCTTCTCAGAGGCTGAACTGGTCATGGCCAGCAGTTTCGCCCCGTCTGGAGAGTGGACGCTTCATGCGGATCTGAGGTTCACGGAACTCCTTCCGGAAGAATCAGGCAGTTTGATCCCTGACTTACTGATTCCACAGGCGGCTCTCCGTGAATCCATCGAGCAGACAACGCGGTTCTTTGACCCTCAAAGCTGCGCTTTGGAAGAGGGCTGCATTTCGAAGATCGGGATCAGGCGACTCCTGATATTCGACACGGAAATCTTCAATTCAGGAGGATCAGACCTTGAGATCGGACCCCCGGATTCGCAGGATCCTCGCTTTGAGTATGCCTCTTGTCATGGACATTACCATCTGGGCGAAATGGTTCGTTACGAACTCCTGCGATCAGACGATCTGAGCTCGGTGGTCGTGGGAAGCAAGCTGGGGTTTTGTCTGATGGACACCGAGAGAAGCACCGGCCGGAGCAACGGGCGTTTCGATTGCGGCTTTCAAGGCATCAGTTCCGGCTGGTCGGACATCTACGACCGAAGCCTGGATTGTCAGTGGCTGGATGTGACGGACATTCCAGCCGGAAATTATCTACTCCGTCTCGAAGTGAATCCGGACAGGACGATTCTGGAGGGAGATTACATGAACAACAGCGTGATCGTTCCAGTTCTCATCCCGGCCCTGTTTCAGCCGCTCGCAAGTTTAGCGCAGCAAACGTCTACACCTGCTTGCGAACTGGTGGAGGCGGGTTGGGGAAGCGCTGGCCAGGTTCAGCTGAAGGTGGAAACGCTTGTGAGCGGCTTGGAGGTGCCCTGGGGCATTGGTTTTCTTCCGGGAGGGGATTATCTCGTGACGGAGCGTCCGGGACGGATTCGTCTGGTGCGCGGAGGGAAACTGATCGAGAAGCCGGTGGCACAGCTCGAGGTAGGTGAGGCAGGCGAGGGAGGTCTTCTTGGGATTGCGATCGATCCTGACTTCAAGGCGAATCGCAGCTTTTTTGTTTATTACACGGCAGCGGGTGATGCTGGAGACGTGAATCGCGTGGAGCGGTTCAGATTGTCCGCGGACCATTTGAGCGCGACATCTGATCGGGTCATTCTCGACAATATACCCGCAGGGACTTTTCACGACGGCGGACGTCTTCGCTTCGGTCCGGACGGCATGCTGTACGTGGGCACTGGCGATGCTCGTGAGTCGGAGCTTGCGCAACAGCGTGATAGCCTGGCCGGAAAAATTCTACGAATAACGCGCGATGGTGCGGTGCCTGGTGATAATCCCTTTCCAGGAAGCCCGGCGTACATCCTGGGTATTCGCAACACCCAGGGCTTTGACTGGGTTTCGGCATCGGTGATGGCGGTCACCGATCACGGTCCTAGCGGGGAGATGGGAAGATCAGGTCATGATGAATTGAGTTTCGCGCGCGCTGGCGAAAACCTCGGTTGGCCGGACGTCTGGCGCTGCGATTCGCAGGCCGGCCGGATCACACCCTCTTTGGTTTGGGTGGAAGCACTCCCTCCGGGGGGCGCTTTGAAATACACCGGAGATCTGATTCCTGCCTGGAAAGGGAGTCTCCTGATCGCGACTCTTCGCTCAGAACATCTGCAGCGAGTCATGATCGAGGGCGGAGCCCAGCCGGAAGTCCTGGGGCATGAAGTGTATCTATCCGGGGATGCAGGATTTGGGCGACTCCGGGAGATTGTGCAGGCGCCGGATGGGTCGATCTATGTGAGTACGAGTAACTGTGATGGCCGAGGCAGCTGTGGGCCTGAAAAAGACCGAATTCTGCGCCTGACCGCCCGTTGAATATCATGATATGCTGGTCTCTCGAATCGGGAGTTAAAGCATGGTAGTTGAATTGGTCAGCAACAATCGACTGAAGACGATCCGACGGGTCTGGCTTCAGCTTTTGCGCCTGTACTTTCGGATGGAAGTCGAAGGGATTGAGCATCTGCCTGAAACCGGCCGTGCCTTGATCGCGCCCAACCACTCAGGATTCGCTGGATTTGACGCCGTCCTCCTGGCCCACGTCATCAAACGAGAGACCCGACGAAGGCCCCGGCTCCTTGCTCATCGTGCTTTCTTCGATTTTTCTTCCAGGCTTGCCGAGATTTCGGAACATTTCGGATTGAGAAAGGCCAGTGTCGACGGCGGCGCAAAGATGCTGGAAGCGGGTCGCCTCGTGATCCTTTTTCCGGAAGGTGAAACCGGGAATTTCAAGCCGAGCACGCGCGCTTATCAGCTTCAGAAATTCCATACGGGGTTCCTCCGCATGGCGATCGAAGCAGGGGCCCCCATTGTCCCTTGTATCATCATCGGAGCGGAAGAGACCCATCTGAATCTTGGTAATATCAACCTTTCAAAATTGTTCAAAGGACTCCGAATTCCGATCCCGGTGAATTTTCTTCCGTTGCCAGCGAAATGGAAAATCGTATTTTTACCGCCGATTACCTCGGAGAAGCTTCCTCGCACTCTTCTCGGGGACGACGTCAAACTCGCGGCCCAGGCCCAGCTCATTCGGCGGCGGATGCAACGTGAACTCAATGTCCAGCTCAAGAAAAGGCCTTACGTCTACTCCAAAAAAGGTGACGAGTTGCTTGCTCGCCTGGGCGAAAAGGCGCTGGCCAGTTCAGCTATCCGGGCAGCCCGTCGCGGAAAATAAAGAACGCTGCACCGATGAGGCACAGACCGGCCCAGAGCAGGTTTCTCGTGACCGGAACGCCCATATAGAAGACAGCGAAGGCCGCGAAAACAATCATTGTGATGATTTCCTGGACAACTTTGAGCTGAGGAAGTGAGAAGAACTGGTAGCCGATGCGGTTCGCCGGAACCTGGAAGCAATATTCAAAGAGGGCGATCGACCAGCTCACGATGATGGCAACCCAGAGAGCCGAGCTCTTCAGATTTTTCAGGTGGCCATACCAGGCAAACGTCATGAACAGGTTTGAAATTCCGAGAAACAGTACTGTACGAATCATCTCCGCGCCCTCTAAACGATTTTCGGAGATGTTATCGCACGGCAGTGTTCGTCCAAAGGGCTCAATTCATCCTGCTGTTTTTTTGAGGCGACTGCGCCAGGCGTAAATCGCCACCCCCGCGAGCGCGGAAAGGCCCGCCGCTTGAACCCTGCGGTCCATCAAACTGGCTCTCAGCTGCTTTGACCACGCGGAAGGCTGCTGCACGAACTCCGGAAAGGGCAGCTGGCCGATCGGCTGGGAAGGCTGCTTTTCCATTTCCGCACCTGATGCCCCGCCTTCGTCTGCCATGGATGCCTCCCGTTCCTCGTCCAGCGCGTCAAAGTCCGGTTCTTCCAGGGCCGCGCCTTTCATTTTTCTCAGATCACCATTCAGAAAGTTCGGTTTTCCGACCATGCTTTCTCAGGCAGCAACCCTTGTGCCTAAACCGACAGGTCTGGAGCGCTTCTTGCGAACCACTTATGGTGATATGGCGCCCGCAAGTTTCGAATCCTACGGGTTTCCGTTCAAATCGAACTACGTTGAGTTCAGTGGACGGAAAATTCACTATTTCGACGAAGGGGACGGCCCAGTCGTCCTGCTTGTTCACGGAAATCCGACGTGGAGTTTCCTCTATCGCAAAATGATTCCATTGCTGGCCGCTGGCGGTTTCCGCTGTGTTGCCCCGGATCTTCTGGGGTTCGGTTTGTCGGATAAGCCGATTCACGAGTCAGCGTACAGCTTTCGAGGGCATGTGGATATTCTCACGAAGCTCATCACTGAATTGAATCTGAAGGGTGTCACGATCGTCGGCCATGACTGGGGTGGGCCGATTTCGTTCAGATATGCCATCGATCACAAGGACAATGTTCGAGGATTGGTGATCCTGAATACATTTTTGAGCGAGCGGAAACTACCCTTTTGGTTTCGCGCTCTGTTCAGATCGGGAGCGCTCGCAAGTTTTCTGATCAGACGTCTTGATCTTTATCGCTGGCTGGCTTTTACCGGCGGCTTCGCGCGTGCGCCAGGTTCCGACATAATTAGGCAATACAAGATGCCGCATCCAACCGCCGCGTCGCGTGCGGGAATCGCGGCGTTCGTTAAAATGATTCCGACCAGAGCGTCGGACGAGACAGCCAGGCTGATCCATGAGATCGCACAGGTGCTCTCGCGCTGGGAGGTTCCGATCCTGGTGCTGTGGTCGGACAAGGACCCTGTATTTCCGCTGCATGAGGGGATGGCTCTCGCAGATCACCTTCCCATCAGCCAGTTTCAGCAGCTCCAGAACGCCGGGCATTTTCTTCAGGAGGATGCGGGAGAGGAAATCGCGCGAGAGGTGATTCAGTTTCTGGAAAATCAGATCTTCAAGGGGAGCGGATCTGCGAAGCGTCTGTCACGGTCCCTTCGGCATACGATAGCTTCCTGATGGCAACCCGAGATGGCACCTCCGGTTGCCATTGCCAACATCAGATGGCACAAGGACCATGGTTACCAGTTGAAATCGCAGGTAATTTTCGCGGCGCACCGCTTGCTACATTAACAGGAAAACGCGAAGAGGAAGAAACCTATGACTTCGAATTCCACACCATTCACACAATCCGATTCGGCAGAGCTGGCTTTTCGAGTGGAGCTTCTTTCCGCACTGGTAACCGTCTTTCAGATGAACGATCTGGACCTTCCTGTACTGGCGAAGCACGCCCGGCTAAGTGAAAGCGATCTGAAGCGAATCCAAGAAGGTAATAGCGAGGGTATCAGCACTGATTCCTTGATTCGGATTCTGGGAGCAGCCGGTTATCTGACGAAGCTGACGGTGAGTCGCATAGATCAGAATGGCATCTAGTATGGCATCTCAGGATGACCGGGTGGTACCCAGAAGGGCCGCTCGAATGTAAATAGCGGGGGTCGTTGCTCCAATGAAAGCCGATAGAACAGCATGCGCGGCATCAGCGCCTTTCAGCTCCCCCAGCTTCCGACCGTCAATCAGGAGTTCGACTCCGGTTGAAAAAAAGAGATACACGATTTTCTGGCCTGTTTTGATATCCGGCAGGGAGCGAAGCAGGTCGCGTACCTGACTGAGTACTTTGTCGCACTTTCCCGAGCAGCTTTCAGACAGGTCTGAGATCCAGGCGTTCGCGACCTGATCTCTGGAAAGATCGCGGTGGAACAGCATTTCCACAAC
>MEPR01000069.1:28209-35377 GCA_001769835.1 Bdellovibrionales bacterium GWB1_55_8
TGAACGCCTCGTCCGTTCAATACGAGGCGTTTTCCCGCAAGCTCGATGTAAGACGAAGTATCCTGAGGCTCGGCTCGCATCGACACAGTGCCGAGGCTCAGGATCAGCAAGCCAATTTGCACCCACATGAGTGGGCAGGATGCAAGAACCGGACTGCTATCAAGCCGACGCAGCGTCCTCGCGTCCGGCTTCCTTCACCTGAATGAATTTACGAAGCAGAAAGATGCCTGCCGGGCTGATCATGGCCATGAGCGCAATAATCAGCCACATGGTTCCAGAGTCTCGCGCGCCTTCAGCTGGGCAATATTTCTGAAGAAGCACGCCCGAGAGCATCCCGACCACGAATTTCGCGACGAAGTAGGGAAGGATCGAAAGCGCCATGTATGACGCTTCCTGACCTTTTGGAGCAATGGCTGCGGTGTACTCATAAAGACGCGGTGACCAGATGGCCTCCCCGATTGAAAAGAAAAAGACAAAAAGCGTGATGGTAACGTAAAGGGGATTTACCGGCCCTTGCACTCCCAGCCAGGTGTGCGCAATGAAGCTTCCGAGCGGACCGTCAGCAAGGAATGTGAACCACTGCGGCGGCATGGCGATGAGAAAAACAGAAATCCCTGAGACGAAGGTACCGACCATGACCATGCGGTAAGCGGAAATCTTCTGAGTCAACGCGCCGACAAATGGTACCAGCAGCACGATGAGTACCGGGTTCAGGAACCCGAACAGCCGCCCGATCGGAGCACCTTCTCCGAGTTCGCGAATCCCGTATTTCGGGAAGGTGTAATGCATATGGTAGAACACGAGTTTAACGCCCACGACGAGCGCCAGGAAAATCAGGAAGCGATGGAAGGCAGGCTGCTTCCAGACGCTCACGAAAATGCGAACCGTTTCTTTCCAGGTGTCTTTGGTCATCAGCCAGAGAGCTTCAATGGTCCCGTGGTTCGGGTACTTCGGTTTGTCCGGTGTGATTTGAATGCCTTCATCGGTAGCTTCCACGCCGCCCCGAAGACTGTAATAGGTGATCAGGAAGCCTGGGATCGTGAACAGGAAGCTGAGAAGGAACAGAACGCGATACGTGCTGAGCTGCATTCCGATGAGCGGAACCGAGTAGGTTCCGTACTCGCCCAGCTGGTTGCGGACGAAGTCGAACGCCCATCCTGAAATGGCGAAGCCGACGTTCATCAGAACGTAGAACATCGAGAACGCCATCGACCGTTGGGCGGTATTGGAATAGCGCTTCAGTGCCGCCGTCATAACGGGGACCATCAGTGCGAGCCCGACGGCAAGAAGGATGAGTCCAAAGGGGATGACGATCCATTTGACCGTCGTGAAAGCCATTACGGCCCGGGAGACAACACAGACACCGAAGCCGAGCAGAAACGCTTTACGTATTCCGATCGCGTCCGTGAGTGAGCCAACCAGGATTGTTATGAATGACAGAACCGTGGACCAGATCGCGATCATGTAGCCGGCGTTGGAATCGTTATATCCAAGATCGGAGGAGAGCCACAAGACGACCGTCGAAGACATCATTCCATACGCGACGATTTCAAGGACCTTGGTCAGATAGATGATCCAGAGTTCACGCGGCGCACCGCGAAGTACCGTAAACTTGGAAATGAATGACGCGAATTTGCCCTGGGCTGGCGCAGCAGTTGCGGAAGTCGTGGACATATAAAGATTCTCCCCCATGAATGATGGTCCCAAAGGTTTAGTCGAAAAGCTTACAAACGTCCAGTTCGCCGCATGAGGATCACCGGAATCCTATTGCAGACAGCTTATTGGGGTTCTAGATTTCGGGAATGGGCCCAAAAACAGCGTCGGTTTCGAAAACAAGTCGCCTGGTTGACCGCTTTCTCAAATATGTCCGGATTCATTCGGCTTCGCGCGATGACGTCGAGGACCGTTTCCCATCCACGCCAGAACAGCTCGAAATCGCAAAAGTTATTGAAAAAGACCTTCGCGAGATGGGCCTTTCGGATATCCACCTGGACGAGAACGGCTATCTCTTCGCGACTCTTCCCAGCAACCTTCCGGAGCCGGCAAAGGCTCCGGTGATCGGATTTCTGGCTCACGTCGATACCTATCCCGGTGTTTCCGGAAAAGATGTCCGTCCGGTGTTGCATGAGAGTTATGACGGTGAGGATATCTCGTTGCCTGGCGATCCTACCCAGATTATTCGCGTGGCCGACAACCCCGACCTGATGCTGTTCAAAGGTGAGGCCGTGATCACCACGGATGGAACCACGCTGCTCGGTGCCGATGACAAGGCGGGAGTCGCTGAAATTCTGGAAGCGGTCGCCCGCCTGCAGGAAGATCCATCCATTCCGCGGCCCACGATCCGGATCGGATTCACGCCGGACGAGGAAGTCGGCAATGGAACGGCTCACTTTGACTTGAAGGCATTCGGGGCAGATTACGCCTATACCCTCGACGGCTCGGCGGCAGAGGAGATCGAGGACGAAACATTCTGCGCCGACACCGTGAATGTGATCCTTTTTGGGAATGATGTTCATCCGGGATACGCACGCGGAAAAATGATCAACGCCCTGGATCTCTCTGCGCGGGTCATTCACTCCATCCCGAATGGAATGCGGCCCGAGACAACAGACGGACGCGACGGGTTCATTCACCCGATCGGGCTTACCGGGGATGTGAGTTCAGCCAAGCTGAGTTTCATTGTTCGCGATTTCAGTGAGCCGGGCCTGAAAGCAAAAGAGGAACTGCTGCGCCGGAATGCCGAAAGCATTGTCGGTTCGTTCAGGGGTGCGAAGCTGGATTTCGAGGTGAAGGAGTCGTACCGAAACATGAAGATGTATTTGGATCGTGATCCGAAGCCGGTCGAGGTCGCTAAACTGGCGATCGAGCGCGCGGGGCTCAAGCCCAGGATGCGGCCCATTCGCGGTGGAACGGACGGTGCCCGCCTTTCAGCCATGGGATTACTGACTCCCAATATCGGCGGAGGCGGCAGGAATTTTCATTCCAGGCAGGAATGGGTCGCCGTCCCTGTTCTGGAACAGTGCACGCAGGTGGTGATCGAAATCGCACGACTCTTTGCTGATGGCAGGACGGGGCGCCGGGACTGATTTTGAAAGCTATAGGCGTCGGGCAGTGCGCCCTCGATCTCATTGCAGTCGTGGACCCTTATCCTGGAGCGAATGAAAAGATCGACGTTCTGAACTGGGATCGCCAGGGGGGCGGCCCCACGGCCAACGCGCTTGCGACACTTGCGAAATTCGGCGTGGCTTCCGCCTTCGTTGGAATCGTAGGGGATGATCCCGAAGGTCACGACATTCTCGCCTTTTTCGGGAAGGCGGGCGTGGATGTCAGCGGAGTGAAAATATCGGGGGAAGCCTCTTCGCAGCTTTCTTTCATCGCAGTCGAAAAGAGTACGGGAAAAAGGACAATCTTCTGTCGAAGGGCGAGCGGAAAGCACCTTCAGCCGGACGACGTTCCGCAATCGGTGTTTTCCGGCGCCTCGATCCTTCTTCTGGACGGAGCTCTCGAAGAGGTTTCGATTGCTTGTGCGAAACGGGCACGTGCGTCCGGAATACCTGTTCTCCTCGATGCGGGTCGTGTGCGTTCGCGCACCCGTGAACTCATGCAGCATTGCGATTTCGTTGCCGGCTCCGAACTCTTTGCTTCCCAGCTGGGCTGGAGCGGCGATCCATCAGCGTTCCGCAAAATAGCGATGGGCCTGAATATTCCCGTGCTGACATTGACCCTCGGGGAAAAAGGAAGCGTGACCTTCACGCGGAACGGTGTCGGTGACGCCTTCGCCACGCCGGCGTTTCCTGTGCAAGCGGTCGACACGACCGGGGCAGGCGATATTTTCCACGGAGCTTATGCCTATGGGATTTTGCAGAGCTGGCCGATCCAGCAGGTTCTGCGCTTTGCCTCAGCTGCCGCCGCATTGAAGTGCACGCGCCTTGGCGGGAGTGCTGCCATTCCGGATCTTCCTTCCGTGCTCAGCCTTGCCGGAATTCAAAGCTGATCGAGAACCGACTCGCATTCATTCGGAAGAATCGGAGGTTCTGCCGGTTCGGACTGGTTGGCAAGCTCTGCTGCCTCCTCAGAAAACCACCAGTTCAGGGATTCATCGCAGCCATCGCCCGCCGGGATTTTCTCGGTGGCGCGACAGAGCACGGCTTCGGCAGGACATTTCAGGCGGACGTGGAAATGGGAGTCATGACCCCACCACGGTCTGATTTTTCTGAGCCAGTCCTTCTTCCCGGATTGCTGCAATTGAATGCAGAGCTCCCTTTTGATGACCGGGTTGACGAAAATGCGGTCTACCTCAGAGCGACTTGCAAACAGTTCCAGTAAGGTGCCAGAGCTCGCGCTCCAGTGCTCGGTGTGGAGATGATCATCCTGAATCACCGATGGTGAGCCAAGCTTCTCACGCTCGAACGTCGCGAGCGTAGGCTCCGGTTTGCCGTTTTTTCCGGGTGGAAGGCGACGAAACCAGACATCCACATCCAATCCGATCTGATGACTTCGGTGACCGCTCTTCATGGGTCCGCCGCGGGGTTGGCTCAGGTCGCCGATGAGAATCGTTCCAAGTCCCTTGTCGACGGCCGCCTTTCCGATGGTTTGGACGAATTCCACCAGTACAGGATGTCCGTAAGTGCGGTTTCTGCTCGTCCGCATGAGAAGAAGACCCGGTCCGTCCTGAACCGAGCGGCCTCCGTTCAGACAACCTGCGGAATAGCCGCCAATCGGCATGGGGTGCGCGCCCACAAGAGCAGGGGCCTTCGCGCTGGCCCATGAGTCAGCTCGAGAGAGTCGGCTTACCTGGGGTGTGCTCGAGCACGCGGCAGCAAGCATAGCAATCAACGTCGGAGCAACATAACTGAAGGAAGAAGGTCTCACTTGGCGAGATTAGCACCTTGATTTGTATCTTGACGAGCGCAACATGATTCAATATAAGAATTCAATTGATAAATTGAATATCGGTTACGAGAGTTATCGAGAGTTATCGAGAGTTATTCATCGAATTATTTATAGAGTTATTTATAGAGTTATTTATAAGGAGTGCGTGATGCTAAATCTGGAACTGGTAATCCCCGCATTGTTGATCGGTTTCTTTTTGATTCACCAGATGCGTCTGCGCAGGCCCAAGACGCCGCTGACTGAAATCCGAAGACTGGTCAATGACGAGCGAGCGTCTTTGATCGATGTCCGCTCCCAAGGGGAATTCTCTCTGGGCTCAATTCCTGGTTCCAGGAACGTGCCCCTCCAGCAACTCCCTTCCGCGGTTTCCAAGTTCGATCGGAATAAGCCTATTGTGGTCTATTGTCAGAGCGGTGCCCGAAGCTCCCACGCGGCTAAAATGCTCCGGAGTCGGGGATTTCAGGCCGTGCATGATCTTGGGGCGATCTCCAATTGGAGTTGAACAAGTCTTCCGGTTGATAATCTTCCGGCAAGTTCAGAGGGTACCCATCCGCCAGGTTTGAGTGTACATTGGCAGCACGTGTACACGATGAAAGTGGCGGCTCCATGAAAGAAAAAGCGTCCGAGCTTCTCGATGTTTTAAGAGGTATTCGTCAGCGACTGGGGAAAGTTCCGCAGGAGCTGATTCCGCAAGTGGCCCGGCAGCTGGGTATTCCCGAAGCCCAGGTGCATTCAAGCGCGACTTTTTATCCCGAGCTTTCAGACAAGGGGCCTTCACGGGACGCGTTCGAGCGCGGACTGGAGCAACGCTTTCGGGTTCTGTCTCCAGCGGATCCTGTGGTGTGGAATGGTGCGCCGGATTTTCCGGGACAGACTCGCAGAGTTCTCGCTCGCTGCGGTGTCCTTGATCCGATGGACTTCAATGCGTTCCGCGCTGCTGGCGCTTACGAAGGCCTCAGAATAGCCCGCAAAAAAAAACCAGAGGAAGTGATCGCCCAACTGGAAGCGTCCGGACTGCGGGGAAGGGGCGGCGCCGGATTCTCTACCGCGCGAAAATGGCAGACAGCCCGAACGACCCCCGCCGACCAGCGGTTTGTCATCTGCAACGCCGCGGAAGGGGATCTTGGCGCATGGATGGATCGCGCGCTTCTAGAGGGCGATCCGCACCTGGTTTTCGAAGGTTTGGCGATTGCCGCCTATGCCATTGGCTCTTCAAAGGCCTTTCTCTACCTGCGATCGGAGTATTCGCATCTTATTCCGCGGCTCGAAACTGTTCTGAAACTGGTGCATGGCTCAGGTGTTCTGGGCGGGCTCCGGATTGAGATATTTCTCGCGGCGGGTGCTTACGTTTGTGGCGAGGAGACCGCGCTGCTGAATTCAATGGAAGGAAGCGCCGGGCACCCGAGAATGCGTCCTCCTTTTCCTGCGCAAGCCGGTCTTTGGGGGATGCCTACCGTTGTTAACAACGTAAAAACTCTCGCGCACGTGCCGCTGGTTCTTCGGAACGGATCCGAATGGTTTTCCTCGATCGGCACCAGGAGCAGCAAGGGAACCGCGATTCTTTGCCTGGGTGGCGATGTCGTGCAGCCAGGTGTGATTGAAGTCCCTATGGGCACGCCCTTAATTGATGTGATCACCAACTTCGGCAAAGGCGTGCGCGGAGGAAAAGGGATCAAGGCGGTTCAGACCGGGGGGCCCCTGGGAGCGCTGATACCGGGTGACCGGCTGGACGTACCTGTAAGTTTCGAAGGGTTTGCCACCGCAGGTTCGCCGCTCGGGTCAGGAGGTCTGATCGTGATCTCGGAGGAAAGGTGCATGGTTGCGGTCGCGAGGGAATTCGGCTCATTTGCGCGTGAGGAGTCTTGCGGCAACTGCGCGCCGTGCCGTTTGGGTACAGCGCGTGTGGAAGAGGTGCTCTGGGCGATTTCCCGAGGCAAAGCGGTTTCCGAAGATCTTGAGATTCTTGACTCCCTGGGGGAAATGTTGAAGTCGGCATCTTTCTGCGCTTTCGGACAATCGGCGCCATCTGTCGCACTGGCGGCGCTCCGGTATTTCAGAGCTGAATTTGAGTCGCATATTCACGCGAAAACCTGCGCTTCCGGCGTCTGTTCCTTCGAAGGAGAAGAAAAGTGAGCGGCAAGAAAGTTTCTCTCCTGATCGATGGGCGCACTGTTGAAGCGGAACAGGGGCAGTCCCTTCTGGATGTCCTGAAAAAGGCAAACGTCTACGTACCCAACCTCTGTCATTCTCCGGGGTTGGTCCCCGGTGGCCATTG
>MEPR01000070.1:0-23053 GCA_001769835.1 Bdellovibrionales bacterium GWB1_55_8
CTTATCTGATCAGGGATATCTGTGAAAATGACCAGGTGACAGGGAGGCGTACCGAATACCGGTCGATCAATTCATAAGAACAGAAACAGCCGGGGATTTCAGACTTTCATTTTCATTCACGTCATAGCTGGCCCTATGGTGGCCAGAGACGGAAAAGTGGTACGTCTGGCCAGCCGTTAGCCCTGAAATATCCGAAGGCCCCTCAGTTCCAACTTCTATTATGTTTGTGAGGCTGTCGGGATTTGTTCCGTAGTAGATCCGATAGCCATCAAGAAGATAAGTCGCGCCATTGTTTCCCGCTGTCCAGCTCACGCGTGCAGTTGTGGGATTCAGTTTTTCCACTGCGACATTCGTGGGCATCGCAGGTGGACCACTGTAGTGATCGCTCACCACAAAATCGTCCATGGCGTACCACTGCTCTCCGTGGGTGGCTGGATCGGAATATGAATTAAAAGCATTGCCGCCAAGACCTATCGTGTTCCAGCCAATCGATGGATCACTTCCGGTTGATTTCCACAGGATATTCGAGCGGGAAAATTTTAGCTCTCCGTCATTCCAGACCTGATAAATTCCATCTGCGTTCCATGTTTCGTTTGTCGCGTTGTACGAATTCATTTTGGCGTAGAACTCCAGGCTGTGCCACTGACCGTCTGCCAGCATGCCGAGATCGTTCGGCTCGATCGAGGAATCCCCGGCTTTCAATAAGTAGTCCGTGCCGGAATCGCCATCCATATAGTAACGCGTCTCCTGAGGGTCTCCCCGGAACGCGTTCATTCCGCGAGTGCCATACGTATTAGAGTGCTTGAAATCCCATAAAGCGATGGGGCAGGATTTGCCTGACGAAAAAAAAGTGTAGAAGCTTCCGGCACGATCAAAATGATACATCCGGAACATCTTGATAAGCATGTCGTTGGTGGCAGGCCATTTCCACCCGGTTTGTGTTTTGATCCAGACGCGCGCGAAGGCGCCTTCGTAGTCCTGGTTTAATAATTTTGTGAGCTGCCCATCGGCGCCCCAGCCATCCCCCGAAGCGCCGTTATTGGATTCATTGTAAACAACAAAGGCCTTACCGATGCCGCCTCGTCCTTCCTGGTTCGAGATGCGTAGGGTGTCCTGATAGATGGGGCCCCACCAAAGCCCTGTCGAACGAAAAGCGCTCCATCCGATTGGCACGCTCCAGGAGCAATTCACCGTATTGAAGTCACAGGCGGCAGACGCACCGGCGGGCGATACGTCGTTGGTGGCAGGCCGCGGTTGCCAGTCCATTTGAAGGTCAAAGTTATCAGAGAAAATCGCGGTTACAGGATTATCCGGCGGGATAACAATGTCATTCTCAGTTCCGCCGGTTTCTTGTTCAGTTTCCCTGAACTCATCGGGAACGGATATATTCAGGTTCCCAATACTAAGGTCACTGCAACCTGTCAAAAAAGCAGCAAGGGAATAAGCTATGAACAAAGCAGTGCTTTGAATTCGCATATGAGTTCCCCAAACTGTGTTTTCATCCTAGTTCTGCTCCGCTGACAAGAGCTGGAAGTAAGTCGGGGCGATTCTGTCGGCGTCGATGATGAAGTCATCGATCCACAAGCGGGCGTCGAGCCCTTGTGTTCCGTTGTTGGCACTGAGTCGGTTTCCGCCTAAGACAAACTTGTTATAATAGTGGTCGAAGTGCGCGAGATGCTTTTCGCCAGTCGCTGAAAAATGTCCTTTTTCATTGCCACTGGCATCGTAAATCCAAAAATCAGTACTGCCATCGTAATTATCGGGCGTGCCGATATCGTAAGCCATCTCGATGCCGAACCATTCCTGCTGCGCGATGTAAGATTCTATGTCGAGTGAGGTTCCGTTACGAATTCGCTGATTCTCCTCGAGGCGGGCATAAGTATAAAGAGAGCCGGAGGAAATGGATGCGCCGTTGCGAATTCCGGAGAAAAATAGACTTTGGCTGAAAGACAATCCTCCGCCGAAAAAATTGAAAATGGCGTTGTTCAGTCCGTACTCGTCCAGTCGGTAGTAATTTGGAGCGTTCGGATCCGCTTTTGCTCGATCCGCGTCCGTGCCCCAGCGACTGATGTTCGTGAACCCTGAGTCAAATCCAAATATTTTGATCACGGAGACGGTGTCAAATCCGTCAGCCAGACAGCCGGTCCCGGGTGTCTGGCAGGTGTTGAAAAATTCGGGGTTGATTTTCATCATCAGAAAAACGTGGAGCTTCTTGTAACCGCTTTTGCCACTGACTCCGTCCCCGAAGTATACGCCGAGTCGCTGGGCACCGAGACCTTCCATGCTCGGATTTGTTGAGCCGGCGCTGGTGCTATTATCACCCAAATCCATGACCAGCGTTTTGCCTGTGCCTCGCCAGGTGTGCGAGGCTCCTTGATTTGCGATGAAGAGCGGCCATTGAAGATTGATCCCCGTCTTTGCGCCGCTGGAGATCGCTTCACCGGCAGTAAAGGTGGAAGTTCCAAGAACACCGGGATTGGAGGTGAGTTGGATGTACCATTTCTCGTCCACGTTCCAGATCTGGCGAACAGTAGCAGTGGTTCCGGAGGTCGTTCCGGTGATCACATCACCAATGGCAAAGGTTCCGATTGCCGGTATGTATTGAAAAGACAGCCCCTTGTTGTTCCAGAGGGTCCAGATGGAAGGGGTTCCGTCGAGTTTCTTCGGTAAGTTGAAGTTCGAGGCGCAGGTTGCGCAACCGGATGAGGAGTACCATTGCGCGCCCGGTGTCCAGTCCTGAAGTTCGTCAAACGTGTCCACGAGATCAAAATGCTGCTCAATCGTTGTTTGCCAGCTTGTAGTTACGGGAGCCGGTTCCGGAGCCGACGTGGACGGGATTGTGGGAAGGGAGCCGAGATCGCTGACTGTTATCTTGGAATCGCAGCCAGGCAGTGACATCGCGAGCAACAACAATGATGCGACAGTAGACGCCTGCCAAGCAGTGCTTTGAATTCGCATAAGATTTCCCCAAGCCTCGGCTTGCCCCGTCAGGAGATACGATTGATCTCTCTTAAAGTTTCGGCCGGTTGCTCGTGATTGAACAGATGTGTGGTTCTGGACACAGTTGTTAAATGGAAATAATTGGGCCTATGGGTATTTGCGGACTTTCGCGTCAGCGATCCACCCGAAGGCTCAGGCCGCCTTCGGAATAGGCCTTCAGTCCAGCGACAGGTTCTGCTGTCTGTTGAAGAAGTTCGCGCCAGTGAGTATCCTGTGCGTCTCCTTCGGGAATGCCCGATATCAGGCGTGCAAGGGCGCCTGCAGCTATGGCAGCCGCGATCCCTGTTGAGCTTGCCCTGGTTTCCATTCTTCGTGGTTCGGCGACGCGAATGGCGGCGCCGGGGGCCGCGAGGTGCACGTGTGCCGGGTGGCCGTTTGAAAATTTCAGCGGCCGATCCAGCGAATCGACGGCGGTAACAATAATCAGGTTCGGGTGGAGGGCCGCATAGGCGGCAGGATAGGACGGAGCGATTCTCAGATCGCGGCCCAGATCGCCTGCGGCGGCAACCACTGGAATGTTTTTAGAGCCAGCCAGCGTGATTCCGCGCTCCAGGGCTTCCGAGTTTCGTCGAGTGGACCAGGCGCAGAGAATCAGGTCTGCGCCATGACTGACGGCATACTCAAATGCACCGAGAATCGCGGCCGAGCTTGTGACTCCCCAGGGATTGAATACCTTGAGGGGCATGATGCGAGCGCTGGGTGCGATGGCGAGCAGTGCACTGGCGACTCGCGTTCCGTGATAGCCGTCGTCGTTTGGACGGGAATCGCCCGAAATGAAATCCCAGCCGTACCGATCGAGTTGTCCCGAGAGATCCCGCGTGGGTGCCGGATTTAACCAGAGTGCGTCGTGCAGTGCCGGGTGATTGTAGTCAATGCCGCTGTCGATGATCGCGACGACCGGACTTCGGCCCTGCTCGAGCGGTTTGTCAGTGATTCCGATTTTGCGCGCCCAGGTTTCCGTGCGGGCGGCCTCCGCCCATTCGCGAACGGAACGAGTTTGCGCTTCTGATGCAATGGAATCACCCGATGCATCGGAGCGGGCTTTGTAGGATCGGTCGTATTGATAATAGCGCCAGATCCGGTAGGGCAGAAAAACCGTTTCCAGGAGGCTCTTGAAAAACGCACGGAGACGGCTGATTTTTTTCACGGAGCCACCGAATTCCGGAACAGGGAGGTTTTCTGCCGGAAGATCGACAATGATGCCGTCCAGCTGACGAGTGCTCTCTGAATCCATGGCGGCGAGGTGCATGCGCGAGAGCGGAGCTGGTGCCGGAAATTTGTCCGAAACTTCGCGAAGGATCATTCCCGGGTACAGCCGTGAGAGCTCGCCTTTCTCGAGACTTGCAACTGAACCAGCATGAAACGATTCCCTCACAAGGAGTATCAGCGAGGGGTCCTCGATCGAGAGGTAGCGCGTGCCTGCCGCGATTTCAGCTCGGCGGCCCGTAGCGATGAATATACGCCCGTCCTCGGATAGTGCGTCGATTCTGGCGGTCAGCGGCAGTGGTCCCACTGTTTTGCGGATGTGTTCGGAAGCCTGCTCGAACGCGCGATTGAAAGCCTTCAGCATTGCATCTCTTCGCGCGATTCGAATGGCGCCATCCCAGGCGGCATATCCCCCGGCGACGTCATAGAAATAACCTTTTCCTGAAACGTGCACGGCCCGGCGTTCGTTTCTATTGGCAAGAGGAGCCTGAATGTCGACCACGAGTTTCAGTTCGGCCCGGTAGCGTGCGTACTTCACCCGGAGCCAGGCAAAGAGAATGTCGAGTCCGAAGCCATCGCCGAGATCGAGCCCTGAAAGGGAGTCAAAAGGTTTTGAACCATAAGGCGTGAAATTTCCGTCAAACCAGCTCGGCTGGTGCTGCCCCGTTTCAGCGGTGTTGATCGGAAATTCGTTCAGCTTGTTTCCGGATCCGTCATTGAAGGAATTCCGCATGCGATCATCAAAGCCATAGAACATCCGGCCGCCTCGCGCGCCTGTCACGAAAGACATCGCGTCGACATCGATGCGTACGGTTGCCGCCGGGACGGGGCTGCTTTCCCATTCGAAGCCATCGGGTGCCGCCTTGTGGGAGCGAAATCCTGATTGAATCGCGAATTCAGGTTCCGGATCCACGACCACGAATTCGTTGGCTTGTGTAAAACGCGTTCTCAATCGAGCCAGAAAGTCGTCGCCAAAATCGCGAATGGTATTATCCGGCATTTCGATGCGCACTCTTTCGACCGGGGCGATCGCGAGCACTCGTTTGCCGGATGTTGGGACCACGGCGGCGGGCGGAGCGGATTTGCGTTTTTTACCGGCCCCATGGGCCGTTGGCGAGGCGGGCAGGATTGCCATTAAGAGGACCGCGGCAATCGTGCTTTGAAATCGAAGTTTCACGTGAGTTCCTTTGCGCCCTTACTCTGATTTGAGCATGACAACGTCGCCCTCGGAAATTTCGCGAGAATCGAGGGTTTGTTCGATGACCGCCAGGCTGGAAACCGGGTCGACCCGCTCGATTCGGGCATAAGCGATGGCTTTGAAAACGCCACAGGCGCCGATTGCGGGCAAGGCGGAGTAGACGACGAGTTTCTGGTTAACGGTCATGCGCTCCTGAGATCCAGCGTCCATGGTGAAGATTCCGGCTTCCGGGATAGCTTCGCGAACCGTGGCGGACCAGGGGAGTTCGGCTATGCGCGGAGATTGGACAAGCTGTTGGACGCCGGCATGAACGACCTTGCGCAGAATTCGATTGAACGAAGGATGGGAAACAAAGTTGGCGCCAGAGGTAATCAGGCCGAAGTTAACCTTGAATCCGAGTTCAGTGTCGACGGTGTTCTGGTTGGCGGTTGCCGCGGCAACCGCCGAACAGCGTGATCCGCTGCAACGCCAGAGACTGAAGTCCATGGCGAGCGTGCCTACTCGTACTTTCGTTTCACCGGTGGCGCTTGTGAGAGCCGAATGGGTGCCTGTGGGGGTGTAGCCAATGGTTAACCCGTATTCCTGGAGATTCATCTCGAGTGTGCTGACAGTGGCGCGCAGTTCGACGTGGGACGTGCAGTTCTCCGGTTCACCGCCGCTGTTGGCGTCCATGGGCGCGAGGGACTGAGTGGAGGTGAGCGTGGTGATCAGGATCGATCGGATATCAGCATTCAGGTCGACTGTTGTTCCTCCGGGGATGGGAAATGGTTTGCCGGCAACATCTCGGACGACAACCGTACGAATGGGGGAGCCTCCGCTTTGCGCCGGGCAGCCCGGAGCTTGCGCGTTCGTCGCAGATTTTCTCTTTTTTCCGGCTGCTTCAGCCGTGGGCACTGAGGCGGCGGCTATGGTGGCAAGCAGGAGACCTATGGAAAGAGCCATCCAGGCTGGTCGGGAAACGTCCATTTTAAATATAAACATAGTTAAGAATAGTTAACCATGCGGACGGCTGTCTGTCAATGCGGTGCGTTAAGCTGTGAATTCGGGAGGTTACGCTTAAGAAAATGGGACCTGTTTCCAGGTCCCATTTCGAAAAAGACTGATAGGCGACTGTGATCGCTGTTTACTCGGCGGTTGCGCCGGTAGGAGCAGCCTGAGCTTCTGGCGAAGGGGCCGCCTCAGGTTCGGTGGGTGCAGCAGTCTGTTCGGCAGGCGCGGTCTGCTCTTGTGCGCCTTTGTTGCAAGCTGTGAGGGTTAGGGCGAGTACTGCCAAAGAGATCAAACTGAACGTACGCTTAGTCATATCGACTCTCCTGAGTGTGCACGTCTGTGCCACTTCTGTTGGTAATGCATCTGTAAATTTCAGAAACGTAAAGCCCGTGTTTCTGTCGCTTGGTGCGATGAGGTCTAAGATATGCAGGTTTTTTTGATAAAGCAAAATGAATGAACGAGAAAGAGGATTGGAGCATGCCCAAGCTTTCAAATCTCAAAGTCGCGGTGATCGCCGCGGATGGGGTGGAGGAATCCGAAATCGTTGAGCCCGTGAAAGCGTTGCGTGAGGCCGGCGCGACTGTCGAGATCATCAGTATCGAGCCGGGTATCATCCAAGCCTTTCGCCATTTCGACAAGGGATCCGAAATACGCGTGGACCGCGTGATCGAGGAAGCTCGAGCGGACGATTATCAGGCTTTGCTTCTGCCAGGTGGCGCCTTGAACGCCGATCGATTGAGATCCGATACTGAAATCCAGTGTTTCGTACGCGGGATTGAAAACTCAGGTCATCCAATCGCCGTTATCTGCCACGCACCCTGGATTCTCATTTCTTCCGGTTTGATGAAAGGACGGACGATCACCAGCTATCCGAGTATTCGTGACGATATTCGAAATGCAGGAGGGGAGTGGGTCGATCAGGAGGTGGTCGTGGATCATAACTGGGTGGCAAGCCGTCACCCCGGTGATCTGCCGGCTTTCAATCGCGAGATGATCGAGCGGTTTTCGCGCTTTGTGCCCAGTCTCAACCAGCACCGGAAGGTTTCTTGAGGTCCAGCACAATTACCGCGTAGGTTTCGCTTCCTGCGCGAAAACGGCGGATCCGGAGCAGGTGGGTTGTTGCCGTTTTGAGCCGCGCATTGAAATTGCGCACATTTTCGATCTTATTGCGGTCGATCTCAAGAATGACGTCTCCGGTCCTGATCCCAGCTTCAAAAGCCGGGCTGCCCATTGTCACCGAGCTGACAATCACGCCCTTGGAGCCCTTTTTCATGCCCAGCTGTTTGGCAAGCGATGGCGTGAGTTCCTCTACGGTCATCCCGGTTTTTGTCTCAGGAGACTTTGGCCGGGGTTTCGGTTCGCCGGTCTGGCTCAGTTCTTCGGGTGTCTTGGGACGCTCCGCGATTTTCAGTTGGAACTCCCGTTCCTTTCCTTCGCGCAACACTTTCATCGCGACCGTTTGACCCACTGCGGTCGATGTGACGCCGGCAATGAGATCCGTGCTTCTGCGGACGGGTTTGCCGCTTAATTCCAGGATGACATCGTAAGGCTTGAGTCCGGCTTTTTCTGCAGGGCTGTTCGGAAACACGTGAGTGATAAAAGGCGCCTGCATGCCCTCGTTCATTTTCAACTGAGCGGCGATTTCCGGCGTCGGGTCGCCCGCAAGCACGCCAATGAATCCTCGCGATACCGAACCCTTGCTTTTGAGTTGAGGCAATACCTGTTTCAGGAGATTGGCGGGGATCGCAAATCCGATGCCCTGCGCCTGAGCCTGGATTGCGTTGTTGATGCCGATCACCTCGCCTTTGAGATTGATCAAGGGTCCGCCGGAATTTCCCGGGTTGATGGGAGCATCTGTCTGGATGTAGGACACGAGAGGAAAATCCGGCGACGGACGCCCTTTTGCGGATACAATTCCATGCGTGACCGAATGTCCTTGCCCGAACGGATTTCCGACAGCAAGAACGTATTCTCCCACTTCAAGAATTTCCGAGTTTCCCAGCGGAAGAGGACGAAGGTCTTTCTTGCTCTTTACCTGGATCAACGCGATGTCGAGTTCCGGGTCTCGTCCGACCACTTCCCCGTCGCTACCGATTTCCCCGGGGTCTTCGGTGAAGTGAACCTTGATTTCATCCGCCTCAGCCACCACGTGATTGTTTGTGACGATGAGTCCTGATGAATCCACTATGAAACCGGTACCCAGGGCGAACGCTCTTGGTACGGGCGGGTGGCCAGGGGGCAACCCTGGCGTGCCCGGGCCGGGAAACGGAAAACCAGGACCACCCTCGCCGCCGGGTCGACCAGGCCCGAAGAAGTTATCGAAGAATCTGCGAAAGAACTCTTCGGGGGAATCGCCCGCCGACGGCATCGGCATTTTCGAAGCGGTCGAGATATTCACCACGCTCGGGACCACTTTTTTCGCGAGAGCGGTGAAGACGCCGGACCCTGCGGGATTTTCTTCCGCCCGAGCTTCTGACGACATGAGTTCCGGGGAAATCAGCAGGAATCCTGCGACCATTAAAGCGAGCATGTCTGAGGCACGTCTGCAAACACGGAACCAGGCGGCCACATGGGACTGAGCATTGACATCCGGCGTTCTTGCGGCCTAGATGGGGCCAGTCATGATGAAGTCCTTTCCAAAACTTGAACACGGCAGGCCCGCGCTGATACTCGCTCCGATGGAAGGTGTTCTGGATGCCGCGCTCCGACAGATGTATTCGGAGTTCGGTGGATTGTGCTTTGCGGTTTCCGAGTTCGTGCGCGTTTCCTCCGCTCCGCTTCCAGCCAAGGTTTTGCTCGAAATAGTCCCTGAACTGCGCAGCTCCGAATCAGGCTGCGAAACGCCTGGGGGGCTGCCTGTCCAGGTTCAGCTTCTTGGATCTGAGCCGAGCTATGTTGCTGAGACAGCCCTCCGGGCCGTGCAGCTCGGGGCAGGTGCGATTGACCTGAACTTCGGATGTCCTTCCGCAACCGTGAATCGCCATGGCGGGGGCGCGGTGATGTTGCGCGATCCCGGGCGCATCTGTGCCGTCGCGGAGGCGGTTCGGCACGCAATCGGCCCGGACATAGCGCTTTCCGCGAAAATTCGCTTGGGATGGCAGGATAAAAAAGAGGGAAAAGACGCGGCATCGGCGCTCGAGAATGCGGGCGTGGATTGGATCGTGGTGCATGCCCGCACGCGCGAGCAGGGCTATACCGGAAAGCCATGCTGGGAGTCTCTGCGGCAAATCGTGGAAGAGAGTCGGGTTCCGGTAGTCGCCAACGGAGACATTCTGGATCTCGAGAGTTTTCGTGCCTGTGAATTGGCTACGGGCTGCGCACATTTCATGATCGGCAGGGGCGCTCTTGCGGACCCCGGTCTCGGCAGACGTCTTTCCGGTGAACTGCGATTGAATCGCGCTGATTCCGCTTATTCGCTGCCCGCTGATTTTGATCCCTTGCAAAAGGGCAACTGGTTGCCCGTATTTCAACGATTTTCAACTATCTGTGCCGCACGCGGCGCGCGCCCGGAGTACACGTTAAGGCGTCTGAAGCAATGGCTTGGGTGGCTCGCTTCAATCCATCCTGGCACGCGTGAATGGGTTGATCCGATCAGGCGGACTCTGTCGCTTGCTCAGGCACTTGATAGTTGAATGAAGCACCGGTTTTGCAGCTTCTCCCTAATAAGGAGTCGCGTGCATGAGATATCGAATCAAAGGGCTTCTCAGTTTCTTCGGGGGCGCCGCACTAGGCGCGGGCGCACTCTTCGTCCTGGATCCTGTGCAGGGGCGCCGCCGCCGCGCGCTGTTGCAAGACAAGTGGGTCCATGGAATGAAGCAGGGCCGGTGGTACCTGAAAGGCACTGCGCTGGATTTTCAGCACCGTGTTCGGGGTGCTTTCGCCGAGGCTCGTTCACTCTTCAAGGAAGAGCAGGTGGAGGATGATATTCTTGTGGCACGCGTCCGGTCCAAAATCGGTCGGGTGATTACGCATCCGCATGCTATTCAGGTGAGCGCGGATAAAGGGAGCGTGACTTTGAACGGACCCATTCCCGAATCTGAAGCAGATCGACTGCTCAGCGCGGCATCTTCCGTGCGTGGTGTAAAGCAAGTCACGGATCACCTCGATCTTTATCACGAAACCAAGCACGTTCCTTCGCTTCAGGGCGAGGGACGTCGGAGAGCCTGAAGCGCGCCTCGGCTCCGGTTTCTCGGCTTTGCGATTTTCGTTCGGTTCTGATAAATTCACGCAGTCTTACGCATACTTTCAAGTGGAGGCTGAGTGAGCGAGAATTCTATTCTGGTGATTCCTGATCGTCTGGTGAAAGCCGTCGCCAAAGAAAGACTGGGCGGCAGGGACCTGGGAGCGATCGTACTTGAGCAGGCATGGACTGAATGGCGATTGAAAATCGTTAAAAACCTCAGTTTTCGCACGCGAGCCAATCCAAAGGCCTGCAACGCCTATTGCGGCATGGAGATTCGTGAGTTCGAGGGGATCAATGCGAGACAGCGTTGGGCGAATTGGCGAACGGTGCCGAGAAATCTTTCGGGAGCGCTGGCTGATCAGCCGGTCCGGGCAATCGATCTCTGCTGTGGTATCGGACATTCAACGGAAGTGCTTGCTTGTTACCTCCCGGCTGGATCATCGGTTCTCGGCCTTGAGTTCAATCCCGAGTTTGTTGCACGCGCAAAACTCAGGGAATATCGTGATCTGAACGGATCGCTCTGTCAGGTGGATTTCAGGGCGCAGTCGGTGCTTGAGGAATTCAAAATGCCGGACGAGAGCCCGGTTCCTTCTGCTTCCATGGACATCGTGAATTGTTGTGGCGCTGTCGGGCATCATTTCAGGCCTGAGGAAACGACGCGACTGGCCTCTGAGATCAATCGCGTGTTGCGACCGGGCGGGCTTGCGCTGATCGATTCCGGTGAAGCCGGCACCAGCATGGCCGCTGTGATCCGGATTTTCACTGCTCTCGGTTTCGAAGTCGTGCGGCACTCCAAGAGCCATCTGCTCGACGTGCACGCGCAAGTTTGCTTCAAAAAATAACTCAGGCCGCCTTGGCTGCTGCCGAGCGCAGCACCAGGAATTCCCCCTGTGGCTGAAGGTTCGTGCCGAATTCCCGTGAAAGCGAGATCATGCGATTCATGATGAGTTCTCGTTCGGGTTCCCGCGCAAGCCTTGCCCTGCCGTAGCCGAGTTGCACGGGCACCAGCTTTAGATTGCGCAGACGGTTTTCGTCGAAATCGAGCATGAAAAGGAATGACCAGTCATTCCTGAGTACGGGATTCACGCCGTAATCGTCGATCAGGTCACCGCAGTCATAAAAGATGGGCTTTCCCCGAAAGACTTCAACTCCCTGAAAAATGTGCGCACCGTGGCCATGGATCACGTCAACCCCACGTTCGATGGCCGCATGCGCGAACCGCTGGAAGGCGGAAGGGGGTCGTTCCGTCATGGTCGATCCCCAATGCAGGGAGAGAATGACGAGAGATGCGCCTTTCTCTCGACTTTCGTCGATGGATCGGTCCAGCCACGCCAGAGAACTCGCGTCGAGATCGATCGGGAAATAATTCACCCCGGGTTCGGATTCGTGGACCGGCGCGATCGGGTCCTGGTCTGTCAGGGACAGAACTGCGATCTTCCCCCGTCCTGGACCTAAATCCACGAAAGCGGGGGCTCGTGCCTTTTTCATGTCTGTCCCGGCCCCGGCATATTTGATGCGCTCGTTCTCCAGATACTGAACGGTGTCGAGCAGTCCGGGGGACTCGTAGTCCAGGATATGATTATTCCCCAGGGAGCATGCGTTGATTCGCGCGCTCCTCAGAGCCAGCAATGCAGGTATTGGTTCCGCTCGGAAGTGGTCGAGCTTCCGAAAAGGCGAAGGCTTTGTTGTTCCCGTAATGGGTGATTCAAGATTGATCAGGCGAAAATCCGCGGATTGAAACAAAGGCAGCAGATCGCCCCATGGCTCATCCGGGTGCATGCGCTGCATGGCCTGGCTGACCCCCCTCCCCAACATGACGTCACCGGCAAGAAGTAGACTTGTCATCCCGGATTTGCCGAGCAAAGGACATACCGTAACAACCGGTAGCCGCTTCGCGGCATGCACAGCGCAGTACTACTTGGGTATTTCCGAGGTCAGGACGTCCGGCACATCGGTGGAGATCAGGACGTCGTCCTCGATCCGCACGCCGCCCACCTCTCGCCAGCGGTGCAGGTCATCCCAGGAAACTCGATTTTTGTGCTTTTGGCGCAACTCAGGATTCTCGAGTATCGCGGGTACGAAATAAACCCCTGGCTCGACCGTCATGACGAACCCTGTTTCAAGCGGGAGGTCAACGCGCACGCGAGCTCCGCAGCACATTCGCCCGTCGGGCCTGTCCGGATGTCTTCCGCCTACATCGCGGACCCTCAGTCCGAGCATATGTCCCACACCGTGGGGGAAAAAAAGAGCGATGGCTTCCGAGTCGAGAAGCTCATCAATGGACCCTTTCAGGATGCCGAGGTCCACGAGGCCGCGTGCAATCGTACTTGCCGCGGTCCGGTGTACTTCGTGCCACTCCGTGCCCGGCTGGCATTTTGAAATTCCAGCTAACTGGGCTGCGAGGACAAGATCATAAATGGCCTGCTGCTCCGGGGTAAAGCGCTCCTCTGCCGGCACCGTTCGAGAGACGTCTGCGGCATACTCATGAACCTCTGCTCCCGAATCCAGGAGCACAAGATCATTTTTGGCGATGACGCGGGCTCCTGGCTCGAAGTGAATCACTGAGGCATGGGTTCCGGCCGCGACAATCGTTCCGAAGCTCTTTCCTGTCGCTCCGGCACGAAGCATTTCGGCCTCCATCTCGATTTGCACATCGCGCTCGGTCACCCCTGGATGGATGACTTCACGTGCTTTCCTGAAAGCGCTCGCGGTCGCCCGCACAGCCTGACGCATCAGGGCGATCTCCGCTTCATCTTTGTGGCGGCGCACTCGATCCATGTTTTCCTGAATGGCTTTTTTCTGCGTCGGATCTGACTTCACGCCTGAAACGGGAGAATGGTTTGGATTACCAAGCACTACGTTTGGGAAAGACGAATGCGCTCTAATCCATTCATTCAGGCGTAAAACACTCTCTCCCTCCGGAACTTCCGGCTCGCCCTCCCAGAGTCGCTCGACTGCATCGGCTTTGCGCACGAAGTGAGTCCAACCTTCTTTTGGAGCGAATGCCATCACCCCGCCGGAGCGCCTGGAGCCGGTAAGCCAGTAATATTCGGGATGAGGGAGAAAAGGGTAGGTCTGATCGAGACCTCCGGGTTTTGCGACCGGTTCTCCGGATGCGACAAGGACGACAGACCCGGATTTTTCAAAAAATTCCGCCAATTTTTTCTGTCGCTTCACGACGAAGGAGTTTTCAAAAATCGGCATCGGAAATACCTCCCGTCAAATTCGATAAAACGTGATCGAGTAAAGAATCAGGCCCGCGCAAAGCGGTGAATTTCCCGCGGTGGTGTCGTTTTTACGGCATACTTCCGTCAGCGTTTTGTCGTTCTTCGTCAGGCGCGAGCGGATACGGCTCAGCTGAAAAACCTGAAGCGTGGGATCCGCAGCCAAGGGCAGGATGATTTTCTTGGTGCTCATTCCTGAGCCCGCTTTCTTGTCGGTCCGATTTACCACGCCGACCGAAGGTGGGACCAGCATGAGGAATGGCGCAACCCCGGTCTCTGCCGTGCTGCTCCTGAGGAACGCTTTCCACGTGAGGTCGCTGCATGCCTCTGCGGAGAATCGACCCTTCGTGAAACACGGCGATGCCTCATTCGGCACACTGAGCGCGGAGGCGCTGTATTCCACGATCGCCATGACGTTTTCGGCGGATCCAAGCCTCGTGGTGTCGCGGTTGAAGGTCGCGCGGATGGTAACGCCGTCTCCGGCGGTGCCGTCGCCCTCGCGTATGGTGTCTGACAGACAATCGACCTCGCTGACCCGGTAGTATCCTTCCGGAGCGCTGCAATCGAAAGCGTCAGCGTCAGCGGCCGGCGTTTTGTAACATTTTCCGTTTGCCGCGTCGTCCGCGGTCGCGAATCGGGCGCAGTTCGCGTTGGTTGCCGCGGAATTGTTGCTTCCACTGATCCCGACTTCCACGTCTACCAGCCATCCCGGCCAGGTGGCATCGCCCGTGGATGCCAGAAGCTCTCCGTCCGGTTTGTAAAGGCGCACGGCTTTCGTCGTCATTCCGCTCAATCCAGACGGAGTATCAAAACTTCCGCTCGGATTATCGAATGTCGGCGTCTTGAAAAGAACTTTGACCGCACGAGCGTTGGACGATTCGCTGACGGTCGGTGAGGGAACTGTCTGCTGCTCGGAGGTTGAAGATGAGAAGGAACAGCCGGTCATCAGCGCGATGACAAAAACGAGCGACAGATGGAGGATCAGGTCTTTTCTCATCATAAGTCAGGTCCCCGGCGCTCGGTGGCGCTCCGTCTTTTCAGGAAATTGTTTCCGGAACTGGTCAAAAAAGCCCTTCAGCTCGTCTAGCGGCAGGGCGGGAGCAAAATTACCATTCACTCCTTCCATCGGATCCGCCATGCAAAGGGCATTCAGGATGGCCTCTTCCGTGGCTTCTATTGCCGCCTCGTAAAGCGGGTCCATTCTTTTATCAAGCAGGATCTTCATCCGGTAAACCATCTTGTCGCTCTTGCGCGGCACCTTGTTCGCGCTTGAGAACGCAAGGATGATTTCACCGGATCCATGCGCGGCGTACGAGCCCACGCGGCCTATCCCGAGCGCCACGCGTTTGCAAAGGCGAGTCAACTGGTGAGGGAGGAGCGGCGCAGTAGTCGCAACCACCGCGATGATGCTGCCGTAATTTTCGTGACCGCGTTTCTTGTGAATCGTGAATTTCGGCGCAAGCATTTCGCCGATGGGAAGCCCGTCGACCCGGAGGTTTTCCATCACGCCGAAATTGGTCATGACGAGAATGCCCACGGTGTAGCCGCCCAGCGATTCCGGGAGCTTGCGAGAAGAGGTTCCGATGCCCCCTTTGAAATCGCAGGTCATCATGCCCGTGCCACCGCCCACGCTCCCCTCAGTGACGGGGCCGCTCGTCGCGCTTTGAAGAGCTTCAAGCACGTGCTCGTAGCTCACATGCCGTGCGCTGATGTCATTGAGCCATGAATCGTCGCACTCGCCGACAAGGGGAATGACTACGTCTTCCGTCCGGCCGATCTCCGGATGGCGCTCGATCATGTAATTGACCATCGACTCCGAGCACGTCCCCACCGCCAGCGTATTGGTCAGGAGAATCGGAGTTTCAAGCAGACCCCATTCGGCAACTTGAGTCAGTCCGGCCATTTCTCCGGCGCCGTTCAAGACAAACGCACCGCCGACCACGCGCTCATTATAAACATTGCCGGCATTCGGCAGAATCGCCGTGACTCCGGTTCTGGCGGGGCCGTTCTCCGCATGAGCGCCACGACCGGAGATGATGGTCGAATGCCCGACCATGACGCCGGGAACATCGGTAATCGCATTCAGCTTTCCTGGACGATAACGGCCAATCACGATTCCGAGTTCTCGAAGCCTTTTCCGCCCTATGATTTTCCGGGAATGCGGCGCCATCAGCCGGCCTCAACCATTCTGCGGCGACGTTTCTGTTTCACGCGGCGAATCGCGGGAGCAAGGATCTCGCCAATCAGCGTTCTGTAGTCCATTCCCGCGCTTTCCGAAATCAAACATAGATCTGACCAGCCGGGAGTGAGTCCGGGCAGGGGATTGCATTCCATGAAGTAGACGCGCCCTTCCGCATTAAGCCGGAAGTCAATTCGTGCGACGTCGCGGCATCCCAAGGCATTAAAGCAGCCTCGTGCCACGCGCTCCATCTCGGCCTTCAGCGGAGGGTCGAGTTCCGCGGGAGCGACGTACTGGACTTCATTCGAACTCGCCTGTTTATGTTCAAAGCTGTAAACCGGGAATTCCATTTTTGTCGCGAAACGAATTTCCATCGGCGGAAGAACCCGAGGGCGACGTTCACCGAGAAGCGCGACGGTGAACTCGCGCCCCGGCAGAAATTCCTCGACGAGCGCGGGCTGGCCGTACTTGTGGATGAGAATCAATCCATATTCCCGGAGCTCCATCTCGTTCTTGGCAACGCTCGTTCCGACAACGCCTTTCGAACTTCCCTCAGCCAGCGGCTTCACGATGAGAGGGAACGTCATGTCCTTCGGAATGCGCTCGCGTCCCGTAGTCATGAGGAAAAATTTCGGTGTCAGAAATCCTGCTTCCCGGACCATGCGCTTGGCGAGCCCTTTGTCCAGCGTGATTGACAGGGCGGCAGGATCCGAACCCGTGTAGGGGATATCGAGCAGTTCCAGCAGTGCTGGAATCTGAGCTTCCCGGTTCCGACCCCGGAAGCCTTCGGCGATGTTGAACACAAGGTCGATTTGCGAGTGCTGGATGATGGACGCCAGTTCAGAGGTGGCCTCGAGCTTCACCACCTCGTGTCCGTACGAGGCGATCGCGTCCGCGATGGAGTCGATCGTTTTCGGGGAGTCAAACTCCGCTTCCGCATCTTTCGTCTCCGTGATCTGAGGATCGCGCTTGAGATTGAAAGTGAGTCCCACCCGAAGCTTTGATTGGGGAGAGCGTTTCTTTTGTTGCAACTTGGATAGCATTCCGTAGCGTTCGCAGGCGCTGAGAATGATCGTGTTCAGGACGGACTCCGTCGTTTTCAGGCCGGCATGGCCTGCGGCCACATAGATGCTGGCTCCGGGCTCGAGGCTGGCGAGCGCGTTGATTTCGAGGAAGTAGATCTGTCCGTCCGGAGTGATCCGGTAGTCAATCCGTCCGAAATCCCGGATTCCGAGCACTCGAAAGACGGTCTGGGAATGGGTGATCAGCGCTCGGGCCGTTTCCGGAGACAGTTCGGCCGGAATCCTGACGTCCACCGAGTCGCTGTGCAGCTGCTTCAGATCGAAATCGTAGATTTCGAATTCTGCTGTTTTCGGGCGGTTGAAAACGTATTCGGCGGGAGAGAGAACGCCTAATGTGCCCGGGGATGCCTTCTGGAGGTAAGGAACCGTCACGTCACGCCCGGGAATGAATTGTTCCACGAGAATGCCGGAAGGATACCGTTTCAGCAGGGCTTCCACTTTTGGAGCAAGTTCCGTGCGATTTTTAATGATTGAATCCCGCGTGATCCCTTTCGAGCTTCCCTCGAAATTCGGTTTGATGATGCATGGGAGTTCCGTCGTATCCACCCTGAGTTCGCTCATCTGCGTGACCACGTAGCCCCAAGGTACCGGCACACCGTGCTGCGCGACGATCGCCTTCGTGAGCTGCTTGTCCAACGTAATGGCGCACGCGTAAGCATCGGATCCGGTGAACGGGATTGCGAGCTGGTCAAAAAGTCCGGGATAGAAAGCCTCGCGGAATTTTCCTTCACGTCCTTCAGCCGTGTTGAACACGAGATCCGGATTCAGTGCCTCGAGTCGCGCCACGGTGCGGGACGCGGGACCGGAAACCTCGACGAGTTCCACTTCGTGGCCGAGACGGGTCAGGGCCGAACGGATGGCTTCGATGGTTTTTGGTGTATCGAATTCGGCTTCCTCTTCAGTAGGCCGAAGCTGCAGATTATGAGTGAAGGCAATCTTCATGCTCGAAATATAGATGGCTGGAGGGGAGTGGTCTAGCGACTTTTTGAGCTTTCAGTGAATGAGTCGTCGGGTCATCGCCCGGCGGGCCAACGGGACGAGCAGGAGCGCCCAGCCGAGCAGAATCCAGACATTTTTCGCTTCAAAAGGGAACCCCAGCGCGAGCGATCTTGCGATCCCCAGGACGGGGGCCAGCGGGAGCAGTGATGCCACCGTGCGGATCGGCTCCGGCAGATTTGACAGGGGGAAAAAGACCCCGCAGAAGAGAAACATCGGAAATACGAGCAGGTATTGAGGGTAGGAGATGGACTCGATCGTCCGGGACTTGGCTGCCACGAGCAGCCCCAAGGACGCGAAGACCAGGCCGAATAGAAACGCGAGAGGAAGCAGCAGGAGCGCTCCTTGCCACCGAAAGTCGCCGATCGCAATGCCCACGAGGAGCACGGCGGTGGCTGAAAGGGTTGAGCGCGAGGCGTCCCAGATCAGCTCTCCCCAGAGAACCTCGGAAAGCGTCACGGGAGTCGCTGAAATGGCCTGGAAGATCCGCTGATAATACATTCGAATGAAGCTTCCATAGGCCGCTTCAAAGAAACCCTGAAACAGAACAGCCTGCCCGTAAATTCCAGCCAGGACAAAGGCCCGGTAATTCACGCGCGTGCCACTTGCTTCGATATCCCCGATAATCGCCCCGAGTCCGAATCCGAAGGAGAGCAGGTAAAGAAAGGGTTCCACGAACGTGGTCACGGTGCCGTAGATCAGGTTTTTGCGGAAGATCGCGAAATAGCGATGCCAAACCCGGTAGATCGAAATGAACGAGTTCATTTGGCCTCCGGTCTGTCGCTATCCGTGGCGCTATCGAGGCTCGTACCGGTCAGCTTGAGATACACATCCTCAAGGTTGGGAGCGCGTTCGACGGGAACCCCGGGCCGGATCTCCTCGCGAATGGTGCGCGCGCCGATTTCACGGGCGATGAGCTCCTCGGGCGGGGCGATGGTGAGAATTTTGCCGAAATGAATGATGCCGACGCGATCACAAAGGCGTTCGGCCTCTTCCATGTAATGAGTGGACAGGAGTATCGCCAGGCCATTACGTCGTTCCTGTGCAAGAATATCCCAAAGCACCCTGCGTGCTTCCGGGTCCAGGCCTGTCGTCGGTTCATCGAGAACCAGGAGCCTTGGCGAGTTCACGAGGGCACGGGCCACCTGAAGGCGTCTTCGCATTCCACCCGAAAGCGCTTCGACCAGTTCCGTGCGCTTATCGTCGAGTCCGAAGCGTTCGAGCAGTTCGGAGGCGCGCAGGCCGGCGTCGCGACGGCTGATTCCGAAGTACCGCGCAAATTGAATCATCTGATCGAGAACCGTGAAATCCGTATCGAGGGTATCTTCCTGCGCGCAGACGCCGAGCTTCATTCGTGCGTGTTTCGGATCACGGTGCACGTCCACGCCAAGAATATGGACTGTGCCCGACGAGGGTGGATAAAAGCCTGTGATGCACTTCATGGAAGTGGATTTTCCAGCGCCGTTCGGTCCGAGGAGTCCGAAGCATTCTCCCTGTTTCACGTCAAAGGAGATCCCCGCAACCGCCTGTAGCGGTTCGCGTCCCGCTCTTGCGTAGGTTTTCTTCAGATCTCGGATTTCAAGTGGCTCATGCATGGGGAATTCACCCATAACTTCCCAGGCTTCACAATGCAAGGTGGTGCGGCAACGTATGAGCAGATATAGCAGATCAGGGAGTGAAGAAATCAAACAGAAGTTTTTTCAATTCGGACAGGCGGAACGGTTTTTCGATCAGTCCGGCAAGGTGCAAGTCAGCCGTTTCCGCCAGGTCATTCTTGTCAGAAAAGCCGGTCATCAGAAAAAAGGGTGTCTTCAGGCCCAGGGAACGGACGCGCGCAAGAACCTCGACGCCGTTCATGTCGGGCATGCGAAGGTCGCAAAGAATGATGTCTGGTTGAAAGTCGTTCAGGGCCCTGAGGCCCTGAAGTGGGGATTCATAGGTGCGGCAGGTCAATCCCATGGAGTTAAGCTGGGATTCGAGAACTTCCAGGATCAGTGGTTCATCGTCAATGATGAGAATTCGATGCCCGGTGGTCACAGAATCATGCTCCGGGATGCGATCATTTCGGTCCAGCTAAAAGAGCTCTTTTGAAGATAACTTGAAAAAGCAAGTTTCTGAGTTAACGGCCCTTTCGCAGGGCTGCCTGACCCTGCCTGGAAAAGTCGATCGATTTCCCGAGAATTCGTGCAGCCTCCTGTGGGGCATGGAAACCCATAGAATTCTCAGCTTCGATGAAATCAAGCAGGAATTGCGCTTTCCTTTGATAAGCACGCGCTTCAGTGGCGTCGGTTTTCGTTTCCTTTTGAATGTCGTTGATCAGGGCGATCACCGCGTCCATCGCTATGCCACGCAGTTCCATGGTTCGCGCCTGAATGAGTTCTGCCCGGGCCTTGAGCTCCGCTTCGGGCCAGGGGTGGCAGGTCTGGCACGAACGGCTGATATTCAATAAGGGGCTTCTGACGTGGTGGTCGCTCACCTTCATCGCTCCTTCACGTTTGTAAGGCATATGGCAATCGGCGCACGCCACGCCTGATCGGGCATGCATCCCCTGGTTCCACATTTCGAACTCGGGGTGCTGGGCTTTCAATACATCCGCGCCGGAAATCTTGTGGGTGAAATCCTTGAATTTCACTTCCTCATAATAGGCCAGAATTTCGTCGGCCTTGAGCCCTTTGTCCCAGGGGTAAGTCAGCCGTTTTTCATCGCCTTTGAAGTAATACTCGACATGGCATTGCGCGCATACGAATGTCCGCATCTCCTGGCGAGTGGCCATCGCATTGACCTCGTAATTCTTGATGCCTTGCAGTGCCTTGACTTTGGCGATTCCCTCCAGGAAACCCGGACGGGTTACCCGGAGCTGCATCGTGAGGGGATCGTGACAATCGATGCAGGATACGGGGTGCTGAACCGCCTTCAGGGCTTCTCCATAGGGCATTTGATTCAGCTTCTCAAACCCCCGGACCAGGTCGCCGCTGCCCGCTTTCTTGTACGGAACGTAAACGGAAGCATGGCAGTGAAGGCAGGTGCCAGGTTGCTTTGCGACGATCTGCCGCTGAGTATAGATCTGGTCTTCCAACATGTAGGCGTGGCCCCGTTCCTCACGGAAATCTTCGGAGAACGGATAACCCGCCCAGATGATTTTGAGCCGCGGATCCTCCTCAAGCCTGGATTGAGCGACTTGCGTCCGAGGATCCGCTTTGGAAGGCGTGCGCGGCCTGGCCTCACTCCCGCCGTAACGAGTCCGGACCTGGTCGACTGTGCGTTTGTACGCATCATATTGAAGAGGAAAGTTTTTGCCCCAGACAGCAGGGTCCTGCGTTTCATCGGTCAGTTCCACGACTCTGAAAAACGGGTTCCGCGCCTCCTGTTTTTTCTCGAAGATGTCAACCAGAAGGGCGACCCCGCCGATTCCAGCGACGAGGGCAAGGAGGCTTACTGCGACCACTTTTACATTTGTTTTGGCCATGTATATCTCCAGTTCAATGCATATGTCCTACGTCCAGGTGGCAACGCGCACAGCGGTTGTCATCCTGTTCGGCGCCCGAGAGACGAATTGCGTGCGTGATCCGCGAGTGGCATTTCCTGCACGACTTTTCGGCCACACGCGCGTTGCGTTTCGTGATCCGGATGGGTTCATGAAAGTTGCCTGAGGTGAAGGCGACCGAGTGGAAAAACCCGTTCAGGGCTTTCGTGTAATACTTTCCCAAAAATCCAGGTGGAGTATGGCAGTCGTTGCAGACCGCCACCCCATGATGGCTGGATTTGAGCCAGCCATCGAACTGCTCGTTCATAATGTGGCAGTTCATGCAGGCTGCCGGGTTGTCGCTGAGATAGGAGTACCCGCGGGCGTAAATGAACGTGTAAGTGAGAATTCCGAGAATGAGGCCCACGGCTGCGGCTGCAAGCATAGGAAGAGCACGCATATCTGCCGAAACCGCTAGCAGATCGACGCGTCGAGCGAACAGGGGAAAGTGATTTTGCGAGAAGCGGTGCTTCGACGCAGGGCAAAAACAGTATTCCAGTGGCGATGCGAAACAGAATCTGTGGTTGTTTTCAAGACTTGCGGTAGACTGAATGAGCTTGGAGAGATGTTGTCTGTACCAAGGAGTCGAGATTTGACCCAGTTCTTCGCGTCACTCATGATTATTGCGCTTGTTTTCTCGTCCAGTGCGATTGCCGCAGGCGCGCCGGATTGCGACGTCTGCTCCGAAAAGCTGAAGGCACTGGGCCTTCAGGAGGCGGTAAAGGAAAAACATGTCGCGTTGCTGGGGAAGAACCGGGAATATCTGGCCGCACTCAGCGCGGACCAGGCCTCGAAAGTTTTGAAAGTCCAGTCGAACACCTTTTTGATTCTGAAGAAACTGGATGTGATCAAGGCCGAAATTCGGGCAACTGAATCGGACTACCAAAAGGAAGGATGCCTTGAATGTCCTCAGAAAAAGTAACCGCGGAATCCGTGAGAAACCGACGTAGTGTTCGGAATCTGATCGTGAACCGGAGATTTCAATTCCGGTATGTTTTGATGGTCGCGCTGAGCGGTCTCAGCCTCGCCGCACTGTATTCCTGGATATTTTATTCATACACGCACGAGAACTACTCAACGCTGGTGGATCTTGCTCCCATGACCGACGAGGTCAAAGCGCAGCTTTATCGTGAGCTTTGGCAGATCACCTTGCTTCTCGGACTGGGATCTTTTGGGTTCGTCATCGTCAGCTCGTTCATCGCGCTGGTGTTCTCGCATCGCGTTGCCGGCCCTCTTTATCATTTCCGCAAGATCTTCGAGGAAATTCGGTCAGGTCGAACTGACCTGCGAATCAAACTCAGGCCTGATGACGAATTTCAGGATGTGGCCAAGTCGTGCAATGAGATGTTGGACGCATTGACCAAGAAAGACGTTTAGAGCGTGGATGAGGGGTTTTCTGTTTCGTCAACCCCGGGCATGGTGATGACGCCGCGGTTTTTGTGACCATTGATGAGCACCGTCAGCGGTTTCTC
>MEPR01000070.1:23085-37667 GCA_001769835.1 Bdellovibrionales bacterium GWB1_55_8
TGGTTTCGGGTTGCGCGCGCAGCCAATCCCAGCGGATGGCGCTCTCGGTTGTCGAGTTCACCGTGAAATAACTCACGTTGAATGACGTGATGTTCTGAAAGAAATGCGATCCCTGCGAGGGAGAAACCTCGAAATCGCGGAAGCTCGACTCGACAATCGCAACGGCACCGCTGATCTGTTCCCAGCCGACAGGAATTCCTAACCAGGGATCAAGGGTGCCCCAACGGCCCACGCCCACAAGTATGTAAGGGCGCTTCTGTTTCTTGAGCAGGGTGTTGAACGCGGCGACTTCCTCGGCGACCTTGCGGCTTTCGGAGCGTTCGAAGGTATCCACATCGACGACGATGACGTCAAAGATGTTGCGCTTCACACCGTTGCCGAGCGCAAGCCGACTTTGCACAAGCAGCTGGTCAGGCTGGTACTTGTCGACATTCAGTTCATCCATTTCGTAATTCAGGACGAGCGGTCTCATCTGCAGAAGGCCGAATTCCTTGGGGGCGTCGGGTGGCGCATTCATGTTCACGGCGAATTCGATTTCCACGGGGGCCCCCATGGACCAGGAGCCGAGTTCAAGGATGAAATCCAGGATTTCCGGAAGCGGAAACACGCCATGCTTCAGGATCGGCGCGAACGTCACGAGGCGCTGACCTTCGCGGGAAATGCCGTCATACACGATGTTATTGTCGTACGAGTAGGTCGAGCCCGTGTAGACCAGTGAACCGTCTTGTTCGGCCTGGTCGAGAGAGTAGCGGCGGATCAGCGGATCCTCGGTTGAAAGTTCCGGACCGCGGCGTTCCGGCGGGGGAGACATGTCGAGCGCGAAAAAGTCCTGTTGCGCGTTCTTCAGCGTGTCCGTCGTGGATGAAAACTGAATCACGTGCCGCGGATACTTCTGGCAGAAACGAATTGCCGTGCCGCCATCGACGACCATCTTTCCCAGCCCCAGTGCCACGAGCGCGATTCCGTCGGACGCTTTCTGAGGCGGAAGGGGGTAGAAATTATGCGATTTGGCCACGCCCGCGAAATCCGGGTAAAACCTTCCGTCTCGCGCCGAACCCACCATCTTCTGGATGATGACCGCCATTTTCTCCTCTTCCAGGCGGTAGTCGGTGGCGCGGATATAATCCTTGGAACGTTTGAAGAACATGGATGCGTAGACTTTTCGAATCGCCCGGAGCAGTTCTTTCAGACGAACTTCAGGATTGGCGTGGTTGTTCGGAAGCATGTAAGTCTCGTACACGCCTGCGAAGGGCTGGTATTGCGAATCCTCGAGAAGACTCGAGGAGCGGACCGCGAGCGGCTCCTTCACCAGTTCGAGGAGTTCCGCGAGTTTTCGTGAGACTTTGCTCGGGAAAACAGGCGCATCGATGAAGCGCCTGAGTATTTCCGAGTCGTCCTCCGAGGCCAATGCGAACGAGAAAAGATCATTTTGCGTCAGGAACTGGTCAAAAACCTCGGTTCCCAGGACCACTGTCATGGGAACGAATATCCGCGCTTCCTGGAACTTGTCCTCGAGGCGGTACTTGCTGAGCAGGTTGTTCACAAAGCCCAGACCACGAGCTTTTCCACCGAGTGACCCCGCTCCGATCCGGCCGAAACTGTGAACGGGGTCAAAGGAGTCTTTCTCGAAATCGGAGATGATGCCTCTGGTGCGCGCTTTCTGGTATTCCACGAGCGAGTGAACGAGATAATCCCGGAGTTCCTCGGCATTGTTATAATCGCGAACCTGTTTCGGGCGCAGGTCATGCGCCAGCGTGAACTCCGTGCGCGCTTTCAGCCAATTTGAAAAATGATTCCGCTCGGCATGGTACACGATGCTCTCGATCGGCACGTTCCGGATCGATTCTTCAAGCGATTTCAGATTGTCCGCACGCGCCACGACGCGCCCGTCAGGCATCCGGAACACGAAATCGCCGAATCCGAAATTGCGCACGATGAACTCGCGAACCTCATGGAGGAGGCGAGGCGAGTTCTTGAGGACGAAGTCGGCGCCGATTTCCTGGGCGCGTTCCCTGAATTCAGGATTGCTTGATTGCAGAAGCGCGGGAATGTCGCGATATCTGTTTTTAACGGCCTCGACGAAATGAATGCCGGCTTCAGGGTCGCGTTCACCGTCGCGCCGGAAATTGATATCGGAAATCACGCCGAGAACATTTTCCGAATACTTTTCGAAGTAGGCCCAGGCCTCGTCGTAATTGGTGCAGAGCAGGATCTTCGGTCGGGTGCGAAGCCTCAGATAGCGATGCGTGAGGTTCACGCCTTCCGCGATGAGTCGCTGGGATTGCTTGAATACTTCCGTGTAAATGATCGGCAAATACACGGAATAGAAGCGTACGTTGTTTTCGATGAGAATGATCGACTGCACGTCCGCGATCTTCGCGTCATTTTCGACATTGAGCTGATCCTCAACGCATTTGATGATCGCAACGAGCAGCCGGTAGTCCCCCTGCCAGATGAAAACGTGATCGAAGATGGACGCGTCCTCGCGCGAGAGGAGGCTTTTCCGTTCGTTGTTGTCGTAGGCGAGAAGAACAATCGGGATGTCATGGTCCCGTGCTCGCAGGGTTTTTGCGAACTTCACCGCATGCATGTCCTTGATGTGCAGGGTCGTGATCACCATGTCAAAACGGCCGTCTTTGAGCTGCTCAAGCGCTTCGGCAGCGCTCGACACATGAGTGACCTCGGGAGCATGGATCAGATTGAGCCCATGGTACTCGCGGCGGATCTGCTCGTAGATCAGGCCGTCTTCTTCGATCAAATAGGAGTCATAGGGGCTTGCCACCAGGAGGATTTCACGGATCCTGTGAGGCATAAGCCTTTGAAATGCTTCAAGATATTTATCATGTTTATCCCAGCCGGCTATGTTACCCAGGGATGGATGCCAATTCACCTTCCCATCTTACCGTCTTGACCGTTTTTTAAAAGAACTGAGGTGAAAAAACTTAATCACGTTTAGCCCTTATGGTACGTCAAGGGAGTCCCTGAAATCCGAAATTGAAGCGTGGGGATGCGCTCATAGCGCACCAGCCCACTGGAGGAATCACATGTCCAACGAGTATATCCGCAGAATTATCACTGACGTGAAGGCCAAAAACCCGGCCGAACCTGAGTTTCACCAGGCCGTTGAAGAAGTGGCCGAGTCGCTCTCGCCAGTGTTCGACAAGCATCCCGAGTACAAAGACGCGAAGATCATGGAGCGCATGGTGGAACCCGAGCGCGTGATCCTCTTTCGCGTGCCGTGGATCGACGACCAAGGCAAGATTCAGGTCAATCGCGGCTACCGCATTCAGATGTCGAGCGCTATCGGCCCGTACAAAGGCGGCCTGCGCTTCCATCCTTCAGTGAATCTCGGCATCCTGAAATTCCTGGCCTTCGAACAGGTTTATAAAAACAGCCTGACGACGCTTCCGATGGGCGGCGGCAAAGGTGGTTCGGATTTCGACCCCAAGGGCAAGAGCGACAACGAAGTGATGCGCTTCTGCCAAAGCTTCATGACGGAACTTTCCCGCTATATCGGTCCGGATACGGACGTGCCAGCCGGCGACATCGGCGTGGGCGGCCGTGAAATCGGCTTCCTGTTTGGTCAATACAAGCGCCTGCGCAGCGAATTCACGGGCGTTCTCACGGGAAAAGGCCTGAATTGGGGCGGCTCCCTGATTCGTCCGGAAGCCACGGGCTTCGGTCTCGTTTACTTCGCGCAGGAAATGCTGAAGACGAAGGGCCAGTCCTTCGACGGCAAAACCGTCGCTGTTTCCGGCTTCGGAAATGTCGCTTGGGGCGCGGTCATCAAGGCCACGGACCTTGGCGGTAAGGTCGTCACGATCTCCGGTCCGGATGGCTACATCTACGACAAGGACGGCATCAAAGGCGAGAAGATCAACTACCTGCTGAAACTTCGTGCCTCGAACCGTGACATCGTCGAACCGTATGCGAAGGAATTTGGCGCGCAGTTCGTCCCGGGCAAGAAACCCTGGCAGCAGAAAGTCGACATCGCTCTTCCTTGCGCCACTCAGAATGAACTCGACGAAAACGACGCCAAGGAACTCGTGAAGAACGGCTGCCTCTGTGTGGCCGAAGGCGCGAACATGCCGACCACGCTGAATGGCTATAAGGTCTTCCGTGAATCGAAGATCCTGTACGCTCCCGGCAAGGCAGCGAATGCCGGTGGTGTCGCCACTTCCGGCCTCGAAATGTCGCAGAACTCCATGCGCATGGGCTGGTCACGCGAAGAGGTCGACCAGCACCTCCATCGCATCATGGTCCGCATTCACGAAAATTGCGTGACGACCGCGGCGCGCTTCGGCACCCCCGGTAACTACGTCAATGGCGCCAACATCGCAGGCTTCCTGAAAGTCGCCGACGCGATGATGGATCAAGGCGTGGTGTAAGCGATCCGGTCTGGATTTTGTTGTGAGAGCGGCTCTGACTCAGGTCAGGGCCGTTTTTTTTTGTCTTCCGCTCTTTAGAAGACGGCTTTACTGACCTCGTTCGAAAACTCGCTTTCGATTCCGGACGTACTCACGGCGGTCACGGCGAAATAATAGGTCTGGCCGGCAGGCAAATGGTTCACGGTATATCTGAGTGAAGCAGGGTCTTCCACTTTGATGAACTGGGTATAGACGCCAGGTTTCGTGCCGTAACGAATCATATATCCCGCGAGATCCGTTTCATGGGTCGCATCGGATTGAATGCTCGGAGCTTCCCAGGTCAGAGTGGCGCTGTCCGTGAAAACAGAATTGTCGTCGCTTGAGTCAGGCTGAGTTTTGTCGAGCAGGGCTGAAATTTCCGCATCGCGCCTGCAGGCGGAAAGAGAACTCAGCAGCATGAGTGCGAACAAGATCGGTTTCATGACCGCTCCCCGGAAACGTCCTCAGTGGATAGCTCTATTTTCGATCTCAGATGCGGTTTTGGGTAGATGTATCAGCTCTGACACACAGTCAGGGGTAGGCCTGAACTCGCGAAACCCATAGCAATTTGTTCACGGCAACGGACTTCCAGGCTAGAGCGGAATCAGGCAATAGCGGCATCACTGATTCAAAAACACTTCGCGAGTGACCACCGTTCGGCCCTCGAGCCAGGTGACGACTTCGTGAGCCATGGGTTCCTGGATATTACCGTATTCCTGAAGCAGCTGCGCTTTCTGTTCTTCGGACAAGCCATCCAGGCCCGTTTCGCTGAAAAGCAGAAGATCACGCTCGAGTAGTGCTCCTAGATCGGCAGAGGCGAGGGCGTGAACGGCACGTCTCCACGCGCTCATCGGATCGTAGGGTTCTTCAGAGCGATACAGCTCCGCCAGCGTCAGCATGGGGATTCGCGAGAGGAGGGACTGATTCATCGGGTTGACGACATGTTCCTTCAGCTCACTGTTCAGTTCTTTTGGCCGGCCGGTGAACGGTTTCAGGTGCAGGAATTTGCACATCTTCGGCCCGTCATTCACCGGGTAATTGTCCCAGAGTACGGGTTTTCGCCCCAGGGCTTCGCGAACCGCGCGGATGTGTTCTGTGGAGTAACTTTTCGAGCAGATTTCCTCGCCGGTCCAGAAGACTCCGATTTCAGGATCCAGGGATTTTCCGAGCTCCTGCAGGTAGTCTCCGGGACGTTCCCCGAAGATCCGGTCGAGTACCGGATCCAGGGAGTAGTAGGTCGGGCAAAACACGATTTTCTTCGCACTCGAGCGCTTCGCGATCCAATGCATGATTTCGGCTTGAGTTCGGGCAAGGCCGGGCGCCCCTTTCATGTCGTCAAAGAGCACCGCCAGATGATCGATCTCGAGCGAATTGAAGGTATCAATCCTGGCTTCAAGCTGCTTTTTCGCGGTGTCATCAAAGGAAAGATAGATTTCGTACGGGCTGAAGCCCACTCCGAACCCGATACCTGTGGACTTGCAGACTTCCCGAAGTTCGGAGAGATGAGCGAAGAGGTCGCGCGGAAACGGTTCTCGCCACCTGCGCCGGAAGAAGGGGTCAGACTTCGGCGCATAAAGATAGAATGAATAACCAGCCTTGGCCAGGAACCGCGCGGTGTCGGCGCGGGTTTGCCAGGACCAGGGTTCGCCGTAAAAACCTTCAATGACTCCGAGTGGGAGTTGATTCATTTCGTTCACCTTCATCGAGAGGGATAAATAGAAGCAGGATCATGCCCGGGATAGTGCTCAGGCAAACGATCACGAAAAACCAGAAGTAGCCTACGGACTGCTGCAGGTAACCGCTGATGATCCCGGCCAGCATCGCGCCTAATGCCATGAGTCCGGTGACGATCGCGTAATGCGAGGTCGCGAATCGGGAGCGTTGCGCGGCGTACATGGCGAACACCATGTACGCCGCCATCCCGAAACCATAGGCGAACTGTTCAACCGCGGTGAGCAGGTAAACCGCAGAGGGACCAGGCTGGGTTTTAGCCGCCCAGATGTAAAACGGGTTTGGAAGATTCATGAAAATGGCCATCGGCCAGACGCATTTTTTTAAACCAAACTTCGAAATCAGAATGCCGCCCAGCAATCCCCCCGCCACCAGGCAGATCACGCCCACATTGCCCAGGATCATGCCTACCTGAAGTGTTTCAAGTCCGAGTCCGCCTGCTTCCCTGGTGTCCAGCAGGAAAGGGCCCGCCATTTTCGTGAGCATGGATTCGCCAAAGCGGTAAAGAAGAATGAAAAGAAAAATAGGGATCACTTTTTCCTGAGTGAAAAATGACCGGAGTGCCTCACCAAAGGAGGGTTGGTCTGCCCGGTTTTGCGAGCTTGAAGCCGGCTGGTCCGCTTCGACTTTGGGCATCGTGAAATGGGCGTATGCCATGAGAGCGAGATAAAAAGCCGCGCCCACGAGCAGCGCCGAGCGCCAGCTCTCGGCAATCGGCATTCCCGCTTGTTCCCACCGTCCCGCAAGAATCACGAGGAAACCGTTGCTGAAAACCATGGCAAGACGGAAAAACGTGGTCCGAATTCCCATGAAGAAGGCCTGTCGGTCCTTCGGGAGCGCTAGCATGTAGTAGCCGTCGAGAGCGATGTCGTGCGTGGCGGACAGGAACGCGGTGATGAAGAAGATTCCCAGGGTGACGGCGAGAAACGACTTCGTTGTGACCGCCAGCGCGCAAAGGCCCAGTGCGATTCCGATCAAGGCTTGTGTTCCGAGAACCCAGTTTCTTTTTTTTCCATGAAGATCGACCAGCGGACCCCAAAGCATTTTCAGAATCCAGGGCCAGACCACCAGGCTGGTCCACAGCCCGATCTGGTCGTTGGGCATGCCCATCTTTTTGTAGAGCAGGACTGAAACCTGCTGCACGATAATCACGGGCAGGCCCTGCTGGAAGTAAAGTGAGGGAACAAAAGCCCAGGGCGTTCGAACTGCCGGGGAACGCGTTATCGGAATTTCGTGAATCTCGGAGGTAGTGGTCATTTTAGGCCCTTCGTTATTCCGGAATAACCGGAATTCCCTGCCATTGCACGGGGAAAGCTCGCCCATGTACACTGACCCGTGCTAGGAGAACGGAATGGTTACCGAGTGCAGTTCCTGCCGAAAACAAAAAGCGCCCAAGATGATGACCGAATGCGAGCTATGCGAAAGTCCCGTTTGCAAGGACTGCGTGCAGTACCTGGATCAGGCTGCCTTCGCGTTCAGGTTAAACCTCCCGCCGGAGCTCTTGAAAACCCGCTACTGTCCGTCTTGCCATGCCGAAAAGGTGGAGCCGGAGCTTGCCGCGTACGACGAGATATTGGAGCGCGCGCGCCAGGCTTTTTTCTTCTTCAAGACGCAGCGGAAGCCCGTTCCGATCCTGAGAAAAGCGAAGGACGTCTTTCGCGTTGACCATTGCGCTGATCGTGATGAAACCATTCTCCGGCTGGCTTTTGCCGCGGCGGCGGTGGGGTTCAATGCCATTGTTGAGGGCGAGGTTTTTTGTACGAAGATTCGGAACGAAGGGTATGAAAAATCCGACTGGCAGGGCACGGGTATTGGCGCCCTGGTCGATACCGAGCGACTTGAGCGACAGGACCGCCGGGGTTAATCACTTCGAAACGCTCCTAGGTACAAACCCGGAACCCTTTCACGATAGTACCGTTCGTCAGGGTCACGAAGAACTCCTCGATTAACTTCTGCCGGATGGCTTCCTTGACGTGCTCGCGCGAAAACCCTGCCGCCGCAAGGTCCTGATACGTGGGCAGCTGGCCACTTCGGGCCTGATGGTCCTGAATGACCCGCGCGAGCCTTTTTGCTGAAAAAGGATCCAAAATCACTGTGCTCATTTACCTCGATCATAGCTCAGTGTACGCTCGCGGCAACCATGAGTTCAGCGACCCAGCGGGCGTTTTGCCCCAGCTGCCTTCTTCATACGAGAGGGTGCTTCTGCAGTGAGATTCGTCCTTTTGAAAGCGAGTTGAAGCTCGTGATCCTTCAGCATCCCGCTGAATTCAGGAAAGCCATCGGAACGGCTCGCCTTGCGCATCTTTGCATCCGTGATTCCGTGTTCGTGGTGGGAGTGGAGGTTGAAAAAGACCCGAAAATCGTCTCGCTCCTGGCCAGCGACGAACACGAGTGCGTTTTGCTTTATCCGGGTAAAGAGGCCTGGGATATCCGGAAGACAGGAGACGAGCTTCGCGCGAGACTTCGCCGGAATGGGCGTCGCTTGACCGTGTTTGTCGTCGATGGAACCTGGAATTGCGCGAAAAAGCTGCTCGCCACCAATCCACGAATCGCGGCGTTGCCCCGGATTTCATTCAGCGGAACCCGTCCTTCTGAATATCGGATCAGGAAGCAGCCGGCCAGCTATTGCCTGTCCAGTATTGAGGCGATTCAGCAGGTCCTGGAAGTGCTTGATCCTGCCGTCAGCCACGGGCACCTGCTCGAGGTTTTCAGGTGGATGGTCAATCGGCAGATCAGTTATCGGCCGACTTCCGGTGCTGATGCGTGAAAACGATTTCCATCCCGATCACCGAATTTGCCGTGCCCGTGCCCAGAATCGGAAGCATTGAATCGCTTTCCGGCTATGGCCGTTCGGCAGCCGAAGGGCAGGAAATTCACCGGGAGGTCCAGGCCAGGCGCGCGAAAAAAACTCCCGGTTATCAGCCAGAGTTCGCGATAGCGCGGGAGTTTGAGCGGGAAGGTTACCTTTTCAGGATCTCCGGACGGATGGATGGCTTTTTTTCCCCGGATTCGCCTGGCGCACGGCCGAAAATCGAGGAGATCAAGACCGCGTTCAACGCGAGCGAGCTCGTTAAACGCGTGACCGCTCCACGTGCGCTGAGCGAGCACCCTTACTGTCTACAGCTTCGAACCTACGGATATTTTTACTGGCTGAACGAAGGGGTGGTTCCCGATCTTTGGTTTTACCTCGCTTCAACGCGGCGGAATGAGTCCGAGAGCCTGGAAATTGAGCTGGATCTGAAGGGCTATGAAGAGTGGCTTGAAAGACGTTTCGAGGAAGTTGTGGAGGAGGCCCGGCATTGCGAGCGCCGTGCAAAGAAAAGAAGGAAGATCGCTGAAACGTTTCAGTTCCCGTTTTCTGATCCGCGGCCCTGCCAGAAAGAGCTGATCGGCGCGATCGAGGAGGGGGTCAGCGAGCAAAAACGGATGCTCATCCAGGCGCCTACCGGATTGGGGAAAACGGTTGGCGTCCTTTATCCGGTTTTGAAGGAGTCGCTTTCGCGTGCGCAGAAAACCGTTTATGTGACGCCGAAAAACAGCCAGCATGCGGTCGCCGAGGACGCGGTGCTGAAATTCCAGATAACGGGAGCGAAGGTCCGTTCCCTTACGATCACCGCGAAAAGCAAAATCTGTTTCAAGAACGAGCCCCTCTGTAATCCTGAGTACTGCGAATTCGCGCGCGATTATTACACGAAGGTCCATGCCAGAGGGCTTCGCGAACTGCTGGCCAAGAAGCGCCGGCTGCGCGCCCGCACGTTCCGCGAAATGGGGGAGGAGTACCAGGTCTGCCCCTTTGAATTACAACTCGATGCCGCCCAGGATGTTGAAGTCGTCATTTGCGATTACAATTATGTTTTCGCTCCAAGGACGGCCTTCGGTCGCATGACCGCTTCCGCGCTCGGACAGATCGGGAAACCGAGTCTCGTGATCGATGAAGCGCATAATCTGCCGGCCAGGACCATGGATTATTATTCGCCGGGAATCTCAACCGCGGTTCTGGAGAGGTTGAGGCAGGGTATTCGTGAACTGCCGAATAGATTCAGCGAACCTGCCGAAGAGCTGCTTGACGAGTGCATTCAGCGCGTGATCGCCTGCCGTCCTGTCGAAGCCAGCGGGAGCGAGAAGCGCAGTGTGGAGATCGCAGCCCCGGTCGAATCATTTTTCGATCAGGACGCGAGGCTCCGTTCGTTTCTTTCGCAATATCTGGCATCGGATATCGAGATACGGCCTAAAGACGTAGTCCTTCGACTTTCGTTTTACTGGTCAGAGTTCACTGCAGCGCTTGAGTACGCGGCCGACGAGGAAAGGACGGAGTTTTTCACGACCTATCACCCTCATCCGACCGGGGGCATCGTGAAAATCACCTGTTGCGATGCTTCCGAGATGCTTCGTGATTGCTACGATGAGTACGACCAGGTGATCGGATTTTCGGCAACCCTGAAGCCTTTCGAGTATTACGCGAAACTTTCGGGCCTCGTTCCCGAGGAGATCCGGACCGAGGAGTTTTCCTCGCCTTTCCCTCCTGGAAACCGAAAACTTCTGATCATTCCGCAGGTTTCGACGAAGTACTCCGATCGTGAGCGAAATTACGGGAAAGTCGCCGAGGTGATCAGTCGCGTGGCCGTGCTGCGGCCCGGAAATTATTTCGCGTTTTTTCCGAGTTTCGAATTCATGGAACGAGTGCTTGGTGTCTTCGATGCTCCGCCTGGGTTCACGGTTTTCAGGCAGGAACGGGACATGAGGGTGCCCGCAGTGGAAGCCGTGCTTGATCATCTGCGGGCCTGTGCTGAGCCCACGATCCTCTTTGCTGTGCAAGGCGGCGTGTTCTCGGAAGGTGTCGATTATCCGGGTGAGATGATGATAGGAGCCTTTGTAGTGGGCCCGCCACTCCCCAACTTCGATCTTGAGCGCGAAAAAATGCGGGAATTTTACCAGGAAAATTATGGCTCGGGCTTTGAGTACGCTTACACCTATCCCGCGATGGCGAAAGCGGTCCAGGCGGCCGGGCGGGTGATCCGTTCGGAAAAGGATCGAGGGGTAATCGTGCTGATGGATGGAAGATTTGTGCAGCCGAGTTATACCAAGTCGATGCCCTCTGACTGGTTTGCGACCCACGCGCGCGAACTGGTTTCCACCAGTATCCTGAAAGAGGTTTCAGATTTTTGGAAATGCCCAACGAGTCCGGTATTTGACAGCAAAGGTCAACCTCCCTCCTGAAATGAGCTGCTCAAACTGCGGCATCTATTGTCGATCCCGCTGACGCCCGATATCATATCCAGATGGCAGCTGAAGAATCGAGCCGTCCCTCTGAGCAAGCGGCCTATCAGGATCTTTTTGAGAAGATGCTCGACCCCGTTTTCCTTGTGGATGGGGACGAGTCTCAAATTGTGGATCTGAACGTATCGGCTGAGCGGTTTTTTGGACTTTCTCGAGACGAATTATTGAAAACCACCATCCTGAGCTGGTGTGTGGAATCCGATCGGGAGCAGTTGTCGCGCGCTCTTCGCATTGCTCGCCGTCGTTATTACCCGCATGTTCAAGAATTGAAAGCGACCATTCCGACAGGTTCGCCTACGGGTTCAAAAGATGGGGGAGTCGAGTCAAAGATTGTTGAACTCGAACTTTCGCTTTGCGGTTTGCCGCTGAAGGATGGGACTCAGTTGATTCAGGTCATCGCAAAGGACGTGACCGAAGCGCGAGCGATTTCGCGAAAGAATCAGGAGTACCTGATCGCTCTTCAGGAGTTGAACAAGAAACTCGAAACTTTGTCGATGACCGATGAAATGACCGGTCTTGCGAATTTTCGGAATTTTCGTGAGGAACTGCAGAAGGAAAACATTCGGGCCAGTCGTTATATCAGCGAGTATTCGATCGTCTTCTGCGACGTGGATCATTTCAAGGTCTACAATGACAAGAACGGTCACCCAGCGGGCGATCAGGTCCTTCGGAAACTCGGAGAAATCCTGCGTTTCTGCTGCCGCACAACCGATTTGCCCGCGCGGTATGGAGGAGAGGAGTTCGTTGTTCTGTGTCCTGAAACACCGAGTGAAGGCGCGATGATTCTGGCTAATCGCATTCGTGAGGCTGTCGAGAAAACGGAATTTGAGTTTGGGGCTGGGCAGCCGCTCGGGAGAGTCACGGTCAGCGTGGGCGTTTCGAGTTTTCCAGCACATGGTGCGAATGACGAGGCGGTTCTTCAGGCGGCCGATCAGGCGCTGTACAAATCGAAAAAGAGCGGTCGAAATCAAGTGACGCTTCATGAAATTGAATAATGTTTCGAATTTAAGTAGCTGAAATTTAAGTATTTTTAGTGTTCCAAAATCTATGGAACACTTTGTTCCAAAATCCTTGCGCTATGCATCAAGTCTTTGTATACCCCTGCCCGAAGGCGTAAATACAAATGACGGCGCAACATTCCATTCAAAAAGTGCTGAACGAGGAGCTGGTCAACTTGAAGCTCAAGAACCCCTCCTATTCGCTACGCGCTTTCGCAAGAAAGCTTGGCATCACGCCCTCGGCTCTTTCTGAAGTCCTGAACGGAAAAAGAAACATATCGGGCAAGCTCGCTGAAAGGCTTGCGGATCGCCTGATGCTTGATCCCGAGAAGAAACAGAACCTGCTGATGACATTTTCACAGGAAAAGCGTCGCCAGGCTGCTGCTTCGGTTCATGGTTCTTCCACCCAGCGCGCGTCCATTCAGCTCGGGATGGACCACTTCAAAACGGTTTCTGACTGGTATCACTTCGCCATTCTGTCCCTTGCTGAAACGAAAACCTTCCGTTCGGATCCCGCGTGGATCGCCAAACGTCTGGGTTTGAGCAAGAGCGTCGTCACGGCGGCCATCGAGCGCCTGCTGCGTCTCGAGATGCTGAACCAGGACGAGTCTGGTCAGCTTCGGCCGACCGGGGTCGGCTACACGACATCAGATGAGATCGCCAATGTCTCTCTTCGTAAAAGCCATGCGCAGAATCTCGAACTCGCCAGGGCATCACTTGAACATGACGAAGTCACTCTGCGTGATTTCACGGCGATCACCGTGTCGATTGATCCGGCGAAAATCCCCGAAGCCAAAAAGATGATTCGAAAATTCAGGGACGACCTCGCGACGTTTCTTGAATCCGACGAAAAAAGTGAAGTTTACAAATTTTGCATGCAGCTCATTCCACTGACAAAGACTCAGGACTGAAAAAAAAGGAAAATGAAAATGAGAACGAACAAACTGACTCAATTAGCGGCAATTGCGCTGACGTTCAGCTTCGCGGCAGGAACGTTCCCGGCTTTTGCAGGGGCGGGACATAGTGAAGGAAATGGCGGCGACGGAGTTTACGTCGACGGCAAGCTTGTTTTGAGGGACTTCGCGACTTCGAGCACGATTGTTCTCGATAACAAGGCTTTCCTGGAGGGAATTCCTGAATTCATGGTCCTGCTGAAGGAAATCGCCCAAGTCTATCCGAGCTTCGTAACCGCGATATGGGCGGACCTTGCGCAGACGCGGATCTGGCAGACGGATCAGCCTCTGCGCCTCTTGCCTGCGGGGCAGACAGGTTTGACCGCACATGCCGCGGAAGAGCAAATCGCGATCCGTGCGGATGACGACATCATTTTCTCGATGCCCGCTTTTCTCAAGACGGAGCGTGAATATGTTCTGCTCCACGAGGGGCTTCACGGTCTGTTGAACGGTTCAGGGCCGTTCCACCACGAAAAGGTGAGGGCGCTCGTGAAGTTGTTCAGGGACAAGCGCGGTAACTATTCCAAGAAGCAGCTTCAGAGTGCCTTCCGGAAGATAGGACTTCGCCTGCCCTATGAGGGTCTCGGCAGAAGTCCGGAGCAGAACGAGTTCAAAGACAACCTGCTACGCACGTTACTTCTGGAAGAGGGTTCCTTTGAGATGCGTTGTTCACTGATAGCCTTGATTAAAATTGAATGGACCGTTCTCTTCACCCTGATGGACGAGTCGATGAGTGGAATCGAGGCCTGGTCGCAGTACGAGTCTTGTGGAGCGGTGGACGGCTATGCTCCCTTCGCCCGGCTTTATCCCGCGCTTGATCGCCTGCGGAAATTGGATTCGACTTTTGTTTGGCCAACCTACAAGGTTACCCCGACAAAAGATCGCGACTTGAAGTCAATTTATATCGAACAATGCAAGCGTTACGGGTCGATTCATGAAGAAGCGCGAAACCGTTCGGTCGATGAAGTACTTTCTGCCGCTCAGCGCGAAATGGAAGAGGTTCAGGAGCTCGATGTGTCATCATTGGATGCCGCGACGAAACTCTACCTTCAGGTGGTCATTGATTACCAGCCATCGGGAACGGGCCCGCTTGGAGGGACTCTCCGCCTGATGCAAATTCGGGAGTACCTGGAAAAGCAACACGAGTCGTGGATGAATTTTCGCTCGAACGTCGCAAGCTGCTCCCGGATTTTCGGATCTAAAGTTCTTGCAACGCC
>MEPR01000070.1:37673-66001 GCA_001769835.1 Bdellovibrionales bacterium GWB1_55_8
ACAGTTGAAGAGGTACTCAAACGGCTCCCCCCCAATCCCCCCGCCGTTCCTATGAGTACAAGGCGGATGCCCAGTGAAGGGCATCCGCTTTTTTTTGTCATTGCGCGACCCAACCGCCGTCTACAACGAGCGGATGACCGGTCACAAACGAAGCTCCATCAGAACAAAGCCATAAAACCGCCGCGGCGATTTCCTCGGGTTCGCCCACGCGTCCGACTGGCTCGCCTGCGATCAGCTGTTGCAGGGCCTGAGCTTCGCCGTGCGCGAATCGATCGATCATGGGCGTTCGAATCACCCCGGGGCACACAGCGTTGATCCGTATCTTCGATTTCGCGTATTCCAACGCGGCTGTCTTCGTCAGTCCGATCAGGCCATGCTTGCTCGCGACATAGGCCGGAATGTTCTGAAATCCGACGATCCCGGCAATGGACGAGCAATTCACGATCACGCCGCCCCCTTGCCGGAGCATGGCCGGGATTTCGTATTTCATGCAGAGCCAGGCACTCTTGAGATTGATGTTTAAAACGCGATCCCAGTTTTCCTCCGTGCAATCGACCGTGGAACCCTGCGCGCCTTCTATTCCGGCATTGTTGAAAGCACAATCGATGCGCCCGAACGCGTCGATGGTTTGATGCAACATCGAAGCGACATCTGATTCCTTCGAAACGTCACAGCGAAGGAAGATGGCCTTTCCCCCCAGCTCCTCGATCATGCGTCGAGTCTGATTGCCGCCGTCGACGGCGATGTCCGCCACCGCAACCCTGGCTCCGACGCGTGCGAAAGCCAGGGCGGTCGCTTTCCCGATTCCCGATGATGCGCCGGTGACAAGCGCTACTTTTCCGCTGAAAGGCCCTGAGCCCGTGTTTTCCATAAGAACCGTGAGGCAGCAATCGGAGTGCCAAGCCCCTGCTGAGCCGATATTCACGGCACAAAACGCGCAACGCGGTTCATGACAGGAGTGGGAAGATCGCATCGTGAAGCACTACCGCTATCTGGATCATCTCAGTTACGCTGACGCGGCTTTCGAATCCGAAGGGGAGAGTATCGAGGAGCTGTTTCAGGCTGCGGGCGATGCGCTCACGAATCTGATGGTGGAGGATCTTGGTTCCATCGAGCTCAAGGAACGCCGTGAAGTGCATCTAAAACGCCGGATAGGGCCCGAGCATCAGGAAGTGATGGAGCTGCTTCAGGAGCTTCTGGACAAAATGATCTATTGGAAAGATGTCGATCAACTTCTGCTCCGGGTCAGGCATGTTGACCTGAAGTATGCTCCTTCGAGGAGGTGGGTGGAACTCATTGCGGAGCTGGAAGGTGATCGGATCGATCCTGAACGCCAGAGGCTTGGAACTGATGTCAAAGCAGTCACGTTTCATCGTCTCAAGGTGTGGCAGGCTGGAAACAGCTGGAAGGCGATTGTGGTCGTGGACGTTTAGCTGCTGCTCAAAATCGCCCGGTGGGCCGCGTTCTTGAGCCGTAGTGACTCTTTCCATCCAGTGCCTTCGGGGCAAACCGGCGAAAATACCGTGACTCGGATCGCGTGCCGGCGCGGCATCCGTCGATCAGCATTCAATACCGATCGCGTTCCGTGAATGGCGATGGGAACGATCGGAACCCCGGTGCTGGCAGCAGTGAAAAAAGCTCCCAGATGAAAGGGGCGTAATTCAGATTCACGGGTGAAGGTTCCCTCGGGAAAAATCATAAGAGTATTCCCTGCGTTCACTGCTTCCTCGAGTGAGCGGGAGCCTTCAATAGTCGCTTGGGGTGCGGCTCTCTCGATAAAGATGCAGCCTAAACGCCTGAAAAACGGCGAGAGAATTCTGTTTGATTCGAACTCTTTTTTAGCGACGAATCGGAAAGTGCCCGGCAGGGCCGCGATCAATGCGAAGGCATCGAGATAGCTCGCGTGGTTGGCTACGAGAATCGATGGACTTGGCAGTGCCGCATGAGGCTCGCTCCCGTCTTTCCTGACAATCTCAGGACAAAGACCGGTGAGCCACAGGCCGAGGCGCACGCATCGCCGGGCATAGGAGAAACGTGCCGGAAAGGCGGGTATCACGAGGAGCCCGATTGCGATTGGAAACGAAAGGGTGATTGCCACAGCCCAGGCATAGATCCCATAGGCTTTCCTTCGGAAGCGCCCGACCAGCTGAAGGAAACTAAAAACGGCGCTCGTCCAGGCCACTCGCAACGTTTGTTCGAGACGCGAAGGCGGCCGCTCCAGCTGACCTGTTTCATACAGACGCGCGCACTCGCTGCGTCGGAGTTTTCCGCTGGACGTTTTTGGAATCGAACGGGGCGGAACGAGCAAAACCTCATCCGCGGGGATTTCGAGGGTGCTCGCGCTGAGTTCCGCTATCCGCTTGAGAAGAGCTGATCTCTCGTTTTCGAGACTGAAGCGCGTTTCGGCCGCTATGATGATTCGCTCCGTTCCAGTCAGAGAGCTTTTCACGCCAAACACGGCAACACACCCTTTTCGAATACCCGGCAAATCTCCGACCAATTCCTCAAGTTCGTGTGGAAACACATGGCGGCCGGCACGAATGATGACATCTTTGGCTCTGCCGACGATGAACACCTCACCGTCGGCAATAAATCCGAGATCGCCAGTATCAATCCAGGGAAAGTGTTGCAGCAGAACCCCGGTTGCCAATGGGTTCCGGAAATATCCCGAAGTGCTCGATGGTCCTTGGAACTCGATTCGGCCGATCTCGCGCTCAGGTAGGATATGGCCTTCCGAATCGATCACGCGGATCTTGTGACCTTGAAGCGGAAATCCGCAGCTGACAAACGTGTGTCGACCCGGCATGAGCCTTTCGATTCGTGGAGCCTGCCCAAGGCGCGGGAATGCGAGTCCTACCGATGACTCTGCCAGTCCATAGACCGGTTTCATGGCCTCTGATTTGAAGCCTGCCGGCTCAAAGCGGTGACTGAAGCGTTGAATGGTCTCGGGGCTGACCGGTTCTGCGCCATTGAAGGCGATGCGCCAGCTGCTCAGGTCAAGGCCTTTCAGTTCCTGATCGCTGACTCGCCTGGAGCAGAGTTCGTATGCGAAATTGGGGGCGGCCGAAAGGGTCGCGCGGTGCTGATGAATCATCCAGAGCCAGCGAGAGGGGTGAGTGAGAAATGAGATGGGGGAAATGAGCGCCAGGAAGGCGCCGTGATACAGCGTGCCGAGGCATGCTCCTATCAACCCCATATCGTGATAGAGCGGAAGCCAGCTGACAAAAACATCAGACGAGCTTGCTTGGGCTGCTTTTCCCATCGCGCGGATGTTCGCCAGGAGGTTGGAATGAGTGAGAACGACCCCTTTCGGGTCGCCAGTGGAACCCGAGGTGTACTGAAGAAGTGCCGTATCGTTTCCTTGTATATTCGGCCGAGCGAGAAGCCCACTCGGGGATTTCAGTTCCCTCGGAATCACGAGGTTTCGTAATGTCGGTAACCTGGGGGCAAGAACCGGAGACAGTTTGAGTCCCTCTTCGGTGGTGAGGAGAAAGCGTGTTTCGCAATTGGAGAGTATGCCGCTTTGCCGCCGGATATAATCTTCCAGTTTGCCTGGGCGGTCCGGAGGGTACAGCGGGACCGGGATTCCTCCGGCCAGAAGTACACCGAAAAAGCTGAAGAAGAAATCGAGAGACGTGGGCAGCATGATGGCTACTGGCTCATGATGTGATAAACCGCGACTTTGAAGACCCACTGCAATTTGGCGGGAGGATTCAACGAGCTCGCCGAACGTAAGCAAATGGGACCTGTCTTCCGGATCGACAAACTCGAGGTATGCTTTGTTCGGCGTTCTTTCCGCGTTCCGGTAAAGAACCTCGACGACGGTCTTCGCTGTGCCGGCGTAATCGGTTTCTTGCGCTGCCGTATGATCCCGACTACCGGACCTGTCACTTGGCCTGACCCGCATGTCTGCTGACTTGCGCCGCAGGGTTCCCGTTGAAACGATCGCAGAAACAAGATCGTCCGGCGTTTCAGCGTTTGCGATGACGGAATCTGGCAGACGAAAGCCGAGCGAATTCTCTATCCGCAGCGCGAGTTCCGCGCGACCCATGCTATCGATTCCAAACCTGTTTTGAAGCGAATCAGCGGGACTTGCTTCCACGAGGACTCGGGTGGGATGGAGTTCGCTTGCGAGTTGTATGACCAGATCCAGAATATCCCGCTCGATTTCGTGACGGAGTGGATCGCGCGGTGGAATTTTTTTTTTCAACTCCCGCCATAGATAAAGCCTGTTGCTTAAGCCGTGCCCGCGCCTCGCCCGTGCTTTGCAAAACAAAGGCGTTTGGGAGTTTTGTCTATGGCCCAACCGGTCAGGCTACCTGATTACCACCCTCCTTCGAGTGAAAACATGCTTCGCGGTCTGGTACGGCTCGGAGAAACGCTCTGGGAAATTCCGATCAGCTATAAGGCCGGCATGAGAGTGCCCGCACGACTTTTCGCTTCTAAGGGGCTGCTGGAACAGATGGACGCAGCGGTTTTCGACCAGATTACGAATGTCGCCACGCTGGCCGGTATTGTACGTTATGCGTGCTGCATGCCGGATGGCCATTCCGGATACGGCTTCCCGATTGGCGGCGTGGCCGCCATGGATGCCCGAAGCGGAGTCATATCGCCCGGTGGGATCGGCTTTGACATCAACTGCGGAATGCGGCTCGTGACGACTCAGTTGACGTGGGATGAGGTGAAACCCAGGCTACGAGCTCTTGTAAACCGCCTCTACGAAAGAGTCCCCGCCGGCGTGGGTTGCACGGGGTTTGTTGACCTCTCCGCAAGCGATTTTCTGGAGATTGCGGAAAAGGGTTCCCAATGGTGCCTGGAGAACGGCTATGCGCGGCCCGAGGATCTGGTGCTCACCGAGGACGGCGGGCATGTATCGGGCGCCGACCCGGTTCACGTGAGTGCAGAGGCGATTGCCCGGGGCCGGAAGCAGGTTGGCACCCTGGGTTCCGGAAATCACTATCTCGAGATTCAGGTCGCGAGACCGGAAAACGTCTTTGATGCCGACGCGATGAGTAAGCTCGGAATCACGATTCCCAATCAGGTCGTGATCATGTTCCATTGTGGAAGCCGAGGGTTCGGTCATCAGGTGGCGAGTGATTATCTCAAGCTCTTTCTGAAGGTCATGGGCTCAAAATACTCAATAAGACTCCTCGACCGAGAGCTGGCCAGCGCTCCGTTTGAATCGCCTGAGGGGCAGGCTTATTTTTCTGCGATGAAATGTGCCATCAATATGTCTTTTGCGAACCGCCAGATAATCCTGCACCGAATCCGCGAGGTCTTCAGCGATGAGTTCGGAAAAAGTCCGGAAGAGCTTGGCCTCGATATGGTCTATGATGTTGCCCACAATACAGCGAAACTGGAGACACATCTGTTGGACGGTCATGAGCGCAAGCTCCTGGTGCATCGTAAGGGCGCCACTCGCGCTTTCGGTCCGGGAATGCCCGGTTTGCCCGAGAGATATCGTCAGTTGGGACAACCGGTCATCATCGGCGGGAGCATGGAAACAGGTTCTTATCTGATGCTGGGCTCGGCGTCAGGGGCTTCGTCCTTCTTCAGTACGGCGCACGGAAGCGGCCGGATCATGAGCCGTACTCAGGCCAAGCGCGAGTTCAAAGGCAGGCAGCTCATGGATGATATGGCGAGCCGTGGAATCTATGTGAAAAGTGCATCCTACTCCGGGCTCGCCGAAGAGGCAGGCAAGGCTTACAAGAATATTGACGAGGTCGCAGCTGTTTCGGAAGCTGCGGGACTCAGCAGGAGAGTCGTCAAACTCGTTCCGGTCGGAAACATCAAGGGCTAAAATGGGACGGATATCCGGTCAGATTCCGAATTTCATTACGAGTGTCCGGATAGCGCTTGCGTTCGTGTTCCCATTCGTCTCGGAAAACGCACGGCTGCCGATTCTGATCAGTGCCTTATCGACGGAGTTCCTCGATGGCTTCATTGCCAGACGCTTCGGATGGACGAGCCGGCTCGGACAGATTCTTGATCCGGTGGCGGACAAGCTTTTCTTTTTATCCGTGGCGCTCACTTTCTTTTTTGAGAATAAGATCACCGCCTGGGAGCTCGCAGCAACGGGCGCGCGCGATATCATCGTCGCGATCGGCGCGGTGGCGCTGTTCCTGCGGCGGAACTGGGCAGAGTTCGAAAAGATGGCGCCCACTTTTTTCGGAAAGCTGACAACGACGTTGCAGTACATTGTGCTTTTTGTGCTCGCGTGGAAACTGCAGCTCAGTCCCGTCCTGGTATCCCTGGTTCTTATGAGCGGGCTGATCGCGGCGGCTCAATACATCGAGAGGGCTACGCGATCGTGAATTGCGCGTGGCTCATAATGCGCTTTTCAAATTCAGGCTGCAGTTCGGCTGGAAGCCCGGCAGGAAATTTCGCATCACTGCGGTTCCACCGCTGCAGCCACTCGGAGCCGAGCAGGGTGGCGGGGTCGCGAGGCGGCCTTGTAAGCGCGATCGTTGTTTCGGTTTTGGGGCCCGTGAAAGCGCCTCGTGCGACATAGAAGCCGGAAGCGAGCAGCGACGCGCGTACCGCCGTCGAAGCCGAGTACGTGTACAGCTCCGTATCAGTTTTGTGACAGTGTCGGTAAATGCGCGCAAAGACGGCGGGGTTCCAGAGCGCACTATCGGTCTTGAATGAAAAGGGGTCATAAAAAATGAGATCGGGGACGGAAGCGTTTTCAAAATGCTCCAGGAAATCCCCCTTGAGAAGCTGCCATTCGAGCTTTCCTGTTGGATCCTGCCAGGCGCCCTTTTCCAGCAGGCAATGGGGTGCCGGATGTCTGAGATGCGGGAACCGGGAAGTGTGTTTCGAGGCGAGCAGAAGGGGATCCAGATCTTTTTCGAAGCTGATCAGCGAAAGCGGTCGCAACGGCGTGCCGCAATTCTCAAAACAGGCGACGGCCGCCATGGCGTTTGAGGCAGCTCCGAGGCCGACGTCCCAGATCACCAGCGGTGAATCGTTTTCTGCATGCTCCAGACGTTCAGAAAGACGCGACTGTTCGATATAAAGCCGGTGGGCTTCTTCAGCGGGGTTGCTCACCGAATGCATGATCTCCGCCGAGCTGATCTGCCTGATGCTCGAAAATCCCTGCGGTGAGGTATGAACTTCGTAATCACCGATGCGCTGCCATCTCCGGGCTTTCGGGGCGCGGCCTTTGCGGGGTGCGGCCACCGGATAATCTTCATCGCTCTGGACGAGTTTGGGTTGTCTCTCCCGGTAAAGTTCCATGAACCGGTTCTCGACGATGCTCTCGCGAATTTCCCGCATCAGGCGGTGATAAAACGTGATGTTGTGAGTGGCGAGGAGCTGCCATCCGAGGACTTCCTCTGTCTTGATGAGGTGATGCAGATATGCGCGGGAATATTCGCGGCAGGTCGTGCAAGGGCAGTCCGGGTCAAGTGTTTCATCCGCGAATTTGTATGCGGTTCTCCGAAGCTGCAGTTTTCCGCAGGATGTGAAGCCGACCCCGCGTTGTGCAAGTTGATTGGGCAGAATGCAGTCGAACATGTCAACACCGCGGTGCACGGCCTCCAGAATGTCGATGGGTGTGCCCACTCCCATCAGATAACGCGGTAGGCTCCGCGGTAGGAGGGCCGCGGTGGCCTGGGTCACGTCTTCACGTTCGTTCTTGGTTTCGCCGACGGCAAGGCCGCCGATCGCGAGTCCATCAAAAGGCAGCGAGGAAAGAAATTCGACACTTTGCCGCCTGAGATCGGCGTAACAGGCGCCCTGCACGATTCCAAAGAGCGCTTGAGGGGAATCCTCGCGGGCAGCGAGACTTCGCCTGGCCCAGCGATGCGTGAGTTCCATGGCTGCTTTCGCGTGCGGATATTCCGCGGTTGAAGGAACGCACTGATCAAGCACCATCATGATGTCGCTTCCGATCGCTTTCTGCATCCCGATGCTTTCCTCGGGCGACAGGAGGTGCATGCGTCCATCAACGTAGCTCTGGAATCGGGCGCCGTTCTCGTCGAGACTGCGCGAGTGGGGGAGGGAAAAAATCTGAAACCCGCCTGAGTCGGTGAGAACCGGGCCATCCCAGTTCATGAAACGGTGGATGCCCCCGAACTTGCGGAACACTTCGGCTCCCGGACGAAGCAGCAGGTGGTAGGTGTTGGCGAGCAAGATCCTGGAGCCGGCGTTTCGCAGCAGGCCGACGGTCTGGGTTTTGACTGTTGCCTGTGTTCCGACGGGCATGAAGATGGGGGTCTGTACCTCGCCGTGCAGCGTGGTCAGTGTTCCTGCGCGGGCAAGCGAACTGTCGGTTTCGGCTTCGATCCGGAAATTCAGGCGAGACATGGATTATTCATACACTGAGAATGTTCCTCCGTGGCCAATTTTATACGGGTAGCCATTGGCGGACGGCTTTCACCGTCTGGTTCGCGTATTGCTTGGCACGAGACATGGACAAACAGCGCACTCTCAACTCGATTTCGGCTGAAGTAACCCTGAGACACCTCGCGTTTGTAACTTACAGCGTCCCGGCGCAGCGGGTGAGGCCTCATCTTCCACGGGATTTTCTTCTCGAGACATTTACGGACGCCCGGGGCCAGGAAAGAGCTCTGATTTCTACAGGGTGTTTCCTGAACGAGGACCTCAGGTGGTCCCTGGTGCCGAAATTGAGCATGAACTATCACCAGATCACTTTCCGCACCTATGTGCGTTATGGAGATCGTGTCGGTGCCTACTTTTTCGGAACAGACGTGGGGAGTGGGCCCGCGTATATGTTGCAACGCTCCTTTGCTCGCAATGTCGCCTGGGCTACCATTCATCTGAAAACGGCGCACACCAAAGATGGATACGATCGCTATTCCTGCCGTGTGCGGAGCGTGCACGGAGAAACCCGGTTCAAGCTCAAGGCAAGGCACCGGTTATCTGAACAGGATGAAAAAGCTCTTGCTCAGAACATCACTTACCGTCTGCATGGATTTTTTGAATCGTCTGCTCGGATGCAGGCGGATCAATTTGTTCAGCACAAGAGAATGACTCCGTATTCCGGAGAGCTGGTCGCGGGTCGTTTTGAGTTCTGGGAGAGAATGGGAATTCTCACTCAGGAGGAGTCGTTGGATGCGCACTCCGTGCTGATTCAGCCATCGATCCGTTTCAAGGTGTTCCCGGCCGTACCGATCAAGCTTTTATTTCCTGCTACAGCGAAGCCGCCGGTCTCTTCGGAAGATGAGCGCCTGGCGGCGTGAGTTAGGTCGGCCGTAGTGTTCAGCGCGCCGGACACTCGGGTGCGAGGCTCACCCAATCTTCCCGGTACGAGCGACAAAGACCGAAAGCTTCCGAACGAGCCGCCGACCAGCTCCCTTGCACCGTACTCTGGAAATAAACGGGTTCAACGGGGCCGGTGATCACCCGACGTTCTGTTCCGTAGTACCCGGGGCATGCGATGTTTGCCCGTCTGACGACCGAGTACCTTACTGTGGATCGATAAAGCCCGTTCGGGTGGGCGTCAAAGACGAGCTTGCACTCGGTTGATTTGACCAGGCACCAATCCTCAACATCACATCCAGCCGGAATCGTCATGACGGGCCCATCCTCGATTGAGGGCTCCGTATACGGATCGGCGAAACTTGCTCTCGCGCTCACGCTCAACCAGGTAAATGTCGCGGCCACCAAGGACAGTAAAATGAGCGTGCGTTTCATGAGTTCTCCTTAAAATCCTGGAGAGTCGTACTATTTCCGACTTAAACAGTCAAGATAGCAGTAAGTGCTCGATTCAGAGGGGTATTTACAGCCAGTTACGGAGCCTGCTCAGGATCGAGCACCGATCGATCGGGATCTGCATGGGCCGAAGATACGCTTTTCCCCCGGAACGAAGGCTTTGTCCGTTTGTTTTAGAGCGGAACACTTCGTAATCAGAGGCAAGCTGTTGAGCGGTTTGAAGAAGGGAGTCGCGAGCGCTCCTGCCTTCAGTTCTGCGGGCCTGCGCGTTCAATGTTTTGATTCTCGTTTCTATGAAGTCGGAAAACACGGAAAGCTCTTGTGTCTCAACGTCGTGATAGAGAGGGTACGTCCGCATCAAACGGCGGGCGAGCTTTACGAGGCTCTCGCCCGAAACCGCTCCCGAATCGCACTGCTTGTTCAGCGCTTCAAAACCCTTTCTTACCCAGTTTTCTGAATAGGGTATCGGTTTCGGGGAACTGTTCGCCTCGAGCAGGTCAAAAAAACGAAGCACATGGGACGAGTTGGGTTTGCTTTCAAAAAAAACTTCAGCGTTCTGCGCCAGGAAAATTCTCTTCGCCTTTGAATAATCTTCCGAGAACTTCCGGTATGCGCTTCCCGGTTCAGATTTAAAGCTCCAATCGACTTTCTCGAGCACGGTGAGAAAACTGTCCTCGTTTTTAGCGGCAGCGCGGAACTTTTCGAGAAACTCGGAAAGAGCTGATCTGGATTGAGCATTTGTTTCTGGCTGTCGCGGCGGCGGTTGCCGCGGCGGTTTGGGTTGCGCTGGGCGCGCGGTAGGTTGACTTTTTTCAGGACCACGGCCCCGGTTTCGGGTTTGGGTCCGCTCAAGAAGCGTGTCGTATTTTTGACGTGTGTCCGGGTTACTGAGCGTTTCGTAGGCCTGGTTGACGCGTTTGAAGTTTTCTTCAGCCGCCTTTTTTCCGGCATTGTCGAGAGTGAGGTTTTTGTCCGGATGGTATCGAATCGCAAGTTGCCGAAAAGCTTTCTTGAGTTCCTCTTGTGTGGCGTTCCTTGAGACACCGAGGCGCAGGTAGAAGTCATCTAGTGGCCTGGCGGCGCTCGTGCCGCTTAGGGATAGCAGCGCGGAAATTAAAATGCCGAAAAAGATGCTGAAGAATCTGAGACCCGCCACGACACCTTATCGGCAAAAAGTCCTTAAAAATTGAGCAGACTAGGCTGGCTGCGTCAAGCTACACTTCCAAAAGATATGGAACTCTGGAATCTGCTTTTGCCAACTCGCAAGGTCGTCATTGATTGCCACTTTGGGATGGATGAAGCTCGAAATCGCATCGAAAACTCTATTCAGCCCATGCGCAGTTTTCGTGAGCATTTATATGATATAAATGGAAAACCATTTGAGGGTACGTTCGCTCACGACAGCTTCAAGGTGACCAGAGTTATCCGTTATCGCAACTCCTTCCTGCCTGTCATAACTGGCCGGTTGGAGTGGACGGGCGAAGCGTGCCGACTGTCGCTGAATATGACACTCCGCCCGTTTGTCAGAGCTTTCATGCTGATTTGGCTTGGAGCCGCATTTTTTGGCTGTGTTGAAGTCACCTACGCCGTGATATCCGCTCAGGCATCATTTTCAGCTGAACTCGCCATTCCTTACGGTATTTTGATCTTTGGTTTCTTGCTCATGAGATTCGCGTTTAGACCTGAGGCGAATAAGGCATCACAGTATTTTCAGGAGCTGCTTCAGTAAAAAGGAGCCAAAGACGCGAAGAACGTTGCTCTTTGAAGACACCGCGTATCTGGCTCCCTGATTTCAGCGGCCTGGATGTTTTTTCAGCTCAGCTGCGCAGCGAAATGAATTAAATCGGGCACGCGCTTTCCAGCAGTTCCGCTTCCGCGTGCTCCAGCGCGCGCGGGGGTGAAAGCCCAATCGAGAGGTGAAGTCTGTAAGACTCTCTCACTCGATTGAGTTTGTCCTGGTCAATGGCGCGTTGAAAAACCAGGCATTCGGCATGTGTCACCGCGGCACCTGGAGTCGTGAACGGGATCTCCTCCCCATAGATGTTCCAGGTCAGCGCTTGTGAAAGGAGTGATGCTTTCTTGTCCTCCATGTCGGGACGTCTCAGGATCAATGCCAGGATCTGAGTGGCGGCTTCAGGCCGGTCCTGACGCCAGCTTTCCATGCTGAAGGCGGAAAAGAGCTGAGTGAAGCGGCTGATTTTGGCTGCATGGAATCCGAGCTGACCGCAGACTTGCTTCGCAGTTTCCCAGACAGCGGGGTTCCCCATTTGCTCATAGTTCATCTGTCCTGCAATGCCGTGGACCGCGGTTAGCTGCGATTCAGTCAGCGTGCCATGATCGACGATCTGGATGATCTCATTCAGATAGGCAAGGCTATGCGGGCTGTTCTCGTAGCCGTAGTAAGGCTGGAGGCGAAGAAACTGGGAGTAGTAAGGCGCGAGCGGGCCTTTTCCTTCGCCCTCTGCGTCGAGCACTGCCAGAAATTCAAGCGCTACCAGATCACTGGAAGCGGTGTCGGCTTGCGGTTCCGGAGCGTTCGGGATCCATCTCCGCGATGCATACTCAATCATCGGAGCCAGGGTTTCCTGCACGCGCTCCTTGGGGAGCCGGCTGAGGTGATAACGCCATTGCACGGCGATCTTTAAAACATCATCTCGGTCACGATCAGGACTTTCATCGCCTTTTTCGGAGAGATCCAGCTCGGTGGGCGGTTCGGGCTGGGCCAGTTCGGCGCGAGTCCAGAAGTCAGCCAGAACCTCAAGCTTGGAGATCCTTTTGTATCGGTTCTTCTTCTGGTGCTCCCGCGCGTGAAGCAGGATGGAACCTGTTTCGAGGTCCGCGCCACCAGAAGCACCTCCTTGGAAGAAGGTGCGGATTCCCTTTTTTCCTTGAGCAAAAGCCTGAATGAAGGCTTTTGCGCGCTTTTCCTTGATTCGTTTTTTCCTGCTGAAAACAAGAACGGTATTTAAGCCGACCTGTTTGCGACGAGCCTTTACGCGCGGCATGGACTCTGGTGCTGCGTGAGCCTCAAATGGATAGCCAGACTCCTTCATTCCATGGATGTTCAATTTTTCGGAATCCTTGTCAGTCAGGCCAAGCTCGCTTGCAAGGGACTTGCGAAATTCTTCGGTGATTTCCGCGGTTCCGATGGGGACTTCGATCTCACCGTTGTTGTAACGTGCATCACCCGTCACCTGGACAGGCGGATAAACCGTGAGCGAGTTGTACCCGGTGATCTTGCTTCTATCCGTGCCGGCACAGGTTTCGAGCTGCCCTGGTTCGACAAAGTAATTGTCGAGGAGCGCGCTCTTCTCGGCGACAAACCGGTTGAAGTCAGCTTCGGGCACGAGGATCTGACAGCGCCGCACCGGGGATGGCTGTTGTGGCTGAGGAACGGGCTTCTGCCCCTCAATATTGGGTTTTGGTTCTCCTGATTTCACTTCCCGCGCCAGGTCACTGTTACAGGCTGCTCCGAGAAGGGCCAAGCCGATGGTCAAAACGATCCTTGGGTTAAATGCCATAAATCACTCCCAGAGCTAGAGAATTGGATTCCACTTGCGAATTTTCAATACGGATTCGAAGCTCGCTCCACTCGGCCATGACGCCGAGTGAACGTCCGTCAACGAGAGGTTTTTTCCATTCAACGGTGAAGCCAAGCTCGCGACTCGACGGTGCGAGTGGAATCAGGCCATCCAGGACAGGAGAGATCCTGAATTCCATTCGCCCGGAACTGCCTGCGGAAAAATGTTTTTCAAAGTTGACGAGAGCAAGCGGGCCGTTCACATCCGTGTATCCAAATTTATTGCCGCTCACAAACATGCGTTTGTAGTAGGCACCCAAGCCGAGCTGAGTGCGCCAGTGAGAGGGGGAGTTATCCGTTGCACCCAGATCAGTGATCCAGGTGCCGTCCATTGCGGCGAATCGCACTGGAACTGCCAATCCGGTGTCGTTTACGGGAAGCGCCGTGACAGAGCCGTTCAATTGAATCAGGGTTCCTGTTCCGATACGATGCCAGCCTGCAATTCCCGTTTTCAGGCCGATGGCCGCGAAATCCGTCGCGCTACCTTCCTTGTAGGTGAGCCAGCTCAAGCCGACTTTGGGTGTGATCCCAAGGTGGCGCGCAGGCGCGGCAGTTTGCGCAGAGGTGATTTCCGCTGCAGAGGCCAAACCTGTGATCGCCATGAACAGGATGCAGGACAGGACTGCTCTTCGAGCTAAACGTCGATTGAAATGGGCCATCGGGCTCCCTTAATTTTTTTGTTCGGCGCAACATAAACCGGCCGCCCGGTTCCGGCAACCGTGAGTTCATGAAGTTTTCGAATTAAACCGAGTAAATTGACCTGTATTTTAAGGAAGTTATCCAGTTGGAGGGGTGTTGACGCATTGCGTTATGACTGGTATGACATCCGTTCGGAGGGTCGCTTGCCCATGCTGAAGATTTCCCACCCGTTTTTGGCCGCTCTTCTTCTGTTTCAGTGGAATGCTGCGTCTGCGAGCAGCGTGATCCTGGAATGGGACCCGAGTACCGACAGCGATCTCGCAGGCTATAACGTCTATTACCAAGCGGACAGTAGTGCGATCCCGTTCCAGGGCGTAGGGGCCACTAACGGGGCGGCTCCGATCAATGGCGGCAACACGACGACTTACACCATAGACGGACTTGAAGACGACCACGTCTATTATTTTGCTGTAACCGCTTACAATTCTGCGGGCCTCGAAAGTGTTTATTCCAACATCATTTCAATTCCCTGGCGCCCGGCTCTTCAGTATCCCGCGAATGATCAGGCTGAAATGCCTCTGGAGTTTGATCTGGTCTGGCGGGCGTTTGCCGCCCCTGCAGGAACGACTTACACGGTGTACTACGGCACGGATCCGCAGCTCGCCCTCGCACCCGCGAGCCTGACCGACACGAAAAAGGGGGGGCCGGAGCGGCCAAACCTGCCACCGAGTATCCCGGTCATGCCCGCGGCCACCCTTGCTGTCCTGCTGATGTTGCTGGGGTACGCGTTTCGCCGAGACCTGCAGGAACTGGGAAAAGGCCTGATTCCGGTGAGCGCCGCTTTGTTGCTGACGGTGTCGTTCGTGGGATGTGGGCCGGGGCTCCTTGCAAATAAAGTTCATGCGACGGATCCCGGAACCACAGGAATCATCCCGGAACTCCGCGAGCCCACCGTCCGTGTTTCAGATTGGCAGCCCAATACAAAATACTACTGGAAAGTGGTCGCGCACTCCGGAACTGACGAGTTCATCAGCAAGACTTATTCTTTCACCACTGGGCGATGAATCAAGATGTTGCCGATGCCCCTGTCCACACTTAGGCGTGTGCTGCCTGATGACATTCAACAGCTCTTGCCTTTGATCTCCGAGTTCAATCAAGCGGAACAAATCGATACTCCGCCTGCGCGGATAGCTCCAGCCCTTGAAACCCTCCTTCGCGACCCATCGCTGGGTGTTGCCTGGTTCATTCACGTGGGAGGTGTCTGTGCCGGATATGCTGTTTTGACCTTTGGCTATGATCTTGAATATGCCGGACGCGTAGCGTGGGTCACAGACTTCTACTTGCGTGAAAAATACCGGGAGCGCGGTATGGGAACCCAGGCTCTCGCAGCCCTAGAAGAGGAAGCTCGGCGCTTCGACGTCAACGCTCTCCACTTGATGGTATTTAGACACAATCATCGCGCGGTGAAGGTCTATACGAAGCGGGGGTTTGTGCTCAATCCGCGCGAAGCCATGTTGAAACTTCTCGATGAAGGGTTGAAGGCCAAGGAATGATATCCTCCTTGGGCGCTCGCTAGAAATCTGCTGCGCGGCCGACACTTTACAAACATTCATCTCGTATATCTCCTGAAGCGGAGGTGTCCTGATGAGCGTTGCTCAGTCGATCTGTTTCCTTGTCCTTAGGTCAGCGCTTTTCCTGGGCATTGCACTCGCGTTCAGTGCCTGCGACGGTTATCGAGACGATAATCCGTCAACCCATGACGATACGCGGCCCTGGGATTTCGCTCCGAATGACACAGACACGCGGACAGACGAGGACCTGTCGGAAGCACAAGGGGTTTTTAGTCTCACGAACGAGTACCGAGCCGCCAATGGCCTGAGTCCTTTGATTTGGAATTCGCAGCTCGCGTCGGCCGCGCAGGATTTTGCTGAGAGAATGGCAAATGAAGGGTTTTTTGATCATACGTCCCCGGATGGCGTGACGGTCGGAGAGAGAATTACGAGTGCAGGTTACGATTGGCGCACTTATGGCGAGAACATCGCCTATGGTTACTCCACGCCAGAAGCGACGATGCAGGGTTGGATCAATAGTTCGGGCCACAGGGCCAATATCCTCGGGCAAGGCTACAAAGACCTCGGCGTGGGCTATGCCAGAAGCAAATCGGGAACCGGGTACTGGGTTCAGGATTTCGGCGCGCAATAAGCCCGCGATAGCGTGCGGCCTTCCCGATTAGGAATTCTCATGATAGAAATCAAGGCATGGTCAAAACACTACGCCTTGTTCGCCTTGTTTTAATAACCCTGGTTTTTTGCTCTTCATCTGTTGTGCAGGCCGTCGGAATCACTCCTGTCTCAGGATTGAATATCACCGGCGGTACTTTCAACTATGGAACCCACACCACTGGATCGAACTTCGGCGGTGGCGTTCTAGCTGATACAGTGCTTGCGGACTCGGTTCAGTTCGAAAGCGGGCTCATTTATCTTCCGCATAAAATCATCTCTCATCAGAATTTGACGACGAACAGTTATTGGACTGGGCTTCAGATCCCGGTGATTGCGCGTTACGCGGTCCTGCCATTTCTGCATGCGGGCGGCGGTGTCTATTACGAGTACGTCATCGGAAACTTCGAATACGTCAACTCAGAGCGTTCAGAGAACACGATCCCGCCTCGCGACGCGAATATCGGTCTCATAGCAAACGTGCAGTCCCGGTTTCCGGTCTCTGCCGCTCTTGAGTTCGTCGCGGACGCGAGATTCGAATGGGGTCTTCTGAATTTTGAAGAGCCCGATTCTCCTTTGGTGACGAAATACAACCATTTCGTCGTCCTGACGGGCTTCAGATTCACCCTGTAGATTCGGCAGCCTGGTTTATTTTGAAATAAGAGTCGGAAATCTTTGCTCAAGCGCAAGCAGCTTTTCGGCAGCGGCTTTCAGTTTGGGCGGATAGGACGGATGGCTTTTGCCCTTCGCGATGAGGTCGTTGTAGAAGTCGTGCAGACGCTTGGCGTGCGCGTGCGCGCTTTTTACTCGTCTGGCGAAAATGTCCAGGTACATCTCGGAGTAGTCTTTCGCGATGTTCGCCAGAAGATGTTCCGGATGTAATACGTTCCCTTCATTGTCAAACGTCTCTTCCGGAAGGGAGTTGAATCCCTGAAGTCTCAGAAATTTATTTTTACGTGAAATGTCGTTCCACCCCAGACGTCCGCGCAGGCGCAGGTAGGCGCGTCCATGTCCGGAGTACGCCTCGAGTTCCCCGCCTCTGACCTGGAGGGCGTCCCTGACGAAATCATTCGGCGTTTTGTAATCGAGAACGTCTTTCGCGTTGATTCCCTTCTGCATGGAATCGAAGTGCACGTAATGAATGAGTTCGTGAACCACGATCGAGTAGAAGGACGCAAGCGAGCCGTCTTTATTCACACATACGCTGTTTTGAGTGGTGAGGCCGGAATTGCATATTTTAACGAAAGACCCGAGTTCAGCGCGGTTCTTCAATCCAGCTTTCTTTGCCGCAAGGTCAAACAAAGAGACGACTTCCGGGTCTCCTTCCGCCAGCGCGAGCACGCGATCAAAGAGATAGTCTGGAATTTCTCTTTTGAAAGGGTCGTCAGGGGTCGTTTTGAGGAAGCCGCGTTTTGGATCTGTTTCGACAGCGGGGAGGTCCAACAGCGCCCCGAGCAATTTATCTTTCGATTCGTTTAATGCTTCGAAAGCCGGGCTGATCGGTTCGTGGCATCCTTTCCCCTGAGTGCAGGACGTCACGCCAGAAGCGATCGCTACATGACTCTCAAGCTGCAAGAGAAACAGGAGTGATAAAAGAAAATTCCTAGTCACAGAGCCGTCGCTTCCCAAGACGCGCGAGCCAGTTGGTGATTCTGCCCTCTGAATCTTTCTTCACCAGGGACATTGCTTGCGTCACATCTCCTTCGCTGCTGTGATCGCTTGCGATCGCGAGTGCTGTTAGCCGAACAGATGGTGCCGCGTCTTTAAGTGCTTTGAGTACAAGTGCTTTCAATTCCGCCCAAGGAAGTTCGCTTAGACCTGAAAGAGCGTGTTCTCGGATGAAAGGTTCCTTGGAAGCGAGCAGCTCTTTCAGCGCCACTACGGTTTCTTCGGACTTTTCGCGGGTTGCAAGTTCAGCAGTCAAGAGTTCACCGTGCTTGAGCGGAATAAGTTCGTGAGGAATGCCGAAGTAGGGGAAGTCGAAGGCGTCTGGATCTTTTTTCCACGCTGAGATTTCGCTGATCAGCTCGGTCGGCGATTTCGACCCGAGTTTTTTGTCCCACGAGATGAGGCTTGCTGAATGCATTCTGTTTCTTCTCGCTTCGTCACTCTCGGGCGTGAGGTCGGCGGTGGCAGTGATCGGGGCGTTGCCAAAGGGTTCTTGATTCAATCGCGTGTATTTTACGACTCCTGTCGCGGTTTTCGGTTTCGGATCCATTCGGTAAATCGGCAACCCGAGCTTCTGCAAAGAAGATGAGATTTCATCTCCGACGGGAACCATGATGTGATCCACGTCGCTTAAATCCAGAGCGCCCCAAACCTGCGCTTCGCAGTATTCCGCGCATTTGTTGGTCTCGTTCTTTTTGTAACGTGTTGTCTGAGCAGTGAGCATCTTGTTCTTCTTCAAGATCAGGCTGTCGTCATAGGTCCACGTCGTTCTCCGTTTTACCGAATCCTTGAACACGAATACGATGCGCCCATATTGCTCTATGGGCAGTGGAACCGTTCCAAAGTCGTCGCGCAAGACATTCAACATCGCGTACTTCGGCAGTAGTTCGCGAGCCTTATTGCTGTACGGCAAGCGCATCATTGAAAGATCTTGTTCGACTTCAAACCGAACTCTCTGCGAATTGAGTCCTGCGGTGGTGTGCGTCACATGCTGATTCAGGAATCCATATTTTGCGATCGAATCGATGGCGCTCGCCGGCACCATCATCATGATCTGCGCCTCAGAATCGATTCCAGAATCGTTTTCCGGAGTTCCCCTTGGAATATCGCATTCTGTGTGAAGTCGCTCCACTAGAAGTTCGGCCAGAATCCGGGTGTCATGTCTACGGAGATCGTCAGGAGAGACGATATTTCTATGGGAAAGCCTGGTCCCAGGAGTAGCCGTCACTGCGCGGGTGGCGGACTGTGCTGCTTGCTGGATTGTCTCAAAACCAGTTGAAGGAGAACACTGTTCTGCGCACCAGGCTTCGGGGAGTAGCAGAAACGAGACGATGGCGATGAGCAGGTTCGGACTCACTCCTTAAGTCTTACCTGAAGGAATTTGTCGGTCAACAACTCGCTTGAGGGTTGGACGAACACAGTCAATCCAATGACGTTTTTCGCTCCTCGAATTTCGCACGATCATCCGGCCGGCCTTGGAGATGGGTTGTCAGCCTGTGGAATAATCCATAGGCTTAAGGGGATGGGTCTTCGCCGCATCCTACAATCGCTTCGCTGGCAATGGATCATTCTACTCCTGATTGCGCCGATCGCGGTCGAATCGAGTGTCGAGACTAATGCGCTCACCCCCAAGGAGCATGCGCTCAAGAAAATCAAGGAAGCCGGGATTTCCGATTCCTTGGTTGCAGCCCTCGAGCAAGCCTATCTTCCGGAGCAGAGAGATCGGATCGTGGAGCTGAACGTGCTCGGTTTTTTGAGCAAGGGCGATTACTCGGGCCATTACAGTAAACGAGCGGTCCAGAAGTGCCGCGAATTCATCGCAAGATATCAGCGAAAGCTGAAGCAGGTCGAGGCAAGGTCGGGCGTGCCCAAAGAGGTGATTGCCGCGCTTTTATGGGTGGAAACGAAACATGGAACGCAGACGGGAAGGTATCCAGTCGCGAATGTCTATTTCAGTCTTCTCCAGGCGGATCATCCGGAAGTGATGAAAGCAACCTTATCTGCCCTGCGAAATCGCGCTCCGGCAAGCGTAACCGAGCACAGGCAAAAGGTGATCGATCGATCGATAGCAAAATCCAATTGGGCGCTTACGGAGCTCAAGTCATTGAGCGAGATTCATCGCAAGAATCCCAGATCTGTCTCCATGCTTTTTGGCTCATATGCAGGAGCCTTTGGAATTCCACAATTCATCCCGTCCAGTTACCTTCAATGGGCCAGGCCCAATCAAAGCAAGGGTGGCGCGGATCTCTTCAAGATGGAAGACGCCATCCAGAGCGTTGCCTTCTATCTCAAGTCAAACGGATGGAAACCGGTAGACGTTCCTTCGCAGACTGATGCGCTCTTTCATTACAATCGGGCTCAAGGGTACGTGGAGGTAATTCTGAAGATCGCCCAATGCACCAGGCACGGGCAGCGCGGATGCTAGCCAAGCGGTGTCAGTTGTTCGGATTATTGCGGTCAGATGATTCCGGTAACGCTCCTGGCCTTTCTTGCGCAAGATGCGCCTGCCTCAGTTCGTCAGTGAAAGTGCCCTTCCATAACGGGACTCCGAGGAAGTATGCGGCGCGCCCGATGACGTGTGCTCCTACCGGGGCAGTGAGAATCATAAAGCTCATCGCGGCTAGCGCACGAGTGGTCACTCCAAGTTCCTGATAGTACGCTGCAATGGCCAAAAAGACGCAGCCTATCCCAAGCGTGCCGGCTTTGGTCGATGAATGCATGCGCATCAGCAGGTCAGGCATTCGTAAAACCCCCAGGGACGCGATCAGCATGAACAGCGATCCGACAAGAAGCAACGTTCCCGCGACAATCTCGTTCATGGAGCCTCCTTTTTTCGTTTTGTCCCCATTTGCTGGACATAACGCGCGAAAGCTACCGTGCTCAGGAAAGCGATTAACGTGAGGGTGATTGCCACATCCAGGTAAACAGGTTGATGGGCGGATATTGCGTAGATCGTTATGAAACCTGCCGAAAGCACCGCCAGTAGGTCGAGTGCAACAACCCGGTCCGGAAGTGAAGGACCGATCGCCAGGCGAATGAACACGAGAATGAACGACAGGCACATGTTCCCGAATGCAATCGCCAGAGTCCACTGCAACCAGAGGCTTGATTCCGGATTCATCGGAGTAACTCCAGGACACGCCGTTCCAGTTGATCTTTGATGTATTTGCGAAACATCTCCTTGTCACGATTGGTGATATACATTGCGTGGATATAGAGAATTTTCCGATCCGAGGAGATGTCGAGACTGAGAGTTCCTGGTGTCAACGAAATGATGTTGGCAAGAAGAGTGATTTCGAGATCTGTATTTGCCTGCAAGGGAATGGCTAATACGCCGGGAAGCATGCGATGCCTCGGAGTCATCACATCATGAGCAATTTTGAGTGTAGACAAGACCAGCTCTTTGGCAAAGAAGATAAAAAATGAAATGATGTGGACGATCTTCTGAAAATAGTTGATCTCATCGAGTGTCCGCCTTGCGATCCAAAGAGAGAGAAAGCCGATCGCAAATCCAAATAGTAGATTCAATAATGTGAGTTCGTCAGATACCGCTCCCCAGAAGAACGCAAGAAGGAGATTCCACAGGAATAGCCTCATGATTGTCCTCCGGTGCTGCCCAGTACGGCTTTGATATAAGCTTCTCTCCCGAGCAGCTCGTCCGCGGCCCTGAGTGCGATATGCGCGAAGGGTTCCGTGAACAGACCGATCACGACCGTTATCGCTGCGAGGGCAATGACCGGCAAAAGCAGAGTGACCTTCTCGGTACTATTAAGGGACTGGAGTTTTGTTTCGCCCGGGAAGGGTTTCCAAAAAGCTTCATTCCATATTTTCGTCATCGAGAAGGTGGTGAGGAGGCCCACCATTAATGAAATGGCCACAATAACGGACTGCCCTGACTCCAGACCCGCTTGGGCCAGCAGGAATTTACCCCAGAAGCCCGAAAGGGGAGGCATCCCGGCCAGTGAAAAGGCGGGAATGAGAAAGAGCAACGAGACAAGAGGACGATGCAGATACAGCCCACCAAGTCGTTCCAGTTGAAAGCTGCCGCCTATGATTTTGACGATTCCGCTCACGAAAAAAAGGTTCGCCTTCACGATGATGTGATGAACGACATAGAAAATGGATGCTGCGATGCCCAGACGCGTATTGAGGGCCAGGCCCATGGTCATGTATCCGATCTGGCTCACGATATGAAAGGAGAGGACCCGGCGAAAATCCTTCTGGGCAACTGCTCCCAGAACTCCCGTGATCATCGTGAGTCCTGATATGGCAATGAGAAGGTGATTGGCTTCGCCGAGAGGAGGTGGAAAAAGGAGCGTGAAGCTGCGAATCAGCGCGTAAACGCCTACCTTGGTGAGAAGTCCTGCAAAGAGCGCCGAAACAGCAATGGGCGGAGCCGGGTAGGACGCAGGAAGCCAGAAGAATAGAGGGAAAATAGCTGCTTTGAGGCCAAATGCTCCAAGGAACAAGAATGAGATCGGCCGGGCAATGTTTCCGAGTGCTGGGTCTGAGAGCTTGACAGTCAGTTGAGCGAAATTCAAGGCACCGGTATTTCCGTAAAGCAGCCCTACTGCGACGAGGAAGATCATGGAACCGATCAAGTTCAGTACGACATAGGGTAATGTCCCCGCAATCTGGGCCCGGGATCTGCCCAGGGACAAAAGCACGAAAGACGAGATGAGCAGTACCTCGAACCAGACGTACAGGTTGAAGATGTCGCCGGTCAGGAAGGCTCCGTTCACTCCGAAAAGAAGTAACTGCATCAAGGGATAATAACCAAAATATTGGCGTTCCTGATCGATCGTCTCGTGTGAATACGTGACGCTCGCAAACCCGAGGAGCCCCGTGATCACGATCATTGTTCCAGACAGGATGTCAGCTGCGAACGTGATGCCGTATGGCGCGGGCCAGGAGCCTAGCTGTAGTACTTGAATTCCATCGGAAAGGATAAGGGTCAGCAGATAGATGGATGTACTGAGGAGAATTCCGGTCCCAAAAAAAGTGATGCGTCGCTGAACCGCCGGGCTTCTCCTGGTCAGGAGGCCCAGTACGGCCGTCAAAAACGGAACCAGAATGGGGAGAGCCATCAGTAATTTCATGATTCTGACGGTTCCTCGTCGTTATCCGGCCTATTTGTCTGGTTTGTAATGACATTCGGGTTCAACGAAATGAAATCACGGTAACTTCTGTAGGCGAGGGCCACCAGGAACGCGAGGAGACCGAAGCTGATGACGATGGCCGTGAGAATCAACGCCTCTGGAAGTGGGTTGGCAAAAGAGGTTGAGAGTCCGCCTTTTGTTTCGGGAATGATGGGCGGGGTTCCCCGCGTCATTCTACCGGTTGCGAAAATGACGAGATTGGCGGCGTTCGAGAGAATGGAAATGCCGAAGATCAGCTTCAGCAGGTGCTCTTGCAACACGAGGTAAAATCCGATGGCGAACAGAATCCCCGCGGTCACGGCCAGGAATGCTTCCATGTCAGGTTTCCTCCTCTTCGAGAATGAGGATGATCGTCAGCGCTGTTCCCAAAACGACCAGGTAGACGCCTATGTCGAAGAGAAGAGGGGAACCGAGTTCTAGTTTGCGTCCATTTCCGAGATCGACCAGCAGCCATTGGCCTGTCAGGAAGGGCTTGCTTCTGAAAAGGCCGAGAATCCCGCTGAAGCCCGCCATGCAAAGGCCTGCTGCAATATACGTCTGAGGTTCAAGCCCAAGGCTTTTTCTTACTGAAGTTTCCCCGAAGGCGATTCCATAGAGGGCCCAGGCGCTTGCTGCCACGAGGCCCCCCACGAAACCCGCTCCAGGCGCGTTGTGACCGCGTAAAAGAAGGAAGATCGAGTAGAGTAGCAGCAGTGTGATGAGGAATCGGCTCGCGGTGCGCAAAATCAAGGAAGTCATGTAGGGCCGCCCCTTGTTGCTGATTTGAGGCGAACAAGTCCGAAGATTCCCAGAGCGGCTATCCCCAATACAGTGATTTCGCCCAATGTGTCCAAGGCACGAAAATCGACAATGATGACATTCACGATGTTTCGTCCGTGGGCTAAAGGAAGACTGTTGTTCGAGAAGTAGTCGCTCAACGAACGGTCCAGAGGGTGTCTCAACGTGTGCCAGATCAAGTTGGTCATCACCAGACCGAACATGACCGAAACGGTGAGCGCCACCGTGTTCCTGAAAGGTCTTGGCGGAACCCGTACGTAATCGGGGAGCTTGCTCAACACCAAGGCAAGTAGGATGACAGTCAATGTTTCAACGAGGAACTGAGTCATCGCCAGATCGGGAGCGCCATAAAGAACGTAGGTCAGCGCGATTGCATAGCCGACAACTCCGAGAGAGGTCACGGAAACCAATGGTGAGCGGGCCCTTGCGGCAATTAAAGACCCAAGAACCATCAAGGTTCCGAGGACCCATTCGTAATAGAGGATGTTGCTCCACTCGAAGCCTTGTGGATTCAGCCAATCCGGAGATCCGGAAGCGATCAGTACACCCACGATCGAAACAAGGATCCAGAGAAGATACTGGAACAGACTGCCGCTTTGAAGAACCAGGGTCTGTCGTTCTGCGCTGAATTTCAGAAAGTTCAGCATGAGCTCGTAACTTTGCTGAGGACTGAATAATGCGATACTCGTGGTCACCGCCAGGAAACGCCTTCGGAGAGGCGAATGGCGGCGATAAATCAACAATCCTCCAAGGAAGGAGGCTGCGCTCAATGCGAACGCCGGGTTGAAGCCATGCCAGATGGCAAGAGGTAATTCCGTCTGCCGGTTAAGGATGGCGCTTGAAGCCGCATCAGCAAAGGCCGCGAATGTGCCTGGAGCCAATCCGACGACGAGGCCGAAAAGCGAAAGAACAAATGGGCCTAGTAACATTTCAGGACGGGCTTCATGTACCTTCGGGTGAGATGTGGCTGCTTTAGTCCCCAAAAATGGTTTGAAGCCGATCAATAGCGAGATCGCCCACAGACCCATCATTGATATCGTAGTGGCGACAATGAGCAGCCATGACCGTGAAACAGGGTTCCAGAGGCTTTCGTAGACCAGCTCTTTGCCAATGAAACCGACAAACAGTGGAAACCCCGCCATTGAAAGGGCACATAGCGCAGCCGTGAGTGCGGTCCATTTCATTGTCCGCCGCAGGCCTGCGAGGCGATCGATGTCCCGAGTGCCTGTCTCGTGGTCGATGTTTCCTGCGATAAGAAACAGGCCGCCCTTGTAGAGCGAGTGAGCGAAAACGTAAACCACGAGAGCATGGATCGCGGTGGGCGAGCCCACTCCCAAAAGCAGGACCAGAAGGCCGAGCGCCATCACGGTCATATAGGCCAGGATGAGCTTGAGGTCTCGTTGCTGAAGTGCCATGAACGAGCCTGTGAGGAGGGTCAGCGTGCCTGCCGTGGCGAGGAGAATGAACCAGAGGTGGGTGCCGCCCAGGACCGGAGTGAGCCGAGCCAGGAGAAATATCCCCCCTTTCACCATGGTTGCGGAATGGAGATACGCGCTCACGGGAGTGGGTGCCTGCATTGCGTTCGGGAGCCAGAAGTGAAATGGAAACTGAGCGGATTTGGTGAAAGCTCCAAGCGTGATTAAAATCAGAGCCGGTGAGTAGAGTGCATGATTTCGAATCACGTCACTTTGCTCCATGAGCAAGGATATCTCATAGGTCCTGGCCATAAGGAAAAGGAGAACAAACCCAGCGAGCATGGCCAGGCCTCCGGCGCCCGTCACCAGAAGCGCCTGGAGTGCTGCTTTCCTGGCATCATCGCGATGGTTATCGAACCCGATCAGAAAATAGGATGCGATGCTGGTCAGTTCCCAAAAGATAAACGTCAGGATCAGGTTGTTTGAGAGTACAATCCCCAGCATCGAGGCCATGAACAGAAAGAAAAAAGAATAAAATCGCCCGATTCGCGCATGTCCTCTCAGGTATTTGCCCGAGTAAATGATGATGAGGGTTCCGATACCTGAGATCAGAATCGAAAAAAGAAGGCTGAGTCCGTCGAGTTGGAACGACAAAGCGAGTCGTGGCTCACTCAGCCACTCGACGCTTTCACGGATGACGTCGCCATCGGTGATCGCGGGGAGCTGAATTAGGAAATAGAGCGTCATGAATGCGGAGATGCCCGCAAGGAGCCAGATTGCAGACCTTTTGAAAAGCACGAAGCTCAGCGGTGCGATGATCGCCGTTAGAAAGCCTGACCTGATTACGATAAAGAGGTCGCCGCCCAAGCCTTTGAGTCATGCACGGGTTATACCGGCAGGGCGCTAAAACGCGGCACAAAGCGCTGGCGCCCTGAGTCTCAATGGATCCACCGCAAACTCGTGGCGTTTCCAAGAAAGATTCCAGAGTCGGTCGAGAGAATTGAAAGAGCGGATTCCGTATGCGATTGGCTCAATGCTCCGTCAATATCGGCTTGAATGGGTGGCGTTCCAAGATATGTCGTGACCGCGCTGTTGGTCAGAGCCAGCTGTCTGATGGAGTTGTTCTTGGAATCGATCGCAAAAAGGCTCATTCCATCGGTAGTGATGCCGCGTGGTTCATTGAATCGCACGGCTGGACTAGTCCCATCCGCGTACCCCGCTGTGGTCGCGCCGCCTAGGGCTGTCTGGGCCCATGAATCGATTTGAATTCTCCGAATCATGTGGCGTGCGCTGTATTCCGTTATGTACAGATTCCCGCCGGTGCTGGTCATGCCTCCGATGGTTGCCAGCCCGGTGACAACGGTATCCACGGCGCCGGTATTGATGTCCACTCGTCGAATTCGGTTTGACTGCGCGACGAAAAGTTGCGTTCCGACCAATACGGGACTGTGGGGCCAGCTGAACCTCGCCGCGGAACCGCTGCCATCCGTCGTCCCTGTGGCAAGGGCCAATCCCGCAATCGTCGTCACTTCGGCCGTGGCGAGCACAATTTTTCGAATAGTGTGATTCCCTTTATCCGCGACGTAGAGATGAACGCCGTCGGTGGCCACACCATTTGGGGCGTTGAAGGTCGCTTCTGCAGCGATCCCGTCTGCGGATCCAAGGGTGCCGGCCTGGCCGGCAAAAGGGCTGACTTGGCCATCAATCAGCGAAATGCGCCGAATGATGTGGTTCCCTTGTTCGGTGACGTAGAGATTCGTTCCGACCTTCACGATACCCGATATCGAATTGAAACGGGCGGAGAGCGCCGCGCCGTTCGTCAGTCCTGTGTTTGGTGGGATGCCCACAAAGCGGGTGACCGTGGCATCGGATAGTTGAATTCGCCGAAGACCCTGATTGAGCGAATCGATCACAAAGATCGCGGAGTCGTCAGAGATGAGGCCCCCCGGGCGATTGAAAGTGGCGAAGGTTCCCACGCCGTCTTCGGATCCGGTCACCCCGGATCCAGCAAAGGTGGTGACGGTCATCGTATCGAGCGCGATCTTGCGGATCTTGTTATTGCCCGTATCAGCAACATACAGGTGGGTTCCATCAATCGTGATTGCCGTAGGCCTGCAAAAGCCCGCTGCCGTACCGATAGCGTCGGTGGAATCGCAAGCGGCAAACCCGGCGACGGTGGTGACGACTCCGGCAAGCGTCACGCGGCGGATGCGGCTGACACTCGTATCAGAGACGTAGAGGTCGGTTCCATCCGTGGCGATGCCCATCGGATACTGAAATTCAGCCAGCACTCCTTCACCATCAGCCAGGCCTTGGTTTCCGCCTGCGAGCGTCGTTACCTGCCTGGTGTCCAGATTCACTTTTCTGACGGCGTGATTGGACACATCGGTTACGTAGAGAAAACCAGCAAGATGCACAATCGCGGAGGGATAGATGAACCGCGCGGCGGCTCCCGTGTCATCGACAAATCCCCAGGCGCCAGCGGTTCCAGCGAGCGTGGTCGTGCTGATGTCGGACAGGTCAATTGCACGAATCGTGTGGCTGCCTGAGTCGGCCACGTAAAGTGTTGCAACTCCATCTGTGGCGATTCCCGAAGGATTGTGAAATCTCGCATCTGCCCCGACGCCATCAGTCGATTGGCAAACGCCAGCCTGGCCCGCGAACGTGGAAACCAACCCCGTAATGCGATTGATTTTCCGGATCACGCAGTTGGCAGGGTCCGTGAGATAGAAAAAATCACCGAGAAGAACGGCCGAGCCCACGCCCAGCATGGGAGAACTCTGAGGTTCCGGAAAGTGAAAGCGGGCATCGCTCGGGCCGCCGTCGAGATAGCCGAGGTGGCTCAGAGCGCCGGCGAATAAATCGATCCGTTCCTGTTTCGACGCCACTTCCAGGCTCAGGCTGGACGGCGACATGGAGCCCGATGAAACCGACACCGCGGAGCTGCCTGAGACGTTGACGCGGTAATGGACGCCCATTGAACTGCTGTTCCTGGGAAGGGTCAGTGACGTGATCGGAGAGGAACATCCTGCGTCGCTGAAAAAAATGCCGTTCGCGCCGGAAAGATCGATCGAGAGATCGCTGGAGGGTGCCCAGGCGACACCCTCGCTGTTTCTTGTTTCGATCGTGTAGGGTCCGTTACAATATCCGGTGAATAGGGTGCCGGGCCCGGTGAGTTCAAGCGCAACGGGCG
>MEPR01000070.1:66047-66331 GCA_001769835.1 Bdellovibrionales bacterium GWB1_55_8
GCCGGATGGGGTCACGGCTCGGATGTTGACGTAATAGGTGGTTCCTTCATTCAGCGAAAGCCCTGAAACGGAGACGGTGCTCGCGGCTCCGATCGTGATCCATTCTCGTAACGAGGTGTCCGAGGGGGCTACTCCGACGGAGTACTCGTAGGTGAGTGCTTCGTCGGACGGGGAGTTTGGTGGCGCCGCCCAGGTGATCGTTGGGCTTTCTGACAAGGAGGAAGACTGCTCTGCCACCGACAGAATTGTCGGAGAATTGAGGGACAGGCTTTCCAGCTTGCCAA
>MEPR01000070.1:66352-107431 GCA_001769835.1 Bdellovibrionales bacterium GWB1_55_8
TAGAACCGCTAAGAGCCGGCTGGCTCCTTTCCCGTGAAATACCCCAGGGTCGATCTTCATTAATATTATTATATTAATTTAGTCTGGTATTGGCAATTATGGGATTAGTGCTTAAATAACAGCAAATTAGATAGGGTCCGGCATATCAGGCTGCTTTGTCGATCCCTGGCGTACGCTTAAGCGGGCGACTGAACGGAATGACTTGTGCCAGGGGCGCGATTTCAGGAGTCCACCCTTTTCCTGTCAGTAGCGCACGATAAAACCAATTCGCGAAATCCCTGAAGCTCTGGTGAGCAGCCGGTGACTGTGCGCCGAGCAGCCGCATCCCCCCCGTTATCCGGGCAAACTCTTTTCGTGATGAGGGCGTGTGGACAAACTCCAGTCCATATCCTCGCATTCCTTTCCAGCGCCGATGCACCACTTTCGTATGAACAGAAATAGCGCGACGAAAAAGAAAGAAGTGGAGTTCGAACTCCTGGTCGGGCTGAAGCTTTTTTGAAGCTCTTATGAAGGCGCCGCCTTCAGAGAGATTGGTGATCGTGCATTTCATTTCACCGGCGGCTGATTTGAGCACGGCGGGAGTGTGAATTTCGTAGCGTGGCTTGGATTCCCACCATCGGATGCGCGCATTGAAGTAGGTCGTGCGCACTGCCGGAATCAGGAAATAGCTGACGAGCCCGACATTGGTCACTGTAAGTGCAAGGGCGAGCGGTAACGAAAAATGATGAGGGACATTCCACCAGGTCATCAAATCCGAGTAGGTTTGGAATGCTGTGACGGTTAAAAAGACCGGATAGCTCCAGGGTCTCACCATATAGATTGCGATGCCCGCGATCGGATAGGGAAGCAGCACGATGGCAACGTTCGTCCAGGAGGCCATGCTGAACCAGCGCACCAGGTAATCGGTATAGTCCATCTTCAGCAACGCAGCCACGAGCATTGTGCTGAAAACAGGTCCAAGTAAGTGGAGAGCAGCCAGTATCACCAAGGGCCACGGGCGCGTTCGCATGCCTACCGTTCGGCCCTAAAGAACGAGTGCTTAAGTTAAGTGATTTACAAGGCAACGAGCCCTTTTTAGAGTGGCTGTGCTATCCTCGCGTTATGCACAGAGTTTCCGCTCGCGACCGATGGTTCATCGTTTTTTCATGGAGAGGCTAAGTCAGCCTTTTGCGAGGTGACGGTATGGCCCATGAAGATCTGGGCAAGTTGGTCGAAGTACTCGCATTGGTCTGTGGTGAAGTAAGTGGTCGATCCATTTTGTGAAAGCTGAGCCGCCATTTCGGAGTGACGCCCGAGGTAATCTTTCAAGCTTGCGGACACGATCTCGCCCTGAGTGGCGATTTTGACGTCCGAAGGTACGACCTTACGGATTGCCGGCAAAAGTAACGGGTAATGCGTACAGGCCAGAAGAAGAGAATCGATTTTCCGGGACGGTGAGCGTTGGTGCTGAGCAAGGGTTTCCTGCCAGTATTTGGAAATATAATGTTCGACTCCAGGTCCGCTGAGTTCTCCGGCCTCGATCAAAGGCACGAGCAGAGGGCAGGGGGTTTGAATCAGTTCTGTGCCCGGTGCGTATTTCTGCGCTTCGAGAACGAAGCTGTCTGACTTGACCGTGCCCGGTGTCGCCCAGACAGCCATTGAATGCGAAGCGCTGAGCCTCGCCATCTGTTCCACGGTCGGCCGAATAACGCCAAGCACACGCAAGCCTGGATCGGTCTGCTGTCTTTTCAGAAGCCAGGTTTGCTGAATCGATCGCAGTGCTCGTGCCGAAGCCGTATTGCAGGCGATGATCACCAGCCGACAACCGCGATCGATCAGAAATTCCACGCCTTCGGTGGTGAATCTGAGTACGGTATCGAATGAGCGGTTCCCGTAAGGCGTACGGGCATTATCACCGAGGTATTCATAATCAAACTGGGGAAGTGCTTTTTGGATGCACTTGAAAAGGGTGAGGCCCCCAAAGCCCGAATCGAATATACCGATCTTGTCGTATTTCACTCAAACGTCCGGGACAAAGCTATTTGCCCTTCTTTTTATCTTTCTTGTCTTTGTTCTCGAGTGCGCCCTTCAGCGCGGCACCAAAAGCACCGCCGAAGCTACCACCCAGCGTGCCAAGGGAACCGCTTGACTGCTGAACGTGTTTTTTCCAGTCTTCCGCGTTCGGATCACCGGGAACATCGAAGGAAATCCGCCGCTCCTCAAGTCTGAGTTCGCCGATCTGGACCGTGACGTCATCACCGATCTTGAGCTTTTCAAAAGGGAATTCCGCATTCTCCATCGCCTTGGATTTCGGAAGGAGACCCGTCACGCCGTCATCAATCCTGATGAAGAGGCCGTAAGGCTCACGTCTTTCGAGCTTGCCTGTAACGATCGTTCCGACCGGGAATTTATAAGAAACCATGGCCCAGGGATCCCCGCCGGCATCTTTCAACGAGAGCGAAATGCGGTGAGTCTCGGGATTCACGTCCTTGATCATTACGGTGACGCGTTCGCCTTCCTTGACCAGTTCATCTGACCGGACAACGCGGCGACCATAGCTCATTTCGGACATCGGAATCAAACCCTCGACGCCGGGCGCGAGTTCCACGAATGCTCCGAACTTCACGCAACGGGTGACCTTGCCCTCGATCGTTTGTCCGGCTTCGATCTTCGAGGGAAGACTTGACCACGGTTCTGTTCCGGCCTGCTTGATGGAAAGTGAAATCTTGAGGCGTCCTTCTTCAGAGTTTTCCATCTTAAGAAGTTTGACCGTCACACCCTGGCCGACATGCAGGACTTCATGCGGATCGTTCACGCGGGACCAGGCGATTTCGGAAACGTGTACGAGTCCGTCCACGTCCGGCGCCACGGAAACAAACGCACCGAATTTCTCGATTCGTGTGACCGTGCCGTTCAGAACGTCGCCTTCCTTGTGCTCTTCGGCGAATGATCCCTCGGTTTCGCCACGCTGCTCTTCCAGGAGTTTTCGGCGGGACACGACGATGTTGCGACCACCCTCGGCGAACTTGGTGATCATGAATTCGAATTTCTTTCCAATGTACTCTTCGCCGCCCTCGATTCGCCGGGTATCCATCTGGCTGATCGGGCAGAAGGCGATCTTATTGCCCATGAGAGTGACCCGGAATCCGCCTTTGCAGATTTCGGCAACACGACCTTCGACCGGCAGCATCATGTCAGCCGCATCCTCAAGGTCGTCGGCGAGATTTTTGGCTGTTTTCTTGGTGGAAACGGAAATCTCCGGACCGCGGATCTGAGTGACGTACACCTCCACCGTGTCGCCCACTTGGTAGGGAACCTTGCCGTCCGCATCGAGCAGGTCTTGCCGCTTCATCATTGCGTCATTCGCGCCGCCCGTAGAGACAAAAACGTCTTCTTTGCCCAGCACCAGGATCTTGCCTTGGATTTTGTCACCGACCGACAGCTTTTTCTGCGGCTTGCTGAACGATTCGGCGAGCATCTGAGCAAACTCGTCGGACCGGGCTTTTTTCGCCGGCTCGTTTTCGAAATCGTCGTTTTCGTTATGATTGTTCTCGTTGGTCATAGGGGGGTAGTTTTGCACCGTTCTGGTGATTTCGACAACCGAATTACGGGCGAATTGTCCAGATAGGGTGGTGGCTTCTCCTAGAGATAAGGCAAAATGTCCGATTCAGCCGGCTCTTCTTCTGATGGACCGCTGACGTAGCACATGCTCCATGGAAGGTAGGCAAACGGGTTACAGATGCTCAAAGTGGCATCGTCGGGATCAGCAATGATGCGGGACATGAATTCGTCCAGCGTCTGTGGGCGATCGGGGTTCACGGCTGGGTCCAGGACAAAAACCCGCCCTTCTGCCGCGACGATGGGGACGACGTGGTACCACCAGCCCGCGGCGTGGTTCACCGTGGAGACGTAAAGAGGTCCGAAAACGAAAAGTTTGGCGGGACGGCGTAATCCGGCATTTTCGAGTAGCCCTGAAGCCAGTGCTGCGCGTGGCCAGCACCCGTCGCCGATATTGTTCCAGGGAATCGGGCGAAGCTCTGACCCGACTTTAAGAATCGCCGCATCGCGAATCATTCGAAACCCCTGCTCAACCGATGACAGGTCTTTCCACTCCGGAACCAGGTGGAATTGCAGCTCGCCGAGAGGCACGCTCACGCTTATGGCCGTCATTTCGGAAGGTTCGACAGCCCGTGCGGATGTGCCAAACAGCAGCCACGACAAGGCTATGAGGATGACTCGTGTCATGAGCACAAGAAACGATCAAGAATCGTACCGTGTCACTGCACGTTCAAAACTCTGCTGAAGGTTTCAGACAGGGCTGGGCAGTCAGTGAGGGGCGCACTCCCTCTGTGCCAGGGCGTACGCCCTCGGTCCCCGGTCGCACTCCTTCTGTTCCTGGTTTCAGGCGGTTGCCGAGGTAATCATCAAGCTCGCCGTTTGCTAAGGCGCGTTCAAAAAGTTCGCATGAAGAAGATTTCCTCCGTACCGGGCTGGAAGGATTTGACAGTTCCGATACGAAACGTTTCCGCTTTTTTGGATCCAAACTCGAGTGGTATCGGTTCTCCTTGAACCAAAGCTCCATCGGCTCCACTTCCGTGTGATGCGCGCTCAGAAAGTCGGACAGGGTCCTGAAGCTCATCTCCGAAAGACGCGGAGCCACGCCGTCGAAATAGGTTTTTTCAACCACTCGAAAAATGTTTCGGTATTCGGAAACCATCTGATACTCGACCAGCGTTTTTCTGATGAATCCAATAAAGGACAAGGCATGTTTGAAGCCACCCTCATCCAGCGGAATGGCTGTCCAGATCTTGTTGAGGTTGCCGTTTTTCGAGTAAAGATTGTTGTCACTCTCAAATGTAAAAGGGTGAACGGTCTCCATGACTCCCTGAAAGGGGTTCCATTGCCATCGTCGATGGTAAGTGAGTTCAGTGGTCACACGCAAGCCGGCATAGGCTCCGTGAAGCGAGGCCAGGGATTCATCAAGAAGGATCGAGTCCCGCATCCGAAGCATTGTTCGGGACAAGTTAAAAAGCTTATCGCGCAACAAATGATCCAGTTCATGGATTAAGGTCACCCCAAGATTCACGGGAGTTTGAAAAGGCTCGAAGAAAATTCGGGTCTCTGAACAGTCATAAGCGCCCAGAATGTCCTTCAGCCAGAGACCTCCCAGTTCCGCCCGCATTTCGGCGGTGACGGGTTCCAAAAGGTTTGCATTTGCCAGGGCGGAAAGGGCGGCGGCGTAGTCATTCTGAAAGCGATCACGTCCGACCAGATACACGGCTCCGACCGCATAAAGCCGGGCTAGAGGCTTGAAGCAGATAGGACGGCTCTGCTGTGCGGTTTGTAAGCTGATGAATATCTTCTTCTGGATATTCTTTGCGGTGCGCGCCCGGTTTCGTTCGCCCGCACGATCATATTCCGCCAGGAGGTTGCTCATCGTGGAAATTTCAACCTGGCATTCAGCGGGCGTAGACAGCGCCTTCAACTGCTCGACCAGCTCCTGTTCATGAAAGGATGCGATCACCGCGGTGGCCGATCCCAGTAGTACAAGAAGCGGTATTAGAAGCGATATCAGATGTTTTTTCATGGAAGGATCAGAACCCCTTCCAGCGTGACCTTGCCTTCGGCTGATCGGATCGTTGCGCCCGTCGTTTTTCTCAAGCGAGTGAAAGTCGTTCTCAGGACTGAGTCATGAAGGTGAGAAGAGTATTTCACGTTCCATACTCGTTTCATCAATTCTGCTTTCAAAATGGGTTCCGCTTTCATGATCTGCAGGACCGCCATGGCTTTTTCCTGGAATTCGGTGGTGCGTATCCGAAACGGATCAAGCTCGATCACCTGATGTGCAGACAGCAGAACGAGACTCTTGATTTGCTGAGGTGCCGTCAAAGCGGCCTGTGATAAAAAATCAGGCGACGCGGCTATGGCTACCGCCATCTTGATGGTTTTCGAGGAGGTCGATCCAGGAATCCCTGTTTCTACTTCGTTCAGAAGTGATCGTAACTTTTCGAAACGGGAGGAATAGACCTTCAGAGTTCCTTCGAGTGCTTTCCGAAATTCCAGGGAAACTGAAAGATAAAGATCAAGAAACGCCAATCCTGCATAAAGTTCATCGCCCATCTGTTCGGCCAGCACGAAACAGGCCACAGCGTGAGCGGTGATGTTCTGATCGTTCAGGCGAAGTAAATCGATTTCGGTCCGAAGAAGGGTCAATAGGAGATCCCGGCCGCCGCTAGTGGCTTGCTGCAGGTGTTTTCTCAGGGGCATCAGTTGAGCAAAGCCCGCCTGCACTCCGCCCGTCCTTGCTGCGATGCGAGCTTTCAGTACACCGGCGTAGAAGGCATTGGGCGTTGCAGGAAAGAGGGTCGCAAGCGATGAGATCAGGTCGATATCCTTTCGAGCGCCGGCGAACTGGCCCAACTCAAAAAGTGCAAGAGACCGTACCTGTAGCAGGGTCATTCGCGTGACAACTGTGGGATTGAGTGCGAGCCCTTCGTTGCAGAGTTCAAGACTCTTCATCCAGTCATTGCGATAAGCCGCAAGTCGTGATTGGTCGAGGTAGAGTTCCACTCGCGAATGAACCGCCGTTGCATCGAGCGAGGAGTTCAATTCAGCCAGTTTTTTTTCAGCATCTTCAAACTGTCCGCGTGAAAGGAGCGTGCGCAGTTCCTGAAAGGGGTCGGCAGGTTCCGTGTAGAGAAGGGCTTCGGCCTTTCTCGCGTTGTTCTCAGCCGTTCGTGCGAGATAAATCTGGGTGTTATGGTCTACTTCAGAAGGCAGAACTTGGCCTTGAGCCGAAATCACCGTTTCGGTTTTTGTGCGTGCCTGGGTCTGCTTTTCTAAGCTGGGTTTCTCATTCACCGAAGGTCTTAAACGCAAGGCTCATGCCGAGGGTATGTTCCTCGGAAGTGGTGATAACTATCGGTTTTCATAAGTGGAAAGGGTGTTATTCCGCTCAAAAGTTCCGCAGCTGTCCACGGGGTTGACAGTTTTGGGCACCGGCCTGTCACGGGCTGTTTCGTGACGCATGGCGTTGAGGCCTGTAGTTTCGCCTTCAAGGAAAGGAAGTGAAACTTATGAAACAGAACAAAACTCGAATTGGAAAATGGTTTGTCATGTCTCTGCTCCTGCTGAGTTTCTCGGCTCAAGCCGAAGAATTCATCGGAGATACCCTGGTGTGCGAATCGGAATATGAAATTCTTAACACCACGATCACCAACGTGCCGGGTCCTGGACTCAGCGAGGAAATCAGGCTCAGCGCCGATGGAAAAGGAAACGCGGGGCGCCCTTTGAAGAAGACTGAATACGGGCCCGGTTATTTTCCTTACTACAGCGGGAATGGCCAATTGAGTATCACGGTTGTCACGGAGGATCTCCAGCGCGTCAGTGCATATGGAGTTCTCTCGTATCAGAACGAGGTGAGGCTTCAGTTCTCCATGACCCCTGACAAGAACAAAAGAGAGATCGTCATTCTGCAGATTCGTTGTGTCCTCCAGAAAACGGGAGGTGCCCAATGAAAACAAAAAAGTTCTTCGTTTTGCCGATAATATTGGCAGCCGTCATTTCCTCCTCGTCCTACGCGAGCGAGACTCCGGATAAAACTCCGGCAGAAATCTGTCTGGAACAGATTTTAAAGGCGCAGGAGCTTATTGGAAGTGAGTCTGATTCTCCGCTTACACGGAAAGTCATTCCATTGGTCCAATCCTCCAGCGAAATGTTCTCCACGCTGAATCGTTCGTTGACGAAATTGGAAAACGATCTTTTGAATAGCGGTCGAAGAGAGGTGTTGATAGATGTTCGGGATTCGGCCGAAACTTTTCATCTTATGGCCGGCGGTGCTGACTCCGGTCAGACTTTCACGAGAATTGCGAAGATGCAGCTTTATCTCGTTTCGCTCACCTTATCCGTGGCAAAAACGAACTGCGAGAATGCGTTGGGCTTTTAAATGAGCCGCTTCCGCTCTTCAACCTATTGCTCATGCTCATGCAGGTGGTGAATGTCGGGGAAATGACGGTGCTGATGGGTTTCCGCAACATGCCGATGCTTATGGTTATGCGTGGTTCCCGGGGGATCGTCGGCATCATGGGCGTGTTGATGATGTTCGTCGTGGGCATGTTCGTGACTGTGTTCCAAAGCGGGGTGACTGTGCTCATGGAGGTGTTCCTCACTTAAATGGCACATCACCCCGAAGCCCATCAATACGAGTGCAAGAATGAAAGGAATGGAAACGGCTTCACCCAGGACGAGAACGGATAAAATAGCCCCGACAAAGGGAGCCGTCGAGAACACCGCTCCGGTTCTGGCAGTTCCGATGGTTCCGAGTGAGATGATAAACGCAACGAGGCTCACGCCGATGCCCAGAAAACCGAGCAGTCCGGCCTGAAGGATCTGGATATTCAGGCCGAACCTTTCACCGATGAGAAAACCTAAAGCGAGGTTTGACGACCCCGCGATAACCCCTTTGATCGAGGCGGTGAGTACCGGATTGAGGTGGGCAATGTTTCTCGTGACATTGTTGTCAATGCCCCAGGACAGACACGCAAGAGCGATCAATGAAACGCCTGTGAGGCTGTCCTGCCCGCCGCTAGCCTGAGCGCTCCAGGAGAGAATCACGCAGCCTGAAATAATGAACAGCATGCCCCAGACAATCTTCTTTTCGAAATGCTCTTTGAAAACAAACCAGGCTATCAGCGAGGTCAGAACGGATTCAAGGTTGAGTAGCAGCGAGGCGGTTGATCCCCGGATGCTGAGCAGGCCATAGGTCAAGAAGGCAGGGCCGAGAATGCCGCCGAACAAAGTGGCGGCAAAAAGCCATTTTCCGTCTTTTGGTTTGATGTGTGCGAGGGACGGAAGAAGCTCCTTCTTCGCCAGCAGGATGGCGAGCATCCCGATACCGGCAAAAAAGTACAGGATTCCAGCCGTACTCTGAGGCGGGAGGTTGTGTACCAGGAGTTTCGTCCCAGGGGCGATGCAGCCAAAGAAGAACGCGGCTATGAAAGCAGCGCGATAGTTCTTCAGGGCAAAAGCAAATCCGCCTTTCATCCGGAGTTCACGCATCCAAACTAAGTTGCCCGCAGGCAGGTTTCAGGTCAAGGCGAGAGTGTCAGCCGTTTACAAGCAGGGTCAGATAGGCGACGGCGCCGTAACGAATGAGCCTGCCGAAAAACGTGAACAGTGCGACCGGAACCAGACGAACACGAAAAAAACCAAGCGCGATCATGATCCCATCGCCGATGACGGGTAGCCAGGCCAGTAGCCCGGCCAGGCTTCCCCAGCGCTCCAGCCTTTGATGAAGCGCTCGCACCTGGGCCTCTTTGACGCCCAATTTTTCAATCCAGGACCACCGGCCCAATCGGCCGATCCCATAGGAGGTCATGCCGCCTATCCAGTTTCCGATGGATGCCACGATCAAGCATGAAAGCCAGGGGTGGCCTTTGATCAAAAGGACGGCGAAAACAGCCTCTGAGCTGCCCGGTAAAACGGTTGCTGAACTGACAGAGCTCACGAAGAGAGTGATCTGTGCGAGCGCCTCTGGCGTCATTGTGAAGAGGTCAGTGTACGTGTGGCGCGCCACTCCCGTGTGAGTGGGGCTTCTCGATGCCTTTGAAGTTGACTGCTTTGACAGTCCCCTCGGGTGTCAGAATCACGTACAGATTGCTCTTCGATGCGTCCTTGATCGCGGCGTTTTCATATTGAACCACCCAGTGCTTCAGGGTCCCTGCCCGGGAAACGTTTTTGACCGCGACTTTGTCCCAGGAGCTTTCCAGCTTCTGTTTTTTCACGAGGCCTTTCACTTCGGCGGTCGCAAGCTCCACGATCCGCGACTCAGATGCCGCTGCAGCACCATGAGAGTGCCCTTTGTGACCGTGGTCGTGTCCGGCTCCTGCAAAAGCAGGGATTGTTCCGAAAAAAAGTCCAATGGCCGCCAATACTGTTTTATCGAATGTCTTCATAATTCAGAGTTCCTTCTTGGTTTGATTCAGAGGTCAACTTCACGTGGTGATGCGCATGATTGTCTTCGGCGAATCCAAATTCATCCGGCCCAGTCGTGTGCAGATAGCCGTGCAGCTGCATGATCATGAGCATGAGTCCGAGAAACATCAGCCCATCATTCGCGACACGACTAAATTTATGGAAGGAGGGGATTCGCCTCCAGCTTGAAAGGAGCAATAACATGAATGTAAGAGCGACGATCTGCCCCACTTCAACTCCTACATTGAAGGACAGGATTCGCAGGAGCATCTGCATGGAGTCATCACCGAGGGGCAACTGCTGAAGCCGCGTCGATAATCCGAACCCATGGATCAGGCCGAATCCAAACACCATGGCAAGCAGGCTCGGGGCTTTGATACCGAGATAGTTCCGGAAACCCTGGTTATTGTCGAACCCTTTGTAGCAGACGCTCAGGGCAATCACGGCGTCGATGAGAAAGTAGTTTGCCGTGATTCCCAGGAATGTCGCGAAAATCAGAGTGATGCTGTGGCCGACCGTGAACACCGTGATGAACTTCACGATGTCCTTGAATGTCTCGAGGAAGAATACCACCCCGAAAAGAAACAACAGATGGTCGTACCCGGTCAGCATATGGGTCGCGCCCAGCCAGATGTACCGCAGGTACCCACCGTCCAGCATCGATTGCTTGTCCGCGGCCGACATGCCGTGAGCAAAAGCATCCGAACCGGCCAGGTAAAGGAGTGCGGGGAGTAAAAGTAGTTTTAGAATTTTCATATTACCTCTCCGAACCGCGAGCGAAAAACCCTTTGCGGTTCTTGTGCGTTTTTCAGTGAATAGTGCGTGAGATTGCCCTGAAGATGTTTACGCAATCGGAGGGCGGAAAATCGTGGCGAGTTCGTGGCTCAGTAATACCTGCGCGTCCTGGTGAAACGCGGAATCGGTGCAGCCAGGAGGAGTGATGGAGTGTGACGAGTCTTTCGCAATATTGTGTTCGAAAAAAACGATCGAACTGACCGGATGGGCAGGATGTTCGTGCCCGTGTTCGTGCTCGGATTCATCCGGCGAATGCCGGTGCTTGTGAGCATGGACCTCTGAATCGTGCTCTTCGGGAAAATCGTCCGGTGCGATCAGCTCTTCTTCGTGGTCATGACTGCTCGCACCGAAGTCCAGGCGGCATAGGGCGGACGACTGGACGGCGTAGGAGACCGTCACCATAAGAATCAATGTCGAAAATAATTTTCGCCGGTTCGACGTTCGCATTCGATTGGAAATGGTAGCTATTTGAATCGATAAGTAAATGCAAAAATGGGCGGACGAGCGCCATCAAGTAGGTACTTTAAAAATTCAAATGAACGTTTGATTTATCGGGCAGTCCACTTTATCCTGACAGGCCTCCAGGAGAGTTCATGGCCCTCGCAAAAGCAACCGCAGTGGATGACACCCCTAAAAGGATACTGAACGCGGCGATACGCCTGTTCGCGCGAAAAAGTTTCGACGGAACCTCGACGAAAGAGATCTGTGATGAAGCTCGCGTCAATAGCGCGGCGATTCACTATCATTTTGAAAGCAAAGAAGGTCTCCTGCGGAAGATTATCGAGGACTTCGGTAAATCAAGGCTGGATGCGACCCGCGCCACGCTCCAACCGCCTCATTCGGCAGAGGAGGTCCGTGTCCGGCTTCAAATTTATCTCCAGGAAGTTTCAGATGTGATCGCCCAGGAGCCTGAGCGAGTTCAGATCATCCAACGGGAAGCGCAGCTTCTGCACCGTCGAAGTGAGGATATCTTTCATAATGTCTTTCATTCGATGTTTCTTACAATGGTTGAATTCCTGACTCAGGCCAGGAAGAGAAAGCTGATTGCGGCGGATGTTGACCCTCTCTTCGCGGCCACGATGCTTTTCAGTCAGATTTCAAACCTTACGGAATGGGATCGCATAGCCCGCGAGCGGGCTGAGATCGCCGTGATTCACGCGGATTTTCGGAGTAAATGGGTGAAGGAAACGTTACGAATTTTCTTGGGCGGCATCATCAGAAAAGATCAGTTCTTCAAGGAGTAGTGCATGCGAAAACTCATCGTGCTGGCCCTGCCGGCGATAATCAGTGTTTCGGCGTTCGCGGCGGACGCGACGCAACCGTTTGGTCTTGAAACTTATCTGGAGCAGGTTCAGCGAAACAATCAGGGTTACCAAGGAGCGGTTCTGAACAGCCAGGGTGCCGGTGGGCGCTCCAACGAAGGCTCGTTGGTTTACGCTCCTCAGCTGTTCACGAATCTTCAGCACGCCGATGATCGACGACAAACGAGCGTTCCATCACTTCAGGGGAACAGGTCCGTCACGAACACTTTTTCTCTGGGCGTCAGCAAGACCACGGACTTCGGCTTGGAGGGAAAGTTGTCTTACAGCTTGAACGATGCGACGATTCACGGAGCAAGCCCGACCCTTCTTGCGAGCCCGGGTTCTGTGATATCAGGCCTCTCGCTTGAGCTCACGCAGCATCTTTGGAGAAACGGCTTCGGGCGTTCAACTCGATATTCAGCGGATGCCATCAACTCTCAGGCCAGGGCCGTGTCTCTGAATAACGCTTACTTGACGAAGGTCACTCTCGCGGACGCGGAGTCCCGGTATTGGCGGCTTGCTCTGGCCAGGGACTCCATGAAGGTGCAGGAGCAAAGCGTCGATCGATCTGTTAAAATCCGGGATTTCATCGCAAGCCGGGTGAAGCTTGAATTATCAGAGGAGTCTGACCTCCTTCAATCGGTGGCTGCTGTGAAAGCGAGGGAGCTCGATTTGAAGGCTGCTTTGGACGAGGAACATGCCGCTCGCAGAGCGTTCAATTCAGCGCGCGGAATCGACAGCGATGAAGTACCTGAGCAGGTCGGCCTTCCGGAGCCGGATCGGGCTCTGGCCTTGATTGCTCCTGAAAGGGTCGAGAAACGCGAAGACGTGCTTGCTGCGGAGGCTGCCAGATCGGCTGCGATTGCCGCAAGCGAAGCGGCGCGGGACAGGCAGCTGCCAACTCTGGACGCTTTTTCGAATCTTTCCACCAACGGAAACGCCCCTGCATTCGGAAGCGCAGTGTCGAATACTTTCACCACCCAGCATCCCTATGTGGCCGTCGGGTTGAGGTTCAGCGTACCCTTGGACGTGGGGGCCACTTCAGCCGTAAGGGCCGGGTACGCCAAGGAGGTCCTGGGTACGGAAGTGAATTTCCAGCGACGGCTTCTTGATCAGGAAATCGATTGGAAGGATCTGAGTACCCGGTTTAAGGAAGCCAAGGAGCGCTTTGCAGCCGTTTTGGATCTTGAAAGAATCCAGCTCAGAAAATTTGAACTAGAGCGGTCGCGTCAGCGTCGCGGGCAGAGCACGACCTATCAGGTTTTCCTTTTTGAGCAGGATTACCTTGGCTCGCAGCTCAGACGGATACAGATTGTCGGCCAGATCCTGAACTTGCACGCACAGATGAAGACTTACTCCCCTCGAGGTGATCTATGAATCTCCCAGATCTTTCAATCAAAAGGCCCGTTTTCATCACGTCGGTATTCTTTCTCCTGCTGGTTTTGGGCGCGATTTCCCTCAAAAGACTGGGTGTGGACCTCTATCCCGATATCAACTTCCCGATTGTCGCGGTCAGTGTCGTTTACCCGGGCGCCGGTCCCAACGAGATCGAAGCGCTGGTGACCAAGCCCATTGAGGACAACGTCAGTACGCTCGGCGGCCTCAACAGTTTAAAATCGACCAGCAGTGAGGGTGTCAGCATCATCATCGCTGAATTCACTCTGGATACTGACATCAAGTATGCGGAACAGCAGGTCCGTGACCGGGTCGCGATGCTGAAATCCAAGCTGCCAACGGACATTCTGGAGCCAATGGTCCGTACGTTCGATCCCGCTGATATGCCTATCGTCAGGATCGCGGTGTCCGCCAGCAAGCTGAAACCGGCGGAGCTGTACGACCTGGTCGAACACGACGTGAAGCCTATGCTGGAGCAGGTGAAGGATGTCGCGCTGGTGGATATCCTTGGCGGCCAGAAACGCGAGATCCAGATTCTGCTCGAAAGAGACCGGCTCAAGAATTACGGCATATCGGCAAGCCAGATTGTTTCCCGCATTGGCGCTGCGGGGAAGAATGTCCCGGCCGGAAAATCCAATTTCCGAGGCAAGGACTCCGACGTGCGAACGTTGGGTGAGTTCGAGTCCTTGAAGGATATCGGATCGACTCTTGTAAATTTCTTCGGGAATGAAACTCCCGTTCGTATCTCGGACATGGGAGAAGTCCGCGATGGCCTGACCGAGGAGAAAACTAGAACATTTGTGGGCGGACAACAGGCGCTTACCCTGTCCGTTTTCCGACGTTCGGGTGCGAATACGGTCGCCGTCGTTGATAACGTGAAAGAGCGAGCGGCCAAAATCAACCAGATGTTCAAGGACCGGGTGGAGGGTTTTTCCCTTTCTGTGGTGCAGGACGGGGCCAAGCCGATTCGGGCCAACGTGGATGACGTCAGTGAGTCCATCGTGCTCGGAATCGTGCTGACGATCCTGGTGGTTTATTTCTTTCTTGGAAGCGGAAGGTCTACTTTCATCACGAGCATCGCGCTTCCGAATTCATTGCTCGGCGCTTTCATCCTCATGCTGGCGGCTGGTTTCACCATCAACATCATGACCCTTCTTGCAATGAGCCTGGCCGTCGGACTCCTGGTCGATGATGCGATCGTGGTCCGGGAAAATATATTCCGTCATATCGAGCTCGGCGAGTCTCCACGCGAGGCGGCGAGCCGCGGCACGAAGGAAGTCACTCTGGCCGTGATTGCGACGAGTGCCACGGTGGTTGCGGTATTCGGCCCGATCGCTTTTCTGGATGGCATTGTCGGCCAGTTCTTCAAGGAGTTCGGTCTCACCATCTGTTTTGCGATGGCAATCAGCTTGATCGATTCACTGACCATGGCGCCGATGCTTTCGGCCTATTTTGCAGGTAGTCTTCATCGGAAACCAAAAGCAAAAAATTTGCTGAGTCGCGCCGTACGGGGCGTTCTGGAATCGTTTGACCGATTTCAGAACAGACTCGAGGCGCTTTACGTTCGGATTCTCGGCGTCACCCAGCGCTATCCTTTGAGCGTGCTCGGGATCGCGTTCCTGATTTTCCTGGGAAGCTTTGTCGTACTTTCGGGCGTGCCCAAGAATTTCGTGCCTGCCTCGGACACGGGCGAGCTTGCGGTGAATCTGGACATGCCGCCGGGAACTGATCTCCAGATCATGAATCGCGTCGCAGCTGCCGTCGACCAGGAAATCCGGACTCATAAGGAAGTCCAGGAGACCGTTCTTACCGTGGGCGGCACGAACGGCGAGCCCAATATGGCTTCCGTTTTCGTTCGTCTCGTTCCCTCGAAAGAACGATCGATGAACACCTCCGCCTTCAAGGACGTCATGCGCGGGGCGATGAAAAAGCATACCGAGTTCAATTACAAGGTTCAGGACACGAGTGGTATGGGAAGCGGCCAGCAGCCGTTCAACGTGAACTTTGTCGGCACTGACCTCCATTCTCTGGAAGAGGTTTCGACCCAGGTGCTGGCACGGATGAAGAACCATCCTGACTTGAAGGACGTGGATATCAGTTTTCGCCCTGGAAAGCCTGAATTCAGGGTCGTTGTCGACAAGAAGAGAGGGGAGCTCCTGGGAGTGTCCACCACATCCATGGGTTCTGAGCTTCGAACGCAGATCGAGGGAATGGTGGCTGCGGTGTTTCGCGAAAAGGGACAGGAGTATGACATTCGGGTGCGCCTCCGGGACTCGGAGAAGAACCTGAAACAGAACTTTGATCAGACCTATATTCCGAACATCAATAACCGCCTGGTCAGGCTTGCGGATGTGGCGCGAGCAGTGGAGACCGAAGGTCCGGCAAGCATCTATCGGCAGGATCGGGGGCGGTACATTCAGCTCTCGGCCGGTCTGAATCCAAAAGGCCGCGGTATGGCGAAGGCCATGGAGGACTTCAATGCGCTCTTCTCAAGCGGAGAAGTCAAATTGCCTGCGGGCGTTCGTTATGAGTTTGTGGGGCAGGCGAAAGAACTTCAGAAACTGATGAAGAGCATTATTTTTGCGGTAAGTTTAGCGACCCTTTTCATTTTTCTGGTCCTTGCGAGCCTCTATGAGTCCTTCATCACTCCGTTTGCTATTCTGCTGGTCCTGCCTCTGGCCGCTTGCGGGGCATTTTATGGCCTGGCCATCACGGGCTCATCGTTTGACATGTTCTCGATGATCGGTTGCGTGATGCTTCTCGGGATCGCGACGAAGAATTCGATTCTGCTGGTGGATTACATCAACCAGCAGATGGCAAAGGGCAAGGACCTTGCCACTTCGATCGTCGAGGCGGGAAGAACCCGTTTGCGTCCGATCATCATGACGTCCCTGGCTCTTATCGCCGGGATGCTTCCGGTTGCCATCGGGTTGAATGAAGCCAGTAAGCAGCGCACCAGTATGGGAATTGCGGTCATCGGCGGATTGGTGACATCAACGCTTCTCACGTTAGTCGTCGTTCCGGCTGCATATGCCTACATCGAGAAGCTGCGCAACTGGACCGGTCGCATGATGAAGAAAGTTTCCGGGGTGAAAGAGGAGTCGCCCGTGATGGGAGTGGAGTAGGGTTCAATCAATGTGTTATTCGCCAAATGGCCCGTCGGGCCCAGGCGCGCAATTCAGAAGAGCCGGTTTCGGCAAAGCGTTCGAGAACCGGCCTTGCGGCTTCCGGGGTGCGTCGGTCTCCCGTCCCATAGATCTTCATGACCGATATCTGTTCAGCTGGAGTTCCGGTATTCAGTTTTTCGAGCAAGAAAGTTTCAGATTGAGCTGTTTGCAGTCTCGCCAGCGTCAGAAGAGGGATCCCTTCGATCAGCGTTCCCATGTATTTGAATAGGATGGGGGCTGAATCAGCGGAAATAAACGGGTGAATGTCCGTATAATAAGTCGACTCGACCAGAGACACCTCGGTCCTTTTTGGAATGCTTGAGAGCAAGCTTTCCAGGAAGACAGGATCCGTCAACTTGCTTTTGAGAAGACTTAAGTCGCGACTACCCAGCTGCGCATACGCTAATTCACTGAAAAATTGGGAAACCAGGCGATCCGAGCGAGACGTATTCAGCTCATCGATCGTCCTGAAAAAGACCGGAATCAACTCAGGCATGCTGACGAGTTTTGTGAAAATCTCATTTGCGAAATCACCGAGTACCGCGTGTTCACGCAGGGCATTCGTCAGCAAACCTACATCTTTGGATTGTACGTAGGGGCCCCAGGACAGTCGCAAAGTTCTGAGCGAGAGGTTGTCATCCGTTCGTTGAATTTCCTGTTTCAATAGCCGGAAGAATTCCGGCTCGAGCGTCAATCGGCCTAGTATGGCATTGGTGGCTATTTCGCCGGTATTTGTAATCCAGTGAATGGCATGGCGATAAAATTCTTCCCTCGCTACTCTATCCAGCGAGAAAAGTTGTTCGTCATTTCTCAGAGGAAATGAATCCAGGAGAGTCATTTGGACGTCATACATCGCGTCACTGTCATCAGAGGAGCTTAAGACTGGGTAGGTTTGCTTCAATAGATCCGCTAAGTACGGATCACTTTGATTCTCGATGCGAGTCGCTAAATACATTTCATAAAACTTGAGTCTTCCGAGTAAGCTGAGTCTTTGATTCGAAATCCGTTTGGATAGAAGTTTTTGAAAGGTTGCCGATGATCTGAGTTTCTCGACCATTTCAGAGGCGGCCAGTTGATCGTTCAGGGATTCCCGAAGTACACCGAGGTTCATGGTAATGAGCTCTTCGGAGCTGAGCATCCCTTCGAGGGCCTTCTCCTTCTTTTTCGTCCAGTCCTCTTCAGTCAAAAACTCGCAACGGTCCGTAAGCATTTTTGCGCCGACATCCGAGTTGCGAAAATCCGGCTGAACGTGCACGCCTAGGGTCCACGCGAAGTGATCGTAGTTCGGGGTGTGGGCCATTTTATAACGTTTTCCGGCTTTGCCAGCGAACTCCCAGGCCAGCCCGAACATTTGAGTGGTTTTCGTTGAGCTTGCCGTCAGCATTTTCGAAAGCGTCGTGGTCACCGATGCCGGCTTCTTACTTTGGCGGGACAGCAGTTTTGCGGCATTCTTGAGGTGGTTTGGAATCGTGAATTCAGAAATACCGGCCGTAGGTGCGGTATCTGTGTAGCCAAATATCTTCGCCTTCGGAAAAATCGCCGCGTGTTGCTTTGGAAGAGGGTCGAATTCGTCATAAATCGAATCGAACCCGCTGGCGAGATCAGCGGAATTCACATCGCCCTGGTCTTCACCGCGTTCCAGCGCACCGAGAACCCGCCGAACCTCGTCATCACTTCGGCGTGCGACGGACGATCCCAGGCTTCTGCATCCCTGAAGGTACACAACTTTTATATTTGAAAACCATTCCGGGTGATGACAGGAAAACTGTTCGAGAAGTTCCAATCTGAGCTGTCCGTCAGCGCGTTCTCCCCAATAGCTACCCGAGTGATGACCACTGATGACCAGAACGTCGCAACGTTTCCCTGATTCGATCAGTTCTCGAAGGCTGTCTTCAGGCGAATTGCCCTCGGATTGGAACTCATGAACTTGCACTCCCGGCGACGACTTGCGTAGAAGCTTTTCGAGTGTAGCTTTCTCAACGTCGGTATTCAGAGACAGGTAACAGATGCTGGTCGGGGCTGCGCTTTGAGCCGGAGTGACCGTAGCCCAGAAGGTGAATCCAATCATGAATGCCAAGGTATGAAATGGGCTCATAGAACTGCCGGAAAAACCGGAAGGACGAACGTCTTATCATCTCATACTGTTTTAGTCAAGTATTGTATCAAGGGGTCAGCACGGGGTCATCGCGTTTTTTCGAGCATAAAACCACCAGGTAATGAGTACGCAAAACAGATAATAGCCGAGAAAACCGATGAAAGCGCCTTGTGCTCCACCTGTTAGGCTCAGCGAATAACCGAAGCTTTTCGGAACGATGAAAGCGCCGTACGCCGCCAGTGCTGAAATAAAGCCCAGAACCGCGGCGGATTGCTTTGGATTTTGAAAGATCACCGGAACCATCCGGTAAGTTGAGCCGTTTCCGATTCCCGCTGTGAAAAAGAGCAGAATGAACATTCCCAAAAAGCCCCCAAAACCATAGGGGGCATTTTTCAGAGTAATGAAATAGAGGACTCCGGCGACAGCGCCGGACATAGCGAGGAAGCTCAGCAGAGTAACCCGGGCACCCCCCATACGGTCCGCTAGCCAGCCACCGATCGGGCGAGCCAGCGCCCCAACCAAAGGCCCGATAAACGCGTACTGCAAGGGGTTAAGCTCCGGAAATTCAGTTTTGATCAGCAGGGGCAATGCCGCGGAATATCCGATGAATGAACCGAAGCTCCCGGTATAAAGACAGCCCGTGAGCCAGTTGTGTTTGCATTTGAAAATACCCATTTGGTCCCGAAAAGAGCCCTTGGCCACTGCAAGGTTGTGCATTCCAAACCAGGCCGCGATCGTCACGAGAAGGATGAACGGTACCCATATCCATGCGGCGTTCTGAAGCCAGACCTGCTGGGTGATGCCGTCTTTTACCAATGATTGAGACGTTTTTCCGAAAGGACCAAAACAGAGCGCCACCCATGGACTCGTGATGACGATCGGTACGACGAATTGAACAGCGCTGACGCCTAGATTGCCAAGCCCGCCATTCAATCCAAGCGCGAACCCCTTTTTCGCCTTGGGAAAAAAGAAACTGATGTTCGACATGCTCGAAGCGAAGTTCCCGCCGCCGAACCCGCTCAGGAGGGCCAATACAAGGAAAATGCTGTAAGGGGTGCCAGGATTCTGGATCGCCAGCGCCATCCCGACGGCCGGCACAAGAAGTGATGCCGTCGTCAGGACTGTCCAGTTGCGGCCGCCGAAAACCGGAATCATGAACGAGTAAAATATACGAAGTGTCGCACCCGATAACCCTGGAAGTGCGACAAGCCAAAATAGTTCCTCGGTGCTGAAAGGAAAGCCGATGTTAGGAAGCTGAACAACCACTGTGCTCCATGCCATCCAGACCACAAAGGCAAGAAGGAGCGCCGCAATCGAGATCGTGAGATTCTGATAAGCGATTTTTCTCCCCGTTGCGTTCCAGAAGTGTTCGTTCTCAGGCTCCCAGACCTGAATCCAGCCGTTATTCTCGAGTTTCGTTGATCCTGCTGAAAGAGTCGGGTCAGCCGTCATCTTGATTTCCCTCTTTTTTTGACGCTATTTTTCGGGTTGCGAGTTCCCCGGTTTCCCCGGTAACGACCAGCGCTGCCCCGCTCACAAAACAGATCATCGATACGATGAAGGTAAATAGGGAAATACGGTGGTTCCCGGCATGATGCGACTCGATCGTCGTTGCCAGCAGCCAGTATTGAAACGCGCAGAGTGCCGCAACAATCACCAGCCGGGCGGTCGCAGCCGCGGCGGACCCGGATGCTGTCAGGCGCTTCATGACTTTCCTCCGAAATCGGCGAGTCCGGTCGCAAATACACGGTCGTTCTCGATATCCAGGAGAACCATTCGCAAAGGCCTGAGTTCTCTTGGGGGGCCTGCGACCCCCTGACCGTTGTTGATGTCGAATTTGCCATTATGACAATGGCAGCTGATCTGCTCGCCCCGGCCGTCGGCCGATCGTTCGTACGAAACCGGACAGGCGAGGTGAGGGCATTTCTGATGGAATGCCACGAACTCGCCGCTTTCCCGCCGAATCAGAATTGATGGTGTCTTTGCGTCCGGATATTGAAATACCGTCCACGAGCCGGGTTCAAGATCAGTGACTTTGCACACCTCGAGTTTGTCGAAAGTTCCTTCCACCGGGCGCAAGGACTTCAGCCAGATCGAGGCATTCCCCAGCGCCAGGCCTCCACTCACGAGAGTGAGGAAGCGAATAAAGTCCCGCCGGCAGATCTGCTCGTCGGCATCCTTCCCGATCGGGAAATCCTCGCGCCATTTTTCGTGGACGCAGCCTGATTCGTCGCTCATAAAAACTCCCTCCCGCTATCGCGTTCAGAATCCAGGATACTGCCGGCTCCTGTTTGACCAAACTCCGGCGAGTCTACGACCATTTCGTCCACATCGTGCGGAACCATCACGTAAACGCGCGTCTCGACTTTCTGTTTTCCGAAACGCCAGCGGTTCACTGGCTTGCTGTTCGGACGAAGCTGCTGGATTTCCTCGTGGGTTCCATAAAAGAGAGCGCCGGTCGGACAGACGGTCGCACACATGGGTTTTTTACCAACGCTTGTGCGATCAAAGCACATGTCGCACTTCTGCATGAGCTGGATATCATCCTTCACGATCGGCACGCCAAAAGGACAAGATAGTTCGCAATTTCTGCAGGCGATGCAGCGCGGTTTCAGGCTGCTATGCACGATTCCGTTTTCGTCCTTCTTGATGGCATCGGCCGGACATGAATTTGCGCACGTCGGGTTCTTGCAATGCATGCAGACCATCGGCACGGTCTGGGGACTTCGCGCCGGATCTACCTGCTCAACCTGGATCATCGGAGTCCCACGATGCGTGTCGCACTCGGCGCAGGCGGCCATGCAGGCCTTGCAGCCGATGCATCTCTGAAAATCGATGAAGAAGTCTTTGAAGGGATTCACGTGCGGGGCGCCTCCAGCTTCAAGTTCGCGTAATCGCTTCTCAGTTTTGTGGCTTCTTCGCGAGTGGCCGGCCGAATGCGGCATGCTGCAACCTTGAATTCCGGCATTTTGCTGATGGGGTCGAGCGCGTGAACGGTCAGTTGATTCACCGCCAGCCGTTCAGGCCAATGATAGGGTACGAAGACCGTGTCCTCGCGAATGGCTTCGGTCACCTGAATGGGTACGGTGAGCTGGCCTCTGCGCGTTTCCAAAGTGACGAGCTGGCCGGCGCTCACCTGAAGCTTTTTCGCGAGCGCCGGGTGCATTTCGCAAACGGGTCCCGGACACTGGTCCACGAGGAATTTGATCCTGCGGGTCTGCGTTCCGCTCAGGTAATGGAAAACGGAGCGCCCTGAGGTGAGGTAAATCGGATATTCCGTATCCGGAGTTTCGTAGCTCAGCCGGTAGGGCGTCGGATGCAGATGGAACTTTCCATCGGGATGATAACTTTTCTGATCCTCAAACAGCCTCGGCGTTCCCGGGTGTCCGATCTCGGGACAAGGCCAGAATACGCCTTTCTCCTTTTCGATCCGCTCCCACGTGATGCCTGCATAATCGGCCGTGCCGCCTTTGCTCGCAACGCGCAGTTCATTGAAGATGGCTTCGTTGTCTGGGTAGGTGAAAAATGACTCCTTGCCGAGGCGTCGGGCCAGCTCAAGCAGGATACGGGTGTCAGTCCAGGCGTTTTCAGGAGGCGTAACAGCCGCGCGAATCCGAACCACGCGAGCTTCCGCGCTGGTCGTCGTCCCTTCCTCTTCTTCCTGAAGGGATCCCGGCAGAACCACATCCGCATAACGGGCGGTTTCGCTCATGAAGAAATCAATCACGCAGAAGAAGTCGAGCTTCTCGAGCGCCTCACGTGCGAAATTCGTATCAGGATGGCTCACCATGGGATTGCAACAGATGTTGATCATTCCCTTGATTTCACCTGCATGCATCGCTTCGTAGAGCTCGACCGCGCTCTTTCCCTTTCTGGGGAGTTCGGTATCCGTGATTCCCCAGACCTTGCAGATGTGTTCCCGATGAACGGGGTTTTCGATGTCTCGGTTTCCTGGAAGTTGGTCACATTTATGACCGTGTTCACGGCCGCCCTGCCCATTTCCCTGGCCCGTGATCGTTCCATATCCGCAGCCCTCGCGGCCGATTCTCCCGGTCGCAAGCACCAGATTGATATTACTGAGAACGTTATCGACGCCTTTTGTGTGCTGTTCGATGCCGCGCGCATGAAGCAGGAAGCTGGTCTTTGTGTTACCCCAAAGCTCCGCGACCTTTCTGATCAGATCGGAGTTCACACCACAGATCTCTCCGGCCCATTCCGGCGTGCAGGTTTCCACTGAACGGGCCAGCTCGCTCCAGCCGCCGCACCGCTTCTCCACGAAGTCGCGGTCAACATGTTCCTTGCGGATCAGTTCATGCAAAATCGCCTGGTTCAGCGCGCTATCGGTACCCGGGCGGATGGCAACGTGATAATCGGCAGTTCGCGCGATTGCGGTCATCCTGGGATCGATCACCACGAGCTTTGCGCCCTGATCCCGGGCTTTCCAGATATAATGAATCAGTGTCGGGAAACATTCGCTGACGTTCGACCCCGCGATCCAGATCACCTTTGCCTTGGGAATGTCGGACCAGGTATTCGCCGCACGATCAATTCCGAAAGCCTTCTTGTTTCCGGCACCCGCGGAAACCATGCAGAAGCGTCCGTTGTAATCGAGGTTCGCGGTATTCAAAGCGATCCGGGCGAATTTTCCGACCAGGTAACTCTTCTCGTTTGTCAGCGAGACGCCGCTCATCATGGAAAACGCGTTTTTTCCGCTTTGAGCCTGGATCCCACGGATCTTCGAAACGATGAGATCCAGCGCCTCATCCCAGCTCGCCTTGCGAAAGCCCTTTCCCGTTCGAATGAGCGGATCGGTCAGGCGGTCCGAATGGTGAGTCTGCATGTAACGCTTCACGCCCTTCGGGCAAAGCCGCCCTTCATTGAAGGGGAAATCTTCCCAGGGCTCAAATCCCACCACCTTGTTTGCTGCTACAGCGAGTTTTATCCCGCACTGCATTCCGCAGAAACAGCAGTGGGTTTTGACGAGCTTCTCGGGTGCCGGTTTGGCGTCCCAGCCCGTGGCCGGTGAGTCGGAAATATGCGGGCCGTATTTCTGAATGTATTCTTCGGGCGTCATCGTGAGGCGGGCCATCATTATCTCCTTAGTCGAAGGCGCCCTTGCGAACGCGGGAGTGAGCAGCACCGATCAGGAGTCTTCGCCCCTTCGGCGAAATCTCATTCCAATGGCAGCGGCCAGGCTGATCAGGCGAATAGTCGAAGCGGAGTTCAGAAAGAACCCCCTTGAGATCCTCGGTCTGCATCTTCGGCGCGAAGGGCTGGTGCGTGACCGGACACACGGCCTGTTCTTTTGCGGCGTTGAGAGCCTTGTAAAGGGCGACTCCGATGGAAGCGGGACGCTGAAAAATATGAAAGAGCTTCCCGAAAGGCATGTACAGCAGTGTCCCGATCACCGTGATTGCATGAAATTGGGCGAGAACGCTGTAAAAGTAACCGTCCAGAAATTCGTAGCTCACCCAGAGAAGCAGACCGCTGAACGCGATGGCAAATAGCAATATGAGCGGCATGAGATCCTGGGTAAACCGTTGAATCGCGATTTCCCCGTGATCGGTCATGCGTCTGAAGAGCGCGATTGCAACGCCCGGGATCACGAGAAAAGAGCTGATGATCAGGGCGTGGAAAATGGCCCAGGAAAAGACTCCTTGAAGTGGAATCTCCTGCACCTTCATGCCGAAAAACACGACTTCATAGGTTGGGTCAGGCCCGAGCGCACCCTGCTCAAAGTGCAACCATCCGAACACGAGAGGGAAGGTGACTGCGGCCGCAAGTGCGCACCCGCTCAGGATCAGCATGTGAGCGATATAACGAACCGTTCCTCGGCGCAGGATGAAGTTCTGCAGGACAAGCCTGGAGACAATAGCGCGCGAGAGGAGGACGAGAGCCGTGGATTTTCCCTGCCAGAGGAGTTCCCAACCGCGGCGCCAGTATTTTCGGGTCGGAGGCTTGGTAAGCCAGACGGAATATCGATAGATGATGCCGAAAACCGCGAATAGAGAGGCAAAGGCGTATCCGGCCAGCGCCCAGTCAAAGTCCTGAAGGTTCCTGCTTCCGACCACGATGAGCAAAGCGAGTAGGGCAGTCCCGATTGCGCCGTTCCGTACGGCGCCCCAATGCAATGCTCTGAGCCAAAAGTTTGCCAGCATAGGGTTCCTTCAGTTTTACCATTGAATCATGGCTAATCGCATGTGGATATCCTTTTTATGAAATAGGATATTTGGCGGTCGCTGTCAATTCAGATCCCGAGCTGGACCTTTACCTCGCCGGTCGCGAGACTGACTGCGGCCTTGGAGGGGCAATGGATTGTTTTTCGAGCTGTTTCGTCACTTCGTCGCTGACCCTGGGCTCACAATCCCGGGTGATAGCTAAATCCGCGGCAACACCGGCCGCCTCCACTCGCAAACCGTTGATCACATCAGCTCGGTCTTTTTGAGCCAGGACGATGACATAAACGTTCTTTTTCCGGTCAATGAGCAAGGAAGTGCCGGTCGAGCCCATGTGGCCGAAAGAACCTTCGGTTTCAAAATCCTCGAAACGGTCGACGATTTCACCGATTCCTCTGGAGTTCAATCGATAGTTGTCCAGATCGAAACCCGCCCCCCGAAGCGCCGGGCGATTGCTGATGTTGCGATCGTGGTAATTCTCAAAAGTGATGTGCCTTCTCTTGGTGAGCGCGAGGTAACGTTCGTAGTCCGCTTTGTCGGGCGTGGTCATTTCCTTGATCGACTTGGATGATAGAAACTTTTTGCCTCCCGCGGTCTTTCCGTTCGCAAGCATCATCTTCGCGAATTTCTCCAGATCTCCTGTCGTGGAATAGAGTCCCGCGTTTCCGGCGCTTCCTTCGAGAGCTTTGGAGAGTGGATCGTTCGGTTTCCTGCCGAAATGAGATTGATTCATTTTCAGCGGTTTCAGAACCTCCCTCTCCACAAATTTCTCAAAAGCTTTCGGATCCTGTTTTTTGTTCTTTTTGTTTTCAATCCTGCGAATGATTTCTGACAGAAGGAAATAGTTGGAATCGCGGTAGGTATGCGGAGGAATCGACGATGCGCTTCGTCTTGTTTCTGCCGCGATTGCCCGCGTCGCGAACCGTTGCCGTTTGATCAGGGAAAGTTTTAAAGAGCCCGCCAGATACCTGCCATCAAGTTCTTTGAGTGCCGCGCGATGCCGTAAAAGATCGTCGACCGTGATGTTCATCCCGGAAAACTCCGGCAGGTACTTTGAGATGGGATCACTCAATTTGAGTTTGCCCATTTCTTTCATCCGCATGATGGCGGTGGCCGTGGCAATGGGCTTCGTCAGCGAGGCAAGGTCGTATCTTTTGTCTTTGCCCGTCTTATAGGAGTTTTGAAAAAGCGGTTGGTCCGGACGACCGATGAGCAGGCTGGCGCGGCTGATATCATGTTTCTTTCGAATGGCGTCGTTGAAAGTCTGATTGATCCGCGTTGCCGCTGCCGCGCATCCCGACGTTGCTCGTGGGGTGAGCTGAGCCTGGGGATTGGCCACCAGTTTGGCGACAGATCCCAGGCTCGCCTCATCATAGGCGTGAGATGGCTCGGGCCGCACCAGCCATGGGCTGGCAGTCAGAGATAAAATCAAAACCAGGAAATGAACCGACTGGGTGATCTTCACCTTGGAACCCCGTTAGCTTGATTATAGTGCGCATCGGTGCAGGCGGCAAATGTTACCGCAGCCGGCAAATCCGAGGGGAGTGCCTAGCAAATCAGGCGGAAAAGGCCCCTCTGGACATTACCCTTGAGGTGTAATACATTGGTCTCCGAGGCATGCATGACAAAACCTGTAAACACTGAGTTATTGAAGGGAAGCTCGGTCACATTGATTCTTTCATCTTTGGATCGGCGTGACATGTATGGCTACGAGATTGCAAGGACACTCGAGGTCGCTTCGAAAGGTTCGTTCCTGATGAATGAAGGAACGCTTTATCCCATACTCCACAAATTAGAACAGGATGGGGCGGTCGCGTCGTATTGGGAAGAACACGAGGGTCGGAGACGTAAATACTACCGCCTCACCAAATCGGGCCGGACGCTCCTGTCAACGAAACAGCGGGAGTGGCTGGATTTCAAGTCTGCGATGGATCAGGTGCTGACCTTTGAGGCGCGCTTAAATGCTTCGTGGTCTTGTTAGGGCACGGGATGAATTCCACAATCGAGAGTTACGCTAAGGCGGCTTCACGTGGCGTTTTGTTCGGAAGCACGCGCCGAAAAGCCCGAGACGAACTTGTTACGCACGTTCTGGAGCGAGTTGAAGAACTAAAGTCCGAAGGTCTTTCTGAAGATCAAGCTGTAACACGGGCGATTTTGGAAATGGGGGATGCACGAATGGTTTCAAAACAGTTTGCGAAGTCCTATCGGCCGGCACTCATTCGGAGAATCTTGCTGGGCTTTGTGGGTGCACTTGTTCTCCTGGCTGGGCTTTCGGTTACGCTGCAGATACGGTCATCTTTTTCTAGAGCGGATGTGATCAAACAGTCAGCGAAGCAGTTTCAGCAGGATGTGATCAAGGATCTGGAGATCGTCCGCGCGGAATCGTTCTTTAATTCCTCTCCCGGGGAGCGTGATGCGGGGCCTTATCTGAACGAAATGCTCGCCGGTGACATCGAGTTGTCAAAACTCCGTTTGGATCATGCGAAACTCATGGAATATGATCATTGGGATTTCACGCGATCCGGACCTGGCAAGGCTTTCCTGAAGTCGCACGAAATTATAAATCCTTTCGATCTCCCCGCTCCAAACATGATGACGTTTTTTGAGTACCTCACGGCGTTTTTGGAATCTCCCGGAGCTGAAAAGGATCCTCTCTTCTCTTTGCGATTCGTTCGTCACACAGCGCGACTTCTCTATTCTTCGGAGATGATAATAAGCTCAGCAATAGCCGTGGCCCTGCTCGAACAGGAGAGAAAAACCTATCAGGCATGGGTAAGCGCCGGGAAACTGCGAAACAGCGAATGGACGCCCCTGGATGAAGCAACGTTGGAGGCTGCAGCTCGCGCTTTCAGAGCATTGCCAGCATATTATTATTTAGGCTATTCGGAAAACCGCATGCCTGATCCTGAGCGCTGGTGCGGAGCAATCAACGAGGCAGCGGCTATGGCTTCTTTCACACGGCCTTTGCTGGAAGGGCAGTTTCCCCTCGAAGGCTCCTATCAACATAAGTTTGCTGAGTTCAGCCGGATTCTCGAGGCATCTCGGCCATTCTGCCGCTTGGACGTAGCTCATCGGGTATGGCGCCAGGCGAATGATGGCATCGTCCTTAACACGCGTTCAGTCATTGGTTCCGGGTCATTTTCCGGACGCCTCATTCCGTTCATGTTGAAGTACGCCCATGCAGTCCCTTATTTGCGGCGTGCGCTTGAACCGACGTTTGCAGGGATCGTCGGCATGAGCTGGATCAAGAAATATGAAAACAGGAACACTCGCTGAGTTCTCAACGGTCTCATTCGGATTTTCCCGATCGCGATTCCAGGAATTGCTCTTTCTTTTTCGGCAGCAAGGTAGGATCGCTGGCCATATCCCTGAAGTCGAAAAAGAAGGGGAACCAGTAGTCTCCTTTAAGAATCTCTTTCGCGACCGGATACTCGAACAGGCGTTTTAAATAATCTGCGTAGCGTTCCAGGTACTGCGCACCTCTCTGAGAACCCGGTGAGTCATCGAAATCCTTGAACTCTGTCACTCGGCAGAAGTGTAAAAGTGAGAAAGTATTGTGCGTTTCGGGTGCGTTCTTGTTCTTGAATTCCAGATCAACGAAATAGCGCGAGGGTTTGTCGAAGATGCTCACGTCAAGCTGGACGCCTTCGTTCTCAAAAAGCAAATGGTAAGTGCGGATTTCAGAGGGGGTGGTCCAGCTTCGTGTCTCGATTTTCCAGTACTGATCAGCATGAACAAAACGAAATGGCCTCAATAGAATTCGCAACGTTTCGGCGAAAGGGGCGACTTCCGGAGCAGGCGGGGTCGTTCTGTCCATTGCTGTTTTATCCATTTTATTGAATGCCTTTTCCGAAGACGATTTCCATCTCCATATCATAAAAGGCACTCGCAGTCGGACTATTGAACGGGTTTCCAAGGTCTATGATGGTGTAGCCTTCGTTCTTCAGGCCCCTGATCCAAGAGAGATTGAGCTGATAGAGTTCCGTCTTTGGAATGGCTTCATAGGGAACCCAGCCGTTTTTAAACTGTTTTGCATAGTCATCGAATGCCTTGAGAACGTCTTGATCCGGTTTGAACCGCTCGACTCTCATTCCGTATTCGCCGAGAATCGTTTTCGTTTCATTCACCACTTCCGCCATCGGACGTCCGATGATCGCAACCTTCTCATTTCTGCCCGTCGTTCCCACGAGAATCCTTTTGGGACGAAGGTGCTCGGGAAGAGCATTGAGAGCCGGATGCTGGCGTGCGTATGCCGCGAGTTCGGTCTGAGTGGTGAGGATCCCGCGGGCGAGCCGGCTTGTCCCAGGAAGTGCTCTGGACAGTGAATCGAGTGAGGTTCCGAGCGCGCGTCCAATGCCGCTGCCGCTGATCGACTCACTGGCCGATGTCAGTGCCGCTTTAAACGGGGAGGAGGGCAGACGGGCGAGCGGCTGGCCGATCGTCGCTCCAATCAGAATTTGCGCGAAGAGTTCACCTGAGGCATGTCCAATTTCAGCGGAGGTGCCTGTCTTGAGTATTCTGGCGAAATCAACGAGGGGTTCAACCGCGTGCTGGACGAATCGCACGGGATCTTCCGTGAGATCCCGCATCACGCCGGAGACGATTCGATCCCATGTCCCGGATTGCGTGAAAATCGCCTTGCCGACTTCCGTGGCGGAATAGAATCCGTCGTAGATTCCTCCAGCCAGGCCGGTCGTGAAATCGTGAATACTTTTGACGGACCCATAGGCCATGTCCATCATCGTTTCGACTATGCGCCCCGAACCGCCGCCAGCGCCTTTCGCGAGCGCCACGGCTGAGTCGGCGAGGCGCTGCGACGAAACAGTTTGTTCCCGGAGGTAGTTTGTGGCGCTTGAATCCAGATGAGCGGCTACCCCGGCTTTTTCCAAAGTTGAAAGCGTGTTCGTTACCAGCGCCTGAGTGGCCTTGTGCTGCAAATCCAGCGTGGGGCGTGCCACGCCAGACCGGCCGAGAAGCCAGTTTGCAAGAGGTGCTGAATCGCGTCGCGTCTGGAGCTTTCCTTCAGCCTGCTGGCGCAGGAGTCTTGCTTCGTCCCGGAGCGCTGATGACACTTCACGGGCCGCCGAACCGCGAAGATTCGCGAAATGATCGGCCAGATTCAGGGACTCATGTGCGAGCGTTTTCTGCGGGGACGATTTCGTTTTCTCCAGGCGTGAGCGTTCCTGGCTGAGTCTGGCATTTTCAGGGCTGGAGCCCTTTGGAAAACGCTCGCGCAACAGCCGATGAAGGGTATCTCCGAGAGATGCCGCCTCCGGAGTGAGCTGGTCTGGTGGAATCGAGGCAGAGAGCTCCTGAATGCTTCTGGGGTGGGTGAGGGCGCGCTCCAGGAACGCTGCTGAAGGGTTCATGACGGATGAGGAGGATCGTTGGTGTTGAGCAAGTGCATCGCGTGAGCGGGATTGCGCCGCGGAAGCGCTTTCCTGAATGCGTGCAAGGCTCTCGTTCATCGAGGAAAGCTCGCTTTGAAGTTGCTCTTTGGAACTTTGCCAGTTCGATTTGCGTAACTGATGATTGTCCGCCAGGGTTCGGATGTCGGCAGCCAGAGCGGTTTGGTAACGCTCGATTTCGGCTGCCATATTCTGCGAGACGGCTTCATAAGGGCTGGGTTGACTCAGATAGCCGATCACCGTAGCCAAGCCCTTGATCGCCTCGGGCGACAAGTTCCCCCAGTTAGAGGCCGAAGATGAAGACGAAGGACTTGCGTTGGGTGCGTCGGGGAATCCCACGCTCTGTGTGAATCGATCCGGAGTGTTTTGAAAATTGAAGTCTGCGCCCAGGCAGGTGAGGTTGCTTTCGCGCCGGATGGTTGGTCCGTTGTAATGGTAGCACATCGAGCATCCCCGGCCAAAAGTCATGCAGGAAGACACGACATGAGGTACGGGATGTGAGAACTCCGGTACCGATGACCACGCAGTCGGCAGCAGAACGAGGATCTGAAGGAGCACGAGGATCATTGGCAGCCCTCCATCGTGGAGGGCGAGGCCTGAGAAAACTTCGCGATGCGCGCGCGTGTGGAGGCCAGTTTGGCCTGGTACTCCGCTTTAGCTGACGTAAGCGCCGCCAGTAGAGATGGCGCCGGCTCGTGAGTTTCGGCAATGAAGCCGATTTGTGCCAGATCGGTCAACAGAACGCTTGCGAGGTCTTCCAGACGCGCAAGCTTTTCGGCGCAAGTGCCGGAACGTTCAATCGTACGTGAGAGCCGGTTCACGCTCGCACGCATCGTCTGCAGGTCCATTCCAAGATCCGCTTGTTCGCGGGACTTCTGCTGTTCAAGCAGCAGGGCGATCACGCCATCGGCTCTCAGAAACTGTTCCAGATCCAGGGGGCTGAGACGTGCCGTCACATAGTTTCGTGCCGCCTGCAAGGAGGCGCGCAGGCCTCCAATGGCGGATTCCAGGAGGGCTAAGGAATGAGTGAATCGCTCTTTAGCCTCTGAAAAACGCTCCGCTTCGGCGGAGCAGATGGACTCGGAGAGTTCGAAAAGATCGTCGCCCTGTATTTTGGTTTGATTGAAATGCTCAATCGCTGCTTTTGCTTTGCGGTTTTGTTTCTCCGCGGATGCTCCCGATATATTGCCCCAAAGTTCGCCGAGTCCATTGACGATCGAGGTGATCAAGTCGGTACTTACGGAAATCTGATAATTGGGATCCGCACCGACAAAGGTCGGCGACGGAAGACTGATTTTGCTCAGTTCCGAGTTGTCAAAAAAATCCCTTGAGCTGCAAGACTGCTTCCATGCGTCCAGTGAGGCTCGGGTGAGTTCCAGTTCCCGTTGGAGTGTCAGAAGCGAGGAAAGCCCGGCTTCGATCTCGAGAAATGTAGGCGTGAGTTGAATGTCCTCGGTTCGAGAAATGTCAGAAAAAGCCGAAATGGCCGCGGTGCGCTCGGTGTAAACCCGGATTCGTGTCAGGAGAATAAGTGCCTGAACCTGATGGGCGGCAGCCCATCTTTCCTTGAGCTGTGCGGTGGCATAGTCGACGGACAGGGGACGCGCCTTTGCATGGGAAAACGTCTCCAGATCGTCGCCCCAGTGCTCATCGCAACCCATTAATGCGACAGCAATGAGTGCGATCGCAAAAACACGTGGTTTCACAGCGCGGCTCCTGGCCCTGCGGTAACAGTCGAGGCAGGTATGCCGGTCAGGTCTGAAAGTTCTTTGGCGTAGAGAACCAGTTCTGCTTCAAGTTTCTTGCGCATTTCGTTCAGATCCCTGCGAATTTTCATGAGCGAGGCGATTGATTCAAGAAGATTCCGCTGTGACGAGCCGGCTTCTCGAAAGTCCTCAACGATTTCCAGAATGGCCGGATCGTCTGTACGGGAGGATAGGGCGTTGAGCAGGGGTTGAACGGAAGAAAGAAGGGGGTCAAGATCGATATCCCCGTCGTTGGCCATCTTCAACAGACGGGCAATGCTTTCGGTGAGCGGCGCCAGCGGAAGCAATGTGAGGAGTTCGCGTCGGTCCTTGTACAGGAACTTCAGCGTTTCCAGGTGGAGTCTTCGCGCTTCGTCGGAGATGGCTTGGGTTGCCAGTTGAATCTGCCGAAGTTGCATTGAACCCAGCTTGAGTTCATTTTCTTCCAACAGGCTTTGAAGTAGCAGTAGACGTCCATAGGTACGCGGGAGTTGGTGCTCGAAGGTGGAGGTGACGTTCTGAAGCCCGCGGGTGAGTTCGGCGACGACGTTCAAGACAGCAGCGGGCGCATCGGTACCGGAGGACTTCGCGAGGAATTCCGCCGATTTTGAGAACTGGTGGCGCAAGTTGTTTCTTTCCATGTCGGCCAGATCGCTCTGCGGGCCGGGTTTTCCGAAGTTGGTGTGAGTGGTTTGGTTTTCCAAGAGGAACTTCAGGCCCTGATAGACGACGGGAGGTTCGCCGTGAGCACCGATATGAGTGAAGTCGCGCGCAAGATGAACGCGGACTTGAATGGGACCTTGGCTGCGATCCACGCTAATGGGGGCATAAGGGCTTAAGCGGATCACGCCTCCCAGCTGAGGGGCTTCGACTTCGACGACTATGGAACCGCCGTAGGCGGGGATAAGACTGCCGGCTTGGTCCTGATGCGCGGCCTGATAACTGAGTAAGAGCATAGGGTCGCAAAGCGCCGGGTTGTTGCACGCCGGAATGGTCGCCGAACCGGTTACGTTATATCGGATGTGAGTGGTTTGATCCTCGTCGCCGGGGCCCAGAAACGCTCCATTTCGATGGCCGCCCTTGGCATAGGAAAATAGGCGCGCGGAAAAGCACAGGGCCGGGCGCTGAAGAGTGCCGGCGCAGTGCGTGGTGATAAGATCGTTGATGCCAATATTGAAAGCGCCTTCCGGGCCTCCGTTCAGACTACAACGCTTGCCGGACTTAAAGTTGGCGATACTGGTCCCTTCGACAGAAGAGGATTCACCCAGACAGCGGCCGAGTTCTCCGCGCCCGGAGAATTTCCAGTACATGTTCGGAATGCCCGGGTCTCTCTGAACGAGAGGTGGATTTGCGGCAGGGGAAATCAGCATCGAATTGGAAATAAGATGATGAAAGAGTTCTGTGCGCAGATCCGTGGGCAAAGAGGAAATCTGCGCGAGAGCTTCGGCTTTCCTGGCAAGACGGTCGAGGGCAGGCGAGCTGGTTTGCGGAGCCAGGAAACTCAGTGAGGGCGTGTTTCCCTTGAACTGAATGAGAGTACGCCGGATGATAAGCTGGTTTTGGAGTCGTTGCTGAAGACCATGCGAGGGCTCGAAACCGAAATTTCCTTCGAAAGTACAAGGGGCAGGAGATCGGATCGCAATATCGGCGAGGACTGCATCATCATCTTCGGGGAGTTTCCAGTCAGGATCGAGGGTGAGGGCTAGGTTTGCACGGGTTGCGAATTGCTTATTCGCTCCGAGCGCCAGGTCTTCAAGCCAGGGCCGCAAGGAAGCCCGGGCTTTGACCGGATCCAAGGCGTACTCCGTCGCCGCCACACGATTCCAGAACAAATCTGAAAGAAAAAGGCATTTCTCTGCCGCTGCAGGAGAGTAATCAGTGTCTGATAAAGTCTGGGCTTCTGCGAAGATGATCCTTTCGATCACTTTCAGCGCCTCATCGGAGGTGAACTGAAAATGCCTGAGAGTTTCGCGGCGGCGGTCGTCAGTCTTGGCGTCTGCTTCGAAGGAGCCCTGCACTTCTGCGAGAGCCGTTTCCTCGGACGGAAAGATCGCGGGGTCCAGAGGTGCTGAGGGTGCTGCTTCCGCTACGGGAACGGAGGGTGTGGCAGACGCGCTCGAAGAGAGGGAGGGCGGTTCGGGGTGCGTACATGCGGATAAAAATGTCACCCCGGATAGAAATAGAAGCAGGGGCGTTTTCAGGAAATGGTTTTTCATTTTTCACCCGCTTACGTACGACTGCGAGCAGATGCTCGAATTAGAAGCGGACAGACTATACGCCTTATAACGCGCTGCGTCAATATGTTACTGTTTTTGCTTTATAAGGGTGGAACTACCTGTAATCCAATGTTTTTTAGATTTAAGCTGCTCGCACTCTTGCGAAAAGCCATTCGTGGATTTTGGCGACGCCAGAGCGATCGAAAAGATGGACCTCTCCGTCCATTTCAGAAACCTGGATTCGTTCTCTCGCGATCCCCATCAGGAATTCTCTGGTTTCGGGCGCTTCCGCCGACAGAAACGCTGACGATATTGCCAAAACAATTCCCGGCACCTGTTTTGCTGATTTCTCTATTGCAAACGCATCCACCAGGTCGCGTCCGCAAGTATCCCATGCGATTCGTTGAAGGTTCCCCATGACTCCGCGATAGAGCGTTCCGCGATGTGCGATAACGATTGTCTCCGCAACTCCGAGGAGTTTGCGGGCTTCTTCGAACACCTCATCCAGGTAATGCAGGCAGAGTGGCAATGCTTCACCGTTCCCGGGCTCGGCCGAAAGGGTCGTGATGAGGCCGTCACCATTGCCTTTGTCAAATGTTCCGCCGAACCGGTTCGCCAGTTTTCCAGCCACCCCGTAGACCGTGCTGAGCTTGATCGCCAGAGCGGCAGGATCGTTTTCGCGTCGTGAGGCATCCGTGGATCCTCGCATGTCCTGAACGAGGATGGGTCCTGAGAACGTCCCACCCGCCAAGATGGGTTGATCGGCCGAAGCGTTGCCGAGGGCACGGATCAGGGCCGGATCAGCAAACCGTCCGATCACGCGTTCGGCCGCCGAAAGGCGTTGATTCGCATGCAGTTGCTCGAGGTGATAGGCGAGATAGTGAGTCGGCATTTCCAGGATTTTTGGTGTCTCAGGCGCAAAGAACTCCTGGTCCGACCTTTGAAGAAGACAGACCAGGCCGAGGACCTTGTCTCCCAGGCAAACGGGAGCGGTAACAAATCCACGAACCTGGCTGGCTTCCAGTACATTCACGCTCGGGGCGGCCAGGAGGCTGTAGTAGACCCGAATGTCGTTAATGAAAATTCCGCGGCGCTCATTGATCGAAATGGCGAACGGGCTCAACCGATTGGTCGGTCTTGCGCGGAAGGGGATGCCTTGCCAGAGCGCCTCGAGGCCCGGACTCATTCCAACAGAACTCAGTAGTTCGAGTCTTTCCGTGTCGGCATGGTACTCAAAGTACATGCCCATGACCGGGAACTCTTGGGTGACATGTTCAAGGAAGAGTCTTGCGGCATCCGGCGCGCTGGAGAGAAAGGGCGCTCTTTCAGAGAAATTCTTCAGGATTTTTGCGGTCACTCTCTCATAGGAGGCTGATGCGACTTCCTTTCGCCTGACCAGCTGCGCGGACAGCAGATCGCGATAGCTGAGAATGACTTCTTCAAGATACGTCCTGAGATCCGTGTCCGCTCGTATCAGGCCGGGGTTGCTGAAGTCCGTGAGAGAAACGGCTCCATAGACCTCGTTATTCACGCGTATCGGCAACACGGTTGCTATGTCGGACTTATACCCATCCTTTTGCCCGAATTTGGAACGGCTAAGACCTTTGTTGAATACGCCTTCCTCGGACCACCAGATGGCTTCATCAGTCTGGATCACGCGCGCGAAGACGGGGGGGAGCTGGCCGTCCTGAAATTCGATACGCTTACCGTGGCTGCTACCGACAATGAGGGGCGAATCGAGGCCCAGGTAACAGATGGAAATCCGCTCTGCGCCGGTCGATTTCGATAACTGCTGCGCCATTCGGTACAGCAGATCCTTCCATTCCGGAGTGGCGGATGCCGGTGCGGCTATCCGTAACTTATTCAACTCGGCAGTGAGCTGGTTTCTCTTGTGCCAGAAATAGTTGTGATGAAGGAGTGACAAGATCGAAGGCAGGTTTTTCACGACCGGCAGGGCAAACAGTCCGAGTGGTGACAGATACAAGCCACCCAGCAGGGGCGCTATTCCCTGGATGACCAGAGTGTCGGAAATGAGCAGTAAGGAGAATGGAGACAACAAGGAAAGGTCTCGCCAGTTTCGAAGGATGGTGATGATCGCGATCGCAGAGGTCCCGGTGACCACCCATTTGTAATAGACGGCAAAGAAGAGATCTTTTGAAGGCCAGTCCACAAGGCCGGGAAACACGAGTGCCGCATACAACGCCAGAGCTGCCAGCATCGTGGACTTTCTTTTCAACACGTGCGCGAAAATGGCGGGGCCCCAGAACATCCTGGGCAGACCCTCGATCAGGGAAACCGATGCGCCCAGGCCAATGAGAATCGAATCAAAGTAGTGGCTATAAGAGAGAAGGGCGGCGACGGTCAGGGCAAACGGCAGGATTGCGCCGGAGTTCTTAGTCCGACTGCTCGTGCGCGCGGACCAGATGAAAATCTGCAGGCCGCATAGAATCAGCGCCGCGAGAAGGTAGAGATGAATGTTGTAAAACTCAAATAGCCGTCTGAGCGTTTCCAATGCCTGTGAGGGCCCCACGAAAACATGAGGCGTCGACATGCCGAGTTTCCGGGTGCCGATGGGGGATGCGCTGATGACTGTGACATCCCAGGCATTGCTCGTTGGCGAAACAAGTGCCGGCAGTCGGTACATCCTGAACTCAAACCAGGACATGCGAAGCTCTGCCCGGCTTTTGATTTCATCGAAAGCATGGTCATTGATGCGTACCCAGGAATCGGCAAACGCCCCGTAATACCCGATCGACAACTGGCCGTTCTCCGGAAGACCCGAAAACCGGAAGTGAGCCTCTTGGGTGCAGAGGTCAGCAGAGCACTGGCGAGCCGGTTTCCTTGCTTCCGGTTGAACCGTGGTGATAGCGCGGTTTTTCACTACGGCGCTAACAGTCCAGCTGCGGCTGATTCCGATTACCGCGGGCAAGATGATAAGCGCGATCGCAAGGCTCCACTGCAGCTTGCGATTGGTCGATATCATCCGGTCAACCTCCCCGATACATCGAGATACTGGAGCAGGCCGTTTCCGCGAATGGCCTGAAAATGGAATAGCCTGGCGCTGGCAGGCATGTCCGCACTGAAGACGATTGCGTCCGTGGCGCCCATCAGAATTCCCTGGCCACCCGGGTCCTTGCGTAAAGTATCGAGCAACGTCGAAAACCGGCAGCCAGGGGGAAGTCCGATCCAGAGTGCTTCCGAAAGCCCGGTCAGATTCGAAAACGGTGGCAGTCCAAGTTGCGCCACGAAACCAGCGGGACCGTTGGCCGTTTCGAGAAGGAGAACATTTCGGGTATGTTCCAGACCGCACTTGTTCAGGCGTTCCCGGAGCGATTCCGAGGCGTAGGAGTCTGCGCCCAGACCGAGTGCATAGAGAAGTGGTTCCGCATGGTGCTTCTTCAGAGCATCGAATTGCTCGGGCCAGCGTTCCTGCGTCGGTAAAGTGATCCGAACGTGATCAACTGCATCGATCGTCGCTTCGGACGTTGTCAGGTCCACTACCCACGCCTCTGAGAAGAATGCACCCTGACTTGTTTTCCTGGATTCCCAGAATCGCTGATTGAAATGGGAGGCCGGGTCGTAAAGGGCGATCATGGCATCTCTTGGTCTCAAATGAGGTGCTTCTTGAAAGTAGAAGTCGCGTATCGCGGAGGTGAGAATCTGCTCTCCAAGCCCTTTCGCTTGAGAAGAGTGTCCGAGCTCCTGTATGAGCCAGCTGTAGTCCGAGACTTTGATGAGGGACAGGTGCGTATCTACTTCGATTTGATTGCTCGATCCGGTGAACCTGCGGATCCAGGTGCCAGTTCCTTCAAGAATCGGAAGCAGGGTCGGCACGCGAAGCGTTTCAAGCGGGCGCACCCTTTTTCCCTTAAGATAACCTGACCGGAGCATCATGCTGAGGATCCGCTTCTGTGCGGTTGCAGCTGGCAGCGACACGAGTGAGTGACGGGTCCATCGCTCGGAAATTTCGAACCACGATCCGAGTTGCGCCTTTTCATTATAACGGAAATCAAATCCGGCGCGATTCTGCTCTCTCCAGATGAGTTTTGCGCGAAGTCCCATGCCGTCGAGTTCGCAAATAGCCCCGACCGGCGGAAACGAACGCTCATTGCTTCCGATAAGGATTCCGGCAGCGCCAAACGTCGAAGTGTCTTCGAGCTGCAGGGCGAAGGAGAGTCCGTCTTTCGTCGGCCAGTGAAACGTTAATTGGACGCCCTGCTCGATCTTGTTCCTCTGCGGGCGAAGGGTGGCGGAATCGGAAGCTGCCGTTGAGTCCGCTTGAGCGGCCACCACGATGATCAGCGACTTATGTGAAGTCCTGATGGCCGAGACACGTCCAAAATGGTGCAAAATTTCCTTACCTTCAGCAAAGGCCCGCACGCGTACTTTCGTATCGGGAGTCAGCGGGACGACCTGTTGGCCGAGATCAAGCACGGTATGTGTGTCGTCTGATTCCAGCAGTAAGCCGGTTGCGCGGAAAGCTTCGCGACTGATCTCGGCCAGAAGTGGGGATTTGGAAATAGACTCGGTTGCGGTCCGATTCGTACGCCGACGTTTGACGATGGTGAGAGTATCGGGAATCTGGAAGGTGTTTTCGCCGCGGCCTGTTTGTACAACGTCTGCCTGATAGTAATGACCGTCGAGTTGAAAGCAGAAGGTCCCCCGGCTTGGCAGTTTTCCCTCTGAATCACTCGAGAGGACGAATGCGGTTCCTGCAGCCCGGTCCTGGTCATCCGGCAAGTTCGCCAGGACCTCACGGCTGATCCCATCCGTGATGAGTTGAGCTGGCATCTTTAAAACGGATAGTTCCCGAAGCAGTCCCTTGATGAGTGAGGGGTTTTGCAGTGCTTCGATCATGCGATCTTTTCCCCGAGCAAGAGGGCGAGGCTCTCTCGCATTCTGTTCACAGCATTGCGCCAAGGTCCGATCCAGACAGGGGGAAGGAGCTGTTCACCACTTTGCAGCAATTCAAGATCTTCGACGATCACGTCCGGATCGGGAAGGGTATCCGCACAAGCTCCCATGAAGGAATCGGCGTTTCGCAAGCGAACAGAGCTCGTTTTGTGATGTGCGGTGATGATCGTCATCAGTCTGAACGCGGTTAACTCCAGTATCCGTTCAATCGACGGTTGCGCGCAGGCCGACCTGAACTCAACTGTTCCGAAGCTTCTCGGAGCGATAAAAGTATAATCCCGGCGAAAGTCCTCGGTGCTGTCGAGCAGCTGCTGGTATTCGGACCGCGAGGTTGGAACGGGGTCAGGGAAACCGAGAGCTCTGTACGACTTCAGATAGTTGTCCCTGTAGATGAGGGGGCGCACACATCGGGCGTTCGTGCTTGAATCCGCGCTATTGGAGAAGCATAGCGGAACGAGGTATTCGAATGCATACAGGGCTGGCAAGGCTGTAAAAAAGGGTTCCGCCAGGATGTTGAAGTGCATTTGCGTTGCGGCGATGGTTGCGGCAAACAGGCGGTCCGAGTATTTCCCGCCCGCGGGAAGAGGGCGGGTCATCAGCCACTCCAGCCTCGTGCCCGGTACGGGAATGATGCTCGCCGACGGTATTCGAATGAATGCCTCACGCATCGGAGCCAGGCCATGGAAGCTGAACGCCGCGTGGAGATCGGAGTAGACAAGGTTGTAATCAGCAATGAGCTCCTCCGGAGTCCTGACCGGTGGAAGGGCAAACTCGAAGAGGTTTGTGCAAAAATCATTTTTAACCGCCACATAACCGGTTCGTAGCTCCCGGTTCACCTGTAAGGGCCGCCCATCCGTATCGGTTCGTGCAACGCGATAGCCTTTCCGTGAAAGCTGTTCGAAAACGGATTTCACGACTTCAAGAGCGGGAGGATGGCCGTCCTGAAATACGAGCAACTCCTGTTCAAGACCGATGAACAGGGATTCTGGATTCAGCATCCAGTCGTCAGCATTCTGCTCGAGAGTTCTCGCGGAAAAGTTTTTATTCATTGTGAGATCAGGGCTCATTCAACTATTCGGATGTGCAGGACAAATCCTTGATAGCTGTGGCGAAGCGAGTGGGGTGTTGCGATTGGTCGATCGTCAATCGGTTGACGCGAATTGAATGTGGAATACGAGGACGGCACCTGCGATCAACTCATATAAACGCAATGCCACTGCGGTCCGGCATCAAACTGACGGCGGTTGAGGCGTGAAGTCCCTCAGTGAGCAGGTTCCCCTGAGTGGTTCTCCATGACTTTCGAAGTATAACCTTGCATCAGCCTCCTCGAACTCGCTGATGTGGTCGGTGGCGTCATATTTCAAGATTGGGTATACGGGGAACAGTGTCCCGCCAGGAGTGCGGGGCTTGCGCCCGATGACGATGGTGGCGCCTTTGTCGTGCAAGTCCATTTCGACGCACGTCGGGCACATGGATGCTAACGGCGATATTGTCCATCCAGAAGTGTAGGCTCCGTTAATGATTGTTTCACCATCGCAAACGACGCGATAACCAGAGTCGCAACTCATACTTCCCGACGGTTGCTCCGAGAAACTGCACGGGATGATCGAAGCTCTACACGTTCCTCCGCCTTTTCCTTTAAGTTTAAAACGGCACTCCACCACATTAAGGTCTGCGAATGCGTTTAAGCCAATGGCAAAAGTGGCTGCGGCAACTACAGCTAAGGGTAGCTTTTTCATTAACTGTGCTCCTGCACAGTTCGCCAGAAAATGTTAGCAACTTCCGTACGGCCGCTGGGTGTCGATAGCGTTTTCGTCTCGTTGAGTCAGCTGCGATGCGGAATTGCAGCTTCAGCTGCCGCCTGGGTAGAACGGCGTGCCTTCTTTGTGATCCATGGTTAACAGTCGCGATCTGCG
>MEPR01000071.1:0-10264 GCA_001769835.1 Bdellovibrionales bacterium GWB1_55_8
GAGCGACCCATGGAGGGGCAGCGATGATTCAACCTGAAGTCATTCGGCTTTTTAATGACGGCAAATCGGATAACGCGAATCTCGCGGAAGAGTTCGATTCGTTTTGGAAAATCACCCAGACCCTTTCTGAAGCCAAACAGAAATTGGAGCAGCCTTTACGGCGGGCACTCGACCGGGCCAATGCCTTAGAAAAAAACCTGAAGGAAGCGCGCGCAAAAACAGCTGCCCTGGACACGGCACTCGGCAAAGCACGCGAGCAACTCGCCGCGTACCAGGCGAAAATCGAAAAAGGCCAACAATACGACAGGGAACTCATCGCCAGGATCTCCTTCCTCGAGCAGTCAAAAACACAGCTTGAAGGCAACATCAGCAACCTTCAAACGGCCCTCAATGAGGAGCGCCAGCGCTCTGAACGACTTGCCCTCAGTGAAAAGCGCAACCAGGAGCTCACGAGCACTCTCACTCAATACAAAACGCAGTGGACGAAGCTATTAGATAACGACCGCCGCATGCGCGCCATGATTCCGCAGCTGCACCAGCAGCTCAAAGAGAAAATGGCTCGCCAGCAGGCGCATTTCGAGACTGAAAAGAACAGACTCGAGAAGCAAGTCGCACAGGTACATGCGGAGGCGAAAAGGAGTCTGGAACTCCAGGAATCCGTTTATCACGCCGAGAAAAAGGAACTCGAGACGTTGCGGAAAGAGCTCGCCCTTGCCAAGCGTGAACTCGAAACCGAGCAGCTTGCCCTGAAAACCACCAGCGATTCACTCGTGAATTACCGCAGTCGCTGGAACTCCATCATCGCGGCCAATAACGAGCTACGCGATCAGAACACCAGGCTTCAGCAGGACCTTACGCTTCAGAAGGCCGCCAACGAGAAGCTCGGCCCCATTCAGGACCGCGAACTATTGATCAAGCAGAACCAGGAAATCCGCGCGGAGAACAAACTCCTGCGCCAGCAGATCATAGCAAAAGCAAGCATCGAGCGGGAGTTTACCGTGGTGCAGAAAGAGAACGAACAACTTCTCGCGGAATTCACGCGTGAAGGAAAGAGATTCAAGGAGCTGGCAGATCGCGATCACTCCACCCGAATGGAACTCTGGGACAAGTTGAGCCGTGCGGAACAGGAAATTGATCAGCTGAGAAAAAGAGTCACCAGAGATAACTGATTCCGAAAGTGAACAGAAGCGCCCTGATCCTGAATCGCGGGTCGCTGTGGGAAAACGCTGATAACCCGAGAGCCCCCTCAACGTTCACCTCAAAATGACGGCTGAATCTAAAATCCAGCCCAGCGAGCCCGTCGATGCTCAGAAAGTTGCCTGCGAGCATATCTTCTTTATTCGGATCCACCGGGCTCAAACCGAAATAGTAGCTCGTATAGGCCAGCTGTGGCCCAAGATAGAGGCCGAAGTCGTCCAACCACTCGCTTGTCATGCGCGTGCTCGGCTCCGTGACCCGAGTACCGGATCCGTAAAAATACCATCTCGCGAGGGTGAAGACGCCACTCAGAAGCGTACTTTTGTTCGTATAGTCAAAGTCGGCCCGATACCCCGCCCCAAGCGCCCATTGTGCTGACGGATAATGAAGATAGGACACGTTCATCCCGCCGCTGATGGACGAGGTGCCCCCGATCGATCCTTCGTTGGCAATGACTCCATTGCTGGTACGGAAGACAATTTTCGAGGCGTATAAGGGCACGGCTTCTTCCGCGCTCGCCGCTTGTGACATCATCATCGCGGCCAGGACCGAAAAAAAACAGGCACTCAGCCTGTTCAAGCGGCCTCCCGATATCCCGTACTACCGGAATCGAGCTGTTGTCCCTGCACAACGAACTTTCCGTTCGCGGCCTGCTGCCTGAGGTAATCAATGAACTTGCGAACGCTTTCCACTGCATGCTTGCGCTCGGGCGACACCGCCTCCAGCAACTTGATGCGCCTGGCCTGATCGACCGTGATTGTCCTGATATTGCCTTCGGGAAGCAGTGCCTCAATGCGGCTGGCCTGGTTCTGCGGCAACACCGCGATGAGCGCCGCACGCTGCTCGTAGGTCGCATCCCGCAGAACGCGTTTCAGATAATCGTCCGGAACCAGCTCCAGCTGGCTTGCCGTCCACACCTTTTCGCGTACCAGGACCGCCAGATCCGGTGAACTCTTGTTCAGGTCGTCCAGCAAGGTGTCATCCCGGCCAAATTCGACGCTCTTGATGTAATTCACCATCGGGGCAACAAGATGGCTCTTGTAGAAGCGTGACTTTTCGCTTCTGCTTTCGTTTTCAAGAGGAGATTGCTGAATCAGTTCGATCATCTTCGACGCCGCGTCCGTGACTTCTTGCGCCGTAGCTTCCACCGAAGATACGATCGTCCACCATTGCGACTCGCTTACCTCTTTGAAAAGGGAGCCCATCTGGCTCTTGGGGTAAAACTCCGTGAGAATTCTCCAGGCCCCGCGATTATCGACCGCCAATGCAGCGGCAAGCAGGCTCTTGTGATTCGAAAGGCTGAGCACAATCGCCGAATTCACGCCCAAAGTCCTCTCAACCTCAGATCCGCCCTGGACTTTGCGCAACATGAGGCGCTCGACGAAGTCACGAAGCCATGCCGCACCATTCACCGTTCCCGCACCCCCGGCGACATCGTCGGAAACCAAACGACTGACGCGTGCACCCAGTGCCTTCTTGAGGGTCACCCGCTCCTCTTCGCCAAGAGAAGGAAGCAAGGAACGCAGCCCCTGCCATTCACTGTCCTCATCGCGCAGGGATTGAGCAAGAAGCAGCGGATTTTCCACCAGCACTTCTCGTACGATTCCGACGTTTCTGTCGTAATCCTTTTCTGGGGGAATTGCCGGTACCTGCGGCTCCGACTTCTTGCCGCTCTCACCGCCAGTCGCTCCATTGAGCGTAAGATCGGTCTTGTTCTCGATCGTGGAGGAATTCCCGGAACGCAAACCCTCGGCAATTGCGTTGGCGGATGACTTCAGCGAAAGCCCCACCCCCACCGTCAGAATCAACGCCACCATAAGAACCGCTATCAGCGTGATGGCGAACTTCCAATCAATGCTTCTGAACATACTCGCATCCAGCTTTTTCGGCGTAGGCACGCGCGAGATCGAAACCTTGGGCGCCATACCCTTGAGCGTCAGCTCCACGACATTCTTGACGCTATTCAGGAACGCATCGTCAAGCTCTTCGGGTGCCTGGATATCCACCTCGATGGCCTCCAGGGACAGTACGGCTTGCACCAGGGATTCCGGATCCCCATCCAGGAAATCGCTCGCAAACGGGGCATAACCCATATCAGCGTCTGCTCCGGCTCCCGCCTTCGGCTTCTGCGCGAAGGGCACGCCATGAATACTGACCGCGATCTTGAGATCGTCGCCGTACAGCGAGTGCAATTTATCCTGAACTTTCGCTTCAAGCGCTTTTTCCACCTGCTGCAGCTCCGGATTGATCTCAACCGCCGCGGCACTCAGGCCGCTGACCGCCGACAGAATCGCTGCTGCCGTGAAGATGAAACGCTGAAAAGTCATCGTTTACCTTTCACTGGAGTCTTGGCCGCCGGGCGGCGGACGGGCGCTTGTTTCAAAGGCGCAGACTGCGCGGCCTTGCCGATTGGCGCGGCCTGCCGGGTCAGCATGCGTGCCGCCACGGGGTCCGTAGGGTCAATAGTCCTGGCACGCAGGAGATAGCGTTTAGCTTTATCCTGATTTCCACGAAGGCTTTCGATGCTTGCAGCGAGAACGTAGCTGGCTGCAATGTTCGGAAAACGGTTCTGGTACTCACCTAAATATTTTTCCGCTTCGTTCAGCTTGCGCGCGAAAACCAGACTCTGGATCTCGACCAGTCCTCGAGCCATGGCATTGGCCTCTTTCGAGAATTCCTGCATCATTCGTTCAGCGAAATAGCTGGGCCCATAGGGCTGCAGCTGTATCGCATGCGCGTCTTTTCCATGCAGCTCCAGAGCGACTTCACGCTGCTGATATCCCGGCGCCGCAATGACGACGTTGATTTTATTATTCACGGTGATCTTTTTGAGAGCTTCGCCCTCGATCTTCAACGGAGTGACGCCGAGCTTCTCGCCCATGGCTGTCTGCACTTCGGCACCCTGAGGCTCACTGGTCAACTCGACGCTCTGCGTGTATTCCAGCGCGCTTCTAAAAGTGCTGCAACCCATCTGCCCCATCGGGACCAGGATGGATATTGCCGCTGCGATAACGGGTAAACGATACCTCTTCACAATAGAAATATCGGCTTTCCCTAAACGGAAGTTGAGCTTTTAAACCCACGAAACGGGAGTCAAAATTCCGACACTCAGGCAGATCCGTGGCGAGAGGGTGATTCCGGAGCCGGATCCCAAGGCTCGATCGCCGCGTCTGTGGGCTCTGCCATCTTTTTAAGCCTTTCGATCTCAAAACGGGCGATCCCTTCCTTGGTGGCGAGGTCTCGACGCTCCCGGTCGCTTTTTTCAAGACTCTTGGACACCCGTTCCAGCTCCCGCTTCAACCGGTCCGTTTCAAACTGCCTTTCCAGACTCGTCTTATTGAGAACGTCATAACGATTCTCGAGTTCGCGCCCGGTCTGCTCGCTCTGCTCGAGAGCCTGGGCCAGCCGTTCAGACTCCAGCTGAACAGCTACCAGCCGCGTTGCCAGGGATTCCTCTGTTTGCGAAAGGTTCCGGACCGCCTTTTCCGCGATAGCGAGTTGCTGCTTCAGGCGCACGACTTCAAGTGCACTCTCCTCTTTCGATTTCACGCTCCGATGGAGCTCATCCTGCAGCTTGCTCTCGCGCGCCTGCCTGGCAAGATCATTGTCCTGGGCGATCTTTTCAGCTCGTAGCGAATCCGACCTGAGCCTTTCTATTTCCTTCCGGTACTCAAGCTCATTCCGTTCCCGCACGGCGATATCATTTTCAAGGCGACGGACGGTTTCCTCGGAATCCTCAAGCTGTCCTGTCAGCTCCACGATCCGGTCGCGCGCTTTTTCCTCTTGAAAGGCAATCACGGATTTGTCGGACTTCATCCGCTCAAGCTCGGCTTTGACGGCCGTTATTTCGCCACGGAGTTGCTCCGCCTGCCTGAGAAGTTCCGCTTTGCCCCGCTCCATTCCGACAAGCTCTTCCCAGAGCGCTTTTTTCGCCGACTCGGCGTTGACCGAGGTCTCAGAGGCCCTCACCACTTCATCCTTCAATCGGCGGGCTTCCGCAAACACAACCGATTTATGCTGCTGCTCCTGATTCAGTCGATCCTTCGTCGCCGTCAATTCAGCGCTCAGCCGGACATTCTCACGTTTCGCTTCAGCTTCCCGCGCGGCCAGGTCGTCTCTCATGGCCTCGATGTCCTTCAGTTCCTCGTTCTTTTCGAGAAGCGTTTCCTTGAGCGCCTGGATCTTGCCCTGTTTCTCCTTTACATCCCGCACCAGCGCTTCCCGCTCCTTGCTCTCCCTTTCGAAGAGCTCTTCCCACTTGGCGACGTCTTTCTTGCCGAGTTCAAGCGCGAGCTTCGTGTCGTTCACGGTCTGATGGACGTTCCTGAGCTCCTCTCGAAGCCGATCCTCCAGGTGTCTGCCGTCTGAAATTGCCTCGGCGGATTCCGCCAACTCTCCACGCAAACGCGAAACGTCCTCGCGACGTTGCGCCTCCTGGCGCTCGAGGTCCGCGCGCTGCTCTTCCGCCCGCGCCAGCTTTTCCTGCAACTGCCCGACGCTCTCGGAAAACGCTTTCTGGAACTGCTCTTTGTTTTCAGCCAACTGCAACTTGAGCTGGTGAACCTCCTCGTAAGCCTGATCCGCACGCCTGACAAGGTCACGACGCTCTTCGCTCATGCGCAGATAGAGCGCGTCCGCCTGCTTCGCCTCAGCCTGAAGCCTCTTGATTGTCTCTTCGGCCCTCTGAAGATCCTGCTGTGAACGATTCAGTTCCGCGTGCAGAAGATTTCGGGCCTTTTCGGTTTCCCCCCCGGTGTGTCGCGCCGTCGAAAGCTCCTGCTGAAAGCGCAGGATCTCTCGGTGCGACTCCTCTCTCGCGGCCTCGGAGAGCTGCAACTTCTCGCTCAGCCGGTTCCGGAAGTCCTCGACCTCGCGAAGCTTGACCGTGATACCTTCCAACGCAACGCGATCCACCTGGTGAGCAGCTTCACTGCGACGGACAAGCTCTCTTTCATGATCAACAGTCGCAAGGAGCCGACTGATCTCGGCCTCCTTGTGCGCATTCTCTCTCTGCAATTCCTCGCGCTGCTGCTTGAGCGCATCGAGCTCGCCTGTCAGGCGCTTGATTTCGTTCTTGTGAGTATCGATGTCCCGCTCGGACCTGGCAAGGTGATCAGACAGGGTATGTTTCGTTATCTCGTGCTCGGAGATTCGCTGTTTAAGGCCCTGCAGCTCGTCTTGCAGACGCGCCATCGCCGTCTCCGAGAGCTGCTGAAGACGGGCCATTTCCTTGGTCAGGTCGGAGTTTCTCTTCTCTTCGCCCACAAGCGAATTCCGGAGTTTTTCAATCTCCTCACTGTGTTCCACTCGATCACGCTCGTGTTCAAGCGCCGCCTGCATGAGCTTGCTGGAACTGTTCTCGGAGTGGCTCTTCGCCTGCTCTCTTTCTCTTTCCGCGTTCACCAGCTCCCGCCACAGGGAATTCTTGAGTTCAAGCTGTTTCTCCGTCTCATCACGGCTCTTGCCCAGGGCGAGCTGAAGATCGGAAATCGTGTGTTCGAGCTGTTCCCGTATGCCCCGGATCTCGTCCTCACTGTGCTGCCGCGCCGTCATGACCTCCTGGCTCATCTCGTTGAGACGGGCCGTGGCGGCGTCCTCTTTTTTCAACCATTCGTGGCGCTGAGCTTCAAATGTCGCGGTAATATTCCTCAGCCGCTCCAGTTCCGCATTGACCCGTTCCAGCTGTTCATTTGAACGGGCCGTTGCCCTCTCTGTCTCGCCAAGCTGCAGCTCTAACGAGCGTTTAGCCCGCCTTTGATCGGCAAGGGCCTGGCGGGTCTGCTCCAGTTCCTCTGTGAGCCGTTCAGCATGTTCGCGTGCCTCTTGAAGAGCTTTTCCCGAGTGCTGGATTTTCTGCTGCAGCTCGTTGGTGCTTTCCGCCTTCTCGCCACCCGCGCGGAGAGCGCCCTCAAGCTGCTGCCTGAGCCTTATGATCTCGCCGTCCAGCTCGTCATACTTGCCGCGCCAGCTGACCCGTTCCGCTTCCAGTACTTTGAGCCGCGCATCTCGAAAAATCGAATCCTCGGTCAGGGCCGTGTTCTTCTGTTGCAACTGCTGAAGCATCAAACGCAGTTTGGAATCGCTATCAACGACCTTCGTCCAATCTTCTTTAATTTTCGCGAAGTTCTCGCTCGTTTTCCTGCGTTCCTCTTCCAACTGTTTTTCTATTTTCTTGGCTCGCAACATCAGAGAAGCCGCCACGCGGCGGGCCTTCGTCGCGTCAGTCTGATCTTTGTCGCGCTCCTTCGCGAGCGTATCGCGGGTCGCATTCGCGGATGAAAGCTGCTTGTTATTCTTTTCGAGTTCCGCCTCGAGCTTGGCGATTCTTTCCAGCGCGGCGGAAAGATTGCTGTCGGGGGCATGTAGCCGCACCAGATTCTTATTCATACGAACCGCCCCTCCTTGGACGATGACGCTTAGAATCGCTTGTTCAATTATGATGCGAAGACCCTGGAAAGTCAGCAGGCAATAATAGGTACCTGCCCGTAATCAGGCGGCGATTTTGAGATTTGGGCCCGGGGCGATTTCACGATCAGGCAGGAGCTGGAACTCGCCGCTGACATAATTTTGACGTAAGCGCTCGATAAACTGGAGCGCGCTCGCCACAGCGGCTTTTTGCTCTACCGGATCCTTCTTTGAACGTGTCTTGGCCAACTGGTCAGCCACGATGGTTCGCACGTTGCCCTGAGGCAGTAGCGTCAGCAATCGATCGGCGTGAACAGGCGGGAGCGCAAGCAACACCGACACCCTCTGCTCATTTCTCATGTCGCGAAAAGCGGCCGCGAGAACATCATCCGGAACCCGGGTCAACTGATTGACGCTCCAGTAGCGTTCCCGAACGAGTGCTGCCAGCTCAGGAGCTTGTGCCCCGATCTGCTTGAGGAAATCGTCGCCCTGCGCCGGTTCTTTTCGCGCCAAAGTCTGGAGGACCGGCTCAAGAAGCGTTCTTGTGTAGAACCCGGCCCGCTCTTCGGCTTCAGCCTCTTCGTGGGGAATCTTCGATATCACTGAAAGGATTTCGTCGGCCGCCGATGACAGCGCAGAAGCATTGAGTTCAGCGGCCTTGAACAATGGCATCCAATCAGATGGTTCGACATTTGAGATCACTTTGTCGAGATTCTCCCTGGAGGTGAACTCGCTGAGAACGCGCCAGGATGCAGGAGTATTGATCTTGCGGACTGCCTGAATCAAGTGCTTGGTTTCGGCCAGATAGAGTCTGCTGGCCTTCTCCGCTCCGATCGCGCGCTCCACCTGCGTACGCTCATCGATCTTCCTCAACATCAGGCGTTCCACGAAGTCCTGCAGCCAGATCATCGGGTCCGCAGGCGCCCTCAGATGCTCCATCTCCGAGACCCGGGGCAGTCCTGCCCTTCCGAAATAGTTCTTCAGATTCTGCTGTTCTTCGGTCGCAAGGCTCGGCAGGAGCCATTTTATGCCCCGCAGCTCTTCCTGTTCATCCCGTATGGTCCGCAGGAAAACCATCGGACTCTGCGCGAGGGTCTCCTTCACTACCGCGAGGTTGCGTTCATAATTCTTGAAGTGGGCCGCCGAATAGGCCGGGTCCGCCCTGCCGGCTTCTCGCGTCGCCGCTTCTCCACGCGTTTCGAAAACGAGGGGTTTTCCGTCCCCCCCGTCCTGCGAATGGGTCGAAACAAAAATCCTCGAAAATCCATGAACCAATGTATTTGCAGAAGCCCGAAGCGATCGCGCGACAAAGCCGACCCCGAGCGCCATGATCAGGGCAGCCAGCACGAGGCTAACCACCGGCAAGAGGCTTTTCGCATCCAGGTTCTGACGTTCAAGAAATCCTTTTTCAGCCGGCGCTCTCTTCGGAGGCAGCTCGAGCTTGCTCACGGTGACCTTGGCGTTAAAGCCCTTCAAAGTCTTTTCAACGATGCTTTTGACACTCGCAAGCACCGCATCGTCAATCAAGGCTCCGTCCGTATCACCAGCGACCTGAACCTCGGCCTCCACTGATTTGATCAGGAGGCTCCTGCGGCTGGAAACATTGTTCGCCTCGGGAACACTGATGAAGGGTACTGGTGCATAGATGATGTCAATTCCGGCGTCCGTTCCCTTGGCTTTGGTTGCGGGTCCTCGGATGCTCTCTTTGATATAAACATGCGTGATCACCTTGGACTCATCACCCAGGTAAGTTCTCACTGTCTGTTCAATCTTGGATTCCAGCGCCTTTTCAACTGTTGCGATATCAGGATTGATCTCCAACGCGACGGCTGGCGTGATCAACGCCACTTGCAGGCAGGCCAAACCCGCTGCAATCCGCGCTAACAGTGAAAATGAGCCAAAAGACCTAGTCATCATCTCAGTCAGCAGATCGACGCTTTTGGGAAGAAACTTTACAAAACCAGCAACGACAGGAAATTGACGGCCTACCAGACGTAGCTGATGCCGGTATTCAGGATATAAGCCTTCATTTTGATGGCTTCATTGCTGGAGGTTATGACTTGCAGCCCGAGATTGGCTTCAGCGGTCAACTCGAAGTGCCTGCTGATCCGAAGGTCAGAGCCCAGCGTCATGCTGACCACTGAGGAAGTTCCTGGAATCGCGTCCGTCAGGGCGCCGTTGTTGGCGGTGAGAACATAAGCAGTCTGATTCAGTTCAGCGCCGACATAATGAGCAAAAGAATCGCGTCTTTCACTTTCGACCATGAGCTGCTCAGGCGCTCTTGAACGTGTCCCCTGCCCTGAATAGTAGTACCTGCTTGATAGCGTTATGTTGCTGAACGGATGATTCGTGGAGTAGCCCAATCCGACAGCGGCCTGACCCGAAAGAAAATAGTTAAAGAGAAGGTTTATAGCTCCGATAGAATTGGCGCCATTGCCGACGGTTCCGACGTTCTTCAAAATGCCGTTTCCGGTACGCAGGCTGACTTTCGGTGAATACGCGACGTCAGCTGCCCATGCATCAACTCGGGCCGCCAACGAAAACAGGAGAACCACGAAGAAAGACAACCGCGACGCGCGAATCCGAATCACCGTTTCTCTCCGGGCTTTTTCGGAACGGGCTTCGGAACGGGCTTTGAATCCGTCTTGGGGTCGGATTTAAC
>MEPR01000071.1:10293-10631 GCA_001769835.1 Bdellovibrionales bacterium GWB1_55_8
GCTTGATTGCCGGATCATCCGGATCCATCGACTCGCCTCTCAGCAGGTAGGCTCTCGCCTTTTCGGGCCGACCTCGCAGCATCTCAATATTGCCGAGCAAAGCGTAGCTGGCGGCGATATTGGGATAGGTCTTCTGGAATTCCTCAAGGGCCCTTTCAGCCTCATCCAGCTTACGGACCATTACGGACCCCTGGATGCGAAGAAGTTCGCGGCTCATTTCGTTCACGTTCTTGTGAAAATCCTTCAAAAGCCGCTGCTGAAAATAGTTCTCATCGAACTTCGACAAAATGATTTTATGGACGTCCTCGCCATGGACATCAAAAATCACCTGCCGGGGC
>MEPR01000072.1:0-3613 GCA_001769835.1 Bdellovibrionales bacterium GWB1_55_8
TTCACGGGATAGATCGCTTTCAGTATTCCATCGGAATCCCAGAGCTGATCAATCGCAAGGTTGATGAAAACAAGTCTATTCATAGAAATGCCGGGTCCAGACGGAAGCGAGCAGGTCCGTCAATAGGCGATTCGAAGAGCGCCGCCCCCTCTTTGAGGTAACAGGTGAAGATGCCATTATCGCGGTGAATGACGTTTCGGAAATCCCGCAGCGAATTTTCCGGCAGGTCGCGCGCGACCGCGCAATCGAAGCCAGCGTCGTAGGCATGCTGATAGGCGAACCTTAGCAGGGCTTCGATATCATTTTCCTTTCCCGGGCGGTTCCAATGGAGTGACCAGAGAATGACCCGAAACGGATCATGTGGCTGAAGCGGGGGGCGTTGTTCAGTGATCCGGCGCTGGTTCAGGCGTGCGGGCATGAGACCGGCAAGGCCCGTGTAATGAAAGCGGCGTAACGAATCGAAGTTGACTGCGATCAATGCTGCTGAACAGTGAAAAAAATCACTCGCTCCCGGGGGGCGGATCATCACGCAGTACGCTTCGGGGTCGATCTTAAGAAATCTGTCGAAGATATCGTTGCGAACGACAGGAAACAGTGGCGCATCCCCGACGCAATCGTCGAGCGCTGTCAGGAAAGAGCCCCTTTGCTCGTTTGTCATTTCGCGTAACGGAACGCGGCGGCAACGCTCGAAGTCCACGCGATCGGGCGAAGGGTGCGTGAGGTAGAGTTCGTGCAGTCGCGAAGCCCCGATGTGAACCGCGTATCCTGAGGATTCCAGGATTTCTCGCGTCTTATGGAGAAGTTGCGTGTCGTTCTCGACGGCGTAGTGGAATGCGCGCGCTCCGAATTGTGAGGTCATCTGGTCGCGGGAAACCTCGCGTAGCCGGAAATAGGTGCGTTTTCCCCGGTGTTTTGGGCGTACGAAAGCGTCGGTATAGTAGATCGCCGAGACTCCCTTCGGCAGCCCTCGAACCGGAGTTTCAACCGCTGATAAAGAGCCAATCGGATCAGAATGTTCGGGAACAAAGGCGCCCCAAACCCGAATCAGGCCCGATGGGGTCAAATGACGGAAGAACGCGAAGAAATCTGGCCAGCGGTCCTGCCAGATGTAGCCTTCGGCATCGACATCGGCCGCATAGAAAAGTCGACAAATGGTCTCGGACTGTTCTTCTCCGAGCAGCCGTATCTCTGGCTCAGTCATGGCTGACCTCGGTCCTTGGAAAGGAGAAATGATAAGGTCTGAATGCGGCGTTTGCTGATACCGGGGACGGGGAGTTCGACTTGAGAAGCCATTCTTCCGGTTGCGGATGGCCAATGAACTGATTGGCTGCGGTTGTGTAACCATAGGCGCCGCAAGGCGAGAAGAGAAGCCAATCCCCTCGTTGCAGGTTTGATGGGAGTGAGGCACGGCTCAATAGGGCATCGTGAGACAAGCTGAGCGACCCAAAGACATCAGTCGGAGTCGTTTCGGTGGTCAGTATCCCCGAACCGCGGAGGGCCAGGCAGGCTATGGCGCGGTCTGAGAACACCGGCGATGGCAGACTGCTCGCTACGTGCTGAAACCCGCCATCCACAATAACGATCTGTTCCAGCCCTCCCAAGCCACGTTTCACGGAAAGGATTGGCGCGCCGTAGCATCCGGCATCTGAAATGAGGGTGCGGCCGCCTTCAAAATGGATGGGGAACGGAAACGGTTGATGCGCGGAATGCTGAAAGGGGCGTTGTTCCTGCAGTTCCTTCGCCGGGAGTCCCGGTCCCAAGTAAACTGCGAATTCTTTACCGAAAGCCGCAGGATAAGCTCTGAGAAGGTCCTGCATACGATGGAGCATGCCAATGCATAACTCCTCAGAAAATGATTCACGTCCAAGATAGGCGTGGAATCCTGCGAATTCTCCCGGAACGGCCCGCGAGAGGAGTGCGATCAGATCCGATTCAGGTAAACCCAGCTTTTGCGACAGGGGATCGTTGAGCGGGACTCTTAGAGTCATTCCGGGCGATCGAGTCGATGCCTTCATCAGGCCGCGGATCGCTTGGTATTCTTCCACTGAATCCAGGTGAATAGCGTGAATACCCGCGTGGATTGCGAGTTCGAGGCATTCATCGGTTTTCGCGGGGCCCGACAGAGTAATCCTTTGCGGCTGTATACCGAGTTCGAGGAGGGCCCTTAGCTCGATTCCTGATGAGACATCAAAACCATCGACTGAGTTTGAGATGAAGCGGATCAGGTCGCCATTGGGATTCGCTTTGATCGAGTAGAAGAGATGCTGAGCATGGCTGCTTTGCTCATGGCTGGAGAGAGGCTGCCAGATTTCGCGAACCCGATTCGTGTTATTTATGATCGTCGCAGTGTCATAAAGAAAGAAGGCACGTCTTTCTCGGCCATCGAGCCAAGGAAATCCCTTGTCTGTGACCCCCCATTTGCTGAAGCGGGTCCAATCTCCGCAGATCACGGTGGCCCCCAGGTCAGTAGTCGCCCTATGGCTGGAGCGATCCAGTGTTGCGCGAGTGGCATCACAGAGGCCGCGCAGAGGTGCGTGAGAACGACGGAAATCCAGATCTTTGGCCCTGAACGGGCCAGACGAACTCGCGGTGCCCAGAAGCGCGAGCTCATCAGAAGAAAAACGGCCCAGGTAAGGACCCAGGAAAAAGACATCACTAGAATCCCGGTTACCTCGAACTGCTGCGAGTGCAGAGCGGGGACGGCCCAGGCGTGAAATTTCCGCACCACGATTTCATGAAAGAGAAACGAATTGAACCATACGGCCACGAAGCAAGCGCCTGCCGTGATCAGCAGGGATCGCGAAGCGCGATAAGCCGGAATGAAAACGAAGCGAAGGATCAGCTCGTAAGCATAGGTGGACCCCCTCTGCCATACCTCCAACGGAGTTCGGGAGAAGAGTACGAAACGGGTTCCATCCGGAGCGGGCACGCCGAACATACGGACAAGGCCGATGCCGTTATTGATCGCACCGATGATCAACAGCAGGAAAAAGGGATAGGTGAACCAGGAGCCCAGAAATGGGTTTTCAGGACGCAGGCTGCCAATAAAATTCATTCCTATCATGGCAATGGCGAAAAGCAGCTGGCCGAGCATGACATTCAGAAAACCCCTCCACCAAAGCGCGTATCGTGCTGTTTCATTTTCCGGCCGGGTTGCCATGCCCACCGGCCAGAGAATGCCACCTAAGGCGTTGGTGGGAAGGATGGTGATCGCGGCTACGTTTTCGGACGTCTTCATGAGCCAGCTCCACAGCACGAACGTCAGTACAGCGTATTCCGGCTGAGAAATCCAAAACGCTCGAAGGAAGCGGGTTTCGCCCGTCGCGACAGCGCTCGAGGCGACAAGAAAAGAGACGGCGGTGAATGCCGCAAACAAGCTCATGCCACGGACGGCAGGGTGAAACTTTCCGGCCGGAAAAAACCTGAAAATGAACCAGGCAATCGTTGAAAAAAGCGGGAGCGCGAGCGCGCCCCACCACGATTGCGGCCATGCCATCGCGCCCATCCAGGCCTGGGCCGATGCGGCGCCAATCATGGCGGCCCATCCATAGCCCGGGCGGAAGCGTTCCGGAATGCGGAGTGCGGCAGCCGCGAAGACCGCCAAGGCGAGGCC
>MEPR01000072.1:3629-8793 GCA_001769835.1 Bdellovibrionales bacterium GWB1_55_8
CGCGAAGTAGCGGTCCTGAATGAGAAAGAACCGGCTCCAGTCAGGAAACTCCATTCGCCACAGGGGGCGTAGCAGCAGGGTAGCGAGTATGGCCAGTCCGACAACGAGTTCAGCAGTTATTTTTGGCAGGCGGGTCAGTCGTGCAAGAAGGCGCTCCTCCAGTTCGGCATAGCGATTTTCAATCTCCGATGGGGTGAGCATAAGGAGAGTATTTCAAAATTGGCGGAAAATATCCATAGCTGCCCTCCTGGGAAATGGGAGGGCCTGCTAGCTGTTTGGTCCTCTTTCTTGGCGGTTTTTCTTTGCTGAAAGAGGCCTGCGCCGAATATCTTGGATTCACTATGCGAAAGCGTCCCATTGGCATCGTGATCCTGGCAATCGTTCACCTCGTAGCGCCGTTGTTTTTCATTATTTATGCTGCCACGGCTATCGGGATTTCGCCGTTCGGGTATGCGAAAATACTGAGCGAGCTGCCACTGAGTTCGAAGGTGGAATTTTACTTGCTCTCGCCTATTGCCGGCCTTGCAATCTATCGGGTGCGGCCCTGGAGTTATCCGATCTTTCTCTTTGCCGTTGGGCTGACGGCTTTCAGGTATTACCAATACCATACGGCTTTTCCGCATCTGCTCAGCATCTGGGTGCTCGCAGGGGTGTTTCTGGCGGATATCCTGGTGGTGAGCTATTTCTTCACCCCGACCATCCTTTCGGCCTATTTCAACGCAAGAATGAGGTGGTGGGAGTCCAAGCCAAGATATGTGGCGAAAATCGAGTGCGAGGTCCGGGACGGCCAGGCTGTGATCACCGGCGCAACCGAGGATATATCCGTCGGGGGATGTTTTTTACGAACTGAAGGAACGCTGGGGTCGGGTGAGGTGATCGGGCTGCATTTCGAACACGGTGCCATGTCCTTTGATTTGAAGGCGCGGGTGGTCTATTGCGGAGGAGAGCGCAGGCCGGGATATGGGCTTCATTTTATCGAGGTCACGTTTAAGGTCAGGCGGCAGCTCGGCCAGCTGATCCGCAAGCTTAAGCGGTCTGGAGCAATGCGGCGTTGAGGAAGTCAGGGAAGGCTTTTTCCATAGAGGTCTGGATGAACAGGGCCATCAATGGACAATATAATAAACCGGAATAGCGGATCGATGACATAGTTTGACCTTGCGCCGGCAGTATTCAGCTGAATGCGGTTTGTTCCATCGACGTTCACAATATACACTTCCGGAATGTATTGGATGTCTTGATCGTGTCGATACACAATTCTCGAGGAATCGGGACTGAAAGTGAGTCTGACGTCTGAGGAGCTGCCATAACTGTTTGCGATGCCGTCACTGATCTTGAACCGTCCTGTTCCATCCATTCCTATTCCGAAAAGTTCCTTCGCCGTACTTCTGTCTTCGTTGGAGATATATGCCACTATCTGCGAGTTTGGGCTGATCCAGAACGGTGTCGTTGCAACTGCTCCACCCGAATTCAGCCGTAAATTACCGGAGCCATCAATATTCGTTTTATAGATGTATGCGACGTTTGTTTCCTGAGTCGCAGTGTAGACGACGTTCTGAGAGTCAGCGCTGACTTGAAAGCCATAGACCAGACCACCGGTGACCAGGGACCCATTCAGCTTTGCCGCGCCCTGGGCAGAAATGTTGGACACGAAGAGTTCGTTCGAGGCCGATGTGACGGCGCCAATGTACACGACACGGCTGGAATCAGGAGTGATCGCGTAATTAGCGCTGACACCTGATCCGGTGGTCAATGCCGGATGCAGCTTGATGCGACCGGTGCCGTCGATATTGACCGAGTAAAGTTCAGGAATCGTCGAACTTTCCTGTTTGGCCCGGTAAACCACGCGTGAACCGTTCGGTGCAATGGCATAGTCCAGTACCGCACCACTGGAGACCAATGCGCCGTTCAGTTTGAGTGAAGTCCCACTGCCATCGGCATTTGCCGCGTACAGCTCGGTGATTCCTCCGGTGGTCTGGTCACCGCCATAAATGATCTTGCTTCCTGACGGAACGAACCGGGGTCCTCCTGCGGCTGCGAAGCCGACACACGCACCGGATGGAAGCGGGTCGCTTACCTTGTATGATCCGGTGGTCCCCAAATTAGCGGAGTAAACCTCGGTAAAGGTACTGCTGTCCTGCTTGGCGGCGAAAACCACTTTCGAACTGTCATTGCTGACGATGTAAGACGATACTCCTGGATTCGTTGTCGCTGCGCTCAACTTCCTTTTGTTCGCGCCATCAATGTCGATCACGTAAAGGCTCTTGGTGCTGCCAGCCAGCATGGTATAAAGGATTTTCGAACCATCGGGCGTCAGAGTGAATGCATCGATGGTTCCGCTCGCGCCGGAAAGTTCGAACGTTGCCGGCGTTCCAACCGGACTTGCGATATGGAGTCCTTTCGATGAGGAATCCTGTAGTGCGATGTAGACGGCAGAGCAGCCGTCCGGAGTGATGTCGTATTGCAAAAGCGCGCCACTCGAATTGTAGAGATTTCCATTGACCTTCACGAGGTCTGTTGCTGATTCCCGTTCCATGATTGTGCCGATTGCCGAATCAGACGATATAGCCGCATTTTGTACGTTGCTGAGATTTACGGTGAAGCTATCTCCAGAGTTTGAAACATGATCGTTCAGGAGCGGGACGCTGATAGTAGTGGACAACTGGCCAGCGGGGATGATCCCTGTTCCTGATTTCGCCGCATACCTTGTAGGCGCTGTAGCGCTATCATCCTGGGTTGCCCAGTCAAACTGCACGGGCAGTCCGGATTGACCGCTGAGCTTCACGGTGAAGATGACGTTGCAGCCCTCAAGCCCGGCATTGTCCGCGATCGAGAGCTGGGGCATGGTGACCGTCACGCTCCGGCTTGCGGGCGTAATTCCAGGATAGGACGCCTCAAGTGTGGTATCTCCTGATTCGTTCGATTTGAAATAAACCGGGAATACGTTGCAAATACCGTAAGAGCAGTTACTGAAGTTCAGTGAATGAGTTGTTGTCGGTGTCGTACAGGATGAGTTGCTGTAAAATGATCCAATGCTGCTCGTGAGATTCGCTAGTAACCCACTGTTTTTAACCTCGTTCCCGTAGATATCTCGAAATGAGAAGGTATACGCCTGACAAGTGCCCACCGGAAAAGAGGCGGGTCCATACCCATTGACAATTTGTACCGGTGCGGCGCTGACGACGGCGTGGGACAAGGTAAGCCAGGAAGGGGAGTAGTAGGACGTAAACCCATAAGGCCCTGCGGCACTCAGGCTTGAGGGAGCGTAATACGTACGGGTATCGCTGAGATGGAATGTTGTGCCCGTTGATCCCGCTGGAATCACGATCTGCGCAAGTGGCATCGTGCAGGCCGCGTCGGAATAGACTGCGGACGTGGAAGGCAGGTTAGCGATAGTGATGGGGAGAGCGAAGGGTGCGGAGCTTACGGCGTTATTCTTATTTATGCTGCTGACGGTGAATGCGCTGCTGCAAGTCCCTGCAACCGTGCTGGATGGGCCGGTCAGCGTGAGCTTGTCTGCGGCGTCGATATTGATGGTGACCGACAACGTTCCTGATGCGAGACCGCTGGAAGCGGCGGAAAACGTCACATTTTGATTGGTATTTGAATAGTAGCAGAATGTGCCGGACGCGGAATAATAGCCGATGTAGAACGTAGTTGTAGATGCCTTCGTGCTGCAGTTCACGAAAGACCCGGTTCCTTGACCCGACATAGTGAACGCCAGTGATGAAAACTGGGTGGGTACGAACTTTCCGCTCGCATCGACCCTGCTCACCGTAAAGCTATTGTACTGACCGTTTACGGTTGTGGGCCCGGTGATTACGAGGCGGGTAGCGGTGCCAAGTGTGACCGTGAGGGTCTTCGATGCAGTCGAGAAGCCAGCCGATGATGCGCTCACAGTGAATGAAGCAGCTTGGGCTCTATACAGGTAAAAAGTGGCGGTGCTGCTTTCAGCCGCGATGGTAATCGAGCTTATGGGAACCGTACAGCTGGAGTCCGAGAAAAGAACACTGCTGGCCGTAGTTCCAAGGGTGATCGTGGTGGAAGCTGCAACCGGCATCGGGTTCCCAGAAGAGTCCAGCGTCGAAACCGTAAACGCATCACTGCAATTTCCTGCAAGGATGGAAGCCGCGCCGGTAATCGCCAGCTGAGTGGGCGCACTTGCGAAAACGGTCAGTGCCGCGCTCGCTCCGGTCATACCCGGAGATGACGTCGCCAACGAGATGTTTTCAACGGAACCGTCCTTGAAATAAAACACATTCGAGCTGGATCCGGAGGCAATCGCGACGCTTGTCATGGAAGTGGAACAGCTCGCATCGCTGTAGAACGTTCCTGCGCCCGCTCCGGACAGGTTAACGGTCGTGTCTGCCAGGGTCGGTGACAGGTTACCGGAGGAGTCGAGGGTCGTGATCGTGAAGGCGGAGCTGCAGCTTCCAGCCGCCACGGTCCCGGGACCGCTCAAGGCAAGCCTTGTGGGCGGAGCCTGATTCACCGTGATTGAGGCGTTCGCACCAGCGAAGCCGCTGGCGTTCACGGCAAGAGTGAACGTCCCGGGGGTTTCATATTTCAGGTGGAAATCCTTGGACGAAGTGCTGGCGGCAAGAGCGACCGAACTGATTGGAACACCTGTGCAATCGGAACTCGCGAAAAACGAACCGCTGCCTGCACCGTCAAGTGAGACGGCGATGGCGTCTGTGACATGAGCATCGTTGCCGTAAGCGTCCCGCGAGGTGATGGTATAAGCCGCGCTACAGGCACCGTCATTACCTGAACTGGGCCCTGACAGAGCGAGAGTGGACGCCGTTGCGGCAGCGATACTGAAGGGCAGGGTGCCTGCAGTGATTGTTCCGGAGGTGGCGCTTGCGGTAAGTAGCAACGCTTGGGCTGTGTTCCCTTTTATGTAGAAAGATTTTGAGCTGGAGGTCGATGAAATCGTGAGCTGGGTGATCGGGTTCGCGCAGGACGAATCCGAGTGGAAAGACCCTGCTCCTGCTCCGGCAAGATTGATCATAAGATCCGAGGCGACAGGGCTCAGGTTGTTGAAGCTGTCCTTAACGGAGAGCTGGAACGCAGAGCTGCAGGTCCCTGCGCTGGCCAAGGTGGGTCCGCTCAGCACGAGCTTGCCTGGAGCTGCGGAATCGACGCTTGTGGCTGCCGAGACGGGGTT
>MEPR01000072.1:8887-14129 GCA_001769835.1 Bdellovibrionales bacterium GWB1_55_8
CTTCCAAGGGGAGTGGAACAGGACGCATCGCTGAAGAATGAGCCTGTGTCAGCACCTGCGAGCGAAAATACCAGGTTCTCAGCCGCTGCTGCCACGTTTCCATAAGAATCTTTAGCCGTGATCGTGAATGCCGAACTGCAGGATCCAGCGGTGACTGAAGGCGGTGACGAAACTGAAATCTGCGAAACGGATCCAGGAGAAACGGCTGAAGGTGCGCTCGCGCCTGTCATTCCGGTTGCCGCTGCGGCCACATTTATCGGTTGGGCCTCAATGCTTCGGTAATAGAACGCCTTTGACCCGGTTCCAGCCGCTAGGGTGATGCTTGTGATCGCATTGGAACAGGACGCATCGCTGAAGAAAGACCCTGTTCCGGCGCCAGACAGGGTAACCGCCGTATCACTCGGCACGGTCGCGGCATTCCCGTACGCATCCTTTACTGTAATCATAAAACCTGGGGCGCACATGCCTGCCTGAACACTGGATGGGGCTTCGAGTGAGAGAACGATTCCCTGAGCCGCGCTGAGTGCACTAGCAACGGCTTCGGACTGCGACGCACCGGCCGAGGCGCTGAACGAGAGAGCTTGAACGTTCGTGCCTCTGAAATAGAAAGCCTCCGAGCTCGATCCAGCAGCGATCGTTACAGTCGTGGTGCTGGAGCTGCAGGATGCATCATTATAGAAGGTGCCAGCGCCCCCGCTGGAAAGGGTTACCAGAGTATCGGATGAAACACTGGAAATGTTGTCGAAGTCATCTTTGGTCGTCAGGGTGAAGGGCGCGCTGCAGTTTCCCGCGACCAGCGGTGTCGGAACGCTCATGGCGAGCTTTGAGGGCTCTGCGGGCGACACAAGAATCGGGAGAGTTGCCGAGGCCAGTTGATTCGCAAAATCGCTCAGTACGAGGTCGACAGCCTCAGCGCGAGTGGCTTTGAAATACAAGTGCTTCTGGCGAGTGCCCTTTTCAATTAATATTTCGGTGATAGGCGTTTGACAGCCTTCATCACTGAAAAACAAGCCGTTTCCGTTATTCGTTAGTCTCAGAATTTTTTGTGTCAGGGCTTCGCTTTCATTCCCATAACTGTCTTTGAGACTCGTACCGATTTGCGAGCTGCACTGGCCCGCGATCACGGAGTGCGTGCCTTGAAGTACTACCTCTGCAGGCGGACCTGCCACGACGACCAGATGTGTTGCTGAGGTAACGCCCTGCGAATCGATGACACGAATTTCGGCGGTGCCCGTGGATTGTGGGGCTTTGTATTCGCCCGATTCCGAATTCAGAGCGCCGGCGCCGGATATCAGTGTGAACTGATAAGGAGGAACGCCGCCCGCTGGTTTGACAAACCGGGTTTCACCGGCGGAGACAACCACCGCATCGACTGCGACGGGTGCCTTTGCATCCAGCAGCTCCCCCTTAGAGCAGGACCAGGATGAAGCGAGTACGAGCGCCAGGGAGAATAATAAATTGATTGTGTGGTTGTCCGTCGCCTTTGTGTGTTTTTTCATAATAAACGTACCGCAAGTGAATCCAATAGCTATGCGTGTAGCTTCAATTCTAGCATTTGAATTTTGAAGAATGTTAATGTCCGAAATGGGCCTGTCTTGGATTCGTTTTTAATTGTCAAAATTTGGCGGAGATTCTGTCAATTTTAGAATAGTAGAAATCACTATATTGGGGTTTTGTGTCGTCACTTGTTCCCACTCTCTTCAACAACCTGAACCGGTTCGGGTCTTTCCCTGCCATCGAGGTGATTGAGTCGACCGGACTGAGAATTCTCAGTTTTGCTGAGCTCAACGAATTAGCTCTACGAGTTGCTGGACGATTGGTAAGGGAAGGAGCACAAGGCCGTCCTGTGGCGGTTCTTGCGACCCGAAGTTTTTCCGCATACTGCGGTGTTCTTGGCAGCCTCTACGCCGGCTGTTTCTTTGTTCCGCTCAATCCCAAGCTATCTGACGAAAGGTTGCGCGAGCTCCTTTGCTGGATCGATCCTGCGGCGATCATCTCCTCGCCGGAGAATCTGGCGCGCGCAGGAGAGCTATTTGGCGGACTGGTGCTGTCACCGGAAAGCTGCGATCACCTGCCGCTATCCGAACCCTTATCGCGTTCACCAACTGACCCTGCATATGTGGTTTTCACGTCTGGCAGTACCGGGGCTCCTAAAGGAATTGAAATCCGTGATCATAACCTTGAGGCATATCTCAAGGCCGTCGACACGTTCTACGATCTTGAACCAGGCGCGCGAATGTCCCAGGCATTCGACTTGAGTTTCGATCCGGCAATAGGGGATATTTTTCTGTCCTGGAAGAAGGGCGCAACGCTTTGTGCGTTGCCAGACTCCGCGATTTACCGTGTTCCTGCGTTCGTGCGTGAAAAGAAAATCGTCTTCTGGAACTCGGCACCGATATTGATCAAGTTTGCTTTGCAGTCGCGCTCGCTCGCTGCCGTGTCCATGCCCGGACTCCGTTACAGCGCTTTCATAGGCGAAAAGCTGCATTATGACCTGGCGGCGGCCTGGAGGAAGGCGGCTCCCGACAGCACAATTGAAAATATATATGGCCCGGCCGAGGCCACGATCAGTGTGTCGCGATATGTCTGGTATCCCAATGAAGAGCCGTCTGTTCATGAGGGAGGTCTCTCAATAGGTCGTGTTCATACTGGTCAGCATTTCCGCATCGTTAACGAATCAATGTCTCCAGTGGCGCAAGGCGAACGAGGTGAGCTTTGTCTCTCCGGAGGGCAGGTGGCTTCTGGATATTGGAAACAACCCGAACTGACCGAGCGCGCTTTCGTCGAGTTACCCGATGCGCCTTCGACTTCTGAAACAAAATGGTATCGCACCGGAGATCTCGTCCATCTTGACCGTGAAGCCAACCTCCAATATGGCGGGCGGACCGACTGGCAGATTAAAATCGGTTCCCAACGTCTGGAGCCGGGTGAGATCGAGGGCCTTTTTTCGCGCTTCAGTGGCGTGCAGGACGTCGTCGTACTTGCCTGGCCGTTGGACTCGTTTGGTGATCCTGCTGGAACGATCGCCTTGGTTTCAGGCTCATCTGGTGAGCGAGATTGGGAGCAGGTGATTCAGGAGTTGCGAAAGAGGCTACCCGCAGTCGCGATTCCGTCGATGGTACTGCAGGTATCGTCGTATCCAGCGACGCTTCACGGCAAGGTGGATAGGAAACGATTGATCGAAATCGTCCGAGAAGGATGCTGTCCGGTCCTATTTCCCAATTCCGTGAAACACTATATTTAAGCAATCGTGAAGTGATAGAGCTCGCTTTACATACCTGATCGCTCTGCCGAATCATGGAAGTCATTCATAATCAATTTGCGATCGCATGTTCGAAAGGGACTGGCGTATGAAAAAAGCAGGGTTGCTTTCTATCGGCATATTGTTCGTTAACTGTATTCCAGCTTTTGGTGCTGGATTCAATCACGGGGAACTTCAGGGCCCGTTTGACACGCCCCAAGCCGTGACTAAAAAGTGTCTCGAGTGCCACGAAGAGCAGGCCGATTCGTTCATGAAGACGGCGCACTGGAACTGGGGGAAGCAGCAAACCGTTCATGGAAAGCAGCAGTTCATCGGCAAGAAGAACATGTTGAACAATTTCTGTGTGGGCGTTCCTTCGAATGAACCACGCTGCACCAGTTGTCATGCGGGCTATGGCTGGAAGGACGCAAAGTTCAATTTCAAGGATTCGGCTAACGTCGATTGTCTCGTTTGTCACGATAAAACCGGAACCTATGTCAAGAGCCCTGCGGGTGCAGGAATGCCGGATCCTAAAGTCAATCTGGTTGCGGTGGCACAAAGTGTTGGCAAGTCCAGCCGGAAAACCTGCGGCAGTTGCCATTTTTACGGCGGCGGCGGCGATCATATCAAGCACGGCGATCTTGATTCCTCTATGACCGATCCCGCGGCGGATATCGATGTTCACATGGGCGGCAAGGGAATGACCTGCACAGACTGTCACAAAACCAAGGATCATCAGATTACCGGTGAATCGCTGCTGGTATCAGGTGGGCAGGGTTCACGCGTCAGCTGCACGGATTGCCATAAATCGGGACCGCACAAGAATGCGGTACTCAATAAACATACGGCGCGCGTTGCGTGCCAGACCTGTCACATACCGGCAATCGCCAAGACGCTGCCCACGAAAATCTGGTGGGATTGGTCGAAGGCTGGCAAAGACAAAGTACCGGCTGAAAAAGACAAGTTCGGAATGGAAACCTATAATAAAATGAAAGGCGAGTTCCGCTGGAACCGCGATTTCGCGCCTGATTACTTCTGGTTCGACGGGACGGTTGAAAGGTATATTCCTGGCGACAAGATCACGGCAGGAAAGCGCGTTGACTTTAATAGTCCGAACGGCAGTCGCGAGAACAAGGTGTCCCAGATTTTCCCATTCAAGGTGATGCGGGGCAAGCAGCCCTACGACTCGAAGAATATGACGGTGGTCTATCCTCACCTTTTCGGAGGATATTGGAAACACTGGGATTGGAAGAAAGCGATCACGGATGGAATGGCGATTGCCGGGCTTCCTTTCAGTGGCGAATTCGACTTTGTTGAAACCCAGATGGTCTGGAAGGTGAACCACATGGTTTCCCCGAAATCAAAAGCACTGAAGTGCAATGATTGCCACGGTCCAAAAGGGCGCATGAATTGGAAGGACCTCGGATACGGCAGCGATCCTCGTAGTAAAAAATAAGAAGTAAGTACAACAAAGAGAGAAGGAGCAGTCGTATCAAAGTACGACTGCTCCTTTTTTTATTCAAAAGACAAGAGCGAGTAAATAGAGCAATCCGAAGCCGAAGCAGAAGGCCATAAAGTTCACTAATGAGTGACCGCGATTTTCGTGGTGGTGTTTGATTTCAGGAATCAGTCCTGATGCCGCAATATAGACGAAGTTGCCCGCCGCAAATGGAATCAGGGGAGCCACGTTCACCGAGTCAGAAATGAAGTAGACGGTCAGTCCGCCCAGCGGAAAGGTAAGCGCTGAAATGAAATTAGCCGTCAGGGCGCTTTTCTTGTTCCATCCACTGCGAACAAGGATGCCAAAATCGCCCATCTCCTGGGGTAGTTCGTGAAGTGCTTCAGCAAGCCAGGCGGTCAATCCGAGTTTTACGTCGATCAGGAATGCTGCCCCAATGCCGAGTCCACCGATGAAATTGTGGAGCCCGTCCGCAATGAGAATAAGATAACCAATCGGTTGTTTGCTCGTGGCATGATCCTGATGCGAGTGCTGCCATTCCA
>MEPR01000072.1:14137-18975 GCA_001769835.1 Bdellovibrionales bacterium GWB1_55_8
CAGCCATGGCGACAAGCGAATGAAGAATCTTGTTGAGGGATTCTTCATTGAAGAAATAGGTGAGCACCCCGACGAGCGCCAGGCAGCTCATGGCAATCCCGGAGGACAGGATCCAAAGGAAGGGGCTCATTGCGCTGTATTGAGCAAGATCTGCTCCCTCGGCAGTGAGCGTCGCAAAGGTACGATGCGTCTGAATTCTGGCACATAGCTGGCATTGCAGCGGCGAAGAATGCAGATTGTCGATATTCGCGCGTTCCGCGGTCCCAGCATTTATTATCCGAGCGCGGCTCTGGTGATGCAACTTGAATTGGGCGAGCTTAAGTACCGGGACCTGACCGAATTTCCGGACGCGTCATCCCTGTTATCCAAGACCTTTCCTTTGTTGGCATTGAATCCTGCTGCCTCAATGGGCGAGGTGACTGAAGCGGTTGCTGTTCACCTGGGTGCGATGGCCGGATTGGGAGTGAATTCTTCGGAGCGGCGGTCGTGGCCATTGCCAGCCGACATTGTGGCTGTGCCGTATTTTTCGAGGAAAGGCATGACCTTTGTGCTTCATACGGCGGTTGACGTGGTCAAGGGTGCACTGGCGGGCCATGGATACCCGATTGGTCAGGCCCTCCGGGACATTAACCGAACTGTTCAGAAGACCGGCTTGAGTTTTAATTCGATCGCGCTGGTCCAAGCCGCACAAGAACGCGGAATTCCGTGGACGCGTTTACCGCGACCCAATCTGGTCCAGCTGGGTTACGGAAAAAACAAACGGTTGATCCAGTCTTCCTGGACAGACAAGACCTCGTTATTGGCGACGGAAATCGCGAGTCAGAAGCACCGGGGCAAGAAACTTTTGCAAAGCGCGTCAGTCCCCGTGCCCCTGGGTTTTGTTGTGCGTTCCGTGCCAGGTGCCTTGGAAGCCTTTCGGAATATCGGCGGGTCGGTGGTCGTAAAACCAGCTAATGGAAAGCAAGGGATTCACGTCGCGCTCGGATTGACATCGGAAGAAGAGGTGGAGCAGGCCTATCAGGTCGCATCCACGAGTTCTGAGCACGTGATCGTCGAGGAGTACCTTCAGGGACGGGATTTCAGGGTGCTTGTCGTCAGCGGAAAGTTTATCGCCGCCGTCGAACGTGTCCCGGCGCACGTGGTCGGTGATGGGCAGCATTCGGTATCTGAGCTCGTGGAAATAGAAAATAAAAATCCGATGAGAGGCGAAGGCCATACTTCCCCTTGGTGCAGGTTGCGCCTTGGCCGGGATGAGCTCCTGATGCTTCAGGTAAATGGAAAGAGTCCCGTTGATGTACCGAAAGACGGCGAAACTGTTTTCCTCCGCAAGTCGGCGAATGGGTCGGCGGGTGGGCTTGCAAGCGATGTCACTGACGAGGTTCATCCGGCAATCCGGTCCGTATGCGAAAAAGCGGCACGGGTGATTGGATTGGATATCTGCGGCGTAGACATCATTGCTCCCGATATCGCCGATCCAGGTGGGCGCTGTTGGGTTCTCGAAGTGAACCACCGTCCCGGTCTTCAGCCACACCTGTTTCCGGCGCACGGTAAAAAGCGGAACGTCGCGCACGCCATTATCGACATGCTATTTCCGCGCGATGCCAAATGCGACATTCCGATCGTATCGATTCTGGGGGGCAAAGAGGATTATCCGATCGCCGAGGTGATTACTCAGGCCTTGATCGCAGCGGGCGGTTGCGTTGGTTTGGCAGGGTTGAGTCAGGGGTTCGCCTCGGCATCAATGATGCTAGGGGATACCATTCACGACGCGGCCGTGATTCACGCCGGAGTTCCTGAAATACTGCGGCACGGGCTGCCCTATAAGCGTTCTGATGTCGGTGTTTTGATCAGTACCGGAAACAGGGGTTACGGTGAAGCTGTGCGCGAGAGCGAGCTCGCTATCCGCCTTTTTGTCGAAACAGTACAAGAGGGCGGAGATATTTTCGTGAATCGCGATTCTGCCGAACTATGTGCTTGGATTGAGACGGTCGGACGCGAATTGGCCGGCAAGAGACTTACCTTTTTTTCAGCAAGCGAAGACGCCGGTTTGCCGATCAAACTTCAGGATGCGGTCATGCGCACCCTTCACGGACGTACCTTGATCTCAAAGTAGTAGCAGTACTCCTCCTCCGCATATCGCGGCATTGCCAGGCAAAGTCTATTTTTCAGCATTCGATCGGGTTTTTCCCTGGCTTTTATCTCAAGGTCAAACACCTGCACATCGCCCGGATTGAATCTCAGTCCGGTCCAGCTCAGGATAGGACCTCGTTGTTTCTTTTGTTTTTTAACCCGGGACGGTTCAGGCTGGGCTCTGATGAATGACGTGTTATTCGGCAATTTGTCTATAAACTCAAGATATTTCAAAGTGCAGGAACTTCTGTTTTGCAGACGAATGCGAAAAGTACCGGTCTCGTTCAGCGATAACTCTTTCGGACCGACGTGATCCAGGCCGACGAGGCACCACTCCCCTGTTTTTGGATGGGGGATGCTGATCGCGCCCGATGATCCGGCGAACGAAACGTGTGCGGTTCCAATTAGAATTAGAATGATGCTTAGAAGGTGGTGAAACATTTGTCGCAATCCTTTGTGCTATTCAGGACATCCAGAATACCCGAGCTTTCCTTGATTCCATTGACGATGGAAATGATCATCAGTGCCTCAGGTTTGGTCGCGCCGTAACCAAGCTTGAATGTGCCAAAGACGAGCTTCTGCTGAATGTCCGGGTGAAGCTCGCGTATCGAATCACGCCAATACTGCCTGTTTGAGCAGGAGTAGAAATAAAAAATCTGGCGGCCTGGTAGAAAGCGCGTGTTCTTCCAATCCACGTCCTTACCAGGAATGTTCTTTGTGTAGGATGTCTTCGGCAGTTCGGACCGTTCGTCCTTCTGGCCTCGATACTGGAACGGAAAACGCCTGGACCCGATACGTGCTTCGCGAATCGCGTACAGCTCAGTTTTCAGAATGGGTTCGTCCTTGAAGTAGATGTTGCGCCCGTCCACTTCAATCGATTCAAAGTTTCTCCCGATTCGAAAATAGTTTTGATAATGCTGGAAAGCCGGACCTTGCCCGTACCGGGAGTGACCGTGGTACATCACGACTTCATAATTTGAAAACGATTGAATGTATTCGTTCCGTTCATATCCGATCGTTATCGAATACCTGATGTTTCTTTTTGAATCGCGAAAAGAAATGGAGCCATGGTCTTTGCCCAGTTCCCATTCCACCAAGGGCAAGCTGTAGTGCTCCGCCAGAGCCTTCAGCATCTTGAAGATCTGAAGACCTCGCGCGGGATAGTACGTTCCGATTCCGTAACTGACATACATCGTTACGATTCCGTCCTTCTCGAACTCGCCATAGAACGGAGTAAGGTCTGCCTGGACCGGATCGGCGGGTTCTTCAGGATATGCGGGGCTTTCTGGTATCCATGGGGATGGTTGGACATCGAACGGATTCAGGAAGTCAAACGCTCCTGCTTCCCCCGAGGCGTGGAGTGAAATGGGCGCAATGAGCAGGGCAATTCCCACTGAAACGATAAACCGTAAGTTTCGCATTGGTGCTACTGAACCTCCGGGGAGGAACTCTAAGCAAATGGCTGGGCGAATTAGCAAGACGAGGCGTGGCGGCTTACGGTATTTTTCCAATAAACTGAAACAGGTTTGACTTGTGCTGTCGGGAGGACTCCGGCTTCATCGCGTCAGAAAATATGCGATAGGCTTCCGGATCCTGTTCTTTCATCAGTTCAAAAAGAACTTTTTCACCCAGATACCACTTTCGTTTGAGATTGCAATACAGCTCAAGCGCGTTGGCGATCGCATTATGAACTCGAAAATTGGCCGCCGGCGTATCGACTGTTAGATAATGACTGCTCTCAAGCATGTACTTTCTGCGCTGAACTTTCTGTTGCTCCGAAAGCACCTCGGGTGCAGGTTCCGCTAACGCCTGCTGCGTCCGTTTCAGAAAGCGTTCGCCAATTTGGTCCGTATCGTGGATCAGGCAGGCCACGAACAGCTTCCGGTCCACCTGGTCGCCGCTGATAAAGCGGTCCCCTTCCATGATGATATCGAGATCGTAAGAACCTTGCCTGAGCGTATGCCTTTCTCTCTCAGACCCGCGCTTCAGAAGTAAAATGTCATAATCACTATCGGCTCGAAAATCGCCGCGAAGCGCGGCTGCCGAAAAGAATAATGCTATCGGGAGCGTAGGTGTTCAGCAGGTGCTCGCATAGTTCCCTGGGAATCGGCATATTTCAAAAGTAGCACAAATTCTGGATAAACTCCGCTTAAGCGTTAACATAGGAATATGTATATCGTCCTTTTGTCAGTCATCCTGATTCTGAATGGCTCGCTCGCATTCGTGGACGCATTTGCTGCGGGGAATGTGCAAATCGATTCATTCGCTCAGGCAAAAAGACACGCCAAAGAGATCCACCTGGAACAACAGGTAACCATTTATTGCCCATGTCGTTATAAAGGAAAAACGATCGATCTGGCGAGTTGCGGCTACACCCCTTACAAGAGCTATAAGCGCGCAAGGCGGCTGGAATGGGAACATGTCGTTCCAGCGGAAGCCTTCGGAAAATCATTCAGCGAGTGGAGAGATGGCGCGGACGTCTGTAGGAAAGGAAAACGCAGCTACAAGGGCAGGAAGTGTGCCCGGCGGAACCGCTATTTCGCAAGGATGGAGGCGGACCTCTATAATCTCTGGCCATCCGTAGGTGAACTCAATGGTTTACGCAGTAACTACTCGATGGCGCAAATTCCAGGGGCAGGCGCGATCAGCTTCGGCAAATGTTCGGCGAAGGTGGAGGATCGTAAGTTCGAGCCGATGGATGAATTCAA
>MEPR01000073.1:0-65879 GCA_001769835.1 Bdellovibrionales bacterium GWB1_55_8
CTTCTGCTCGGCTTTCTGACCGGATTTCTGGGCAGCCTTGCCTAGCTTCTGCTCGGCTTTCTGACCGGATTTCTGGGCAGCTGTACCCGTTTTCTGCGCTGCCTTCTGTCCGGCTTTTTGCTCGGCTTTCTGCCCACCTTTCTGAGCAGCTTTACCTGCTTTCTGCGCTGCCTTTTGTCCTGCTTTTTGCCCTGCCTGTTGACCTGGCGTGATCGGAACCTGCTGGTTGTTATCAGCCAGCGTTACCGAAGCATTACCAAGAACAAAGGCAATCGCACCTGCGACCAATGAAATGGATGCGAAGGATTTCATGTGAATCAGATCCTCCCTGGGAGAAATATCGGTTCGTCAGACGGCCATTTGTGCAATGGAAGTGCCAGGCAGCTCGATATCGACCGGGTCATAAAAATTATAAAGATGTGCGATTTCCGCAAATAAAGGCGTTATTTCAGTGATTGAATACACTCGCAGCATCGGTTGAAACGATAATGAGGAGATCGCCGTTCACGCCGAATAAAACGCGCGGTCATCTATGCGAAGGTCTTCCGGCGAAACCTGCCCCGGAACGCGACCCGGCAATTGACTGGGCAAAGGCTTCGGTTTGGCCGACTGGGAACGCGAGCGCACCGCGCGGCCTCTTGTCTGTTTATCGGAGGCGGAGGCATCGCCTGACGAGACAGTCAGAAATATGGTGAAAAAAAGCGACAAAAACAGGCCTGCTCGTATCCCCGTCACCATAGTGAGTCCTCCACGGCGGAAATCGCATGAAACGGAGAGCAAGCGGGAAGCCAACGCCCGTCTGTAAAAAGATCGTACTGTCCCGAGGCACATGTGTTGCACCCCCCGAACGCCGCGCATGAACCGGTTATATTGGACTTGGATTTACGCAGTCACGCTCCTCGCCTTCTCTGCGGCTGCAGTACACAGCCTTTTCGATGAGCGGAGGCTTCTCGGCGAGGAGGTGGCACGTGCATCCGCGCTTGCCACGAGCCTTGAGGATACTGTCCTGAGAAATCTGCGAACGCGACGCTTCGGGCAAATCGCGAATACGATTTCAAGACTTCGCAAACAAAAGCGCCTTCTTGGCCTGACAATTTGTCCCGTTAACGCAGCAGCCAAAGGCACGACTCAGCAACGCGCCATCGGCTTTCCCTCAGGTTCCGGCTGGGAATCCCTTTGCAAAAGTCCCATGACTCAATCAGCGCAAAAAACTCGCGCCAACGTCCACTGGCGTGCCACGGACATGACGAATCGTTTTCAATATACCGCCCACGCCATGGCAGATCCGGACCGTCCCGGAATTCGAGCGGTTGCCGTGGTGATTCAAGACCTCTCCTATCTTCGTGAACGATGGATCGATGTCTTCATTGGAACAGCCGTTTTGACCTGGAGCGTCGGAGCAATTCTACTGCTGCTCATGGCCACCCAGGTTCGCGGCTGGGTTCGCTCCAATGTGGGTTTACTGAGGCACAATCTCAAATCAATGGTGGCAGGACGCAGGCCCATGGTCTCATCGGACTTCTCAGGCCTTTCAAGTGAACTGAAGCCGCTTTCAGAAGAGGTCGGAAAACTCGCGGCGCGAGTCATTTCGCTTTCAGATGCAAAACTTCCCTCCGAGTCCTCCTGGTTGGAATCCCTGAAAAAGACCATTGGGGGCCGCAGTCTTCTGGTGATCGCCAATCGTGAACCTTACATCCATCAACGCACCATCGATAGCCGATTCAGCTACCCACGCGGCCGAATCCACGTCATTCGACCTGCAAGTGGCCTGGTAACCGCGCTCGAACCTATTTTGCGCCACACCGGAGGCCTGTGGATCGCCCACGGAAGCGGGAACGCCGATCCTGAGGTGGTTGACGCGAACAATGAAGTCAGAGTTCCTCCTGAACGCCCCACTTACAGCCTCAGGCGTGTCTGGCTCACCAAGGAGCAGAACACCGGATACTACTACGGGTTCGCGAATGAGGGCCTTTGGCCTCTCTGTCATCTGGCGCATACAAGACCCATCTTCCGCCTTTCTGACTGGCAGAAATACCGCGAAGTGAACCAGTTGTTTTGCGACGCCGTACCTCAGGAACGAATCGACGGTGACTCGCTCATCCTGGTACAGGACTACCACTTCGCAATGCTGCCACGAATGCTGAAGCAGCGAAAAGGTCCCGAAAGTCGCGCAAAAGTGGGCATCTTCTGGCACATTCCGTGGCCGAACGCGGAAACATTCGGAATCTGCCCCTGGCACCAGGATCTCCTCCGCGGAATGCTCGGGGCTGACGTGATCGGCTTTCACACTCAGTATCACTGCAACAATTTCCTCGACACCTGTGACCGTTACCTGGAATCACGAATTGATCGCGAGCACTTTTCCGTGACAATGGACAATCACCAGACTTTCATTCGCGCCTTTCCGATCGGAATCGATACCGCGCCGGTACGGGTTCTCAGTCACGAGGAACGTGTCCAGCTGAAAGAACATTACGGAATCCGTGCTCCCATCGTGGCGGTCGGAGTGGATCGCCTCGATTATACGAAAGGCCTCCTGGAACGTGTTGAAGCCGTGGAACGCTTCCTTGAAAAATACCCGCAGTACGTCGGTAAGTTCACATTTGTCCAGATGGGATCACCGAGCCGAACGGATATCCCGTCCTATCGGGTGCTCGTTGAGCAACTCCACGAAGCAGTGTTACGCGTGAACACGAGATTCACGGGTCCCAGGGAACAGAGAAGCGGCTACCGTCCCATCGTATTTCTCAGTCAGCACCACGAGTGGGATGAGATCAAATATTTCTACCAGATCGGGGATCTCTGCATGGTGACCTCGCTCCACGATGGAATGAACCTCGTCGCCAAAGAATACGTCTGGTGCCAGGCCCCCGATCGCGGAGCCCTGATCCTGAGCAAGTTCACCGGGGCCAGCCGCGAGCTCACGGAAGCCTTCATCGTGAATCCCTATTCCATCGAGGAGATGGCCGATGCCATTGCCGCGGCCATCGCCATGCCCGCCGAGGAACGCCAGCGACGCATGACCGCCCTACGGGAAAAGGTACAATCCCATAATGCCTATCATTGGGCGTCCGACGTCATCGAGGCGCTGGTACGAACCGAAGCCCCGTCCGCGAAGCCCACTGAAGTAGCCGAAATGCCGGGTGAAGCACCGAAAAAAGCCGCCGGCTGACGCGTGCAGCGCGCGCCTTTCCTTGATCCCATGATTTCGATAAGGTGGGATGCATGCGAATCACCGAAGTCGGAAACCAGATCATCCAGTGCACCGCTTGCCCCAGGCTCCGGAAGCACTGCTTGAAAACCGCGTCCGAAAGAAGGAGATCGTTCCAGGATCAGGAATACTGGGGAAAACCCATCACCGGTTTCGGCGATCCCAAAGCAAGGCTGATGCTAGTCGGTCTGGCGCCCGCAGCTCACGGAGCCAATCGCACCGGGCGGATCTTTACCGGCGATCGCTCGGGGGATTGGCTTTTTCGCGCGCTCCATCGCGCGGGTTTCGCAAATCAGCCCCATTCCACCTCAGCCGATGACGGGCTGCAATTAAAGGACGCTTACGTCAGCTGCGTCGTGAAATGCGCGCCACCCGATAACCGTCCAACACCCGCGGAACTCGACCGGTGTATTCCATTCCTTCAACAGGAACTCTCCTGCATGAAACAGGTGCGCGTGTGGATCGCTCTCGGCCAGATTGGCTATCACGGATTATGGCCGCTCCTTTCCAGGCAGCCCGGCCACAAACGCGCGCGCCCCGCTTTCGGGCACGGCAAAAGAATTGATCTCGCTGAGGGCAAAACGCTTTTGCTTTCCTACCATCCGAGCCAGCAGAACACGTTTACCGGCAGGCTGACGGAAGTCATGTTTGATTCGGTATTTGAGCAGGCGAAAACCCTGCTCCAGAAATAACCGAATGATCTACGCGGCGCTTGAGCACGAAATAATCGCGCTCAAAAAGAGTCAGGTCGCGTTTGTCCCAGGCATCTTTCCAAAGAGGTTTTCCGGAATCGCTCTCACCATGGGTACGCCAGCGTTTCCAAAAGTACTGGTCAAAACGCTCCGCGGGGAGCGTCTCGCTCATAAAACGATCAAAAGTCTCGCGGCCCTCGCCTGCCGCGACCAGGATCAGATCGCCTCGCAAAAACGCCTCTTTCAAAGCAGCGGGAGTATGCATCCCATCGACCGGACGCCCGATGAAAAATCGGAGAATCCCCCACTCACTCCAGATATTCCTCTGAAGATTGACGTAGGACAGGCGCGCAGTCGAAGCGTCCGGGATCTCGCGCAGCAGCCGCCGCAGATCCACAACCTCGCGTTCGCCGATGACCATGAAAAATGATCCAAGCGCCCAGTAAAGCCCCAGCGTGCTCCAAGCCAGGTGCTTGACGCGAATTTCCTTCCCTTGAGCTGCGTACCACCAACCGGCCACCGCGATCGCACTCGAAATCCAGAGCCACGGAAGCAGCCACGAAGGCCACCACTCGGGAAGCGGAGAAAGCCTAAGAACAATCGCCGTCACACCTGCGGGAATGATCAAAAACAGAAGTCCCGTCGCGCGCACGGCCATGCGGTAAGCCAGGCTCCACAGAGCGGAATCCCGAGTCACGCGTAAGGTGATCCCGATGAGCAAGACCACCGCGGAGATGACCGGGATGTTGTAGTTTTCAAACCGATAAGGATGCCAAAGGAAGAAAAGGACACTCGGAAGACAGAACAAGACAATGAGACTGACCAGACGTCGATAGACTTTGTCCGTGAAGAGCTTTCCGGCCCCCGCAAACAAATGGACATAAGCCAGTGTCGCCAAAAAAAACCAGGGAAAGAGGTAAAAACCGAAAGTTGAAACCACGGGAGTGAGCGGTCCCTGATGCGTAGAGGATTTGAGAACCAATTCCTTCATCAGATACTGGGAAATGAAGTTGTCCCGGTCTCCGAAATAAGCCGGCAGATATCCAGCTACACAAAGAATCACGCCCCAGAGCGCCGCTAGCCAACACCTCGGATCCTTCGCTCGTTTGAGCAGCTCTCCCGAAGCACCCCAGAACGCGACAGCCGAAACGCCCAGAAAAGCCGAATGCAGCGGAGCTTTGACCCAGCCCGCGATGCCCGCCACAGTCCAGAACGCGAATCCTGCACGTCCTGCTGAGCCGTCGAGCAGGTACAAGGCCAGAGCGAACAACCCAGCCAGTTCGATTTCCATCTGGCTTGCGTAGGCATGTGAATAGACACCGACCGAGAGGGCAAAAGCGCTGCCAAGGAAAAGTGCCCCTTCCGGCCAGTCCGGGAACCTGCGCCGAACCAGGGCTCCCAAGGCCCATCCGCCCAGAACCAGAAAAACGAGGTTCATGTAGAGAATGGCCCAAGGCGAATTCCCGAAGGTCCCCATGCCTATGCGCAACAAGACATAATGGAGCGGGCCCTTGTAGTAGTCGGGGGAATCCTGAAGCGTCTGAACAAACCAGTGCCCGTCACGAGCCATTTCGACGGCCTGTGATACGTATACTTTTTCGTCTCCTGCCGTGCGGACAAATCGGGAGCCTAGAAAAGGCGCATAAGCCGATACAATCAGCACGGCAAGTGCTAACTGCCAGGTCAAAAAACGTTTCATGAAGCGAACGCGGTTCCCCGCGAGCTTACTTCTTGCGGTTCTTTTTCTTGCGGAACGCGGACTTCTTCTCGGTTGAGCGCTTGGATTTCGCGGCAAAATAGGTCTTCGCGAATTCCTTGTCCGTGCTCAGCTTCAGGTTGCGCTTTTTGCGGCCCTCGGTTCGAAGAGTCCGGCGTGATTTCGCGGACGGGGTCGCAGGTGTGGTTGCAGCGGTGGCCATAAGATCTCCTTAAAATCTGAAAGATGATCTTGTACCATAGCCTCTTCGGACAGCAAACCGTTTCTAGGGGTTCAAGGCGGATTCAAAGATGGCCCTATTCCGAGAGATCCCGGAAAATCCGGATGGCATCGTAGGCGTAGGCGGGGACCTGAAGCCCGAAACCCTGCTTTATGCATATCGGCGAGGCATTTTCCCCTGGCCGATGGAAGGATACCCGCTCACCTGGTTCTCTCCGCCTGAACGGGCCATTCTCGAATTCCGGAATCTGCATGTTCCTAGAAGTCTTGAGCGTGCGCGGCGCCAAAGCAGGCTTCATTTCACGTTCGATCAGGCCTTTTCAAAGGTGATCCGGCACTGTGCTCAGGTTCCCCGGCCAGGCCAGGACGGCACCTGGATCACCTCCAGAATGGTAACCGGCTATCAGGCCCTCCACGCATTGGGCGCAGCTCATAGTGCGGAAGCATGGAATGGCGACCAGCTTGTGGCAGGGCTTTACGGCGTGGACGTCGACGGGGCTTTTGCCGCCGAAAGCATGTTTCACCTGCAGGCAAATGCGTCGAAACTCCTGCTGCTCACCCTCTTTGAGCATTTGGGTCGGCAGGGACTCGACTGGATCGACATCCAGGTTCTGACCCCGCATCTCGAGGCACTGGGTGCCCGGGCTATCCCTCGGAGCGAGTTCCTGGAGAGACTGGCAAAGACTCGGGCTCGCGGCTTGAAGCTTTTTCCCGCACAACAGCCGTCTTCTCCATGAACTCGAAATCCACCTGCTCGCCAGACATGGACACCTTCACACGTCCGCCTGACTCCAGGCGCCCGAAGAGGATCTCTTCTGCTAATGGCTTTTTCAGATAGTCCTGAATGAGGCGAGCCATGGGTCGAGCGCCCATACGACGGTCGTAACCTTTTCTGGCGAGCCAGTCTCGCACGTCGGGCCCAATCTCAATATCCACGCTCTTCGCCAGGAGCTGCGACTCAAGCTCGAGGAGCTGCTTCCCGACGACGTGGCCAACCGCCACCGGGTCCAGTGAATTGAAGTAAACAATGCCATCCAGGCGGTTCCGGAATTCGGGACTGAACGTCTGCTCGACCGCCTTTTTCGCGCCCGAACCATCATTCGCAGTTGACCCAACGAGCCCATCGGTTTCCTGAGGGCCCACACCTAGCGGTCGACGCTCCAAGTCTCTGGAACCGACGTTCGAGGTCAGGATCAGGATGGCATTCCTGAAATCAGCTTTCCGGCCGTTGTTATCGGTAAGAAAGCCATGGTCCATCACCTGGAGAAGGATATTCCAGATATCGCCGTGAGCTTTTTCGATTTCATCCAGCAAAACCACGGAATGAGGGTTCTTTAAAACGGCATCAGTCAGCATGCCGGCCTGCTCAAAACCCACATATCCCGGAGGAGCCCCGATCAGCCGGGAAACCGTGTGTTTCTCGCTGTACTCGCTCATGTCAAACCGCAGAAAAGGAACCCCAAGGCACTGCGAGAGCTGCTTGCTCAATTCCGTTTTTCCAACGCCGGTAGGGCCGCAGAACAGGAATGCGCCGACGGGACGCTCTGCCGTGCGAAGGCCCGAGCGAGCAAGCCGAATCGAGGTGACGAGAGCTTCGATCGCGTGATCCTGCCCGTAGATGGTGAACTTGAGATCCCGCTCCAGACTCTTCAGCCGCGTTTTCTGGGTGACTGAAACGGATTTGGCCGGAATCCGGGCAATCTGCGCAATTACTTCCTCGATTGCCTCAGCTCCGATCAGAACATCTTTTTCGCGCTTCTTGTCCGGCGATTTCAAACGTGCTTTCGCGCCGGCCTCATCGATGACGTCGATGGCCTTATCGGGAAGAAAACGGTCGGTCAGATGTTTTGATGAAAGCTCCACCGCCGCCCGGAGAGCTTCCGCTGAATACCGCACACCGTGGTGTTTTTCGTATCGTTCCTTGAGACCGTTCAGTATCTGGACGGCTTCCTCCACGGAAGGCTCGGGAACGTCGATCTTCTGAAAACGGCGCGCCAGCGCATGATCTTTCTCAAAAACGTTTCGGTATTCCTGATAAGTCGTCGAGCCGATGCAACGTAACTCACCCTGGCCGAGCACGGGTTTCAGGAGATTGGCCGCATCCAAAGCCCCCCCGCTGACCGCTCCGGCGCCGATAATGGTGTGAATCTCGTCAATCAGGAGGATGGGCTCATGTCCCTGTTCCCGCTGTTTCTGCAAGGCAACCAGCACTTTTTTCAGGCGCTGCTCAAAGTCACCGCGGAACTTCGCCCCGGCGAGCAATGCTCCGAGATCAAGCGCGTAGACCACTGCGTTCGAAAGATGTTCGGGAACCTCTCCCCTCACGATTCGCTCCGCAAGACCTTCGGCCAGCGCTGTTTTTCCGACACCTGCCTCGCCGACAAGAAGAGGATTGCTTTTCTGTCGGCGGCAAAGCGTCTGAACGATTCTCTCGACCTCGTTTTTGCGTCCGATCAGCGGGTCCACTTTTCCCGCCTCAGCACGCTCATTGAGATTGCGAGCATAAAGGACCAGCGGGTCATCCGACGAACGGTTCGGAGCCGGCTTTCCCGGAATACTTGTGGGTTGCGGGGAAAGGTCCGTTGAAGGAGCCTCCTCCGTACGATTTTCATCTTTCTGAATCCCATGACTGATGAAATTCAGCACATCCAGACGATCGATACCCTGCTTGGACAAAAGATGGAGCGCGTGCGAATCTCTCGCCTGGAAAAGGGCAACCAGCAGATCCGCGGGTCGGATTTCGTCTTTGCCGGCGGATTGCACATGAAACAACGCGCTTTGAATCAAGCGCTGAATACTGAGAGTCGCGATCGGATGTTCCCAGCCGGCCTCGTCACGGCCCTCGCTTTCTCCCTCTTCGGCTTCTCCGGACGCGTCCATTTCCTGATCTGGATCCTGATCGGGATCGACATCTTCTCCGGATTCCGAAGCAGACAGCTCTTCATCTGGCGAAGGCGAAGCCGAAGAGTCGGGCGATTCAGCTTGCTCGGGAACTCCCGTTCGCGGGATTTCAGTTTCGAGGTAGCCCTCAAGCTCGGTCCGCATCCGGACCGGTTCGCCGCCGCAAGCGTCGATGATCTCGACAATTTCGTTCTCGCGCAAAAGACTCCAGAGCACATGCTCGAGCGTAAAATATTCGTGGTCCTGCTCGACAGCGAATCGGACAGCTCGGTTGAGGACGATTTCTGCTTTGCGTCCAATCATAAAAGGGGTTCTAGCGCACACCGCAGGGGAAATCCATGGGCTCGGGCATATTCCTGCACCTGCGCCACCTTGGTCTCCGCAATTTCAAACACGTAGACGCCCGCCAAACCTTGTCCCTCCTGGTGCACCCGCAGCATAATTTGAGCCGCTTCCTGCCGCGACTTTCGAAAAAAGCGCTGCAAGACATCCACCACAAAGTCCATCGTCGTGTAATCGTCGTTCAACAGAAGAACAGCATATTTCGCTGGCTCTTTGAGCTTTGGCCGGCCCTCCTCGACCGCCACGTCCGAGCCGGTTTCTTCCTGGAAACGGCTGTCATCTGAGTCAGGCGAGTCGGGAAATCCGGACGAACTGATAGGCATGAGCATTTCATTAAAGTAGCACATGCATGGCCTCCGCTTGCAAGGTCTGCTTGACCGGGCGTGCACTCTCCCTCATTCTGACCTTAGCACTCGAGAAAGGCGGCCGACCATGACTCAGCAGACGGACGATCCAACTGGATCTCAGAAAAAACCTGACTCGCTCAAAAGGCAGCTGGAGCTCGCCAGGTTTGACCGTGCACTGGAAGTTTCCGAGAGCATGGCTTCCCGCCGGGTGCTTCTGACCACAACCGAGCTAGGCCGACTCAACAATATCCTTACCGGCCGGAACGAAGACCCGTGGCGGCAGGCGCCCGTCACGATCACGCTGCCATCAGGAGCTTCGGAAACGCTCGCACTCATGTCCGATCCGCTCGTCACGACCCGCGAGAAGTTGCACCATGCCACGGAACTCGCTGAATCAGGCGCCGTGATTGACGCAGCAGTGGACGTTTACGCGGGCCTGGTGCTCGCTCACGTTTTCGAGGATGCCAATCGCCGCACAGCAGTACTCGCGGCGCATTATTTTCTTCATCGGTACGGCGTGCCCGTATCAGGGATCGCTTTGCACGAAATCGGATTGGGCGACCTGCGCGAAGAAGGTCAGACAGAACTGCTCCGTGAAACCATCCGCCAGATGGCGAAATTCGCCACCCGGCAGCGCAGCTAAACTATCTGGAATTCGCCAGTCCACGCGGCATCGAAGTGCGTTTGGCCAGAGTCGTGGGATCTGGAAGAACTTCCCAGGGGTCCACAGCCTCAACCCCGTTACGTACTTCAAAGTGAACATGAGGCCCGCTAGAGCGGCCACTGTTGCCGCTCAGTGCGATTTTCTGCCCCCTTCTCACCCGCTGTCCCACTCGCACCAGAAGCTTTGAGTTGTGGGCATAAACTGTCGCGATACGCTCGCGGTGACGGATCACTATCATTTTACCGTAACCTCTAAGCCGTTGTCCGGCGAACAAAACGACACCTGATTCCGCGGCAAGCACCGGCGTGCCTGTTCTGGCGCGGAGATCAATACCCTCATGGACGTTCTTACCGCGACTGCCATACATGGAGGTGACGTGCACCATTTCAATGGGCCACTGAAGCGCCAGTCCCTTTTTTTTCATTTCTGAAATCAGAACTGCCGCGGGCCTGCGACCGCCATCAGCCTTTCCCAGACGATCCAGAAGCCCTGTGCGACCGCTTCCCATGGGGCTGACCGTCGAACATCCGCCCGCGATGACGGTGAAAACGACAAGCGCTATCGCGGAGCGTGAGGCGGCAAAAAAACTCATGGTCGCGTTCTTCCTTTGCCCGTTTTGGTCAGGGCTTTTCTCCGTCTTTGCAGGTTTAGGACCCCGTTCTTCATGCGGGGCTCAATACCTTCTTCAATCAGCGTTTCGAGCACCTGCAAATCCGTTGAATCAAGCTTCATGGGCGTAAGCGCGGCAAAACCGGACTCAACTGCATAGCAATCTGATCCAAGTTCATTCTGGAAGCCCTCGTAACTGCCCCCCACCCAGTAGTAATCGCGCCCACGATGATCCTTACGTCGCAAAATGTTCCCGGAATAATAGCGAAATCCCTGGCGTGTCAGTTCAATCCCTTTGATTTTATTCATCGGAATATCCGGAACATTCAGGTTCAGAAAGGTCCGTTTCGGAAGAGGCTTTTTCAGCATCGCTTTCACGACACGTACCGCCAGGCGCGCTGCGCCTTGGTAATGATAATCCACATCCGACTTCAGTTTCTTGAAGTCTGTTGCGAGACTTACCGCGAGCGAGGGTATACCGAAAATGCACGCTTCACGCGCTGCCGACACGGTTCCCGAATAATAGACATCCTGCGCCAGATTCGCGCCCCTGTTGATCCCCGAAATCACGATGTCCGGCGGTTTGCGCATGATTTCCCGAAGCGCGAGAAAAACGCAATCCGCGGGGGAACCACTCACTCCGTAGAATCCATCCCCCATCGGGAGAATACGGAGAGGTTTATGAATGGTCAGCGAGTGCCCGGTAGCGCTTTGCTCTTCGAGTGGCGCAACGACGTAAACTTCGCCCAGCTTTTGGAACTCCCGTTGAAGGACCTTGAGCCCGTGTGCCTGGATGCCGTCGTCATTGGATAACAGGATGCGCATACGCTGATTTTAGCGCGGGCGCTCGCTAACGCAAAGTGGGTCATTTTCTTGACGCGGGCGACGAAATCTCAGCGAAGCAGCACGTCGCGTTCGCTGGCGGTCTCCTCAAGCGCTTTGTTTCTGCGCTCCCCTTCGGGTGTATTGACGCTGGTGTACACGCAATGATGCCCGCCTTGCTCGAGCTGTTCCACCGCGGCAAGGATAATGGAATGGCCCAGCATCACGGTTCCCAGCGTGGACAAAGGACCCGCTGATACCGTTTCGGTCAGCGGAACCGCTGCATCACCGGTAAATCCTCCGAGATCCACCGTTTCGTCGCAAACCTCGAAAAGTCTTTTCCCGGACGGGTGGCGAGAGCTCACCGCGCTGCTATGAGCCACACTCGTGAATGCGACGGTGAAAAGCCCTCTCTTCTTGGCCTCGATCGCCAGATCAACACCTGCACCGTTGATCCCCGACTGAGAGGCAAGCCAGAGCATCTCCCCTGCCTTCGGTCTGACACGATTCAGGATGGCGGTAGCAGCACCGGGCGTGCGCTCGAACATCCGAACCACCGGAGGTCCGGCCGTCGGCAGGAGGTAGCTTGCGAAAAGCGGTATGACAAAAGAGGCGCCCCCGGCGCGGTGATAAAGCTCCATCGGAAAGATGGAGGAATGTCCGCTTCCGAAGACCAGAAGCGACTTTCCTTCCCGCACATCCGTCACCAGCCGAGTTGCCAGCCGTTCCATAACGGCCTTATTGCGCTCCACTGTTTTTTCAAGATGCGGTAGCGCCACGGCTGCATATTTCGTTACATTCACCATCATCGCTGCTCCTTTGTTATCCATTCTATTGACCCGGAATCAGGTCATTTGCGAGATCTGAAATACCGAATCCCGCGCCGGTGAGATTGATTGCAAGGTCGTAGGACCTGACGAACCCGCTCGTCACGTTATGACCGATCGCGAACGCGAACTTCCAGCAGCGCGAAGGACTCTGGAAGGCGACATTAAGCTTCTGGCTCATGAACTTTTTTTCCACCAGGTTGTACTCAGAGGTGAACGTCGGAAGGATATGATCCGAAAGCGAGAAATTCACTGTCGCGCTGAGCGCGTTCGTGCCGCACTTAATGGGGCTGTCCCGACCACACGCTGATTTGTCATAACTGTAGGAAAGCATGAGACTGCGATCATACTGAAGAACGAGGTGTTTCGTAGCACGCTCAAAAACGTAGGTAGCCGAACTGTTCAGGATCTCCGGGGGAGCATCCGTGTAGGGCGTATAGGAGAAATCGGTTCCCCAGCTGAACTGATCGAAGGTGAAACCCAGGCGCGATGAAAGCCGCGAGAAGCGCTGATCCGAGCGCTTGAAATTGATTGCCTGGCGCGCACTGAATTCGATGGAACGCTGATACGATGCCGATCCCGGCACCAGCGCATTCCCTCGTTTTCGAATCAACTGAGTCGTGAAGCCGTAGGAAAGTGAATTTCCAAGCGGAACAAAATAGTTGATGTTGCTCGGACTGGCGTCCAAAGGAACGATATCGCGATTGTCGAAATTATAGCCCTCCGACTCGCGTATCTGCCTGAGAAACGGATGAGCCGCGTCTTCCCTGACATAAGGAATCCGTGAATACAGGAGGAAAGGACGAATCAGATGCTTCGATTTGGGATAAACCGGGTCGTCAGTGTCATAGATACGTTCAAGCTGCGTATTGAGTTCGGTCTGGAAGTGCAGGTAACCGCGATTCAAATTCGGAAGCGCGTTGTGGAATGAGTAAAAATAGGAATAGTAAGTCAGCGACGGAATGACCGAGGCGATTTCGAACGGTTTTACCGCCGTATAGAGCATCGGGGTCACCGCCACGCGAGTCGCTTCGCGGACCGGATCCACTCCGGGCAAGGGTACCAGGCCCGAGTTCGCCGGGTCCTGACCAAAAGGAAACCGGGACTGGTCAAAATCGAAAGGGCCCGAAGAGCGCGTGAAATTCGCAACTCCGACGCTCACCCCCCCGATGAAGGGTGTATTGAACAGGAACTGGTCATTGGTCGTGATCACGGCTTCGGGCAGCTTCTGAACGGTCCTCGAGTCAAAGAGCTCGATACGCGCGCGAGGGTCCGGATTCGTATTGAGAAGATTGCGCATTCGCCGGAAGTCAACAAACGCGCTCAGCTCCGAGGATGTCTTCGAAAAACTCAGGTCCGACGAAAGAACCGGTTCAACGGCACCCGGAACATCGCCCACAAAATTCGGATAGAGATTGTCACTGACCTCCAGTATCCGCGTCTTCGCCTCAATTCCCCAGGGCAGCTCCTGGATCTGCGATATATCCAGAGCCCATCGCCCCACCGACGAATCACCGGGATCCCTCAAGATCGAGACTCCCGCGCTAGTGTCGTTCAAATGAAAAAACCGGGCCGTTCCCGAACTTCGAGGAGTCAGCGCATACCGCCCCTCCCATTCCAGGCGTCGTCCCCGTGCGGTGTACTGGCCTAACCCGAAAGTCATGTCAGCGCTCTCATCCAGAGCCCAAAAGAAAGGCAGAACGAAGATAAACCCATGCTGGTCGTTCACTTTCAAGGTCGGAAACAGCAATCCGCTCTGCCGGCGCGTTTTGATCGGCACCACGAGATACGGGAACCACACGCTCGGGGTATCCTGAATCTTCACCGTGACGTTCTTGAGATAGGCGTATCCTTCGACTTCAAGATCGACGTCTTCCGCCTGAAAAGACCAGCTCTGAGGACAATCCCTGCAAGTACTGTATTCTCCCCAATGCGTCTGAAAACGCCCGGCACCGAGTTTGTTGATGCGTTCGCCGGAAAGGGAAAAACGATCATTCGAGACACGGCCGCTCACAATCGATCCGGTCCGCGTGTCCAGATTGAAACGCATCTCCTCACCGTGAATCACGGTATCGGTCGCGGTATAAACACAATTTCCCTTAGCCTGGACAGTGCGCTCCTCGAGATTGAGCAGAATATACTCGGCGGTGAGGATTTCGCCGGGTTGCCGGAGAATGGCTCGCCCGAAAAGCTCGACCTTGTTCGCGCGGCGGTTCCAAAGCTGCCTCTCGGCCGAATAATGAAGCGGGCTCGTCTCTTCGATCGCGAATGACGGGGAGGCGCCCAAAAGAGGAAATACAGTCAGAATGAGCAGGACGAGAATACGGAAGACCCCGTACTCGAGAACCTTCAAATAGGAAACCGGCACGTCTGTCGCCCCAAGCACCACATCAGACGTCGAAGCTCGCCCGCAAGATCCTTGCGAGGAACTATTCGGTCAACGAAGCCGTGCTCCAGAAGAAACTCGCTGCGCTGAAAGCCCTTGGGCAGCGACTGCCGGATGGTCTGCTCGATCACCCTCGGACCGGCGAACCCGATCAAAGCCGCGGGTTCAGCCAGAATGATATCCCCGAGCATGGCAAATGAGGCGGCAACCCCACCCGTCGTGGGATCCGTGAGAACAGAAATATAAGGGATGCCTTCCGCGCGAAGCTGGCTTGTGATCGCGGTCGTTTTCGCCATCTGCATCAGGGAGAGAATCCCTTCCTGCATGCGGGCCCCGCCGGAGGAACTGATGATGACGGCCGGAATACGCTCCTTCAACGCGGTCTCGAAAAGCCGCGCGACTTTCTCTCCGACGACAACACCCATGCTGCCGCCCATGAACTTGAATTCGAAAACGCCAAGGCAGTACGGCAATCCCTGGAGTTTGGCCTTTCCGGCGACAAACGCGTCGCGGACACCGGTGCTGCTCGCGGCCGAGCGCAGGCGGTCCTTATAAGGTTTTATGTCGTCGAATTCGAGAGGATCGGTGGAAACCAGATCTTCGGCGAATTCATCAAAGCTCCCCTCATCCGTCAGCAGCGCGATACGCTCCGTGGCAGTCATTCGAAAGTGATAGGAGCACTCGGGGCAGACCTGATGATGATCTTTCAGTACCTTTGATTGCAGTATCTCGCCACATTGCGTGCACTTGACCCACATGCCTTCCGGAACCTTGGAGGTGCGCTGTGAGACCTGGGCGCGAATGCGCGGAGTTTTAAGATCGTCAAACCATGACATAAGTGACGGGAAACTTAACAGGCAACCCGCTCTGAATCAACGCAGGTCTTTAAAATCCCTCAGGAACCCTTTTTAACCGTCGGCACGGGACCCTTTTCCGAGCCTTCCGGCCGAAAACGCGCGGTCAAAGGCCTGGACGGCGCTCGGATCGAACTGGGTTCCGGCATGCTTGAGGATCTCCTGACGAGCGTAACTGGGATCCAGCCCCTTCCGGTAGGGCCGGGTGCTGACCATGGCATCGTAGGTGTCGGCAACCGAGATGATGCGGGCAATGAGCGGAATTTCCGGGCCGCGCAAACCTTGCGGGTAACCGCCGCCGTCCCAACGCTCATGATGATAGCGCATGCCGACGATGACTTCCCGAAGACCTTCGACTCGACTCATGATGTCATAGCCCATCTTGGGATGATTCTGCATCACCTTCCATTCGGCATCATTCAGCTGGGCCTGCTTCTTCAGAATACTGTCCTCAATTCCGATTTTTCCCACATCGTGAAGAATCGCGGCAAGCCGCAGAGTTTCCAGTTGCTCCGGCGGTAGCGCCATCTCTTCCGCAATGGCCATCGAATAAAACACCACGCGCTTCGTGTGACCGCCGGTATAACGGTCTTTCTGTTCAATGGCCTCGGCCAGGGCCTCGCAGGTTTCAAAGAAGTTCTTCTTGATGTCCGAGTAAAGGCGCGAGTTCTCCACGGCGATCGCTACCTGATGGCTTAACGTATCGAGCAGTCGCTTGTCCTCGTCATAGAAATCCGGCCAGGGATGCAGCGATGACCTGGGAGGTACCGATGGAAGCTTGTTCAGGGCTTGAAGAACCCCGATCGTCTTTCCCTTCACGCGAAGCGGAGCACAGATCATGGTCCGAGCCAGGAAAGAAGGCCCGGATTCGCCCGGGCCAGGGTGCGCTGCTCTAGTTTTTTTGAAATGACGGGAATCGTTTTCCACATCGTTCACAACCAGGCTTTCACCCGTCATTGCGACATAACCCGCGATCGACCGATCATCGATCGGGAGCCGCACTGATTTCTGCAGCCGTTTTCCGACCTCGCCCAAGGCGGTTTCCCAGTAAAGTTCCGCTCGTTTCTCATCCACAAGATAGAGCGATGCGGTTTCACAACGCAGGAGTCTGCAAGTGGCCTCGAGCGCCTTCTCGCGGACAACGGCTGTTTCAAGGGTTGAATTCAGCAGACTTGAAAAATCGTTCAGGTATTCGAGCTGTTGAACCTTTTCCTGCATCTGACGGATCACTTCCGCCATTTCGGATTCCAAGCCGCGAATACGGCCTAAAACAGCTGAAACTTCTTCTCTGGTATCGGTTTGAGGAGATGTGCGGGGCGTCCCCTGCGGGACTTTGCTTGATGGCCTGGGTGGCATAGGCCTCCTGCCTTGGCCGGCGTTAGGAAACCATCCTGGCTTCCTCGAAAATTTCACTCAAGAAGAGTGAAAAAACGGTCGAAAAAATAGCCTCAGTGACTGGTCATCCTAACCTCACCGAGGCCCGCGAGAGTTCTAATCTAGTCTCCCTGAATCCTTCCTTGGATTCTTTCCACAACCACACTTATGAGTTTACGGTGGTTCCAGACTGGGTCAATACCCCTCACCACTTTTTTGAAAAATTTTTACCGCTGACTCATAGACGACGTTCCTCGGAACATCGTAATGGCGACACACATGTTTCACGGATTCCGATGCAGGCACACCAGCATCCTTCAAACAGAGCAGAGCCTTAACCCATTCTGAACTATTGAGGCTGGGTAACCCTGTTCCAGAAAACTCTGTATCCCCAGCGGCTTGAGGGAATTGAACTGCAAAACACCATTCACCGCGGGTTCCTGAGTTTTCCACTTCCTGAGCGATTGCTTCAGAAACCGCCTCCGCCCCCCCAGCAAAGATTCGCTCATGAAGCTTGGTCAATTCCTTCGCGGCGACAACTCGCGCATCCGGAGAGACCTCTGCGACCTTCTGAAGACTTTTTAGAATTCGCTCAGGACTCTCAAACCAGACCCAGACCCTCACCTGCCTGGACGCTGCGGCGGTTTTCAGCTCTGTCTCTCGATCGGAGTCCTTTCGCGGGAAAAACCCGCGGAAAGCGAAAGCCGTTTCCCCAAATCCTGAAACAGACAGCAAGGCCATGACCGCCGAGGGTCCGGGAATGGTGACGACGGTCACCCCGGCCTCACGTGCGGCGGCAACCAGCAATGCTCCGGGATCACTGATGCCCGGGGTCCCGGCGTCCGTAACGACCGCCAAAGATTCCCCCGCGAGAAGTCGCGCCACGAACGTGGCGACCTTTCCGGCGCTGGCGTGGGCGTCAAAACGCTCCAGGCCTGAAATGGGCCGGTCGATGAGTGATCCGGCGATGAGACGAGCCGTCCGGCGCGTATCCTCGCAAAGCACGGCGTCAGCTTCCGTAAGGACCTGCTTGGCCCTTGGGCTCAAATCGTCCAGATTCCCGATCGGGGTCGCGACCACGGCGAGCTGTCCCGGCAAAACTTGCCTCTTTAACGAGTCCATGGGCCGCACGATAATGGAACCTGCGGCGAAAGGAAAGCCGCTACGAAAAACGTTCAATAATACGGATTCCGGAGGATCAGGATGAAGACGCAGTTCAAAAAGGTCGGCGACACGATTGTAGTCTCGATGGATGGAAAGCTCGATTTCGAGACCCAGCTGCCCCTCCGCGAGGATCTAAACAGATTGATCAATAAAACGAAATCAGACTCCACCCCGAAAAAGATCATTTTCAACCTGGAGAATCTCGACTTCGTGGGTTCAAGCGGGATTTCGTCTTTCGTTCAGACGCTGAAGGAGTTCAGCAACAACGCTTCGACCAAACCGCGGTACTGCAACGTCAAAAGCGAGTTCCGGCGCGTCATGAAAGCGTTCGAAGAAACCGAAATTTTCGAATTTTACGATAACGAAGATCGCGCGCGCAAAAGCTTCGATCAGTAATCAAAGGTCCATCCGTATATTCCGGATATGCTCCCAGGCTCCGCCGTTTTGCGCGAGTACGTCCACTCGCGCGCTTTTCGCCCTTCCATCGTAACGCAGCAGAAACATCCCGATGGCGCGCTTGAGCTTCCTCCGTTTGCTGAAGCTGACGCTCTCCAGCGCCGAAACCCAGCTTCCCTCGGCACGTGACCTGATCTCGACAAACACGAGTTCTCGTTCACCATCCGGAAGCTCCTCTTCCAGGATCAAATCGATTTCCCCGACTTTGCACCGGAAGTTACGCAGCAGCAGGCGCATGCGATAACAATTCAGCAGCCAGACGAGCGCGTCTTCCTCAGCGCGAATTCCGAGGTCTCTTGAATACTTTCCCATGAGGAAAAGTCCATGGCAGCTCTCGTGCCATCAGGTGACTCGTGATTTCTTCGGAATTTCGACAAAGAAGACGCTTCCGCCACCTGGATTGTTCTCCACCCAGATCCTGCCCCGGTGCATCTCAACAAGCTGTTTGGCGATGGCCAGACCCAGACCGCTTCCCTTCACCCCTTCTTTTCCCACTCGTTCGAAACGAGTGAAGACGCGCTCCTTGTCCTGATCGGGAATACCCTCGCCCTGGTCTCTGATGGAAATCCGGCAGGCATTTCCCTGATCCTGAACCGCCAGGCCGATCCGTGTTCCTTCCGGACTGTACTTGATGGCGTTGGAAATCAGGTTCGAAAAGACGTCAATCAGCATTGGGTTCACTTCGGCGCGGCATTCCCCGACAAAACTTTCGTCGAGAACCATGCCTTTCGCTTTCAGCTGAGGTTCGAACTCCTGAATCGTCTTTTTCAGAAGCGACCCGAGATTCTCTTCAGCAAACACCAGGTCCGTGGCTTGGGCCGCTCGGGCATACTTGGCGGCACTTTCACACTGGCTGATGAGGCTTTCAGTCGATTTCGCGATTCTGCCGATGGCCCTGAGCTTAAGGGGATCTTTCTCGATTCGAGTCAGAAGCTCCGCGGATACCTTGATGGCAGAGGCGGGGTTCATCAGATCGTGCCTGAGAATATCCGTGAACAGATCCTTCAACCGATTCGCTTCCTTGAGCTTCTCGGTGTTTGCCTTCAAATCCCGTTCGGCTTTCTTTCTCAGGGAAACGTCCGAAAAGACGTACACGGCACCAATCAGTTGGTCATTCCGGCGCATGGGATAAACCCGGTACTCCACCTCAAGACCGCTGCCATCCTTGCGGAAATAAATTTCATCGTCGACCCGGATGCTTTTCCCTTCCTGGTAGGCACGACAGCCAAGACAATCCTCGACCGCATAAAATGATCCGTCACGATGCGTGTGGTGAAAGATCGGATGCAGGGTCTTTCCAAGAAGCTCTGAGGCTTCACTGTAACCGAGCAATTGCAGACTGGCTGGGTTCACGAAGGTGCAACGACCTTCCATATCCACGCCCAGGATCCCTTCGCCCGTCGATTCAAGCAAAAGCCGCGTCTGCTCCTCGCTTGCCCTGAGCTTCTCTTCCGCTTTCTTTCTTTCGGAAATGTACCGGACAGAAGCGCAATTCAGCTCACGTCCGCCATACTCCACATAGCGCGCGGTCACCTCAACGGGGACGAGTTCACCGCTTTTAGCGCGATGTACCGTCTCAAAGGTCAGGGTCTTCCGCGTTCGAAGCTCTTTCCAGTGCAAAGGCCAGCGCTCAGGAGGGAAATTCGGATCCAGCTCTGCGATCCTCATCTGTTCGAGCTCCTCGCGCGTGTATCCCAAGGCGCGCCCCCCTACCTCATTCACATATAAAATCCGCCCGGTCTCTCCACTCCAGAAAACCCCATCTCCCGCAAAATCCACCGAGATCTGTGTAAATCGCAGCTTTCGCTCCTCGTTTCTGAGAATCGCCAGAAGTCCGATCACGACCACCAGCGCCATAGAAACAAAGAGCCTGGGCACCACTTCCACTATGGACGGCTGAAGAAGATGCATCTGGAGACCTGCGCCTGGTTCCAGAACGGCATGAAGCCAGCTGTCGAAAAACCAGTACAACGCCACGACCCCCAGGCCCACGATCAACGAGCGTCCGAATGCTCTCGGATTCGAGAGCTCTTGTGATGACCTGAGCGCTGAATGCGGCATAGTGTTTGGACAAGCCTCGGCGCCTTATAGCATGGCATTCGCTTGACGGACCGAGACAGATGTTAAGATTCAGCGAGCAATTCCTGAGCGCCGAGACTGATGCCCTGCAGGGAGAAACTGCGGCGATGAATGGGGCTCGTGCCGAGCTTTCCGAGCGCTGCCGAATGTTCGGCCGTGGCGTAGCCTTTGTGTGCTCCGAAGCCGTAGCCAGGATGCAGGGAATCAAGCTCAACCATATGCTGATCGCGCCAGACCTTGGCCACGATGGAAGCTGCGGCGATACTCAAGGATTTCAGGTCGCCTTGTATGATGGCTGTCGAATCACAGCTCAGACCGGGCGGTTTGAATTTTCCGTCGACCAGGACATGCGCGGGTTCCAGATTAAGATTTTCCACCGCTCGTTTCATCGCCAGGTGGGATGCATGAAAGATATTAATCTCGTCAATTTCGGCGACGCTTGCGACTCCCAGCGCCCAGGCACCCGCCCAGGATTGAATTTTTCCTGACAGCTCTTCGCGGAGCGCCGCTCTCACCCGTTTGCTATCGGTGATGTCCTCTATCCAGGGACAGCTCTTCTTGTCGATCTTCTCAGGCAAAATGACAGCCGCGGCAACGACTGGCCCGGCCAGGCAACCGCGGCCGACCTCGTCCACCCCGGCCACGACGATTCGCGGGTGCCCTTGTTTGAGCTCCCACTCCAGAGTGGGGCGCCCCAAAGTAACGCGCCGACGCGGGTGATCCGAAGATCCCCCTGCGTCGGCGCTTTTTTTCGAACGCACGTCGAAAATTCCCCGTGCGATGATTACTTGGTCTTGGCTGCAGGCTTCTGGGCGGCTGTTTTCGCAGCTGCCTTCTGGGCTGCTGAAGCCTGCGTCTCGACATCACGCTCGATACGAGCGGCTTTTCCTTCGAGTTCGCGGATGTAATAGAGCTTCGCGCGGCGCACTTTACCGGACTGCACCACTTCGAGCTTGGCTACCTTCGGTGAGGCTTCCAGGAACTTGCGCTCGACGCCTACCCCATGGGAGACCTTGCGAACACAGAAAGACTTGCTCGCGCCCTTATTGTAGAGCCCGATCACGGTTCCTTCGAAAATCTGAATACGTTCTTTTTCACCTTCTTTGATGCGAACGTGAACTTTAACGGTATCGCCGGCTTTATATTGCGGGAAATCCGTGCGCAGCATGGACTTTTCGACCAGCGCGACTTTGTCCGCCATGCCCTTCTGATTCATCTGAAGGCCCTTGGACGTTTTTCTGTACTTCTGTTTGGTACCTGCCATTTTCAACTCCGATTTCAAAATACTTTGAACATCTGACTGTTGTCACGAATTCGCACTTCAAGCGCTCATTCGCCGGTTTACAGTCCGAACAGCCGATCGAGAATAATCGCGACAGCGGAACGAACAGAGAGGTGATTATAACCTCCATTACCTTCAGGCCCGTACACCGGAGCCAGAATCCGGTGCACCTCGGGATAAAAGGTATCCGATACTCCCCAGCCGGTGCCAAAAACCAGTACGACTGGTTTAGGGTTCCCGCCTGAGTGCCTCCGCTCTTCGAGTTCGCGCCGGTAATCGGCGTATGAAATCGACTTCGGAAGCGGCCTTGCATCGGTCAGCACCACTTCAGGGTCCTGGCCGTGCTTGGCACGAATTGCGGCTTTCACATCTTCAAACGTACTCACCAGCCGGACCAGTGAAACCGCCTCAACGCGATCCGGATGCTGCTTCCTGGACTCTTCCGTGCGCCAATGCGCCAGGATTCGCCCTACGAGTTCGTGCTGATCGAGAATCGGAGTGACCAGGAAATATCCCTGAGCCCCGTAGGTCCGAGCCGAACGTGAGATATCGTGGATATCCATGTTCGTAACGGCCGTGGTCACGATCGCGCCCTTACGGTTCACAATAGGATGATGCAGTAACACGACGTAAACCGGCAAAGAGCGCAAAGACACGAGGCTTAGGGAAATACCACCGGCCCGTCGATTTTGCACGGGTATTTACGATTCATCACACGGAACAGCCGCATGGCGTCATTTTTAATCTCTCGGGAGCCCCTCGACACCCCACTCTAAAATCATTATCTTTTATACCAATCAGCTTAAACCCAGGGTGTCTGCCTCATGAACTTCAAAAAAATCGCTTCCAGGAACGTATTAGCCGCCTCTTTATTCTCCCTGATCGCGCTCATGATGTCTGCTTCGGCCTATGCCGACGACGCCTGGGTGCTTCCCGGCGGGGTTTTCCGGCTGATCACGGGCGCCACCTTCGTCAACAGCTCTCAGGAGTTCGATGGCAGCGGGGAAAAACACGAACTCGGGCCTGAGCTATCGCAGAAAGTACTTCAGACCGGTTTGAGTCTGGGACTTCCCTGGAGCACGTTGAATCCTGAAATCCACATGAAGACCGCTATTTTCAGGCAGGATTTCGCGATCGAATACGGACTAACAGATCTCATGAGCCTATCCGTGCAGCTCCCGCTTTATTTCAATGCGGATGTCACGGCCACGTCCAACGAGGATATGAAAACCGCCCTAACCACCTTAAATTCAGCAATGGGCCCTGGCAAAGTAGGAGAGCTTTTTCAGAAACGGTCTCAGAACGGAAAAAAATCCGGAACCCTGGGAGACGTTCTCCTGGGCGGGAAATACCAGTTCCTGAACTCAGGATCCTCACCCACGAGTAACGATGCAGAGACGCTCAGGGCCGCAGCCGCCCTCGGCTTGAAGTTACCGACCGGCAGCACGGCAAGCCCGAACACGAATGACATCTCGACCACCACCGCCTCTGACACGCAGTCCTGGATCTTGGGCGCAAGGACCTACTGGGATTATCAGTTCACGCGCAGTTTTTACCTGAACCTCTACACGGAGCACGAGTATCGCCTCCCCGGCAGCCGGAAATACCTGTACACCAACGAACTCACGGGCGACTACAGCGTCCTCGACACGACCTTTAAACCGGGCTTCTATAATCACCTGGAGCTCGACTTCGCGTTTTCCCCGGAGCTCATGACCGATCTGAGTCTTGAAACAGGAATTCGATTCACAGGGGACTACACCGCCGCAGGCAAATACACCAAAGCCCCTGAAGCATTTTCTTCGATCGCCGGCGAAACAACAAAAGGCTCCGCCGAGTACAACGTAATCCCTTATCTCGGCGTCTTCTACACGGGGTCACCGCTTCCACTTAAACTGAAAGTTGTTTATTATCAGCCCGCAGCAGGCGAAAACACCTATGTACTGAGCGGGCTTTCAACGGTGCTCCAGGCCTATATGAAATTCTGATAAGGGCGATCATGCGAAAAAAGCATTTTCTTCGAAGAATTCTGCTTTTAATCGCATTTTGCACAACACCCGTTTCAGCTGCAGAGCTCGCAGCATCGCCGACCGCCTTGCCTCTTTCGCCCGAGGTCGACAGCATCTCATTGGATGCCCTTGCCGAAAGCTGGGTGGAGTCAGACCTGAATCTAAAGGAACCGATCACGGCAGAGACGTTTCTGCCTTCGTCCGCTCCGCAGGGGCTTCCTTTACCCAGGATCGGCGGAACGCGGTTCAGCTACTCGAATTCAAACATCTGGATTCGCTTTCAGGTCGAAAACAGGAACCACACGGATACCGAGTGGGATCTCGTGGTTCGCCCGCCTCACATCACGTTCATCGAGTTCTATCAGTTCGACGCAGAATCCAAGCGGCGCCTGTCCCAATCCCATTTTTCACTTAAACAGGTGACAGCGGGCGACAACGGTCCGAATTTCCCCTTACACCTGGCACAAGGAAAAGCTTCAATCATCATTCTCAAGCTGGAAGCCGCGAGCGACCTCGGTTTCCAGCTCGTCACGCGAAAAGCGAACTTCAATCAGGTCCTTCGCAAGCGCATGGCCCATGGCATCTACTATGGCATCGCGATCGCCATGATTCTTTACAACCTGTTCATCTGGTTTTCGATTCGTGAACGACCCTATATCTACTACATCTTTTTCCTTCTATCTTTCGCGCTCACAGTCGGGATACTCGATGGCTGGGTTCCCCTCGGACGTTATTTGACTTTCACCGCCCTCATGACGGTGTTCTGGGCCTCGCTCTTCACTCGAAATCTTCTTGAGACCAGGACCCGCCTTCCGCTTGCGGATACCCTCTTTCGCGCAATCACGGTTCTCAGCGGGACGATTTCATTTGTGATCCTGCTGCCGTTTTATCCGAAAATAGCGCCTCCCTTTGAATACCTGGGCGACATACTCATCGTCCTTTACATCCTGACAGCGCTTCTCACCTCGGCCTGGCTCGCGAAAAATGGCGTTCGAGCCGCGAAGTTCCTGACATTGGCCTGGTCGATGATGCTGCTCCTGATCGCGATGTACTTTCTGGCCATTTACGGAATGATCACGCCGCCCGTGGCAGCACCGGAGCTGGTCCAGATCGGGTCCGCACTGGAAATGATCCTTCTCTCGTTCGCGCTCGCCGACAAAATCAAGACTCTGCGCCTGGAAAACGCAATTGCGAATGAAAAAGCGCAGAAATCAGAGCAGCTGAAGAAGCTCGTGCACATCATCTGTCACGATCTCGCGAACCCGCTCACCGCTATTCTCAACAATCTCGCCCTCCGAAAAAGGAAAGGCGAAAAAGGGTGGGAACCGATAGAAAGAGCAGCCAACCACCAGAAGGAAATCTTGGAACAGATCAGGGATCTGGAAGCCATCGAGTCAGGGAAACTCGTATTCAACATGCAACCGGTTTCCGTCCGCGACACCCTGGAAGAAATGCGTTCATCGTTCAGCAGCCAGCTCGAGGACAAAAATGTCGCCCTGTACATTCAATATGAGTTCACCACCGAAAACCCCTTCGTACTCTGCGATCCGGTAGCATTTCACCACACGATTCTGAGCAATCTGATCTCCAATGCCATCAAGTTCTCATTCAAGGACAGCAAGATCACGGTGCTGGGGCGAGAAACGGACACTGAAATTGAACTTTGCGTCGAAGACCGCGGCATAGGAATTCCAAAACACATCCGCGCGGTCCTGTTTTCCACGACAGCCATCACCTCACGCCTCGGCACCTTCGGCGAAAAAGGCACCGGCTTCGGAATGCCGCTGGTGCATTCCGTACTGAAGGCGATGAACGGCTCGATTGAAGTCGAGAGCCGATGCGCGGAAGAGGGTTACAAGTGCTCCGGCACGAAGGTCACGGTGAGACTCCAAAAAGTGCAGGATATCGCGCTCGCAAATCTCCTCACTCAGGAAGTCATCTGAAAAAAAAGGCCGCACGTGCGTGCGGCCTCATGTCAAACATGCTCTTTTGGTTTGCTGTCTGAACCAAAACACGCAAAACCATAACTCATCGACTTTACTCGCGTTTAAACTTATTCAATTGATTTTCACTAAAACGGTGAATATGACAAAAATGTTAAAGGCGCTGCTCTTTAGGGCCGATGCGGAGTTCAGTGGATCAATCCTGATCTTGAACTTTTTGACTCTCAAGGAGCGCATGATGAAAAAAATTCTGACACTCAGCATGGCCTCACTGATTCTGGTGATGTCGTTCTCGACTAAACAGGCAAACGCCGCAAGCACTACAGCAGATGCGTTACAAACAGTGACGGCCGCGATTTCGATAGCGAAAGTATCGGATTTGGATTTCGGCACAGGAGCACAAGGCGATGGTGCGAAAGCGGTTGCACCAGGTGCCGCGGAAAACGCGGAAAACGCGAGTTTTACAGTGACCGGCGAAGCAAGTCAGGCTTATACGATTTCGCTGCCTGCTGACGGCTCCGTGGTGATGAGCACAGGGGGCGGTGGGACTGCCGATACCGAAATCGGAGTCGAGGGTTTTACGTCTTTTCCGGATACGACCGGCACGCTGGGTGCCGGCGGCACTGAAACCCTTTACGTCGGTGCCACTCGCGACGCTCTTCGCGCCACCCAAACGCCAGGTAGCTACAGCGGCGTCTTCACCGTTACCGTGGTTTACTAAACTGATTTCGATAATCATACGCTCAAAGAGCCAGTGCCTCTGGGAAGGAACTGGCTCTTGTTTTTTCCAACATCGTCAAGCCATCATATCCGGATGAGCACCTGCAAAAATTCGATCTACTGCTGTTTAGTCGGCGTCATGAGCCTTTTCGCGCTCACGCAACCGTGTTCTGCGAACCTTCAGGTATTCCCGACACGAGTCGTTCTCACCGATCAGAAGAAAAACGGCTCGCTTTCCATGCGCCACATCGGACCCAAGATGGAGCGGTACCGAATCTCAGCGGTGTTTTACCAGATGAAGCCTGATGGAAGCATGTCGCTTCTGAAGGACGGACGGTCCGAGCCCACATCGCTGGTCCAACATCTGAGATTCAGTCCTCGTGAAGTCGTTCTTCAGCCCGGAACGGAACAGGTACTGCGACTCATGCTTCATCCGCGGAAGCGCCTGCCTGATGGGGATTATCGCGCTCACATCTATTTCGAACCCGCGGATTCCGCTGAACAGGAGGGCACCGCTCCCTCTGCTGCAAACGGGGCCATGCAGCTCCGAGCGAAAATTGCGGTCGCAATCCCCGTGATCCTGAGGGGCAATGCTACTGCCAAACCGGCGATCGAGAATCTTCAACTTGTCAGAAAGCCAAAAGCCGCTCCTGAGTTCACCGCGAATCTGGTGCGTATCGGGTCAGGATTCCTGTTTGGCGACCTCCACTTGTTTTTCACTCCTGCGGGTGGCGCAGAAGAGTCCGTCGGAACCATTCTCGGGCTCTCCTCTTACATCGATTCACGAACCATCCGGTTTCCGGTTTCGGCCGATGCCGACAAATTACGGAATGGAAAGTTTCGGGTGGAATTCCGTTCTCCCACCGCTGAAGGAGGGGGCGTTCAGGCGCACTCCGAAATCAGTCTCCTTTAATTGACCCCCGGAAAAACGTCCTGCAGGCGCTAGTTATAAACCATTGAATCAAAACAGAAATCTTCTTCACAGACAGTTTTAAATTCAACGATTTGACGCAATGCATTAGCTTGCTAAACTAATTCTACAGACGAAGCTCGTCTCTGACCGTCGTGTGGAACGTTGAATGAAACTTGTTTATAAAAACTTTTCTCATCGCGTAAACGCCGCAGTGCCATTCCTGATGCTGGCATTCGCCTCGTCGCATATGCCAGCAGCCTACTCAGCCTCGAGCGTCGCCACCTGCACACAGACTGTGACACCAGCGATTTCAATTCAGAACATCTCGGGATTGGACTTCGGCTCGGCGTCCGCCGGGACCCAGGCTCTGCTTATTGACTCAGGCACTGAGGAAGACGCCAGGAACGCCAGCTTCATTGTAAGCGGCGAACCACGGCGCTCATACTCCATCACGCTTCCGGAAGATGGCGTCGTTGAAATGACATTGAGTGAGGCAAAAGGGCCTCAGTCGCAAATCGGTGTAAATGGATTTCGCTCCTATCCGTCTGGCGCGGGAATCATTGGAAGCGAAGGGAATCAGCTGCTGCTTGTCGGAGCCAGCCGTGATCCCTTGGACAAGGATCAACTACCGGGGTTTTACAGCGGCTCCTTCACCGTCACCGTTGTTTACTGAGCTGACAGCGGTCAACTAAGCCGTTAGCATTCGATACAGAGTGTTGAATAGATGGACGAAGGCTGTTGGCATTGGCAGCTCGCGGTTAAAGCGCACCTGGATAGGTGCGCTGATCGTCCTTGTCTGTGCATTCTGCAGACCACCCTGGCAAGACGCTTCTGCCGGTCACTCTCCTATCGCTGAAGAAAATGAACGTATTTTCGAGGTCATTCTCAATGATGGAACCCCACTGAGCGAGGGGATTCTAGGCTACCAGGTGTCCGGAGGCTGGCTCCTTCCGATCGGAGAGCTTTCCGTCGCGCTGGGTTTTGGCATCAATGTATCGCCATCACTGGGTCTCGCGGAAGGATTCATTATCACTGAGGAGCGCCGGTTGCGAATCGACCTCAAGGCTTGTACCGCTGAGATCCACGGCCAAGTGCGTTCATTTCGCGCTCCCGACGGAAGCTGTAACGGCGCCTACACCACGGCGGAAGATCTTCTGATCGAAGCGCAACACTGGTCGCAGTGGTTTCCTCTGGAGCTTGTCGTTGATTCTTTCCGCAGCCGAATCATTATCACTCCGAAGGAAACCCTTCCCATTCAACGAAAAAAGATGCGCGCGGATCTTCCAGGGAATGTTCGCGCAGGTTCAGCGAGCGATCCGGGATATCCCGAAATTCCGGACCGCGTCTCGCCGCTTTCCGGACCGTTCCTGGATCAACAGCTCTCTTTGCAGCGCGTCGCCAACAAAGCCAACACGGCAGACGATTTTCAAAGCGATACCGTCCTTTCAAGTGAGATTCTGGGCTGGGAAACTCGCGCGTTTGCCTCATTGGGCAAGTCAGCATCCAAGTCAGGTCTTCGACACGGCAGATTGAGCATGGCCCAGAAGCGTGCGGACGGAGGACTGCTGGGGCCAATGGATGCGACCAGAATAGAATTGCTTGATGTATCGCTTCCACAGCTATCCCTCATATCGCCCACACAGGAAGGGCGCGGACTCGTGATTTCCAACTACCCGCTGGATTACGTCGATCTTTTCGGAACCAGAGACTTCCAGGGGAATGCACTGCCCGGATGGGAGGTCGAACTCTACCAGAACAACGTGCTGTTGAGCCGGCAGGAAATCGGCGAAAACGGCCGCTACGACTTCCGGGACATTCCTCTTTACTATGGATCCAATCAGTTTCGCCTGGAGTTCCTCGGGCCTCAGGGCCAGGTGCGAACGGAGTACCGGAACCTGCGAATCGACACCTCGCACGTGAAGCCGGATCAACGCAATTACGTGATAGCGTTGGGCGTGCGCGATTTGGCGCCCCATTACTCCGCCCGCTTCGAGCAGAGCATCGCTGACGCCATATCGGTTTCCGCGGGCTTGGCACAGTTGCAGCTGACGGAATTAGGCCGGCAGGATCAGTTTGCGCAGCTGGGAGTGACGGGATTCGCGGAAAACCTGCTATTATCCAGCTCCGCGGCGCTGTCCAAAAGCGGTGGAAACGCGCTTCAGCTGAAGTCGCAGTTTCCCTACCGGCGAGCATCGCTATCTATTCGCTACACGCGTCTGAATAACTATTCGAGCGAACTGTTCAACTCGCGTCCGGGCGTAAATCAGATTGATGAGACCCTCGGAGACATTTCCTTCGTGGTTCCGGTGAATCCTGGCGTGGGAACAACCTGGGAAATCGCGCGAAAACGCTATGCGGAAGACATCTCATCGTTGTCCCTGCGGAACAGAACTTCCACGAACATCGGAAGGACCTACCTCAACCATGAATTGAGTTATAACGGCGGAACCGCTTCGACCGATTCAAGCCTTGCAGGCCGCCTCGAAGCCACACAGCTTGTCAGGCGTCAACAACTCAGGCTCGGACTGAACTATACTTCCACGGGACTTCAATTCACCGACGCTGAAATTCAAATGCGACACCGGAATTTCGCCTCATCGGCTCAGCTCCGTTATTACTTCGATGGGAGCGCGGCGCAGCTTCACGCAAGCGTCTCCAGGATTTTCCCGGGCGCGACCCTGGGAGGACAGCTTTCGGCGGATGCAACCGGTGCCTACAGCGTCGCAGGCCTGGTGTCTTTCAGCATTGCACGAGATCCGCTGGCCCGTCGCTGGCAAATCCACCCCGAACCCCAGGCGGAATTCGGCGCCGCTTCCATACGGACTTTCATCGATAACAACCGCAATGGTGTGATGGATGGCACAGATCGCCCGGCCCCGGAAATCAGGCTGCGTTTGCACCAGCGGAATGAGATGCTCACCACGGACCAGCAAGGCCTCGCGTTCCTTGCGAGACTTCAGCCGCATACGCCCATGGATCTGTCCATTGATCAGGACTCACTCGTGAACCCGCTCATTCGCTCAGCTTCAGACGGTGTTCGTCTCATCCCCAAAGCAGGAAAAACAACTGAGATCTGGTGGCCTCTGATCACGAACGGCGAGATCGACGGCGTCGTGGAACTGAAGAATGGAAATGAATTGAATTTACTGAACGGCATGACAGTTCATCTGATCGATTCGCGAGGTACGGTTCTCATGAAAACGCGGACTGATCGCGGAGGGACTTTCTTTTTCAGTTCGATTCCACCAGGCACTTACCAAGTGACTCCTTCCTTCACGGAACTCTTTGAGAAACAACTCCATTCGAAACCATTGCAACGTCAGGTCGTCATCCCGTCCGAAGGCGAAATTGTCAGCGGCACGGATTTCCTTTTAGAGCGCTGAAAATCCTGTAAACTCCACCTATGATTTCGCGGCTTCCGTTCATTCTCGGTCTGCTACTGACGGACCTGGCGGTTGCAGGGTCTATCAAGGTGAGCCAGGTTTCCGACCTGCGGTTCGGAGTGGCACCGCAGGGGGCTGCCGCGGTCACGATTCCAGCAGGAACTTCTGAAACCGCGTCGAACGCCAGCTTTCGCGTGACAGGCAATGCCAACCAATCATTCACGATCGCCATTCCAACAGGAAATATCCAGATGGAAGGCCCGTTGCCTAAGAAGCTAAATCAAATCGACGTTCATTCTTTTTCGTCGTTTCCATCGGGCACAGGCGTTCTGGATCCCTCCGGAGCGGCAATGGTCTATGTGGGCGCGACGCGAACGGCCCTGGCGGTGAACCTGCCGCCGGGCTCCTATGACGGAGCGTTTTCGCTCACCGTGGTCTACTGATTTTTCAGTCGCGCGGTTTTTCCTAACAAATCCGGTCGTTTTTTTTCGGTGCGTTCGCGCATTTTTTCCTCACGCCACCGCGCAATGGCGCCGTGGTCGCCGCCCAGGAGCACCTCAGGAACTTCGCGTCCCTCGTAATTGCGCGGGCGTGTGTACTGCGGGTATTTCAGGAGACCCTTTTCAAAGGTCTCTTCACTCAAGGATTTTTCATTGCCGACGACGCCAGGAATCAAGCGGGTCACGACATCGATCAAAACCATTGCCGGCAACTCGCCGCCCGTCAGGACGTAGTCACCAATCGAGATCTCGCGATCGACACACATCTCGATGAAGCGCTCGTCGACGCCTTCGTAGTGGCCGCAAACCAACACCAGATCATCGTAGGTCGCCAGCTCCTTCGCCAAGCTCTGAGTGAGCGGCGTCCCTTGTGGAGAAAGGAAGATGGTCGTGCTCCGCGCCCCTTCGGGAATTTTTCGGCGTGCCTCTTTCCATGCATCATGAAGCACATCCGCTTTCATGAGCATGCCTTCGCCGCCCCCGTACGGGGTATCGTCGACAGTCCGATGCTTGTCTTTGGAAAAATCGCGGATCTGCGTAAACTGGAAATCGACCAATCCCTTTTCGCGAGCCTTGCCGACAAGACTGGCCGAGAGGACTGAGTCAAAGCTCTCAGGAAAAAGCGTCAGAATGTGAAAGCCGAGACGGGAATCGTTATTCGACGATTTCGAGAACGGTGCGCTTTCTGAGTTTGGTAGATGCGCCATTGAGTATCGTCCGAACCGCCCGGGCCGTCCTGCCCTGCTTACCAATGATTTTGCCGAGATCTTCTTTGGCGACCTTCAGTTCAATGACCGTCGTGTTTTCACCCGCGATCTCGTTGACATGAACCTGATCCGGAACATCCACCAGCATGCGGGCCATATACTCGATCATTTTCGAGAGCTCGCTCAACTGTTTTGGTGTCCCTGCCTCGCCTGGATTATTTCCCGTATTATTTCCCATGATAGACATCGCCCCACGTCCCTCCACATGTCTCTGCACAACTTGGCACTGCTCAACGAGTATGCCGCAAGATCAGCATAACACACCACTCCGGTCCGCTCTTCACGGCTGCCGGCGTGAAAGCCCAACATTGTAAGTTCGGGCGCCGATGTCTTTATTTTGCGAGGGTTTTTACCAATTGTCCAACCGTTTGTGACAACTGGGCGCCCTTGGCCTGCCAAGCTTTCAAAGCTTCAGCATTGATTTCGATCTTCTCGGCCTGGGTCTTGGCTTTCGGGTAATAGTGCCCGAGCTTCTCAAGGTATTCACCATCGCGCTTGCTCTGGGAGTCAACAGCGACGATCAGATACTGGGGGTGCTTCTTCGCGCCTTGTCGCGAAAGACGAATGCTAACAGCCATTTGAAACGATCCTTTCAAAAACTTAATTAAGTGATCCTCGTGATTAGCAAGTCCCAATCGGACCGTCAACTGGATTCAAGCAGCTCACCCGCCAAAGTGGTCCCATCCAGGAAGCTTTTGAGTTCCTGGGTCAGACGACTGCGGTCCTGTTCGACGGAACGCCAGCCCGGCTTCACCAAGCGCCCTAAAGCGTTCTTGGGTACCCCGTGGACCGGATTTGACAGGCTGGTAAGTAAAATGACCGGAATAGATTGCTGCTCAAACTGTTCCAGAAGTTCCGCCCCCGATTCCCCGGGAAGGATTTCATCCAGAAGGATCAAATCCGGCCGGCGCCTGGAAATTTCGACCCGGGCGTCCCAGCCGTTCTTGGCCAATCCCGAAACACGAACCCCCGGGATACCGTTAAAAACGAGTTCCAGTAACCGCAACATCGGATCAACATCTTCGATGATCAATACGTCCATTATTCCGCCGTTGAGCCATTATTGCGCATCCCAGACGGAGCGGCTACCCTGAAAGAGAGGGAAATGGATGCGACGAACGACAGCTGGAACTCTTTTGGGACCCGTTGCGGGAACGATCTTAGGACTGATGCTCATCAGTCCCAGCGTGTGGAGCGACGCCATCCCGGCACCGACCCAAACTGAAGTGGCTGAAGCCCAGATTCAAAAACTCTCGATCGGGCAAAGTGAGACAACCGTCACACGGCTGATGGGCCCTCCTCGAAACCGTGTAGCTCAAAAATCGGGCGCTATTTTGGACTATGAACAGCTCCTGCTTCGGTTCAAAAACGGGCGTCTCGCCGAAATTGACCACACCCTGGTTCCGCCAAAAGAAAGGGGGGCCTTGATTCCCGGAGATTTACCCCTGGTAGAACTTCCACGTGAACGCTCCGAAGACACGGTCCTTCCAGGGCGCTGGGTCACGCACCCGCAGAGCGGAAGGATATGGGTCATTGGTGTCAGCGGTAAAGTCGAACGAGTCCTTGTCAGGCCCGCCTGGAAAGTGAAAACGCCGGGTTTGCCGATTCACCAGTTACTCGATCGCCCTCCGCCCGGAGAAAACAACCAGGTGAGGCGTCGCAAATGAAAACACTTCGAGCCACTGTCCTGATTGCTGCAAGCGTGCTGCTGGCGACAAGTGCCCTCGCGAAAAACAAAAATTGCCCGGATTGCATTATCGGGGAATCCGCGAACGCGCTTTCAAAGCAGACGGACCCGATTCTTGAAGTCGCGCGCTCCTGCCCGGAACCAGGTAAACTCGAACTGGAAGAAGCCAGAAAGGCCCATGCAGCTGTTTTCCCCCCGTCGCTTCCCACAGCGGAAAAAAACGCGAGCGGGCTCCGCCTGCGCGGAACGAACGAGGAACTCCGGATTTTCGGTGAGATTGTTGCCGGCAATCGCACTCCGAGCAACTGGCCTGACGCCGCAGCCAATTGTCCAAAGCTAAACGGTTCTTACCCCCAGGCTTACGATGTGCGCTGCGTGCTTTCCGCGGTCTTTGAAAGTGAAGAGTCCGCTCTCAGGGCACTCGTGATCGCAAAAAAGACCGGATATATCGTCAGCCTGAGCCAGGAAAAAAGCCCGGAAGGATACGAGCAAATCTGGAAACCGGAAGAAGTTCGCGCGATCCACTACGCGACACAGGATCTCCCTTTCAATTTCCTCAACCTGAAAACCTTCAAACAATTTTACAGGGTGCATGATGATTTCGTGAGTCCGACCAATCCAGATGCCGCTGCGATCGCGCACAGCCCGCATGGCAACACGTTCTCATTCACACCCGGACACATTGTCGCGTACTTTGGAGCGTTCAAAAATGGCGTAAAAGCCGCGCGTACGACCATGGTGCACGAACTGGCGCATCAGCTGGATTACAGCAACTGGCTGGGTACATCCACCTACATGAACAGAACCATTGGTTTTGAAAAAATCAGCTGGGAGCCGGATCCGCTCAATCCGGGCAAGATGCGTAAGAAGCAGGGCGCCCGCTTCGTCACAGATTATTCTCAGAAAAAACCCGCGGAGGATTTCGCTGAATCGGTTGAAAATTACATTCACAATCCGCGGCTTCTCAGAACAAAAGCCCCGGAGAAATATGACTTCCTGAAGACAAATATCTTCGGAGGTCAGGAGAAAAATGTAAACATCTGGCCTCCACTGGCAACCGCCCTGAAAGGCGCGGAAGCCAAGGCGCAATTCAGCATCGAACTCCTCGCCTGTTTGCGCTACATCGGTGCAAGTCAGAAAACGGACGAAACCTGGATCTGGGAACCCAGAGCAGGCTCCACCATGCTCGACGGCCATCAGCGCGACAACGTGCTCCGAAGAGGAAAATGCGCCCAGTCGATCGCGAACCAGATCATCAGCGAACTCGATGAGGCAGCTCAGACCGAGGCGTGCTTGATCGGTTCCGGCGCTGTTTCCGCTGCCCTTGACGAGGAAGTGGGTCCTCTCGTTGGCGCGACGCTGGACGCGGCCTATGAGTTTGCCGAGTTGAAGGCGCCGCTTGCCTGCGCAAAGGGTGATAAAACCGACAAGACCTGCTTTTGGGAATCATTTACGAAAGCGAAACTCGAGGCCACGCCCGCCGCGGACGGTCTCTCTGCGAAGACGCTCCGCGAGCTTTCAGATCAGGTTCATCGCCTCGTGACGGACAACCCTTTCGTCCCGCGCGTGATCAACCTTAACGGATTTTGAACAGCTTCTTCTGAATCGCCCAGGGCGGCGTCGGACGGTCACCCGGGAAAGCATAATCCCAGTGGCAGACAGCGCAGAAGTTTCCCTGATACGCGGAGCCTTCGCTGTAATCATAGCGAAACAGATTCTCCATCTGAGCGCTGTGCGGATTGTGGCATGAAGCGCAGCTGAACTCTTTCTGAGGATAAAGCGGGTCTTTGGGACCCGATACCGGATGCCCGAAGATCGGATGACTGCAGTCCTTTTTGCCCGGTCCCGGATGGCATTCCGTCATGATCAGTGAGGCGTCATGACATTGAAAGCAAAGATCATTGACGGGCGCGAGGAGGTTCGCGGGCCGGCCTGAATTTCCTTCGTGTCCTGCATGGCAGCTGTCGCAGCCGAAAACGGCGGCCTCATGCCGTCCGGCCTTTTCCAGAACCTCGGCGTGACATTCGAAGCAATTTTCAGCGGCTGCTGACGCGACCGAAAAAAGAGCAGACCAACACAATGCAGACATCAGAATCAAAGAGTTCATTACGTTCTCACCCCGCCGGCTGCTTTATCACTGCAGCATGGCCGACGCAACATCAGAGAACTACACCGGAATTTCTTAAGGTTTTAAACTGACCGGCAGGCGTCTCATGGGCTTGACCGGCCTTCTAATTCCTGATAGAAACGGTCGGTCTTTCAACTCCCCTCGCAGGAGACAGCCCCGAGTGAAACTTTCGCGTATCCAGCACCAGATCAAAAATTCGGCAATGAGCGCTCTTCTGCTGCTCTGGTTGATTCCGGCTGCCGAAGCTTCCACCCTTCTTATCCCCAAGTCCCAACAGGAGAATCTGCAGGCTCCCGCAATCGACCTCGTGTACAAGGGCCAACCTCTTGACCGAGACCAGGTGGTGGACCTGATCGACTCCGGACAGGACATCAGCCGGATCGATCCCGCTCCGAGTGACGTCTGGACGCCAGCCGCACTCCCCGCCTCGGACGGCTCCTCTCAAAACTATCCGCCTGAAGAGGTGGTATTCGACTTTGACTCCGACATCACCGCTTCGCGGGGAATGTTTCGCGCGCGGCTCCTGGGTCCGGGCGCGGTTCCTTTTCGTCTCGTCCTCAGCCTCGACTCGCATGCCGCACTGATGCGCTCGGCCCTGCTGCGGCGCCTAGGTTACACAGTCGACGCCCCGAAAGCGTATCGCTCGCTGACGGTGCGATTCCGCGACATAGCCACCCGAGAACGCTTTCTCGACCAGCTGAGTGATCGCACTCTGACCGCCCGCTCGCGTTGGATTGAAGGATCGCTTTCGCCTTCTGACCCTCAGGTGACCTTGAGGGACGCTGTCCTTGAACCGGGACGAATCCAAATTCCTCCCTATCACTGGGGCGTCGTATCCGGAGCGCATCTGAAAGGCCGCAGGGTGCTTCGCGCTCTGATCGTGCCGTTTGTACTTCTGGATGTCCCTGAAAGCATCAATCTCTACGCCTGGGAGCCGGGAAAGGAACTCAGCAAGCACGTTTCGCTGACGCATCCCTACGCCGATTCATTCTCCGAGACGACTTTCGATGATGCTCGTTGGATCGTCAGAAAAATTGCCGAACTGAAGCCGGAGGACTTAAAAACGATCGTGGCCGCCGGCCGGTATCCGGCGCCGGTCACCACTCTCATTCTCGAAAAACTCACGGCCCGGCGAAACAACCTGGTACGACTTTTCGAACTCAGGGGCGAGATTCCAAAAGCGATGCGCGAATTCGCATACCGAACCGATATCCATTTTCCGCCAGACGTCCTGAAAGGAAAACTGGTTCGCGAAACTTATGAAGGCTACGCGCTTCGCTTCACCTATGGCGACCCCGAGTCTCCGCTCCGAAAAGACGAACTGGGCCGGTATCTCAGGCTGGAACTCATCAGCGGCGCGATCCGCGCCCTGACCCAGAAAGTGAATGAAGCGCTGGAGGCGCGCGGACCGGCGGACATCGCGAAAAAACATTCGGAAGACCTTCAGAAGGAATTCCTCGATCATATCCAAAATAAACCGAACCAGCCCCTGTCGAAGCCTGTCGGCTTCTGGGGAGGAATGACGGGCGGACTTCGCGTCAACGCGAGCCGAAACGTCGTCACCGGAACTTATTACGGAAGCGATTCGAAACTGCAGCTGGTCGACAATATCTCAGCCCAGGCCACGGTCGGTTACTTCATGAGCAAGGACGGAGTACCGAAAGCAGTGGTGGGCGGCTCTGGAAATCTTGTCATTCAACGAAACTACATTCACGTAAGACCGGTTCCGAATCTGAAAACCGCGCTCACCACGAATTGGAGCTGGCTCTGGGTGCCCGGCTTCATGAAAAAGCTCGGAAAAATGATCGAACCTGACGCTGCGAAGCCCGTCTCGAGCCTGGAGCCGGACCAGATTTCGAATAATTTGGATGCGTTTCTCGAGGAATTGAAGGAAGGCGAGCTCTTCACCATCACGGACTCCGTGGGGCTTGGCGCCTCGGTTTCCGCCACCATTCCTCTTCTGGCGCTTCTGGGTGTCGACCCGCTCGGAGTAGGTGGAACCTTCACCATCGGTCCAAGCGCCCAGGGCACGATCTTGAGGCGCACAACGTTCGTGCGCACCGCCGATGGTCTTCAGGTTTACCTCCAGCACGCGCACACCGAGAGCCTTTCAGCGAATTTCGATTTCAGCTTCTGGATGAATGTCCTGAAAACCTCGATCGGCGCGCAGCGTGGCGCAAGTTCCACGCGCGCTTACCTGCTGGGGACAAAGCCCAAAGGTGCCGACGAACAACGTCGCATGGCCATTGCGCTTTCCGCCCTATTGAAAGCCAATAACAGCGAAATCCTCGAGGATACCTACGGCAAATACGTCCTCAAACACGAGATGCCATCGAAGAGCCGCAAAGCGAAATTTCTCAGGTGGCAATGGTCCGGGGTCGAGGAAAGTCATCGTGTCGAGATCCAGCCTCCTGAGGACACGCAGGTGCCGCCGCGGTACCAGGCCAGGGATCATAAAAGAAAGTTGTTTTCACATCGCATCCTGCGGCGCTCGGGCACGAACGATTACAACTTCCTTGCGCAGGTGCTGGAGGGTTTCTTCCCGGGACATGGCCTCGAGTCAGCCGGAGCGGCCGGTGACAACCCCTCAAGCTCCTTCCTCGGTAAAAGCCGCTGGACGAATATCACCACGGAAGCCGAAACCACGGCAGGCCGTGAAACCGACCCCGTTTCACTGATCGAATATCATTGGCAAGGCTGGCTGCTCTCGAAAGCAAAGCTCTTTTCAATATTCGACCGCATCGAGGCCCGACTTGCGAGCCTGGACCCCGAACTCAGAGTGATTGACCGGGATGCGTTTCAGGATCTGAAGCAGCTACAGATGTATGACATTCAATCCACCCTTCTTATTTACGAGAAAGGCGTACGCCGAATCCGGGATGACATCCTGGGTGCCAGGAAAAAATCCGATCGCGCTCTTTTCGCCCGTCTTGTTGAAATCGAGGGACGTGAGAGTTTTCGCCGGTATTGCCTGTCCGAGCTTCAGCGAACCCATAGCGGTGAAGGCAGTGATCCGTATGCTCCCGAACGCGAGCTTGAGGAGATCATGAACGGCGGAGGGTGGTTCTACGCCTGCCTGAAACCCTGGATGTCGCGTGCGATGAGCCTGGCCAGGAAATTCCCTTCTGATCGCGAAGACCAGGTGAAATGGACAGCGAAACTGCTCCATGCCCTGGAGAAAGACCTCGATTTCGGCAAGCTCATTGAATGGATTGGAAAAGATCATTTCTTCTTTCAGGTGCGGGTCAGCGGCTTCCGGAAAGGACAGGAAAATGGTGACTCCGAATATGTATCAGGTTCCATCGGCATGGTGGATCCGGCTCAGGGTGTGGGCCCGTTCAAGGAGATCGCGGATCAGACACATTTAACAACGCACGAACTCTATGCGCGTTACCTGAGTGAGGCACAATGAAAACACGTCTATTGCCTCAGTCATCCGCGTTCATGATTCTCGGGTTGCTGGCGTCCATGGCCTTGCCTGATCCGGCGCTTGCCCTCGAAAACGTAACCCTCGTTCCCGTGAGAAGCGAAGACGCTCGCGCGCTCGCCAGGCTGCTCCCGGAACTTCGCGACCAAGCGGTCATCAAAACGACGCCTGTATTTTCTGAAAACGAACGGAAGGCCCTTCGGGAACTGAACGAAGACGCCCTTGCCGCATCCCTACATGCCTCCTTCGCCACGACCGAAGAACTCCGTGCCTTTTCGAATTCCCTTGCAGCGCGTGGGATCGCGGTTCGCGTCGAGTCCAGGGAACTCCCGGTCCGTCTGTCCTCTGTCCTGTCGTCAAAGCCGGAACCACTCGAGCACGAGCAGTGGGGATTGAAAAACCGAGGAACGCCTCTAACAGTCCCGATTGACGATATCACCAGCACGACTCTGACATCGCGTGCGGGAGAGGACGTGCAGATCGGGCAGGTCCCGGCGGAAAAGACCGGAGCCTCGAAAATCGTCGTTGCGGTTCTGGATACCGGTGTCGATGGCGCGCATCCCGACCTGATTCCGAATCTTCTGCAAAAGCCCGATGAATGCGTCGCACTCGAAAGTTATCGCGAATGCCTGAAAGGAACCGATCGCAAGGCTTGCGATGAACGCTTCGGCAACTTTGATTCTGATGGCAACGGATATCCCATGGACTGCCTGGGCTGGAATTTGACAGTGGGAAAAAATCCGCTGAACGGGATTCAGGGAAACAGCCAGTCCAACGATACCGTCGGCCACGGGACCCATGTCGCGGGGGTGATCGGAGCGGCCTCCAACGGAATCGGAATTCGCGGGGTGAGCCAGAATGTGGCGCTTCTCCCCGTGAAGATATTCAATGGAAATCCAAGATCTCCGGTTCGTGCTCAGTCGCTCGAAAGCACGACTTCCGGGGAGCCCGTGCCGTTGCCTTCTGAAAACGGCAGAAAGTGGGGAACAGGCTTCGCAGATGTGATCGCCCGGGGCGTGCTCTACGCAATCCGCTCCGGCGCCCACGTCATGAACATCTCGCTCGCCTGGCCGGCGTCCGCTGACTCGGAGCTCATGCGACGAATGGTACGTCTCGCCCAATCGCGCGGGATTCTGATCGTTGCCGCGGCAGGCAATGATTCGACCGAAGCGGAAGTCATGCCCTGTGCTTATGATGGCGTCGTTTGCGTCGCCTCGCATCAGCCCGATGGAACTCTCTCTCACTTTTCCAACCATGGCGCCTCGGTCGATCTTGCGGCTCCTGGAGTTCGCATCCTGAGCACGTGGCCCCTGGCGCTCCGTCCGCAGGTTTTCACCGATCTGGTCGGTTATGAGTTCAAGAACGGCACCTCGATGGCCGCTCCGTTTGTCACAGGGGCGCTGGCGCGCCTGATGGCCGGAGGCATGTCGTCCGACGAAGCGCTCGCACGGGTCCTGATCGGCACACGACCGATCACCGGGAAAGGTTCACGCTCCGTTCGCTTCGGAAATCTCGACCTCGGAGGAAGCTTCCGCACCTCGCCCGAACCCCTGATCGTTCCTGAACGAAAAGGAATGACCGAGATCACCTGGGAACGAGCACAAAAACAACTCACTCCTGTTTTGAATCTCAAGAACCTATGGCAGACAGCGCCTGCTGCTCAACTCACGATCAGGTTACCCGCTGAACTCCAATCGGCGCTCCGCATCGACCAGTCCGTGTTCGACTTCAAAAACTGGAGCTCCGGTGAAAGTCGCACAGTAGCTGTACCGATCACCATTCTCGATGACGAATTTCCCTCTGAAATAGACCTCTGGGTGGAAGTGAAAACTCCGCGCCAGTCACTGTTTGCGGCGGGCCGCCCTCCCCGCTCCTTCAAGGTCCGCGTCTCGGTGAGCGTGAATGTCGGGATCGACAGTGCCGATCCTGAATTCGAATCCATTCCCCTCGTGGGCATCGATCACCCGCGGACGGCCGTGAAAATCAGAAGCGTGCTCCCGACGGGCACCTCGGCATCTTCCAAGGTGCTCCGAGATTACGCGCTCATTCAGCCGAACGCCAAAGGCGACCGCATCATTCAGCTTTTCTCTCGCCGGGTGAGCGCGGATCAGGAGATCGGGTCTTACGAATTTCAGGGCAGCCATTCACTTGCGCGAACCGACGGAGAACTCCTTGCGCTTTATCGCCTCGATCTGGAACGCGACGGAAATGATGAGTACGCGCTTCTGACTACGTTCACTGGCGCAGGCGCAGACGGGAAACCGAGCTCACGGTTCCGATTCGTCTTCCTGGATGCCAGAGGCACGCGCCTGACTGGACCCACCGGCGAACTCACCTACGAACCAACGAAAGCAGTGCTTCCGGAAAGTTTCTCGTGGCTTGCCAACGGCAGCCGTTTGAGCCCGGCCTGGGTGGGAGGTGGATTCACCCCTGACAGCGAGATTCCCGCTTATGATCCCTGGAATCCTGATTGGTCGGATTCCCCGCGTTCGAGGTTCTATTACCTGGACGCCTCAGGGCTGCGGACGGTGAAGGAACCCAAAGACTACACCTTTGTGGCCACGCTGGGGCAAACGGACTCACAGAAACTTGCAGGCGTTATTCCCGTCATTTTAGCTCGCGGGGAGTCTTACCGCCTGGAGTATGCGACGGCGCTCGTCCAAATGCCCGAAGGAGCACAGCAGCCCGTGGTGGCCGCCATCACCCCCCTCCGGTTGCAGGATTATCGGATGCTACTGGGCTTCGATACGGCCCAAACGGCGTGGTCTCTGGATACCGGCGCTTCGGCGGCGGGAACCGCTTTCTCCCTGGTGAGCCGCCCCGGGACCCTTCGCACGACCATCTTGCAATATGCGAATGTCCGGAGTGCCGTCGAAAATGTCATTGAGAAGATCTCGGATGTCATCAGCACCCCGGTCTTCGAGACGGATTCAGTTGTTCGAACGGCCGCTGTATTCGTTGGAACCGGTGGTGGGATTTTCACGCAAACCCAATTCGACCTGCAGTTCCAGGATGCAGCCGAAGGAGCCACCGCCGTAAGCAGCCTTCGCCGGTTCAGCTTCCTCCCACAGCTTTCATTTCTGCGAAGCTTTCTGCCAGCTGCGGTGCATGGAAGAAAACCGGAAGACCGGCGTCTTCCCGCGATTCTTATCGAAGGATCACCCACCGGAAAAGACATCTCCGAAGTCATTGTCCCGAAATATGGCCCGGACGGTCGGCTGGAACAGCTCATTCAGCCGGCACGACTCAGACTCGCGGCAGCCGCTGGCTGCCAACGCATTCCAAACCCGATCGCGCCATCGAGCGGAGCCCCCACACAGGTCTCGTTTTTCTGTGGTGATCGATTCATACGGGTGCCACTTACGCACTGAAAGGAGCCAATAAGGCAGGGTCATTCGGAAACCACCTGAATTTTTTTCTATCGACAGAAACGCCAAGGCGGAAGCGGATCTTGTCATATCAGCTAGTTACGCTTCGGCATCGTTCTTGCTGTTGCGTCCCGCCGAGAACAGAAAGGGATAAAAATTTATGATCACTACAAAAACAACAGTTCAACTTATGGCGGTGGTGGCTCTCATCGTCGCCGCGCCAATGATGGGATGCAGAAGCTCAAGCCATCACACCTCGGTCATTTCCGATCCTTACCAGCCGATGTGGTACGACGTTTATGGCCGCTACTGCGGTACCGGCACTCCGTCCGCTGGCTGTAACTATTATTCCAATGGCCTGAAGATCATCGACATCGAAGATCCTTACTTCAACAACTACTACAATCTGGAATATGCCTATTGGGAGTATTATGACGAGTACGGTTATCTCTCGTACTACCTCGGCTGGGCCTGGCTGAGCCCGAATGACATCCTCTACAACGAAAACGGAAGAGCACTGAACGAGACCGGCAACGAAGAAGGTCGCGACATCGTCGCTGAAGCTGGAGAACAGCAGGAATCAGCGATCATGGGCGCAGGCAAACAATTCGCTTCGCGCTATGCTCTTGCGGACTCCGTAGGCGTTCGAATCGCGCGCACCCTGAATGATTGGGCAACACTGGCAAAATCGCGCTCCCGCACGGAGCAGGACATTGCTGACTTCTCAAAGCGCCTCTACGGCGTAGATTACACCCAGGTCACCTCGGCTCTCGCCAAGGCTGCTGAAGGTGACAAAACCGAGATCAACGTTGCCCTCGGCGAAATGGCGGACTACTGGGGAACGACCCCTGAGACTTCCCGCGAAATCGTAAAGGGCGCCTACAAAGACGTTCTTGGCGACTTCAACCCCTAATCGTCGAAACTGAATTCTTAACCTGAACGCCTCCGCGGGACAGCTCCCCCGGAGGCGTTTTTTTTTCCTGAGATGCCAGGAACCGGAGCAATCCGAATTGACAGCTGTCAGATTTAATTATAATGCAATGCGTCAAAGGATCGGTCATCCCTATGTCCCTTTCCGTTCCCTCAAAAAGCAAACTCGGCTTCGTCACGACACTGTTGATCTCCACCTTGCTGCTGCAGGCCCAACCCAGCGCCGCACAGTCGTCTGAAGACCTTCCAGAGCGTCTGGTGATCGGCATGGACGGTGTCTCCTACTACGACCTTCAACGACTTCAGGCAGAAGGGCTTTTCAAGAATTTTCATGCGGTAAGCCGCGCCATCTCAACATTCCCCTCATTAAGCGACATTGCCTGGGCCGATATTTTTCAAACGATTCAGCCAAACGGCTATCAGCGCTTCCATTACAGCGTTCGCGCCAACCGCATCGTCGGTGGAGCGCTCTCGGATCTCGGAAATCCAATCGACTACGAAAAGCAGATGCACCTCGCCTTTGAGGACCTCGGGCACCACACGTTTTCCTACATGTTCGCGGCGAACGCAGCGGAAGAGGAGATCGAGACCATTACCCGCGACGTTCTGAATGCTCGCGGCATCCGGACGTTTTACACGTACATGCTTTCAACCGACACCCTCCAGCACACGGACGGTGACATCATCGGTTTTTTGAAACTGCTGAATCGCAAACTCTCCGAACTTCAGACCGAGTATCGCCGGCAAACCGGCAAAGAGCTTCGGATCGCGCTTCTCTCAGACCACGGGAACACCCATCACAACAAGGGCATCCGCGTCCCGGTTCGCGAGTTTCTGGAGGAACGGGGCTTCCGCATCTCCGAAAAAATCGAGCGCGAGAAGGACATCGTGTTCACGGCAGCCGGCATCCTCAGTTCGATCGCGATCTTCAGCCGTGAAAGCCAGATCAATGCCATTGTCGAAAACATTGTTGAACTGGACGGTGTGGACCTCATCTCCTACGTGCTTCCGGGGGACGGTGATCTGATAGGCCTGCGCAACAGCGAAGGCGAGGAAGCTCTCATCGTGAAACGCGAGGGAGAGAAGAAATACTCCTATCAGATGACAAAGGGAGACCCGCTCAATTACGCCGAGATCGTCGCACGCCTTCAGCAGGAAGGAAAAATGGACGATGCCGGATTCGTAACCTCCGAAGACTGGCTGCAAGCGACTTCAGATCACTTCTATCCGGCTGCGGTTGAAAGAATTTACCGCGGACATCGCGTCGTGACACTGAACCCCGCCCGCATCCTCGTTTCCCTGAAGGACGGTTACGAGAACGCCAACAGTCTTGTCAAATTCATGACCCACTTCAAGAAGCGCGGCGGCACCCATGGCGCTTTGAGCGACAAGGGCACCAATGGGATTCTCATGACGAATTACATGCCGACGCGTGACCTCACGACCGACAGGATTTCTGATTTCCTGCAACTGTCCGAACTTCGCGAATATCGCAAGGAAAAGGCCGGGGCACGTTTCACCGACTCACGCATCATCGGGACCGACCTCGATAACGGTGCGCCTGTCGAATCCGATGACAACCTGGGCCCGCAACATGAAACGTTCCTGAACCTCTGGGATCCGGAAGCCCGCTCGTTCGCGGAACTTGGGATCGAGACGCGTTACCGCTTCCTGGTGAAACATAACGGATTCTCCCTGTTCAACCGCAAAGCTTCAAACCGGGAGTTCGTCGCGGATTCCCTTCCAAGAACTTCGGACGAAACGGAATTCCGCATTCCCCTCGCCCTTGCGATTCCGGATCACCTGAATCCGGGCGAATACTTCGTGAAGGTCTACGCAAGACGAATGGACCCAAAAACAGGAAAAGAGCTCGCAGAAAAGAAGCTCGTCCTGCTCCGTTTTTTCACGGACCTTGACGGACAGGTTGTCGCTTACTGAACCTCGTGGGCTTCCTATTTCGTGCTGAGATATTCGTGAATCCCGGCAGCCGCGACCTTTCCGTCACCCATGGCCAGAATCACGGTCGCACCACCGCGAACGATGTCCCCGCCTGCGAACACACCAGCAAGATTCGTCGCCGCGGTTTTTTCGTCGCTCACGACATTGCCCCATTTGTTCAGCTGAAGCTCAGGAGCCGTTTGTGAAAGCAGCGGGTTGGCGCGCGTTCCGAGGGCGTTGATCACGACGTCAGCCTGAAGGTCCTCGATCGCACCTTCGATGGCAATGGGCTTCCTGCGGCCCGAGGCATCGGGTTCGCCGAGTTCCATCTTCTGGCACTTCAAAGCCGTGCACCAGTTGTCCTTGTCACCAAGAATCGCCAGCGGCGCGGTCAGGAAAACAAATTCCACGCCCTCGTCCTTGGCGTGATGGATTTCTTCCACACGAGCAGGCATTTCAGCCTCAGTGCGGCGATAAACGATCATGGAACGCTCAGCGCCCAGGCGTCGGGCCGTGCGAACGCAATCCATGGCGGTATTGCCGGCGCCGATGACCGCGACCCGTTTTCCTTGAACGATCGGAGTGCTGCAATCAGCCAGCTGTCCTGCGCCCATCAGATTCACGCGTGTCAGGAATTCGTTGGCCGAGTACACGCCTTTCAGGTTTTCACCGGGTATGTTCAGCATCATCGGAAGTCCGGCGCCGTTCGCGATGAATACCGCGTCGAACTCCTCGCGCAGCTGTTTCAAAGTCAGCGTCTTTCCGATGATGACATTCAACTCGATGGTGACACCCAGGTCTTTGAGTCCTGCGACTTCCTGATCGATGATGGTCTTGGGGAGCCGGAACTCGGGAATTCCGTACCGGAGGACCCCCCCGGTATCGTGAAGCGCTTCAAAAATGGTGACTTTATGACCCTTGCGAGCAAGTTCACCCGCCGCGGTGATCCCTGCAGGACCGCAACCCACAACGGCCACGGTCTTTCCCGTCGGAGTGACGGAGACTTTTTCACGAACCTGATCGATATGCTGATTCGCCCAGTCGGCGACAAAGCGCTCCAGATAACCGATGGCCACCGGAAGGCTTTTCACGCCACGGACGCACTCCGCTTCGCACTGTTTTTCCTGCGGGCAAACACGACCGCAAACAGCCGGAAGCGAGGTGTCTTTTTTCAGGATTTTCGCGGCTTCCGCGAGCTTCCCTTGAGACAGAGCACTGATGAATTCCGGGATCGAAACGCCCACCGGACAGCCCACGACGCAATTACGCTTCTTGCAATTCAAGCAGCGTTGCGCCTCGAGAATCGCGGCGGCTTCATTCAGGCCCAGGTTCACTTCCTGGAAATTGCGGCTTCTGACGGTTCCATCGGCTTCGGGCATTTTCACGCGCTCGATCGCCATCCGCTCTTTCATACTCATGGTTGCAACAGTTTTGGTATCGCTCATTGAATTATCATCCCCGTCCGATTTTGCATTTATCAGGTGCGCACTGTTCGAGCGCCTTGCGTTCGTGGTCGCGATAGGTCGCGAGACGATCCCTGAGAAGGTCAAAGTCAACCAGGTGTCCGTCAAACTCCGGGCCGTCCACGCAGGCGAATTTCACTTCGCCGCCGACGTCGACGCGGCAGCCGCCGCACATTCCGGTTCCATCGATCATGATGGGATTCAAACTCACGATGGTCGGGATCTTCTCGGGACGAGTCATTTCCGCAACCGCCTTCATCATCGGGCCGGGGCCGACCGCGAAAACTGCGTCCGGACGGCGCGCGGGATCACTCATCATGTCCGCCAGCACATTCGTGACGAAACCTTTGCGTCCGCGACTTCCGTCATCGGTCGTGATCTCAAGGTGCTTGGAAAGCGCGCTGAGTTCATCCACCAGGATCACGTAAGGCGAGGAGCGCCCGCCGATGATTGTGGTGATTTCATTGTTTTGAGCAAGCGCCTTGACGAGGGGGTAAAGAACCGCGGTGCCCACGCCGCCACCGATGCAGGCCACCCGGCCCCATTTTTCAATATGGGTCGGAAGGCCGAGAGGGCCCGCCACATCGCGAATCTTTCCGCCTGCTGGAATTCCAACAATTTTACGGGTCGAAGCGCCAATGGCCTGGATGAAAAGTGAAATCGTCCCCTGCTCTACATCCGCATCACCGATCGTAAGCGGGATTCTCTCCTCGCCTACATCAGCCCGGACAATAACGAACTGGCCGGCCTTGCGGGCCTTGGCGATTCTGGGCGCTCGAACAACCATCTTATGCAGGTCCGGTGCAAGGACCTCATTGCTGAGTACATCAAACATTCATCACCTCGGTTGGATAGGCAGGATATAGAATTTTTTTGCTCAGATGGCCAGCACTTCAAGCGATTCGGTGGCAAAAAATGCGGCTACCGCCGGCTGCAGCGCTGCTTAAAGGCTCGGCCATCCTGATCCGATAAGCCATAAGGATGAAGATACGGGAAATCCTTGCCCTTCTGGCGATCATTGCCTCGATACCTGCTCAGGCTGTCGAGCGAAAGTGCCTGGTATCCGAAATCGGAGCAATGATCGGAGGACGCGGCGAAGCCGCCAGCGTTGACGCCGCTCCCTACGCTCACGCAGACACGGTCCTCTTCTTGTCCGATTCTTCACAGACCACCGTGAACGGCCTTTCTCTCGGTTCGGCGATTGCGGAAGCCTACCCGGAAAAAAGCGTGGTTCGGACGGACTTTGCCTTTGCTGATGAGATCACAGGAAACCTGTCGACCCGTTATATGGATAATACGAAGCCGTTTCCTTTCCCTGACAACTCGTTTGACGTCATTGTCATGCGCCGCGGGCTTTGCATCTGCCATGGCAGCCGGGTTTGCGGGGGGTTTCTTCCCATCAGCGAGGAGTCCCGGCAGTTCTTCTCGGAAGTGACTCGAGTGCTCAACAAGAAGAATCCTCGCGCGAAAGCGGTGCTTGAAGGCGGCTACGGGGTCTTTCCAAATGTGGAAAACGCATGGAGGGAAATTGGCGAACAATTGGAGCAAACCCAGGGCGTCTCCATGGAGATCTTCACCAGTCCCTGGGGCGGCTTTCACTCCATCGCCATTTCGCCAGCGCGCACACCTTAAAACGTGCGCTGATACCCCGAAAAACTGTCTGAACTTCAGTCAGTTCGTAAAAACTCTACTCTGGTGCATTATGACACTATGTGTCAAATCAAGGACTTAGCCCCGTCTAACCGCTGGCACTCGACTTGCTCAAGGGGCCCGGCATGAGCAACGTAGTTTCCTTGCAGTCGTTGAGGGATGTCAGAAAAGCCGAAGCCGACGATACGGAATACAAGGCCCGGATCCTCGGTATGGACAAGCTCGAGCTCCTTGAGGAGATGGTCGCATTCCAGCAGGAACGCAGCTCCACAGGGCACCTGACGCTTTCCATGATGATCCGCGGACGGATTCTTTTCAAAGCCCTCGAACAGAACGCAGAGACGCAGGAACTCCTGCTCCTCACGCGGTCATACCGCCGCCACCTCGAGTTTGAACTCGCGGAGTTCGTGAAGAACGGACGCCTGAGCGAAAGCGGATAAATCCTACAGAAGATTGCTCGCCAGCTCCGAAAGCTTCGACCGTTCGCCCTTGCTGAGGGTGATGTGCGCTGAGATGGCCTCTTCCTTGAATCTTTCCACCAGATACACCAAACCGTTATTCGCGGAATCCACGTAAGGATTGTCGATCTGATAGCTATCGCCCGTGAGCACGATTTTCGTGTTATCGCCGGCGCGAGTCACGATCGTCTTGATCTCGTGCGGAGTCAGGTTCTGCGCTTCGTCCACGATCAGATACTGCTGCGGAATCGAACGACCGCGAATATAGGTCAGCGGCTCGATCTGAAGCAGGCCTTGGTTCATCAGTTCCTGGCAGCCTTTACCAGCTCCCCTTCGACCTTTCGCGCCGGTGGCGCCAAACAGAAAGTCGATGTTGTCGTAGATCGGCTGCATCCAGGGGTTCAGCTTCTCTTCGAGATCGCCAGGAAGGAATCCGATATCCTTTCCAAGCGGGAACACCGGGCGAGAAACCAAGAGACGATGGTAGACGCCTTCATCCACGGTCTTCGCAAGACCAGCGGCGATCGCGAGCAGCGTTTTACCGGTACCGGCTTTGCCGACGAGACTGACCAGCTTGATGTCATCGTTCAAAAGAGCGTCAAACGCGAAGGCCTGTTCCGCATTCTTCGGGAAAATGCCCCAGAGGCCCTCTGCGGGCTTGAACACCGGCACGATGCAATCCAGGTCCTTCGAGTAGCGGCCCATCGCCGTATGATTCGGATTGGCCGAGTCCTTGAGAATCACGTACTGATTCGCCTTCAGACCAGTCAGCCCTTCGGTGATGGGAAGGCGCTTGTTCTGATAAAACTCATCGACCTTTGAGGGGTCGACGGAAAGCGACGTCGTGCCCGCGTAAAGCTGCTCAGGTTCAACACTGGACGGTTCATAATCTTCCGCTTGAATGCCGAGCGCATCCGCTTTGATCCTGAGGTTCGTGTCTTTCGTTACGAATACGATCGGCCGCTTCGGATGCTCTTTCTTCAAAGTCAGAGCAAGGGACAGCATACGGTTATCCGCCTTGTCCATGATCAGCTCGAAAGGAAGGGGCTGTTCGCTTCCGAGTTCCACCGTGAGGATGCCGCCGTTCGGGATCTTCACGCCTTTGGAAAGCTCACCGTCCGCCCGCATTTCATCGATCAGACGGGAAAACAGACGGGCGTGGCGGCCGTTCTCGCTCATGTCGCGCTTGAACCGGTCAATCTCCTCAATTACGACAATCGGAATGATGATGTCGTTGCTGCCAAACTTGAACATGGCCTGTGGATCGAACAGCAAAACGTTGGTGTCGATGATGAACGCTTTACGCAAAGATGCCTCCTTGGCGATCGTCCAGGATCTGGTGAAACCAGCTTCCTGGTCGAATGGCCGCTGGCCTTTTATCTGAACGAAAGGACCAGCGAGCGGGTGTTGCTAACTCTGCGTCAAATTTAGAACAAAAGAGCCAGACACTGCAAGGCGGATTTAACCTAAATGCCGATCTTCAGCGCCACCTGAAGGAGGTAACGGCGCTGGGAATCCTGCAGGATCATGCTTCCAAGCTCCTCGCCGTAGGATACTGCGGTGATTTTGAGGAGCCAGATATCGAAACCCGCCCCGTAGGTGAGAAACGCCTGGTTGAACCCGCCATAAAACGTGAAAAGAGGGAGCGCGACTTCCACGCCGAGATGATTTTTCTTTCGCCAGTCGCCTGAAGTGAGCGCGTGACGGTAGTCATAGCTGACGATCGTGGTGACTCCGGGCAATTTGTATTTTGCCGCTATTCCCGATGAAAAATTGCTTTCCACCGGGTCGGGGTCCTCGCCGAACTTTGTCCTGCCGATATCGGTGTACGCCAGCCCCCAGCTCACGTCCAGCCGACCGTTCAGCTTGCGGATATACTGAAGGCCGAGATCAAACCCGTAGCCCCTGTGAAAACTTCCGGCGATCTGCTGATAAATCTCCGGACTCACATTGAGGAGCTGGGTCAAGGAGAGCTGCCTGTAACCTCCCCGCCTCCAGAGAAGTTTTGCACCCACGCCGACGCGCAGATCGTCCGGTCCGCGGTTGCGCTTTTTAAGCGAAGTCCCCCAGGCGAATTGGATTCCGTTGGTTTGCTGATAGCCCAGCGTGATCTGAGGGAGCGAACGGTTACGAGCGGAAATCGAGGTCTGCGCATCCAATATCAGGCCGATTCCAAGATTGGGCATGACGATGGTCGGCGTGATCTGCGCGCGCCCGTAAATGTTCTTGCCCATCAACACGTTCAGACTGTCCCCGCTGATCTCGCTGAAGGCATCCATGCTCTCCTGCGCAGTCGTGATGATGTCGCTCGAGGCCTCGAGGTCGGCCACGACATAACGGACGCGGTGGGACGTAATGCCAGCCATTCCGGCGGGATTCATGAAAATGGCCTGCTCATCATCGGCAACCGCGGTAAAAGCGTTCCCCATCGCCTGGGCGCGGGTTCCTCGATAGAGTTCTCGAAACTCCGTGGCCTGCGCGGCCGCCGCGACCAGAAAGGAAGCAAGAGCGAGGGCGGGCAGTGCGCGTGTATTCTTGAGAAGGCGCTTCACAGAGGCACCACCCAGCTGGCGTTCACCAGGTTCACGATTCCTGCGGCAGCGCAGGAATTTTTATCCGTGAGCAAACCGGTACAGCTCCTGCGATTTCTGAGGGTGATCGGGCAACCATCGCAAACGAGACCACAGACAAAGCAGCCTGCCGTGCAGGCGGCGTCCATACCATCGGCAATACCGGTCTTCAACGTCAGCAGAGCCGCTCCCAGTTCGGGACTGCTTGAGTTCGCCACCGAGCCCACCGTGTCCACGAAATTCAGCACCGATGAAGCAAATGCGCAGCCGTCGGTCTCCATGTCCACATGGTCACCCGCCTGCCATGGCAAGGTGCCCAGATAAGTGGCGTCGGGCGCGCCAAAGCGGTTTTCCATGGCGCCAATCGCCGCAAGGCTCACGAAAAGAAGATAGAGATTGGCGTCATCCGCGCGGTCAGACGCGAGCGTGGCCCCGGGATTGAACCCTTCCGGATCGATATAGCTTTCCGGCAGGATCACGGCGCCAGGTTTCAGAGTCGCCATCAGCGCATCGGAGGCGAGGATCGCGCCTTCCACGGCTTTATCGTCTGGATCGCTCGCGGGCGAAGGGAAAAGTTTCGCAAGAAGCGACCAAAACGCGCCACCCCCGAGCAATGGCGAATTCTCGACAAGCTCCCCGATCATTTTAAAAAAATTCACGTTTGCCACGCAGGCGTAAGCGGAGGCGGTGATCATCCGCACTTCATTATCAACGCTCGCGGACTTGTAGATCCCCTCTAATTTCTCGATCGCCTCAGTGCACTCACCCTCGGAAAGATGAATCTGAGCGGCATCGAGAGTCGCGCGTCTGCCATCGATCGTTGATGTATCGTAATCAGTCCCGCAACGGACAAAACTCAACACCAGCAGCGCGCAAAGCGCCACTCTACCGAAGTTCTTCAACCCTGCCGCAAATGAATCGTTCCCACGAAAAAACGGGATCACCTGTTCATTGTGCGGCGAATCCGGGATTTTTCCAAGCCGGAGAACACAGGGAAAAGCGTCGGTTTTTTGACGACCCGGACTACCTGTCCGGCCTCAGCTCTTTCTGACCGGGTTGGCGCGTCTCAGGGGAATCTTCTCCTTCAAACGTTCCGCAACCAGCGGCGGCACGTAAGGCGAAACATCGCCGCCATAGTGAAAAAGTTCCTTGATCATGCTTGAACTCACGAAATAAAGATTCTGCGCGGTCATCATGAAAACTGTCTCGACGGCGGCGTTGATGTTCTTGTTCATGCTCGCCATCATGAATTCGTACTCAAAGTCGCTCGCCGCTCGCAAGCCGCGGATGACGGCAGCCACATCGTGCTCCCGCGCATACTCCATGATCAGCCCGGGCCAGTGATCCACCTTCACGCCTTTTCGGTCGGCGGTGACGTCGCGAATCAGCTGGATCCGCTCCTCAACCGTGAACAGGGGGCTCTTGTGCCCGGTACCTGCCACGATGATCGTGACCTCCGGAAAAAGGATCAAAGAGCGGTCCAGGATATCGAGATGCCCGTTGGTGATCGGATCAAAGGAACCGGGATAAATCGCTCGTTTCTTGCTTGGCATCGCTCAAGCCTCCGCTCTTTCGTAGGTCGTCAGCACGCTCTCACCATAGATTTTCTCCCGCACCTTAGCAAGGAACGGGGCACTTTCGGGGAGCTCTTCCATTTTGAAATCACGCGATTTGAGCCTTCCCCACTCGATCAGAAGATTCCCACCCGGAGCAAGAACCTCCTGCCAGGATATCTTGCCCTCAAATCCGCTCAAAATTCGTTTTTCCCAGCCTTCCGCATACGGCGGGTCCGCGATCACGATATCAAATGGCGCGCCACGCAGGAGTCGTGGAACCGCTCTCTCGACGGATTCCCCGACGAGCTCGACGCGGTCATGAATGCCCAGTTCCTCGACATTTTTTTCGAGAAGCCGAAACGAACTCCGGTCATGTTCCACAAATGTGACCTTCCTGGCGCCACGGGAAATAGCCTCGAAACCCAAGGTACCCGCACCAGCGAAAAGATCGAGGACATTGGAATCAGGGATCAGAAGTTGAATCGAGTTGAATAACGCCTGCCTCAGACGAGCCTGTGTCGGTCGGGTGTGCAGGCCCGCCGGCGAGTGGATCATCCGACCGCGAAATTCACCTCCGGTCAGGCGCAGCATCGCGAGGACGATCAGGCCACTCTGCGAAGTTTGGAATCGCGCCGCACGGGAATCTTGAATTCCGTCCCGTCGGACAACTGCACTTTCAGCATATTATCCGAGAATCCGACAGTGACTTGTTCGCCTTCATAATCATATTGAAGAGTCAGGGTCATGCTGCCGGTCAGACGAAGAGAAAGCGCTCCGCCGTCCATCGGCTTCGAGGTCGCCGCGGGCATGGCCTGAGGCTCAGGGCGCTCATAGGCGAGGCGCACGGGAACCGGGGCTTCTTCCTGCTGGGTGTCTTCTTCTTGATAAGCTTCCTCTTCGACCGGCGCGGTTTCGCCGGTTCCGATCGAAGCAAGCATTCCGCCGCTCGTGGGCTCTTCTTCCTCGTGCAGGTCCGCCAAGGTTTCCTCCATCGAGACGTCGCTTTCCTCGGAATGAAACTCAGCCATGGGTTCGGTCTCGGCTTCGGCTTCAGCGACAGTCTCGGCTGTCGGCGCCTCGGGCGTTTCGTTCATCACTTCCTGCAGTTTTTCAATCTCTCCCATGATTTTTTCAATTTCATCCTGCGTATCGGTCATTGGCACACCTCTCCGGAGATTGATCTCTTCTCCAGAACTTTTCGGCTGGAATGAGGAAAATATTAAGTCCAATAATGTCCGCAAGATGAAGGTATCGCATCCTTGGGTATGTTTTGTTTTTTATTGAAGAATTTGTCGCCAAGATTGAGCCCAGGCGCCTACTTGGCTGAAGGCACAAGCCCCTTGGCCGCGATCAGCACGTCGGCCGTAGCGCGATTGCAGGCCATCGGCACATTATAGAGGGTCGCGATCCTAAGAAGCGCTTTCACGTCGACATCATGAGGATGCGGAGAAAGCGGATCCATGAAGAAGACCACCAGGCTGACCTTCCCCTCCGCGATTTGAGCACCGATCTGCTGATCACCGCCTAGCGGACCACTCTTGAAGCGATGAACCGGAAGCCCAAGCTCTTTTTTCAGCAGAGAACCGGTGGTTCCCGTAGCGATCAGCTTGTATTTCGCGAGTCGCGCGCGGTTTTTCTTCGCCCATTCGACCATGGCAGGCTTGAGATTATCGTGTGCGATGAGTGCCAGGCGGTTCGGATGCGGCATGGAGCAGATCCTCTTTGAAAAGGTCTACCCAACCGGGCGGTTTTTATCAAGTTAGTGAGTTTCATGCGTGGACAGAGAGCCCTGCTCTGGGCTATCACGGTTGGCTTACATGACACTTCCAATCAGAAACGTTTGTATTATCGCTCACGTCGACCACGGCAAAACCACGCTCGTTGACTTCATGCTTCGCCAAGCCGGCACCTTTCGTCAGCACGAAACGGTTGTCGAGCGGGTCATGGACTCCATGGATCTCGAGAAAGAACGTGGAATCACGATTCTCGCCAAAAACACGGCCGTGCGAGTGCGCGACACGAAAATCAACATCGTGGATACCCCTGGCCACGCCGACTTTGGCGGTGAGGTCGAGCGTATCATCGGCATGGTAGATGGAGCACTTCTTCTGGTCGACGCCGCCGAAGGCCCGCTTCCGCAAACGAGATTCGTGCTCCAGAAAGCCCTGGCAGCCGGTCAACGAGTGATCCTCGTCTTAAACAAGGTGGACCGGCCCGAGTGCGTCGGCGGCACCCGTACCCAGGAAGTGCTGAACCAGACCTTCGACCTGTTCTTTGAACTCGGTGCCACGGAAGAGCAGATGGAATTCCCGATCGTTTACGCCTGCGCCCGCGAAGGCTGGTGCACGACGGATTTCAACGAGATCCCGGAGCTGATCGCCGGCACGAAAAAAGGGACCCTTCAGCCCCTTTTTGACGCCCTTCTGAAGTACATCCCGCAAGCGACGGTCAGCGATGAACCCGGTTTTCAGATGCTGGTCTCGAATCTGGCCTACTCCGACTACGTGGGCAGGCTTGCCACGGGCCGAATTCTTTCCGGAACGCTCACGCGAGGTCAGAAGCTCTTTCGCCGCGGCCGGAACGCGGCAGGCGACCCGGTGGATGAGCCATTCACCGCGGCCAGAATTTACACCTTTGAAGGGCTCCAGCAGGTGGAAGTCTCCGAAGTTCAGGGCGCCGACATCTGCGTGATCGCCGGAAATGAAAACGTCGAAATCGGCGACACTATCACGGGCTCGGAGAGCGTCAAGACGCTTCCGCGCATCGAAGTTGAAGCGCCCACCCTGGGCATGGTCTTCTGCGTGAACACCTCCCCTCTTTCAGGTAAGGAGGGCGAAGCCATTCAATCGAGAAAACTTCGCGAGCGTCTGCTCAGGGAAGTTCGAAACAACGTCGCCTTGCGATTCCAGGAAACCGAACTACCCGACCAGTTCCGAATCCTCGGGCGTGGCGAGCTTCAGTTCGCGATCCTGATTGAACAGATGCGCCGCGAAGGTTTCGAGTTCATGATCGGCAAACCGATTGTGCTGTACCGCAAGGGACCTGATGGCGACCGGCTCGAACCCATCGAAACCGCCGTGCTGGATCTGCCTGAAGAACACGCAAGCGAAGTCACCTCCATCTTCCAGAAGAGAAAAGGCATCCTGAAAAAATACGAGGCCCTTTCGGCACCTCACGGGACCACTCGCCAGCGCGTCAGGCTTGAAATCGAACTGCCCACACGCGGGCTGCTCGGCATGCGGTCGCGCTACCTCACCACGACCCGTGGCGAAGGGCTTTTCAGCTCGCACGTCACCAGCTACGCAAGCTTCAAGGGCGACATCCCGCACCGCAATTTCGGAGCCCTGGTGAGCGACCGCTCGGGCGACACCGTCGAGTACGGCCTCCTCGGACTTGAAGACCGCGGCATCCTGTTCTTCGGCCCGGGCGTTCCGGTCTATGAAGGAATGGTCATCGGCGAGAACAATCGCGAGAACGACATGAACGTCAATCCCTGCCGTGCGAAGAAACTCACGAATATCCGGGCTGCTCATGCTGAATTGCTTGTGACGCTTTCGGGCATTCGCGAGATGTCGCTCGAACGCTGCCTGGAATGGATCGATGAGGACGAGTGGATCGAAGTCACTCCCAAATCGATCCGCGTCAGAAAGAAAGTGCTCCAGGCAAATCTGAGGAGCGTCAAACGAGCGGATCGGATCGATTAAATGACCGGGAAGGGCGCTTACCAGCTCGAGCGCAGACTCCTGGGGAAGACCGGCTGGGAAGTATCCCCGGTCGGATTCGGTTCCTATCGCATCGATGACAAAACCCCCGCCCACCGCGAGGCGCTGCAAGCCGCTCTGACGTCGGGATGCAACCTCATTGATACGAGTTCGAATTATACGGACGGCGGTTCTGAACGCCTGATTGGGTCGGTTGTCGGCGCGGTGAAACCGCGTGACGAGATCCATGTCGTCACGAAAGCGGGATACGTCCAGGGCGAGCAGCTGGAACTGGCGCGTCTTCGCATCAGCCAGGGCAAACCCATTCCCGAGATGGTGCAGTTTGCCCATGATTGCTGGCACTGCATCTCTCCTGAATTCCTGTCGATGCAGATCCAGCGTTCACTCACCCGCCTCGGTTTTGAGCGACTGGACGCCCTCCTGCTTCACAATCCGGAATACTTCCTGCGGACCGAGCCCGATCACGCCGAGTATTACCGGCGTATCAGACAGGCTTTCGAATACCTGGAAACGGAAGTCGAGCGCGGACGTATTGGCTGGTACGGCATTTCATCGAACACCCTTGCACATCCCAAGGACGCGCCGGACTATACCTCACTGGAGGTGCTGCTGGAGCTTGCGAACGCGATCCGGCCCGATCACCATTTCGCGATCATCGAGTTTCCCTTCAATCTGTTTGAACCCGGTGGCGCCCTCGAGAGAAACAATTCGGGCAAAACGGTTCTGGAACTCGCGCAGGAGAACCATCTCGGTGTCCTGACGAACAGGCCGCTGAACGCGTTCAACCAAGGCCGTTTGCTCAGGCTCGCCGACTTCCCGTCGCATCCTGCAAGAGATCTGGAAACCGAGCTGCAGGAAGCGCTGACGCATGTGATGCAGCTCGAGTCGAGTTATCCCGAGAGTTCCGATCTCCCGGTGAAACGAATGGTCTGGGGCCACGCCATTCGCAAGAACTTCCTGACCCTGGTCACTCCGGAAACCTGGCACCAGGTTCGCTTCGGCCAGATTGAACCTGCCATTCGGGGTTCGCTTGAACTCCTCGCCGGTCACTCGGAACTGGCGCCTTGGGCTGACGAATACCGGTTTCGCACCGAAGAACTTTTTGAGATTCTGACGGCCTATGTCGAAAGCGAGGCCTCATCGAATGCGAAACGCCTCGCAGCAAAGCTCGACGAGCTCTGCCCGGAACTGAAAACCGAGCCGACGCTGGTGAGGAAGGTTCTGAAACTCTCGCTTTCCGTTCCAGGAATCGACTGCGTGCTGCTGGGCATGCGCCAGCCCCGGTATGTGGCCGACGCAACCGCGACCGCTGAGCTGATCGCACCCGAACGGGCGCTTGCAACGCTTCAGAGCCTGAACGAAGACCCCAGCTAGGCAAAACCTGCCCGGGCAAAACCGACCCATTTACGAAAATCCCCGCTCACCAGACAATGGAAAGCGATGAGCGCTTTCATTGGGAAGAACCGAGGACTAATGGGACTTTTGGACGAAACACGTGATTTTCGGCCAGATCCCGAACCGGCTGCCGCGCCGAGCCTTCGTCCATTCGAGCCTCGCGAACCCGAGCACAGTTCCAGAGCCGGGCGCGGAGACCTCCTCGAAGCCTTGCAGGAACTCAGCACGGCTCTGCGGAACGAGCGTGCGAATTCGAAACAGCTCCACACCCAGCTCGAGAGAACGCGCGCCGTTCACGCCAAGGAACTTGCCGAGCGTGAAGCGCAAACGCGGGCCATAGCAGAGCGGGAACGGAAGCTTCTTGAAACGCAGCCCGAAGCGCAAATGCGAGAAAGGGCGCTCCAGAACCAGATCGCCACACTCGAACAGGAGATCCAGAAACTCCATGCGCAGCTCACCCGCGCCGAACAGGACCGGAGCGAAGAACAGCGCAAATTGAACTTCGAACTCGAACTCATGAGGGCCGCTCAGCAACACCGGACCAACAGCGACCAGAGCCTGACCCGCATGCTTTCAGAAGCTCGCAACCAGTATGACCGGCTGAGGAACAAGGCTCAGGCGATCCTGCAGGCTTACAGGAACGCGGAACAACGCCGACAGGAACTGCAGATGAAGCTGCAGGTCGCCGAAAAACTGTTCGAACCTTCAAAACGGGAATTGGTTCAGCTCAGAACCGCCCTGCACCACGCCAATCGGACTGCTGAAAAAGCTTCGTTCGAACGCGACCAGCTTCTCTCCAATCTCAAGTCGCTGAAAAACCGCTCATTGTTGCATGCACAGCGCTCGAATGGAGAACAGGAAAAGATCAAGGATCTGCAATCCTCGATCGAAAGCGAACGGAATGAAAAACACATGGTTCTGAGCTGCCTTCGTTCCGCTGAAGCGAAACTGGGACAGAAAGAAGAGCTCATTTCCCACCTGACCAGGGAACTCGAGGTCTTGCGCCAGGCCAGCGAAACCAGAGCCTCCGCCAAGAGCCATGCCGCACCGGACACCATTTCAGCAGAAGAAGCACAAAACCTGTGTGACCGTTACTTCGTGGCCTACCCTGCCGAAAGCTAGTCTTTCACCCGCTGCATGCGAAGGTAGTCCGCGTTTCCCGGACAGCCCATCTGCCAGCGCTTCGTCGGCAGATCCAGAAGAATCGTGCCCTCACGGCAGTGAAAAAACTCAAGCGTGTTGACCTTGTCTTTGGTCTTCAGGTTGAGTTCCGTATAGATCACTTCCGAGCGGAACCAGACGAGCTGCGCGGCCTCCTGTCGGCTCGCCACATCGGGCGAAACCCAGTAGACCTCAAGAATGCTGTCGGACCCCGGATCGCTGCTCACGTAAATTCCGCCTTGTGCCTGGGCCAGTTTTTCGAATTCCAGATCCTTGGCCTTGGACTCGATCTTGCGCCCGTCGGCCGTCTGGAACACACCCTTACGGCCTTTCAGCTTCAGGCTGGCTCCTGATTCGGAATCCCTGAATTCTCCCCGATACTCCGACGGGATAACGCCGCAGGCGGTTCCGATGACCACGAGTGCGAGGCCGATGCTGTATTGATAAAAAGCGTTCATTTTGTCGCCCTTTCCTTGAATTCTGCCAATTAGAACTCTGACCGATGAATGACGACCGTGCGTCCGTTCTCTTTCACTTCAAGCTCAAGAACTCCACCCTCGTTCTCCGTGCGAATCACGATTGGCACCAGAAACGAACTCTCCTGGCCATTTCGAAGGGGATTCAGATACTGGGGATTGGGTCCCGCCACCGCGAACGGATCCCCGCTTTTCGGCGTGACCTTCACGTGCAGCTGCAATCCTCGCAGTGAACTTCGCGAGTGAACGTTCCGGATCACATATTCGACCCGCGAAATTCCGGCTTTCCTGAGCGAAGCCAGGCTTTGCGCGAGCCGGATCGTATAATCATTCAGCACCGGAATCTGAGGAGCCTGATCGAGAAGACCGATGCGGCGCGAGCCCGCACCCACCGCTTCGATCACCAACGGAATTCGAGGAGAACCCCCTTTCCGGGCAATCACCTGAAATTCAATAACGCGGCTCTCACCCGGATTCAGAATACCGAGAGTCATCGCGCCGTCCAGGATCTCGAGAGTCGCCGGATCCGATGAAAGCTGAATGCGCGTCCCGGCGTCGGAAGGCACCTGCGACTGATTTTTCACGCGGATCGCAAGCGTCCCTTCGATGCCTTCGTGAAGTTCCGGCGTTCCCTCCAAGGCAATCCCGAGAACGAAGTGCGGAACGATCTTGATGACCTTCTCTCCAATATTGCGGCCCTGGAAAAAAGCCGTGACCCGGAAGGATACTGCCCTTCCAACCGCTGCTTCTTCAAGCCGGAATTCCAGGAGTTCAGAAACGCGGGTGAGGCTTTTCGCCTTCAGCCCGCGAGAAAGCACCGTTTCCGCGACACCGATCACCGCCGAACCGGAATCAAGCGCCTGAAGCTGGATTTTGACGTCTTTGCCGGCTTCCGCGGCATCCGCGAAATTCCTCAGCTGAACACGGATTCGGAGCAGCTCTCCAGGTTCATAGAGGCCGTTCGGGATTGTCTCGGTCGCTTCGGCCTGAAGGAGCCGGACAGGCCTGAGTTCAAAATCCTTGTCCTCGTCGATCTGGCCACGACGGTACTGTTCCGCCGCATAGCCGGGATAAACCTCGTCAAACTTCTTGCGATAGGCGGCATTGTAGGCGGCCTGATAAAGCTCCCCTACTCGTTCTTCGTAAGCTGCCCTGCGAGCTTCCTCGAAGTGCTGGTTGTAGTAACCCTGGTAGCTGTCGCGATAAGCGACCTGGGAGGCATTCGAGAACGCCTGATCGTAGGCATAGCGATGTGCGCGGCCATAAGCGTCGTTGTAAGCGCGAGAATAACCGGCGGCATGCCCATCCGCATGGCCACGGCGCAGATCATAATCGTAACTCCGGCTCCGAGCGCTTCGGCAGCCATCCTCCGCACCGAGGCGCCGCGCGCGATCGTAAGCCGAATCAAACGCGTAACGGTAATTCGTGTGGAAACCGGAATTGTAGCCATCGGAATAGCCGCCTTCGTAAGCGCGTCTTTCTTCCGGTGTGTTGTAGCGCGGGCGGGGATTATAAAACCGCCGATCAGGATGAGCTGATGAGGCGGTCGCCGAACTCAAAAGAGCCTGGAAGCCCTGTTTGATTTTCTGCGCAAACCCCGGCGCGCTTGAGCGCTGGCTGAATTCGTCTTCTGAATCGATGGGCTCCGCGAATCGTTCATCGCGAACGTCTTTCCTTCCGCGCGTGTAATCCTCGGCCACGGCTTTTCCGAGGGCATCCCTGTCGCCCGAGGCAATGCCATCGGCGCGGCCTCGTTCAGAGGCATCGGACTGATTGGCCTCGCTCGTCCCGCGAGCGCGACCCAGGGGTTCTGCCTCGTTCTTCGCGTCGCGATTGGCGCGGGCAAGGCCATCGGAACGGCCTTCACGTTCGCCCTCTGCGCGTCCGTTGAATTCACCTTCGCGCTGCCCGTTGGAGTTGCCTTCATACTCGCCCCGGACAAATCCTTCGCGATAGCCGATGTCGTAAGCTTTTCGCTTTTCGTCGCGTTCGCAGCGATCAAAGCCCTCGCGAAACCCACGCTCGCGGCCTTCGCGGTCGCCTTCAGCAGGTCCGCGCACGTTGCCTTCACGTGAACCATCGGCTTGTCCATCATGATGGCCGGAGCGGCGGGCGCCACTGAGATCGAGTTCGATCGGACGCGGAGTCGGTGTGGCGGTCGCAGTGGGCCTAGGAGTCGGCGTCGCTGTCGGCCTCGGCCCGGGAGACGTCGTGGGTGACGGCCGTGGTCCCGGACGGGGCCTTTCTGCTGCGAGCCCGGATGCGGTTGTCGAAATCAGGAACACCAAAGCCAGAACTGCCGCGGATATTTTCATGAGTCCCCCTGTGGCTGCCAACAAACGGTCAATAGCAGGAGCCGGAAAGCAAGCAAGGTGCCACGCCGTCCGCTTGTCGGGCGCCTTCTTCTAACTCAAAACACCTTAAAAAACGAGAACTTCAAATTGACGCGCACTCGGGCCCGCCGGCCTTCACTGGGACCAGGGCCAGGCTGATACCGCTTGCCCTCTGTTTTTAAGGAAAAATAAGGGTCAACGTGACACTGACTCGCAGGCAAGGTAATCACCCAAGGCATGGATCAGAAATTAGAATTCACTCCGGTCGGCACGATCCGCTCGTGCTTTCGGGAGAAATTTGGAATTCCTAGACAGGCAGGGCTGGTACCCGATTCGAGGGCTGTTCTGAAGTTCAACGACGGCCAGGAGTTCCGGGACGCGCTTCGCGGGCTCGAGGGGTTTTCACACGTTTGGATCGTAACGGTTTTCCACGGCAATACACCAAGCGAGGAAGGCAGCTGGAAACCACTCGTCCGACCCCCACGCCTGGGCGGGACTCAGAAAGTCGGAGTCTTCGCGTCGCGTTCCCCACATCGCCCGAACCCGATCGGGCTTTCAGCCGTGAAATTGGAAAAGATTGTCGCCGATGCTCCGGGAGGAGCTGAACTTCACCTCAGAGGAATCGATTTTCTGGATGGCACCCCGGTGCTCGATGTGAAGCCCTATGTTCCCTACTCCGACAGCATTCCAGAAGCTTCTTCAGGGTGGGCCACACCGAGCGCGGAAATCCGGCGCGAGACGGGTGTCGAATTCACCGCGGCGGCTCTTCAAGCAATCAGTGATTTCGAAGCCCAGGGGTTCACGCGTTTTCGTGCATTGATTGAACAGGTCATTCAGCAGGATCCGAGGCCCTCTTTTCAAACAAGAAGGGCTCAAACGCAAACCGGTGCTTCAGAGTCTTACGGTTGCCGTCTCTATGACTTTGACGTGCGCTGGAAAATCGAAAACGACCAGGCGGTGGTGGTTGAAATCGAGGACCTTCGCTGATGCATTTCAGGATCCTTCACAAAGATGAATGGCTGGTCGCGATTGAAAAGCCCGCCGGCTTTCAGGTGCACCCACCGGAAAATCCCGCGCACTCGCTTTCCCGGAACAAGAACTGCCTTTTTTTGCTTCGTAAACAGCTCGAGGAAAAGCTTTATCCCGTGCATCGCCTGGACTCGGCCACATCGGGCGTTCTCCTCTTCGCCCTGACCCCCGAAATCGCACGAAACCTGCAGTCGGCCTTTCAAGCTCAGGAAATTCAGAAGCGGTACTATGCTGTCGTGCGCGGCTTCACCCCGGACGAGGGCACGATCGATCATCCGCTCTCAGACCTGGACGCTCGTGAAGACGATGAAACGGCGCTGCCGGCAAAACCTTCACTCACCCAATATGAAACGCTGTTCCGGACGGAAAAAGAAGTCGCCGTAGGGCGCTACGCCACGTCGCGCTACTCCCTGGTGCGGGTCGAGCCGAAGACCGGACGCCAGCATCAGATTCGAAGGCATTTCGCCCATATCTCGCACCCTTTGATCGGCGATACGGTTTATGGGGATGGCAAACATAACCGCCACTTCCGCACGGTCCTCGAAACCCGCGCTCTGCTACTGAAAGCTTACTCCCTGCGGCTTACGCATCCGGTTACCTCCGAGAGCCTTTTTCTGCGCTGCCGCTGGGGCGATACCTGGCAAAGAGTTTTCAACTTTTTCGGGGCCTGCCCTTTTTAGATATTTGCCGAGATCAAAAAAATCGGAGAGAGTCATCGAATGTACACTGGAATGAACACCGGGATGAAAGTTCTTCTGCTGGCCCTCCTTTCAATCACTTCGATCCTGCCGTTTTCCCATGCCCAGGCTCTGCCCACTTCCATCGATCGCCCCGTTCTTTATCAGGGAGCCGAGAAGCTGCGCGGCTGTCTCGAAGGCGTGCTCCTGACGCATACGGAAGATCCCGGCAATATTTTTTCGGAATGGCGCGGGCCGGGCGTTCGCGCCAGCTCAGGCGGCGATGTCGATCCGTCGACGGCGCTCTTCATTTTCCAGATGATGCCATCCGACAAATGGTACGCGATCGCGTTTTACTCGCAGGACGACACGGGCTGGCAGCTCTTCTCTTATCATCGCGATGAAAAGCTGCAGGTCGGCTACCGCGCGCGCTCCATGGAACGGACGGGTTACCTGTTCCGAGTGGCACCAAGAAGCATGGCTTCACTCCCAGGCGGAATTGCCCCACTCGATGACACGCTTCCTTACACGGAAGTGGACTTGAGTATTTGCGAGGACTTCTTCAAAAGCTGGGAAAACTAAGGCTCAGCTCTCGCTCTTGATTCTGACATCCAAAGCGGCGTGCTGTTCTCCAGCCTGAAGAGACGCATGAATGCGATCTCCCGCGTGAACAGGAGAAACCCCGGCCGGGGTACCGGTGAAAATCACATCGCCGGGCCTGAGCGTGAAGATAGTCGATAGATAAGCAATGAGTGTCGGTACTGAAAAAAGCATCTCAGAGGTATTCACGGACTGTTTACGTTCTCCGTTCACCTCAAGAGCGATCCTGAAATCGGCATGGGGGGCTATGTCACTCGCGGGGATAAAATGGCTGATGGGCGCAAACGTGTCAAAGCCCTTGGCCACGGTCCAGGGAAGCGACTTCTTTTTCGCGGCCTCCTGAAGATCTCGAGCGGTAAAATCAATTCCGACAGCAAAGCCGGCCACATAAGCCATGGCGGTTTCAGCGGGAATTTTCTTTCCCTCTCTCCCGATCGCCACCACCAGTTCCACTTCGTGATCGACCCGCGTGCTCTGAGACGGAAGCACCACCTCCGCTCCCGACCCGCACGCCGCTGACGCGGGCTTCAGAAAAACAACGGGTTCACTGGGAAGCGGGTTCTGCAGCTCCTTGGCATGCTCGGCGTAATTGCGGCCAATACAATAAATGGTGCGTAGTGGCAGATTCAGACCGGGCAAACTCTCAAATTTCTGTGACATGCCAGGGATTATAAATTATTTGCGCTGTTCTTGGCGAGCACCTTTGCCTATGATCCAGCCTATGATTCTAAACGACGAAACAATGACCCACCTGGCTGCTCATCACCGGAATTTCGAGGAGTTCGCTGATCAGATGATCCGCTCCTACCCCGGTCGCTTCGATGAGATTTTCTGGAGTTTCCTCTCGCGAAACCTGGGTTCCCCATCCAGCATCGTGGACTTCGGAACGGGCCCGGGACTTTTCCTGATGGACCTCGTGAAACGATATCCTCAGGCGCAGATTTTCGGAGTGGAAGGCCAGCCAAGCATGATCCGCCGGGCACATACGCTGCTTCGTGCGCAGCAACCTGCCCCGACCCTGATTGAGCATGACCTCGCTTCACCTCCGATCACGCCTCTTGCGGACGCGAGCATGGGTGCGGCCGTCGCTTCGATGGTTCTTCACGAGATGCCGGTGCCCACGCTTCTGA
>MEPR01000073.1:65903-77504 GCA_001769835.1 Bdellovibrionales bacterium GWB1_55_8
AGCCAGGTGCCGTCTGGCTGATTTACGATTGGATCCGCCAGCCCCTCTCGAAGTATTTCGCAGGTATACGACCTGAGACCCAGGATCAGTTCACGCATTTTTCCGAGCACTGCCGGTACACCCCTGAAGACTGGTGCTGGCTTCTGGAGCGTTCCGGATTTGACATTCCCGAATGGATGGTCCGCCACAGCGGCATGCACGTTTTGATCGCGGCGAAAAAGAAGGGTTGATCAAAACACACTCAGTACGACCCTAAGGTGAGGGCGAGGGGGCAACCGGAATTCTGACTGTCACTTCACGAACTTGGTCTCTTGTCGCCTTACAGTAATTCTTACGGGGTAGGGTTGAAGAGCTAGTGTCTCTATTGCGAGAGTTTCAGAAATTTGATTCCCATTATAACCCCCAACGACACGACCGCCAGCAACTCTCCATACACAAGCTTCCTGCGATAACGTGACCCAACGTTAAAAACTCCGATCTTCAGTTGAGTCATGACGAGCGTAAATCCCAGCAAAAGGACTGTGTATGCCGTAATAAAGAGTGCTCCATAAAATTGCGCGGCGCTTCGCCCCGCGGGCACACCATGGGTAAGAGAACGAACAATAATCATCGCCCACGGCAAGACTCTCTCCCAAGAGCAAGAGGCGTTGAACCTTCTTCTCATTATGCCCGATACGATATTCCTGTCCCATCACCGATTAGGAAAATAACGTATGCAAGAATCCCAGTGACCACAAGAACAAGAAGAAGTGTCAGCAAGACTGAGACTGAGTAATTCCAAAACAATCCGTTTACCCGCTGACCCACTTTGTTTTGGAAATACCTGAATATCTTCACTTGATTGATAAGAATGACAGCGTCAATTATTCCGACCAGCAGCATCGCGAACAACAATACTGCAAACCAAAAACTGTTCATCGATTCAATTCCTTATTGGGACTGAATAGGGCGATTTCGGCCCAATTGTCGGCCGATTTGGATTGGCGTTCGGATGGATCGGTGGACCGATCGTTGTTGGTACCGACATTGGCGGCAGGCTAGATGGAATTTGCCAGTTTTCTAGATCGTCGTTGGGTATTTTTGTCGGAGGGAACAGGGCACCACCGATAGTGCTTCCAATAATTCCGCCGCCTACGGCACCAGGAAAACCACCTAAAGCTCCTCCGAAAACGGTTCCAGTCAGGGCGCAAACTGCTTGACCATTGCTAGGTGCCAAAATCCCTCCTAAGTATTCACCCGTGGGATCAGTGTAATTTGTGGGACTGTTAAATACATACCGATAGAGATTGGTGTCACCTGCAGCAAATCCAATCGGGTCTTTCGTGAGGAATCGCCCTCGAAAGGGATGATATATTCTCGCCACTTCACTCCACCTACTTTCCGTGAATGACGTTTCGGATCGCACCGTCCTTTTTCTGAATTTCAATGTGAACAGTCCCACCCACGACAACCTCACCAGGTTTGGCGTGCAGAACTCCGTCGATAATCCAATGCCCGTCAGCCAGACGGATTTTATACGGCTTCTGTTCAAGCACTTCCTTGCCATAGATCGGCACTAGCACAGCATCAGCAATCAAGCTCGCTACCTGCGCGTCAGGAACCATATCTCGCTCCACCTCTCGTTCCTTACCAAAAGACAAGGTCCCGATGGCAATAAAAACGAGCACAATCAACGCAATTTTTCGCATTACCGATGGCATACATTGTCTCCACTGCCAGAGATTGGGCTAAAGAATTGAACAGGACCACCATCCGGTGTACCTAGATACATATTTAGTCCGGTTTCGAACGATGTTTGTATATCTCTCGGCGAGAAGTTATTGTTGTCGTAGCCGGGATCGTTTGACCCGTGCGTGTGGTATATCGCACTAGATCCCGACAGAATATTGAGCGATCCTCCAGCACCACCGAGCATGATAGGCGCCGTGTAAGTGTAACCACCACCGCTTGGGTAAACGGTTCCGCCAAACTCCCGACCGACGGCAATAGAAACAGAATTTATATCGCCGATTGCCGAACTTCCGGCGGATCCCTCTGATGGATAAATATCGCCAGGAGCCAGCCCAAGCGGATCCACAAATTTCAAAGGGTTATTTTGCACATACCGATACAAATTCGTATCCCCACCCGCAAACCCAATCGGATCCTTAGAGAGGAATCGCCCAGTGCCAGGATCATACCTTTTGGCTCGATAATAATATAACCCTCACATTTCATTATTGGAAAAATCCGATGTCGAGAACTTTCCCCTCCTTCACCGCCGCTCGTATTACACCGGCGCCACCAAGATATTCCCGGCCAGCCTTCTTTTCTCGCGCCATCCAGGCTTCGGATTCCTTGTTATGAAAGACAATCTCGAACGAGCCATCCTTTTCACGCCTGACTTCGCACCGATACTCCTTCATGCGAACCGGCACCTTGCCGCGCTCCGGCAATTCACCCGGCGGAAGCTTTTCGGCTTCATTTATCGCCGCTTCGAGCGCAGCCTTTACAGCGTTATCAGGCGCGCTCTTGGGATCGCACGTTCGAAGTTTGAATATTCGCTGTTTGACAGTAGACGCTTTCGTCGTCGTGCCAAAGCTAATTAAAGCAACGCACATGCACGCAGCCAAAACGAAACACCATCGAAGCGTGATCATTTCAGCGGTCCCTCCCAGATCCACGATCCGTTTGGATCGATGCGGTAGACGCCTTGATCTGACACAACATAACCAGGCAAGCCGATATTCCGAATCGTTCGAACGTCCTGCGGGCTCGGCTGAGGCAGGTACGGCGGCGGATTCGGATGAGTGTGGACCGACGCGTAGGCATCAACCGGCGGCGGCGTTATACGAATCTGCGCTTGAGAGCCCATGGGAAAGGAGGAGTATTGCGCATTGCCGAAAAGCCATCCGCCTTCCTCATGAATACCTGGGCTCGACGAAGAGTTGCTAGAGCTCGTGAAAATGCGTTGAAATAATTCCGCAGTCGGGCCATCTGCAGTAGCTGGACATTGGGGATACAGCCCGGTCGGATCAGTGTACTGAAGAGGCGTGTTCCTGACGTACCGGTAAAGATTTGTATCTCCGCCAGCAAACCCAATCGGGTCCTTAGAGAGGAACCTCCCCGTGCCAGGATCATACATCCTTGCACACACTTCTTCTGAAAGCGCGACGGCTGTCATTCCTTGATCCTCGATCGAGCGAAATCAGCTACTTCCATAAGAGAATAGTAGCAGGCACTCCTCAATCGGCGAGTTAATTTCGAGAGCTTTCCTGAAGACTTTGGCAAATCGTTGGCATCGAGGGAACGGAAACTCAGAGAAACGGTTCTCGTTGCCATCTCGACTGGCAAACTGAACGGCGTCTTAGAGAAAGACTTCGTTCCGTTCAAGGAGGCTATACACCGTCTGCTGAGGGATTCGCTCCTTGAGACGAGGGTACTTTTTCACGAAGTACCCGTTCCGGTACTTCCTCATGTTCTGGATGAGATCAGTCGTCGTCAGGTGCATCTTTCGATTTTTGAGGTCTACCAGATACTTTTCGACCTCCTTCGGAATCCGGAACTCCGGCGTCTGAGGTCCAGGAGCACGGTCGTACAGACCTAATATCCCATTCTCTCGGTATCTATCGACCCACTTCCGAACGGTATTTCGATTCAGTTTATAGAGGCGCGAGATCTCAGCGATAGTCGCCGTCTCCCGGAGCACCGGCAGCACGATCTTCTTGAGCCGCGTATGCGCCAAAACGTCTCTATTGCGCCAGTTATTCAGCCACTCTGCCTTAAAGTCGGGCTTCTTCGGGATCACGATTCTCGCCATACACCGAAAAACTAATCCGACACACTTCGTCCGTCAATCACTTACCATCAGGTGCCTATGGATCTTCGGTGCATACTGATCTACACTGACCGCCCGCTATCCTAGCCGAATACACGTTGAAGCTCATGGCATGGCCACATACTAGAGAGGCTGCTCGTTCTATTAAGCGGTAAACATCAAACACTCAGATCGAAAATATAGAACCAGCTGAAGAGAAACTAAGGAGATGAGGGGGATCAAACCATGATCGACATGCTGACGCTGAGGACGGACTTAAAGATCAATGAGGCATTCGTTGCTGAGCAACTGAGTTCTAACCCTCGCTTCACCTACCAGAAGTACGTCAGGAACTTCGAGAAACTCTATTACCTGAAGTTCTCAAAAGACATCCCATCTCCGTTCAAGTGGTTCACCGGTAAAAGTCGCCATGCTGTAGACCGCCTCATTCATACGGTTGAGATCAATCCCAATCACTTCAGATCCGTTTTCAATCTTCACAGGCTTCTTGAGCAGTTCTTCATTGGGTTCTCACCAGAGCGGTTTCGGGTCTCACGGTTAGATTTCGCAGTTGATGTAGAAATTCCATTCGAAACCGTTCTTCAACAGGTCTACCGGAAAAAGATCCAGCAGCACCTGGCATTCGTTTCGAAGGGCGGCGCTATTTCTGGAGTCGTTCTCGGGAAGCGGCCAGTCGAGGCCAAGGTTTACAATAAGACCCTTGAGCAAGCGGGTAAAAAAAGACGCAAGGACGTTTCAGAGGCGCCAATCACTCGATTCGAAGTCAAGCTTCTCAGGCGTTCTAATAACAAGTTCCCGATCGAAACACTCTCGGAACTAGATCAGCTTCTCGACTACGATCCGTTTCAGCTCTACAGGTTCAAGAAGGTCAAAGTTCGAGATATCGAGCCGATCACCATCGAATCCCTCAGATCTGCCTTCATAGTCCATACAGCCAAGGACCAGGCATTCGGCGGCATGCACCAAGCGTTACGGGCAAGCAGGCGCCACTTCGACCTTCTGAATCAAAGACAGGTTCTCCGCTACTTCGAGGATATCGAACCACCCGAGCTCTACCCCGTTTACCGGAGGCACCTCGAGCGATTCCTATCGCTCTCCTCCTATGAGGAGCACGACATCGGAGGCATTCTCGTATGAGCCCATCAAGTACTTGTGGGATTTCCCAGACGAGCGGATCCGATTTTCATAAATCCACAAATCAAGGAGACGGGATTAATGAAAATATCCGAAGCAGAACGAGCCAAGAAACTAGAGGCGGAACGGAAGCTGATCGAGCAGATTCTTCAGCTGCTCCTCGCGACCAAAGAGGGCCTCACGGCCAAACAGATCGGGGAGAAGATGAAGCTCTCAGATACCCGGGTCGTTCGGGAGCTGACTCGAGCAGCCCTCAAGGAAGCGGAGAAAAGAAAGCTCACAGCATCACGGGAGCGGATCCCAGGAAAAGCAGTCAAGATCTACCGCGTCTTCGAATCCGGGAAGGTCAACACACCGAAAGTCGTAGAACCGGCCAAGAAAGCTCCGTAGCGCCGGTCAGTAGTTTCCCCTTAGGCCCGGTTCAAAACAGGAGCAATAGGCCGGCTGACGGCCTCAGGAACAGGGCTATAGGCCATAGTAAAAAAGGAAAGCCACAGCATGAACTCAGTCCGCTTCAGAGATTCATTCGAGCCCAGCATCGAGTGCCAGAGCTTCTCCCGATTAAGGCAATCGCTGAGAGGTTCAGCGTCTCTGAGTGGTCGCTTTACGAGGCAATTAGGACCGATCCCACCTTCCCGGTCATCAACTTGGGCCCAAAGAAAAACTATCGAATCGATCCCAGGCAGTACGGCCTCTGGCTCAGGGAGAAAAGCAGAAGAGCGCAACTTAAACAGACCAGAATCCCAACCGCGGCAGAGCTTCTCAGGAGCATTAAGCGATGAGTGAGATCAGGGTCAGCATCTACGAAAAGGAGGACGGCACCTATCAGGTATCGTTTATCAATCCGCTCGACCAGAAGAGAAAACGTCACACCTTCAAAACCAAGGAAGAGGCTGATCGCTACCGGAACGAGATCATCATCCAGCACAGCAAAGGAGCGCTCCTGCCATCGGGGAAGCGCTATATAGGCCATCTACTGCAAACGCATCTTCAGCGGAAGCCCAGTTCCCGGGTCACCGAACGCAAGAACATCTTCGAGGCATTCTGCAGAGCCTTCAATCACTTCGAGGTAGAGCACCTCTCGAAAGACGCTCTCGATCACTGGCTCAGTCAGCTTCAGACAGAAAACGGCTATACCGACCGCAACATGTCGAGGATCAAGAGCCAGCTGAATCACTTTATGAGCTGGCTGGTCGACGAGGAGATCTTGAGCAATAATCCCCTCGACCGCATACGCTTCAAAATCGGGGCACCGAAGAGGGCCCGCGTCATTCTCTCAAAGTACGAAGTCAAGGCGCTTCTCGATCAGCTCAAGGCCCATAGTCCAAAGGTTCTCTTCCCGTACGTCTTCACGATCGTACACACGGGCGCTCGCAGAGGTGAGGTTCAGAAGCTCAAGTGGGAGGACGTCGATTTCGAGACCGCGTTCATCCACTTCAGGAAAACGAAGAATGGAGAAGATCGCCGAGTCAGAATGTCGAGGATCCTTCACGAACTCCTTGAATCACACCCTAGGACAAGCGAGCACGTTTTCGTTGATGAGGAGGGCAAGCCGCTACACCGCGCGAAGATACAGAGAGGAATCGCTCGCTTCAAAAAAGAATATCCAGATCAGAAAGACTGGAAGTGCCATGATCTCAGGCATTCCTTCGCCTATAACTTTCTGAAACGCGGAGGCGAGATGTACCAGCTCAAGGCCCTTCTTGGCCATAAGACGATTCAGATGACCGTAGATCTCTACGGCAATCTCAAGGCAGGAGACATCGAGAATCCCTCTCCATACGAGAATTGGTAAGGCTAGTTCCTATCCAACACTCCGCTTTCGATGGGATCACGATGGGGTTAACGGCTGCTGAGAAACTGACTTCGAGTGAGATCACGCGAGGGTCCCTCGTGAGCCATGAAAGATAGCAAGAACGTCCTAGCCCCAGAACACCGGCATATGGGCTACCCGGCGCCCTCACAGGACGATTTACAGCGGCATATACCCACCGCCGTCTCATTCTTTCCGAGACGATGAGGAGATTTGGGTCTGGTCCTCGGTCACACTCTAGGCGAGTAGGTTCTCCGGATTAACGGGCGGTGGGGATCGTGGGAAGATCAAGTTCGAGAATTTTCCAGAATTGCTTGGCAAAATCGTGGCACACGGGACATTAGCAGAAAGACCTCAGCCCCTATTTCCCTGAATACTGCGGATGAAATTTCACAATTGCACACGACTTTCGACTGATATCCAGTCGGATTCGGCCATCCAGGTAATCCGTGTCAGACCAAACGACAATCCAGTTATCGCCCTCTCGCCTTGCCGAAAACTTGGTCGTTTCTGACGTCGGATCGATCTTGCCTCCATCCGACAAAGCTGCTTTAGCTACTGCAAGGACCGTTCTTTCCTGCATACAGAAGGCTTTTTCATTTTTCTGCGCCCAGACCTCCTGACCAGGATAAGCGAGTAGAACAGGCGTCATCATAAGTGCCCATCGCAATTTCGTCATCGTGCACATACCCCGCCCGCCGGAAGGCCGTTAATTACATTCTGTGAGCCCGGATCAAACCACATATTCCGACCATCCGGAGTCGTCAAATAGACCGGAACAGCATTCACGTTCGCGTAACCCTTATCCATTGGCGAGATAGTATGAGAATACTCAAGGCCCGGATAGTGCGTATGATAGGGTCCAACGGTTCCTGAAGTCCTCGGGCCGGGGTTCACTGTGCCCGCGCCAGGCTCGCCAATCTTTGGCGGCATGTATGAGTAAGTCCCACTGGGGCTCTGGAAGTACACTTGACCGCCGAACTCAGCACTAATCGATGTACTCACGCCACCATAATCGCGGCCTGCTGCCTCTGCTGCTGCTTGTGGAGTAGAATACATATCCCCGGGAGCTAGTCCAAACGGATCGACATAGCTCAACGGGCTATTCCCCACATACCGATACAAATTCGTATCCCCGCCCTCAAATCCAATCGGATCTTTGGTGAGGAACCTCCCCGTGCCAGGATCATACATCCGCGCCCGGTAATAATACTGCCCACTTTCGGCATCATACTGCCGGCCGGTAAATCCGTACGTCACCGGTTCTGTTGATGAAGAAAGCGGTACAGCGTTGGTTCCAAGATACTCACCAAAAACACCCATGGTCCGCTTCTCTTTTGCATACTCCCCATTCAGAACTGATCCCAGATGGTCTGTCACATACATGAGCTTATCACCGCTTTGCCGTATCTGCGCGTAATGCTCATCGGGTCCATCCCCATCCAGATATACTGTCAATTCGTCGTCTCCTGCTTTGCCTAGCAGAATCTTATCCTGATCCAGCCAGTGCACGTGTGACTGAGTGAATGTCGGCGAACCGTTTTGCAAAATTCTCTTCGCAATTCGGCGTCCAAGGGCGTCGTAATAATACGTCGCTTCGACAGTTGCCGTCTCGGTTCCGTCCAAAACTCCATTTTGGTTCTGATCATCGAAACGAAGAAAGCGAGTATTTTTCCCATCGACCCTATAGCCGATCACATCGGCCATCGTGCTGCTCTTGGACCGCTTCTGTGCTACTTGCCCAAGGCCATCAGGATCGCGCCAATAATCGTATGCACTGTCCGCAACCAGAGCATTCGCAATCACCTGCGCGCTCCCAGTCAGGAGGGAATCAGTCAGACGACTTCCTCCAACATCATAAGTCCAGGTCCGATCCACCAGTGGGCCAAGGTTCACTCCCTGCGCGGGAGAAAACGCAGAAGCCAGAACCTGATCGAGGGGATCATACGTAAACTCAAAGGATCCCAGGGTTGATTCTCGATCGATTCGAACAATCACGCTCAAAAAGGTACTGACCAAGAAAACGAGCGTCAATGTAAATATGACGTTAATCATATCCATTGAACTTCGGTCGGTGCTATTCCAAAACCCGCGACCGTTTTCCGTTCACCGCAGTCACCAGCGCCGCTCCCAAGCGGTCCTGGGCCGCGCGCGCAACCAGGCGGTTTTCGGGGCTTGTTTCAGCCAAAACAACAAAGGGCACGAACTCGACGATCGCGCCTGAAACTGAATCGAAGCGGGGCACATAGCCCGCGAGATTATAGGATCCGCGAAGCGTACCGGTTTTTGCGCGAAGGATTCCTTCCGCAGATGTGCCTCTCATTCGTCCCGCCAGCGTGCCGTCCACACCCGCAACAGGAAGAGATTCCCACATCTGAGGAAAATAGGGCTTCAAGGTCAAATCTGAAAGCAGTGCCATCACGCCGGCTGTCGTCACTGAGTTCTTTCGCGAAATTCCGCTGCCGTCGTAGAAATCCAGCTGATCCACGAAGAAGCCCGGAAGTTCCGATTCACCCTGCGCCAGGGCCGTTGCGCCGCCGACTCCACGAACGAAATCCAGAATCACCTCTCGTCCCGCTTCCAGAAGCGGAACATTCGCAGATCCGAACCGCGACCCCAGGGTTTTGAAAAGAGCGTCAGCCAGCATGTTCAGGCTCGCTTTGTTCAGGGGGCGGATGATTTCTGAAAGCGGCGGGGAAAAGGATTCAAAGGTTTCAAGGACCACGCCTTGCGCCGGCACTGCGCTTGAACTCGCTCTGACACGCACACCCGCGCGCGCCAGCTCCTCGCGAAGAAGGTTGGCAATCCAGGCGTCCGTGCGATGAATCGGAAGATAAAAACTTTCCGCAGGCGTGCCCTTCGCCCAGGTGCCGCCAATCGTGAATCCTTGAGCGACGCCGTCGTCAGTGCGATTCGGACGAACCCAGAGGCGAGTTCTCACACCGGAGGTGACTGATAGTTTCACAGAGACAGGAACACCCGAGGAGAGCCAATGCCCCCGCCCCACTCCCGAAACCTGAAAGTGAGCGCAGTTGATATCAAGATTGAAGGCTTGAGCAAGCGCGCCGTAACAGGCCGTTTCATCTTCCGGCATCCAGCCTTCTGGATATCTCAGCTCTTTCCAGCGCGGATCGTCGGCATCCATCCGGATGTCGCCTTCCACACGCCGAACACCCGATTTACGAAGAGCATCGACAAAGGTTCTGATGCGCGTATGCAGGTCCTCGCGAAATTCGATCATTCCCCAGGTCGGGTCACCGCTTCCGATCAAGGTGAGTTCTGTTACGACCGTGGGATCCTGCTCAGAGACCCGGCGCCACTGCATGCGGGTGACGTAACGGAAATCAGGGCCCAGGCGCTCAAGCGCCGCGGACGTGGTGAAAACCTTCGTGACCGAGGCCGGCAGAAAAGCACGCCCCGAATTCCGGACGTACGGCGAAGTCCCCGTGAACTCGACGCCGAAGGTGACGTTCTTTCCGCCATCGCGATCCAGGACCTGATCCCAATGGGAATCGTCCACGAACGGACGGGGAAGCGTCAGCTCAAGAAAATCCTGAGAGTTTTGAAACGATTGAGACCCCTGCGCGACGGGCGCAAGCAGGGTGATTCCGACCATCAAGAAAGGCGCAATTAAAGCAAAACGCACAATGCCTGGCGTTCTATTATGCCAGGCACTCCTTCGCAAGCGCATCTTTCGCGCGATACCTGAGCAAAAGCGGGTCCCGATCCTTCTGCGGAACCGGGTAGTCCCTGTAATCCGCAAATTGGCGTGCTTTCAGCAAAAGTGTTGCCTCGTGCTTCCAGAAACGCCTGAGCGCGTTCAGATCCTCCTGGATCTGCCTGGCACGGCTCCGAGCCGCGGCGTTCTCGAGAAGCGCGAACACAAGGTGCTCGAGCGCGTCCGGGCTTTCGCCCTTGAAAAAGAGCTCCCATTGGGAAAACCAATCCTCGGGCAGGCTGCGAAAGCCGAACAGGTAGCAGCGTTTCGTGCCCTCTCTTCGCTTCTCGCGCTCACGTTTTCCCGCTGGGTGCCCGACGTATTGAAGAAGCCGCATCCAGGCGAAGAAGGCATCCCCCGCGATTTCCCGCGAGCGATAAGCACCCTGCAGGGAATAGCCCGAAACCGTTTCCGGAGCGGTCGTAAAACAGAACCAAGACGTGCCCGCGTCGCGTGCCAGACCAATCATCGGATACAGGAAGGAAAAAGCGCCCGCGACGTTCCATTTCGGGCGTAATTCCTGAATCAATGAAACTTCAAGCAAACACGCGGCGAGCTCGGATTCGCAGATTTCAAATTCCAGGCGCGCCGCTGAGGCGACGATTTTACGCATCTTTCCATCGGCCTTGCAGCGGCGGGCATTGCGATACTGTCCGAGGCGACGCCGCAGGTTCTTGGCTTTGCCAACGTAAACCACCTCTCCTGCCGCGGAGATCATTCGGTAAACCCCCGGCGCGCACGGAACCGTGCCGATGAAATCCGCGCCGAATTTCCTGTCGAATGCCTTGAGCGCCCCCATGAGGGGCATGCTACCGCAGGCTTTGAGTGAAGTCAGCCCGTCTTCGGGCGCTTTTTCCGTTCCGCCTTCGCGGCCTTCCGGGCTCTCTTTGCCTTGGAGGAATCCATGACATCCGACACCAGCCCGAACATCGACCCGATACTCGCATCGTCATAGATCCAGAATAACGGCCAGTGCAGAAGGAGGTTGCGCTTTGTTCCGCGGACCATCGCCACTTTGCCGATCGTGCGCGTGACGAAAGTGGAATTGATGCCCTCGAGCACCATCTTCGCCAGAACACGGTCCCGGGCCGATGCGTGGATGACGTCCGCGTCGATCAG
>MEPR01000073.1:77510-92892 GCA_001769835.1 Bdellovibrionales bacterium GWB1_55_8
CAGGATGTCCTTGACCCGGACATACGCGCAATCCAGTTCGTCGTTCCCGTTGAGCGAACTCCAGGAAAGGAACTCATTGGAATTGGCGTCGCAGGTGTCAAGCAGGCCTTCCATCGCGGCCGCGGCGATCGTCAGAATATCGAGGTCGTTCACGTAAACGTTCTGATCGTCCTTCGATGCCGACGGAATGATTCCGTCGAAAGCGATTCCACAGGAAGCCTCAAACCCGAAATCGGAGCAGCTCTTGAAGGTGCGAGGGAAATTGCGCTCAAGTATCCCGGGAAGCGCAGCGGCGAGCGTGGCGCGGGATACGGTATTGCGGTCAGCACCCGCATCGGAAACCACCCGCTGCGGGAGCACTTCGAGGTAATGGGATCGAAAACTCGTCAACGTATCCGCCAGGACGATAACAGCCGCGACGGACGCCTGATCCAGGAACATGGCGCTATTGGGGAACGCATTGAGGAGATTGGCCACGATCTGCTCGATCGCGTTCCGGTCCTCGGGAGTGCGCTGAACCAGAACGTCATGAGACATCGTGATCAGCTCGGCAAGGCCGGTGAGATCGAGAATTCGTTCCGATGAAATCTGTTCCACCGGTCGGCTTTTCCAGCGCCTTCCGATGTTGTCGATGAAACCGCGTACCGTCTCGTAACCTTTCAGGCCGATCGAGATCAGCCGCGCCACTTCGTTCTCTTTGCGGTAGGCGCCAGCCGAGATCAGGCCGTCTTTCTTGCCATTGCCGTCTTCATCGAAAGCTTCGATGATCCGGCCGCTCAGCGTGTAATACAGCATCACGCGCGCGAAGCGGGAGCCGTTGAAGGGATCAGCGGCGGTACCGTAGCGGGGATTGGCCAGGCGTGCGGCGAGGTCGATCACTTTGGATCGTTCGCGAAGCTCCTCGATGCCGAGCGGGACACACTCGCGCCAGTCGCGCGCGTTCGTGTTCAGGCAACGACCCTCATCAAAAGCCCGCGCGAAATGAGGCAACCCATCGAGGACATTCATCTGGGCACGCCGAAGAAGCGAGAACAGGCCCGAAAAAGCGGTGGGATCCACCTCTTTGTGATTGGAAGGCTTGTGGAAGCGCTGGATCAGCTCAAGAGCCGAGAGGATATCCTCTGGCGGATCCACTCCCAGCGCCCGGGACAGGTCGATCCAGAGGCCGGTGCGGATCGGGGAAAGCTGCTTCTGATGAAACCAGCCGTCAAACTGCTGGTTCAAAAGTTCAAGCGCGATCCGGATGGAACGGATGTCTTCGGGAGAATAAGACGGCTCAGGATCAAAGGCGAAATTGAACCAGGCCGCGCCCATTTCGAAATGATCGATGGCTCGGACCAGGCAAGCTCCGATTGCGGGAGCGGCCCAGACATCCTTCGATTCAAAAGTCGGACAGACCGCATTCAACAAATTGATTCCCGCGCGGGCCGCCGGAATCAGGGCATTCCGGACATCCCGGTTGGAAACAGTAATGAGCTCGCGAATGGTCAGAACGAGCTGCTCGGAATCCATGCTCCAGGCCATCTGTTCGAGAATTTCCGAACTGATCCGGGACGCGTCGCGGAGCGCGGCATAATCGAGAGTGGAAGTGCTGCTGGTGATCGTGCCGTAAATCGTCCGGATTCGTGCGCGATGCGCGCGAAGCAAGGAAACCCATCGGTTCACCCCTTCTCGCGTCAACGGGGATCCGAGGCCCAGAATCTTCTTTGCGGCATAAAGTTTTCGGAGAAGCTCTTCGGGGTCACCGCTGCTGCTCAGCGCGCCCTTACGCACCAGGATCGCGATTTCCTGATCGGTCAGTGAACTTTTCTCACGCCCGTCCACCTGGGACCAGAGCGGATCGATCTGTTCGACCCAGCATTCGAAGGTTCTTTCGGATTCGCTCTCATCCCCTTCCACGATTCGCAGAGGGTCCGCGCATTCCGCGCTCGTGCTGGGCAATTGAATGACGCCCGGCTTTTCCGGAGCCTCGCCCCACCATTTCCCAAGCTGCTCAAAAGGTGCGCACGCTGTGAGTGAGAGTTGCGAAACGAGCGCAACGAATACAAATGAAGTCCGAAGCGGTTTAATCACCATTGGTAACTCACTCCTGTGCCCACGGAATCGAGTGATCTCCATTGTCCGAAGTAGCTGCCGTCCTGCCCAGCAATCAGGCTCACGGCCGCGAAAAAGCCCAGGCGCCCATCCGCGCTGTATCTGAGTTCAGGCTGGATCCAAAGCCCGCCGCGGCCCGAGAGCACGTGCTGCTCGATCCGGAGCAACGATTGAAGCCGGTCTCCGGCGAATTTTTCATTGAATTCAGTCCAGAGAAGGCTGTCTCCGTAACCCGGCGCCGCGGGGACCGGAGAGGCCTCTGCCGCCGGAGCGGGACGCGTTTCAACCAGATGGAGCGCACCCGCCCGAAACCACCTGAAAGGCCTGATTTCTCCGGAAAAGTTCAGGCGTCCGGACTCGGTCTGATACGCGAACTGGAAATCAAAGAAGCGTTTTGTCCCGAGTTCCCACTGCAACCCGAGCGTCGTTTCGCGCGGAAACGACGGAGTCGCGGTCACAAGCGCGTTCAGTTCGTCGAGATCCGAATTCACCCGCAGCTTTCCAGTTGCTTCAATGCGGGCCGAAGGCACAGGAGCAGACCAGCCAAAAAGGCGAACCCCGAAATCTTCCGCGTCCAGTGTCGTCGAGAGATACACCTGATGTTGAAGAACGATCTTGGCCAGATCACCGCTGTCGATTTTGTACCGCACCGGAATCGCCTGACCGTTGTTCATCAGATGCGCGGGCGGAAGCTTGGCAAAACGCGAACCATTTGCCTCGGAATACTCGGAAAAATCGAGGCGCGGTCCGAATGAAGGAAGAAAAACCGGTGACATCAAGGCAGTCGCCGAAACGCCATGCCCGATCGCGCCTGACCAGCCTGCGCCAATCCATCCCACCACCCGGGGCTCAAGCGCACGCGCCTGATTCTGTCCCCAGTTCGCGCCCACCGCGCCTGTCGTGGAAGGCATCGCCCGGCGTTTCCCGCTTCCGTCTTCCAGCCAGGGATGAGTGCGGCCAAACCAGAGATGACTGTGCTCTCCGGTCTGAAGCCGAAGGACTGCGACGTCAAATTCAAAACTGCGATCGCCGGCTGTGCCCGATTCAAAGAAGGACTGAAACCAGACTTCACGGACAGCGCGGGTTTTCGATTCCGTCACCTTGCTGGAGGATTCCCACTGCGCGTTCAAATCCACGCGACTCTTCCAGCCAGGTTCCATTGCGAACTGCTGGGCGCTGAGGGTCACGCCAGAGTCCGGAACCGCAGCCTGCAGAGCAACGGGAGCAGCCAGAGCGATCAGCATCGCTAAACCAGGGGTGCATGAAAACGATATTTTAACGCAGTGCATCAAACTCATGGCGCCCCAGTTTATAGAGGAATGGACCTTTTTCGTCAAACAAGGTTTGTCTTTTATTGACCGCTGGAAGCCCCGGAAATCAAAGAAGTAATTCTAACACTATTCTGCTTGAGGTCACTCAGAGCCAGAACCATCCCCGGATGGATTATAGAGGAGTTCAAAGTGCTCGGGGAAAAGGAGGGCGAATCTCTCGCCTCTTTTCCTATCCAAGGAGAACGTAAACCGCCGAAAGCGCTCCCGTTGTTTCCAATCCACCGGAAGGGCTAAATAGCCGAGGACGCGTTTCAGCTCAGTCCCGATATGATTGGCGAGCGCGGAGTTCATCGTTCCGGGCAAAGAAGCGAGAAAGCTCCCATAGCGCTCCCGGAGCAAAGTTCGGTCCCCCTCGTTCAGGATATTCAGGCTCACGTAGGGCGGCCCCAACGCGACGTTCAGGGTGAGCTGCGCTGGCGTCCTCAGCATTCCGAGCTCCAGGAACCGTCCGATCGCATCGGTGATGTGAAAGGCGTTCATAGCCGTAACTGTCGAGTAGATCCTGAACTCCACGCCAGGAGCTTCGCGGGACAGACGCTCATGGTTCTTTTCGACCTCTGCCCAGCGCATCCCTTTTCGGAGAAGCTCCAGCTGTTCGCCCACCCCATCCAGACTGGCCGAAACGACGACGTTCTGAAAATTTCTCCACAGGTCCGGCGCCTGCCACTGTTTATGTGAAAGCGTCGAGAAGTTCGTGTTGTAAGTCAGGAGCGTTTCGCGGCGGCCTTTCCGGAGAAGTTTTTCCAGAAGCTCATAATGCATGTCTTCCAGAAGGGGTTCCCCGCCGGCAAAGTAGATGGATTGAAGATCCGGCAGCAGCTCGTCAAAGAACGCCCAAAAGTCCTTCGACTCTTCAAACGGGCGTATGATCCCCGCATGGGATGATTCCGTCATGCCTTGCGCGTCCGAATACCAGGCCGTGCTGTTCTGCGGCCCGCAGGAACGACACCTCAGGTTGCAGAGATTTGAAAACCTCAAGTCGAGATAAAGGAGTTTTCCATCGAGGAATCCGTCCTTCGCAGTCGATTCCACACGATCGAAGGCATGGGCGAACCGTTGATTCATCTCCCTTCGGGTACTGAAACCGCCCATCGAATCGATCCGATCGCAGTCAGAGCACTGAGGAAGCCGCTCCCCCCTGATGAGCGCGAGCCTCATCGTTTTCGCCGCCTCGCTGTTCCAGATCTCCTTGAACGGTGTCTTCGCCACGGAACCGTACGGATAAAATTCGCTGGCTCGACAGCAAGGATAAACGTTTCCGTCCTGATTCAAACGGGCGTGAACCCACGGGAGGATGCAAAAAAAACCGGAATTGCGGAAACCGTCAGAAACCGCCATTCACTTCATGTAACTTTTGGGCATATGACAGGAGCTCGTGCATTGGCCGCCGGTTGAAAACGCTTCGTACCGCATGGGAACCCGATAAGGCCCGAGTTCATTCTTGATGAGACGAGGTTGATCTGCCGCGTGTGGCTCATGACAGATCCTGCAGGTCCTGCCCCATTCCTTACCCGTGGTCGCTCCTCCGGCATTGGCCACATGAACCCAATGAAGATTGGTTGAGCCATTTCGGAATCCCGTACTTGCGGCACCCGCAGGCTCCAAAAGCCCGGCGTCGTGACAACCGAAACAAAGAGAGAATGCACCGGCGCCCGGAAACGGCTGATGTTCAGCCGTCGAGTAAGAACCTTTCAGCAGCTTCTGATGGTCCGACCCATGAGGCGAATGACAGCTCGTGCATCCGGCCGCGAGCGCCCCGTGCACCACCGGTTTTTCATAAACGGCGGCGAACTGCGTGTGGCAGGAGAAGCACTGCAGGTCGGGGTCGGTTGTCAGGAGTTTCGCGCGCGGGCCTGCGTGCGGCAAATGGCATCCCAGACAACTCGTACCTTTGATGGTGGCCGCGTGACGAGAACCGCCGCCCAGGCCGGCCTTCGCATGACATTTGAGACAGAGAGCGGAAGTCTCGGCTCGGACGAAAAAGCCCTTTTTTCCGCCATGCGGGTTATGACAGTTGGTGCAGTCCGCAGCGGTTCCCATGGCAGCATGGATATGAGAATCCTGATCTTTGCGATCGTGGCACCCGTAGCAGGATTTCTGCGTCATGTCGGTCCGGACCGCTTTCGGATCCAGCCCTTCCAGATGACTGGTTTCGACCTCATGACAGGCGTCGCACGAACCCAGCGCAACCGGATGATGCGCGTACTTGTCATTAAATTGGTCGGCATGGCAGGCCGAGCATTTGTTTTCCGGAGCCACGGTGACGGACATCTGCTCGCGAATCAGTCGCGCCGGACGCTTCTCGTGACAGGTCGCGCCGCACGAAATATTCAGCGCGCGGGCGCGGGGTTTGTTCTCATGGCAACCCAGGCAGGCCTGCGTGTGGGGCTCCGAACCCGCAGTCGTTTTAACGTAGTAAACCATGTGGCCGGCGCGCCAGCCCGAACCGTGTGGATACATTCCGGACAAGTCGGCACCTTCCTGAGCAGAAGGATTCTCTGTCACCCGGGAGCAGGAAACGGAAAAGACCGCGATCAACGTGAAAAGGATTACCCAACCTGAATGCTTCTTCATCCAATCGCCGGGTGTAGCACAGCAGCCAGCCCGCTGAAAAGGATGAGCTGAAGTTGATTTTAAAGTAAATGTGCAGTTAGACTTCGCGCATGCGCCTCCTTGTGGTCGAAGACGAATCCAAGATGTCTGATTTCATCCGAAAAGGCCTTTCTGAAGCGGGCTATGCTGTGGACGTAGCTGAAACGGGCTCCGCCGGCGAATCACTGGCCGCTGCCAACCCTTACGATCTGGTGGTGCTCGACGTGATGCTGCCCGATCAATCCGGATTGGATACGGCGAGGCACCTCCGCCGGGATGATTATAACGGCCCGATTCTCATGCTGACTGCGCTCTCGGGAACTCGCGACAAAGTCCATGGACTGGACGCCGGAGCCGATGACTACCTGACGAAACCTTTCGCCTTTGAGGAGCTGCTCGCCAGAATCCGTGCCCTGCTAAGGCGGCACCACCCCGAAAAACAATCCATGCTCCGTTTTTCAAATCTGGAACTCGATCTGATCACCCGCAGGGGGCGGCGAGGTTCAAAAGAATTGACCCTCACTCAGAAGGAATTCGCGCTTCTTGAGTACTTTCTGCGCAACCCGAACCGGCCCCTCTCGCGCACATCCATCAGCGAACACGTCTGGGACGTGCACTTCGATACGGAGAGCAATGTCATCGACGTCTACGTGAACATGCTTCGAAAAAAGCTGGAAGACGGCAGCAACAAGAAGCTGATTCACACGATCGTCGGCGTCGGCTATGTGCTCCGGGAAGAAGAATGATTTTCCACAGCATCCGGACCCAGCTCACGGCTTTTTTCGTTTTCATCTTCGGAACAACGCTCGTGCTGCTGAGCGGGATCGGCTACCGGTTTTTTTCGGAGACCCAGCAGCTGGATTTCGATGCCGCGCTCTACAATCACACCGTCGACGTCGCTTCGACGATCAGCCTGAATTATTTCGGCAATGTCTCGATTCCCCTCACCACACCTCCGGCGGCAAACAAGGTCTTTCCGTTTTCACTTCGCCGCTCCTACATGCAGATCCGCGATACCAGTGGCGAGGTCCTTGCCAGCTCAAGCGCGCTGAGCACGGAAAGCCTTCCCCTTTCGCGCGAAGGGCTCGAAGGCCTGCGCCAAAGAGGCGTGAGCCTCACCACCCTGCCTGGAAACGCGTTCCGGGATCGGACCTCCTACAGACTGCTCAATTACCTCGTAAACCGCCCACCGCTTCCCCAAATGATCCTTCAGGTCGCGGCTCCCATGACGTTCCTGGACCGGAACAAGGAACAGCTGCGCCAGTTCCTCTATATCGCCATTCCGGTGGTCCTGCTCATCGCGACGATGGGCGGGTTTTACCTGTCACGGCGCGCTCTGGAACCTGTCAGCGTGATGTCCGCGAAGGCGGACGCGATCGAGCTCAACAATCTTTCCGAGCGTGTTCCTGTTCCCACTGAGGACAACGAGGTACGGCAGCTTGCGCTCACGTTGAATCGCCTGCTCGATCGGATCGAGACGGCCGTCACGGCCAACGAGAAATTCGTTGCCGATGCCTCGCATCAGCTCAAAACACCTCTTTCGATACTTCGCGGCGAATTGGATCTGATGATCCGAAAACCGAGGGACGAAGAGGAAACCCGCGCATTCCTCTCGAGCGCGTCTCAGGAAATCAACTCGCTGACGGCAGTGGTTGAAAATCTTCTGATCCTCGCTCGCGTCGATGCGGGACTGGGCTCGCTCGAAAAGAGCCTCGTGCGCATGGATGAACTCACGATGGAATCGATTTCCATTTTGCATTCCCCGGCAAAAGAAAAAGGGATCCCCCTCCGGCTGAACCTGAATGAATCGCAGAATCCGAACCATGCTTCGAATTTCGAGGCGCAGGGGGATCCGGATCTTCTCAAGATCGCCATTCAAAACCTCGTGGAAAACGCGATCAAATACAGCGCCCACGAAAAGCCGGTTGAGATCGAACTCAAGGAAGAACCCGATTTTTTTGCCGTGCGAGTAACGGACAGCGGACCTGGAATTCAATCCGACCAGCTCCCCAGATTGCTGGACCGTTTTTATCGAACACCGCAAAAAGATCGGAAAACCCGCGGATTTGGGCTCGGACTGCCGATAGCCAACTCTATTGCCAAAGCTCACGGCGGCTCCATTGATATCGAAAGCACTCCCGGAACCGGCTCTGTTTTCACGCTCCGGATTAAAAAAGTTTAACGCCTCTTTCATTTGAAATTTAGGACCGGCTGCTAGTCTTGATTTCAGAAGGAGGTAATTCATGGCTAGCAAAGCGCCTTTTATCAGCTCCATTCGGTGTATCGGTTTCAACTTTCCCAAGGCTGTCCTGCGAACGGTTCAGCACCGCATTGACCGGTGGGTCACCGTGCATGCACCCGTTCGTCATACGCGTCTCAGGAACGACGACTCTCCCCTTTATCGGCTCGTCCTGCAGCGCGAGGAAGACACCCCCCTGTGTCTGGCGAATTTTGAACTGCGAGTCGGAGCGACGACACTACGAGCGACCAGCTATGCGCATGATATCCAATCGGCCGTCTCGAGATGTCTGAACGAGATGATCGGTCGGCTGGAGTCTCCTTCACCTCATCCCCCCACAGCAGGCTGTCTCCGATAGTCTGGAACACACCGGTATCCCCGGCCGCAGAGCATCGGCCGGGGCCACCGAGAAAGGTAAACGATGACCCTGTTTTCATCGACCGGAAGACCCATTCGCGGAGTACCGCTCTGGCTGGACAGCTCTCTTTCTCTGCTCACTCATTCTGATGTGACGTGGATGCTCCATGAAGAAGCGCTGCAGGAGCCGGATCCGGATGGTCTGGGCGACCTTCTCCTGGCAATTGACGAACTGCAGAAAACGCATGAAGCACCGGGCTTCGCCACTTGCGAGTGGCCGACGCAAACAACCGTACTCAACCTTTGGAGACGGAGCGCCGAAGCCGACCTGGATGTTGCGGGCTGACCTAGGCCGCCCGGCGGCACTTCCCTTGCTTCACTTTCGGGAATGTTATTCCGCGACAGACACGACGCCGGGAAGAAACTCGCGAACTGGATCAAGCGCCATCCCAAGCACCAGGGTACGAAGGATGCGGTAGTTCTGGCGCTTGGACGAGGGGGTATGCCCGTCGCGTATGAGCTTGCGCGTTCGATGAACACGACCCTCGATTACCTGGGCGTGGACATGATCCATGCGCCTTCCAACCCTCAACTCGCCATTGGTGCAATTGCCGAGACGGCCGCGGAGCCATCGATTCAACGCGGCATGGCCGCGGCGCTTGGTATTTCTCCGGACGAAATGGAGCAGACCGTGCTTCACGCCGCAAAGCGTGAACGCGAAGCTGCTGAACACTTCAGAAAAAGACGTCCGCTGATTTCCGTGGCGCGCCGCACCGTTTTCCTGGTGAATGACGGGCTGTGCAGCGAAACGGCGGCCCTGGCGGCAGCGCGCTACCTCCAATCCCTCGGAGCTGCAAAACTCGTTTTCGCCACACCAATCGCTTCAACGAAGACAATCGAGGCGATTCGCGAGGACTATGACGATGTCATCTGTCTTCAAAAGGTGCTGCACTTCACTTCAATCGCTTTCTGGTACGAGGCATTTCACGAGGTCACCGATCAGCGTGTCATGTCCTTGCTCACCCAGGCAGGACCCGTGGAAGTCAGCGAGTCAGGAAACGAAGTGGACATATCGGATGGATGGCTGCACCTTCCGGGCACCCTGGTCGTGCCGGGCGATGCCAAAGGCCTGGTGATCTTCGCCCACGGTGTGGGCAGCAACGGGCAAAATCCGATGAATCGCCAGATCGGCTCCATCCTGAACGAAGCAGGTTTTGCGACACTTCTATTTGACCTTCTGACGTCAGATGAAAGCTCAAGACCTTCGGATGTGTACGACATCCCGCTTCTCGCCTATCGTGTGGTTCTCGCCACGCGTTGCGTGCGACGCTGGGTGGATCCAAAGATGCCGGTTGGCTACTTCGGAACGGCCACAGGGGCAGCCGCGGCCCTCTGGGCAGCGTCCCAGCTCGGAGACGAGATCTTCGCCCTCGTACTGCGGGATGCCAGGCCCGACCTCGCGAAAGCGGCGCTTCCGCTTGTCATCGCGCCCACGCTCCTCCTGATTCCAGAAAACGACGACATCGCGCTCGAACTCAACCGGCAAGGGGCCAAAAGGCTCGCGAAATGTCAGGTCGCGACCGTTCCAGAAGAACAGGAACAGATGGCGCGGCTTGCGACGCGCTGGTACACCAACAGCCTCGAAAGAATCACCGCGCGGGCAGCTTAGTGGCTGTTTGGCGTTCAGCCGAAATTCCACTTACCCAAGATTTCGTTTTCCGAGAAGCTGAATCCAGGCCACGGTGACAGGAGCGCCACTTTCGTCAGAATCCAGATAGGGATCGGCTTTGAATTCTGTTTCGAGTTCACGAAGCCGCTGTGTCCAGCGCGCGAGCTGGCTGGGTGTCAGTGGCCGATGAATCAGGCCCCGGTGCGAAACATCCTTCAGGATATCGGCTGCAGCACGATGAACGTTTTTCTCACGAACCAGGTTCCACTCGGGTGTTTTTGGAATGTGGAGATGCGGGAATTTCAAACGGATGCCTCGCTCCGATTGCATGAGGTAACCGGACTGAAGCCAGGGCGCGAGGAGCTGCGAAAGAAGTTCATCCACAGAAACTCCGACAAGCCGCGCCATCCGCTCGGGCGCAAGCTCGCTTGGAAAACGCATGCTGAGGGAAAGAAGAACTTCCCAGATCCAGGGAAACTTTTCGAGGCGTTCTCGTTCCGCGGGTCCAAGAACCCAGGTATTTTCAAAACCGGGCGCTTCAGAAGCACGCGCAGGCGCAGCCGGTTCGGCAAGCTCCCGGGACTGCTTTCTTCGTTCCGGCGTGAAGAGCCGTTTGAGTTTCTCCTCAGGCATTTGAACTTTGCACCAAAGCAGCACCGCTGCTTCAGGGTCCTGCCTGAGAAACTGAGCTATCTCCAGAAGTGCTTCGATGGATGGAAGAGTCGCTCCCCGCTCGAAATCGGCATAGACGCTGTAATGGAAAGAAAACAAAGCCTCGCGGCAAAGCGCCTTGGCGCTTCCAAGAGCTTATTGCGACCGGCGATTGGCACCCTGCATGCTTTATCAGAGTCCAGAAGCTGCGATGGTCGCAGCGTAAATGTGGAGAATAACCATGCTGATGTTGAAGTTGAACAAGCGGATGTCGAAGTGGAACACGATTTTGGTACTTTCGGCTTTTGCCGTGAGCGCCCCTGCCTTTGCGGCGGAACCGGTAAAAGGGAAAGACTGCTTAGACCTGGAAAGGATGCTTAAAAAGATCGCAGCAGCTCCAAAATCGATTGTGGCCACGATCGATATCAAAGGCCTGGAGGAGGCGAATCTTCACCCGAGATTGAAGGCAGAAGCGATCACCCAGAACGCTACCGCCTCACGCAAAGTGCCCTTGGGTGAGGGAATCGTCTGGAAACAGAATGGCTGCCGGTCCGTGACTTTGATCTCGGATTCCGACTCGCAGCATTTTGAATTCGAAATGAAGATCCTGGCTTTTACACCAAAATCACTCAAGCTCGAAGCACTGGACCAGGAACGAGAGAACATGGAAGTGGTCCAGACCGGTCCAGGCTCAGCCATTTCGAAATACTCCCAAACATTTGATCGCTCGATTACGGTGTGCGGCCAGGACATTTCGGGCAAGGCCAAGTTTCACGTCATTGAGCAACTGAACTGGGGCAAAAATCCGAAAGAGCCTGAAAGCTCGTTTCACTTGGTTGAACTGCTCGTGAGCAATCAGAGATACCTGCTCGATCAGTTGAATCTCGCTCCGCACTAAAGCACACGCGGAGAATCAAAAACATCCCGGCTTGCTGGATCGAGAAAATTCACCGTCACGATGAAATCGTGGATGCTAGCAAGAAGCTTTTATGTAAAACGCGAACCATAAACAACGAAGTCTGTTTAGGATTAATGGAATCTTTATTACTTGACTGATTTACTCATGTGTATCAGATTTAACTCTCCTCGCTGTTTATCGATTCGATTTTTGGGGGGAAACGCATGCTGAAATCCCGGCATCGGCGAATTGAATTTTTTTGCACTTTGATTTCGATCGTCACTGCGTTTTCCACAATGGCTTATTCAATAGAACCTGAAAAAAGCTACGAAGCTTACATCGGATGCCAACTGGAACGGCGGCGTTTACTCGAATTGGCCAACGCCGTGGGCTCCGCCTCATTGCGGTCACCGCAACGGAATTGTAATCGATCTTTCCATGAGTCAGTTCCGTGGAGCTGTCGGCGATCTTGAGAAAGAGTTACTGGAAGAAGCGGCCAGCGATGCCGGCCTGAGGTTCATTGTTCCAGGTGAGCGGCCGCAGGATTCATCAGCAAACCACTGGCACGGAAAGTTACAATAAAGTGAGGTAAAGAGTATGAACTATCAAGTCACAGCACTGACTTTCTTGTTGATCGCACCAGTAGCCGCGCTCTCCGATACCTGCCCACCGCCGTCAAGCAGTATTGATCCTTCAGTGTCAGCAGCAGTGTCGTTTGATAAGAAGACAGGGCTCTACACGTATGAGTACGAGGTCCAAAACGGCGACCTTTCGCAAATACCGCTTCGATTTTTTTCACTTCAGATCAGTGAAAAGCCGTCGGAAATTCAATCACCACGTTATTGGCTCCCGGAGTTCATGACGCTCGCGCACATGCCGGCCCATCTTCTCTGGAGTTCGACTGGCAAAGCAAATGCGCTGGGAATTGGCCGAAGTCTCAACGGTTTTAGGTTTCAAAGTCCCCTTCCACCAGGAGCTGTCCAATATAACGCCGAAGGCAAGACTGGAATACCTGCAAGCTCACCGCCCGAACCAGGGGCGGCTAACGACGAACCAGAACCAAACTGCCCAGGATGGGACTTCGATAACCCTAGATTCCAAACGCTCGTGACCGGATTAACCACCGGACCCCTGCCACCAGACACCGCTTCTGTTCCAATTCGATTTAGAGGCGAAGGCGGCGCGCATCCGCGCTGGCCCGTTAATCCTCATGCGGATAAGGGTAAGGTATCAATAATCGTGCTCAGCACTCGAAATTTTAATACTGCGCAAATCGATCTTACGACGATTAAATTCGGCCCCGGAAAGGCAACCCCTCTTTCGTCCAAAGTTACACGCCGCCGCGCTGCGGACGATAACGCCAGTGAACGCGAAGACTGGGAAAAGCAGGTCATCGCACTCGAGGGTGAAAATGCTCAAAACACCACGCACAGCAATCTACTGCTGACGTTTGATCTTGCAACTCTTGAAATTAAATGCGTGCTCGATAAAGCCCTGTTTTTTACAGCTAAGACCACTGACGGTAAGAACGTCGTGGGTAGTGTGAGCACCAAACTTGTCGGCTGTGATGTGAAGCACCCGGATGTCCGGCCCAAGCCTGCGCCCAAACTGTTGCCACCCAAAGTGACGAAATATTTGCATGGTCAGACCATGCCACCGCGGAGGAAATGACCGGGATGGGAGATTGACGACCCCAAGAAGAAAATCAAAGCAGCATATTCCCATCTGTGCTCATACCGAAAACTCATAGGCCCGCTCAGCCCGACCCATGCTTGTGCGCGCGGGAACGGAAAGACCGCCCCTCTCCCCAGTCCCCTTCCCCTGCGCTGCCAGCGCGTTTCGGAGTTCGGCAGATCAAGTATCTGAATGACATCGTGGAGCAAGACGTTTTGTCCGGCGGTTATCTTGTCCTCCCGATGATGGGATTCAAGAGTTTCCACTCCGCGAAGATCACACTGGCTGGAATCGAAATATTGGCGATGTTGAAAAAGTTTCAGCCAGATTGTATGCCGCTATTCGTCCGCAACCCGGTTGATACGTTCAATCAATTGACGCGCAAAATACTCCCTCAGAGTACCGCTTTGCCTGAAACGAAATTTGCACAGAACCTGGAAGGCTGGGCCTTGCGCTCAGTAAAATCCCAGAGGCATCGCGAGACTCGGAAGCGATGAAATGAGATGCGCGGAACTGGTCGGAGGCTCATGGGCGAATTTCGCATCCAGGATTCTCTTGATGTCCGGATTGTATTTGGCCCAGAACGCGTAACCGCTGGGAAGCGCATGCGCCGTCATGGCAAATGGGGCGTAGCCGTAGCCGGGACGGTTCGAATAGTTCACCCGGTACCAGCCGTTGGTGCCATTCATGAAATTCTTGAACTGAGGTGCTTCAAAATTTCCGTTGAAAACAACATACGCAAACTGATTCGCCTGCTTTTCGAGATCCTCGCGGGACGGAAATTCCAGACCATACTTTGCGGACACGGCAAGCATCGACTCAAATTGATGCACCCACCGTCGCGCATGGCTCAGATCAGACCCGATATTGACTGACCCGATAGGAGGCTTCGCCGCTGCTTTATTGGCAGCATCGGTCCAGCCGGGAAATTCGGGCGTCGTGTAACCGGTGTACTTCATGTCGGGATGCTCATCGAAGGCTCCAAGATCCAAATTCTGAGCGGTAACCGTTTGACCCAGAAAATTCTTCACCTGATGTTCACTGATCCTCGAGCGCACCACGCGCGCTCCCAGCTGGAGATACGAAACGAGTTTGGCTTTCAAGACGGGGTCAACCGGCACAAGAACAGGATTTTTCGTGTTCGCCTCGAGCAACTCGATCACGCCCGTAATAATCCAGAGGTCCTTGTCCAAAAGCGCGTTGCAATAGGACCTGAAGAGAAACGGCGAAAAATGGCTGGTTCCGTAATGCCGCGCCAGGATGTGCGACAAATGCTCCTCGTGCGAGAAAGTCCCGTCATTGCATCCCCAGCCTCGCACCTGCCAGCCCCCGGGCACCCCGGGCGTTCTGAAGATCCAGCGTTCATATTGATCCTGAAGCAGGAACGGCGCGTATTTCTGCACAACCTCCAGCATCTTCGGGCTCTGGCTTTCCGAAGGAAGACTGACAATCGAATGAACCAGCCGCGCCGCCAGAAAATCAAATTGCGCGGCGTCCAGAACTGTTTCCAGACCGATGTTATACGCGGCTCCGGTCGAATCCACGAATGGCTTCGGGGTAAGCCACATTTTATACTTTTTCCCGAGCGGATGCAGCGACGTATAAGGTTGCGACCCATCAGCCAGTACGGCGGAATGAAAAATCTTCTGATCGGTTTCGGTCAGATAACTGTAAGCCAGCAAGGCAATTTCGCTCAATCCTTCAAGGATCTCAGTCTGTCGGTACACCGATGCATACCAAAGCACATTCTGGAGTTCACCCTGGATACTATACAGGACCGTTGTTGAGGCGCTGTTCGGATTCTCAAAGTTGAGCTTCAACTGTTGCAGGTAGTAAATCTTCCGTTCGCTGAAGAGCTGCTGGATCCTGGCATCCGT
>MEPR01000074.1:0-6456 GCA_001769835.1 Bdellovibrionales bacterium GWB1_55_8
GAGGCGTCCCCGACGCAGCGATCGAGACGATGCTGCGATTCCACCATGTGTCGCCATTTCCGCAAGACACCCCAGGTGCCAAATCCCATCACCGAGATGATCAGCAGGGAGAGCATCAGGAGTATCCCGACAGAGCCTTTCTCGTTCATGGTTCACCCGTCAGCGGCATCAGCCTTGGCAGGCGGACGGTCTCCGTGTGTTTCAGGCAGCGGGCGGAGCCTTCCACCCAGTGTTCAGTCTCGGTGACCTCGACGCGAAAGCGGCTGGCGAAGCCCGATCGGCCGTCCAGCCGAGTCCGTGTAACCTCGAACACGTCTCGGGCGCAGGCTGCCTGCACCCAGTGTTCCCGGAGGAGCCAGGCGGCTCCCGTCAGCAATGGCATGATGATCGCCGTACTGATCGCGAATTCCAGGAGCGTCTGCCCAAGCTCGTTGCTTAAGGAAAAGCCGGTCGGTTTCATTCGAGGGTGATTTCCTCATTGATGTGTTTTCGCGCGAGCTGAATCTTGGTTTTGACGGTGGACCCCAGCGATTTTGCCGCGACGATGGAAATCACCGAGATCAGCAGAAGGAGTGTGATGTATTCAGTCAGACCCTGGCCTTTTTTATCCAAAATACGCATTTGAACCTCCATTGGTCGGCGGGTTGATGGAAAATTCGGGCCGTGCCTTGCTGGATTCGGGGCCTCCCAGCGAAGGAAACCGGGCCGCGAGTCTGGATGCCGGACTGATCCGCGGTTGGAGGCATAGGGGCAGTTTGACAGTCCTCCGGGTGCTCGCTATGATATTGAAAATGCAGCAGAAACAGCGCCTCTTTATTTACAGTCGCAAGGAAATGGTTGTTCTCGTGCTCCTCGGAACGCTGGTGGCCGTTTTTGCGTTCACCCTCGGAATCCATCTCGGAAAACGAGTCTCGCCTGCCTTGGATACCAACGAAGCGAATCCGATTGCGGCGATCGAACCGGAAGCCGAAGAGTCCCCGAGTCCGCAGCAGCTTGCGGATAATGCTGAGGTGATTCGCGATTTCGCTGATGAATCGCTGGATCAGGCTGCCCACGATGAAATCCAGAAAGCCGGATTGAAGCTCGATGTTCCGCGGCAGGTGGAACTCCCGACAGTGCCAAAGGATCCCGCTGCAGGCGCGACTGTCACGACCGATGATGGGCAGGTCGGAGATGAACTTCAGGCGGTACCGGCAGCGTTGAGGCCGGCGGCAGGCGGAAAATACACTTTGCAGATCGGCTCGTTCAGGACAGCGCGTGAAGCCACTGATCGCGCCCAGGTACTGGATGCCGCGGGTCTGAAGCCGTTCCTTCGCGGTGCTGAAGTGAAGGGGAAGGGCAAATGGTATCGCCTCTACGTTGGTGGTTATCTTAGCCGCGATGAGGCGGAAAAGGCCGGTGCGGATTACCGGACGCAGGGCCTGATCAGTTCTTTCATCATTGCCAACGCCGTAGAATAGGGTAGGTTTCTTTCGACGTTTGAAAGGAAAAATGCCTGTGACCAAAGGAACTGTTCAACCCGTTCAAAAAGTCGAAAAGCCCTGGGGCTATGAACTGATCTGGGCCAAGACGCCCGATTATGTAGGCAAGATGCTGCACATCCGCAAAGGCCACAAGCTCTCGCTTCAGTATCACGTGGAGAAAGAGGAAACGATCTTCGTCCAGTCCGGAAAGATGATCCTCGTATTCGAAGCCGATGATGGACAGCTCATCGAAGTCACTCTTTTACCGGGTGAGGCGCATCATATCGCGCCGAAGCGCAAACACCGGATGATCGCCCTCGAGGACTGCGACGTGTTTGAGGTTTCGACGCCACAACTCAATGACGTGGTCCGGATCGAGGACGGTTACGGACGCGTCGGAACATCCAATCCCTGAACAAAGGTTTTCCAAATGGTTTCTGATCAGCTGTTTCTACTGATTATCGCAGGTGGGAGCGGAACCCGTTTCTGGCCCAAAAGCACCTCTGTGCGTCCCAAGCAACTCCTGGCGTTCGGCGAGCAGGGCACGCTTCTTGAGCAGACCCTTCGCCGGTTTGATGCTGTTGTTCCGGAGAAGCCGGCACACAGGATCATCATCACCACACGGAAACTCGAGGCAGCCGTTGCAGAGGAATTGAAGGGCGTGAAGATCCTGGCGGAGCCGCAGGGCCGCAATACCGCTCCATGCGTGTACTGGGGCGCCCGTGAAGTTGCGGCGAAAAATCCCGACGCGATCCTTCTCGTGATGCCTGCCGATCATTACATCCCCCGGCACGACGATTTTCTTCGCACCTTGCGCGAGGCTGCGGAATGGGCTGCCACGCATGATGATCTGGTCACGCTTGGCGTGCGCCCGACGAGGCCCGAAACCGGCTATGGTTATCTGAAAGTCGGAAAGCCCGCGAAAACGGGTTCTTCCTGTGTTTCGGTGGAGGCTTTCGTCGAAAAGCCGAACGAGGAAAAAGCCCGTGAGTTCGTCGAGAGCGGAAACTATCTGTGGAATGGCGGCATGTTCCTCTGGAAGGCGAAAACCATTCTCGATGCATTCGATCAATTCATGCCCGAAATGAAGAAGGCCTGGGATGCGTCCGGTGGTGACGTGGAAAAAGCGTACCCGCTTCTTTCGGCGACATCGATTGACTACGGGGTTATGGAAAAAGCGCGAAACGTCGTTTCGTTTCCGCTGGATTGCGGCTGGGATGACCTTGGGAGCTGGACGTCGCTCGAGAATATCGCGGACGCGCTGGGTGCCCGACGCGGCGACAATGTGGCAACCGGGGGGGAACTTCTGGCCGTCGAATCCTCTGGAAATATTGTTGATGCGCCTAACCGCCTGATCGCGCTTCTTGGAGTGGACGATCTGATCGTGGTCGAGAGCGGTCAATCCATTCTCGTGGCGAAAAAGTCGCGAGCGCAGGATATCCGCCTCATCGTCGACGCGCTGAAGAAGCAAAGACCAGAGCTGGTCTGATCAGCGCGCGGGGCCGCCTGCTTTACGTTTCTGCTCGTTGATGGCCTGAATGGAAACCGCCACGCGCTGCAGGCGATAATTCTGCAGGAAGGTGTCGGGCTTCACAGTTGTGAAGATTTCTTCCTGCGACTTGATGTTCAGGTTGGTGGCGTATCCCAATTTCACCAGTTCAGGAAATTCCTCGACGCGGAAAGGTTCTTTGCCGGTCGCGGCCGTCTCGAGCTTTCGGATTTCAGCCAGATTCACGTTCTTGAGACCTGTCGTGGGATCGACCCCGAAACGGTCCAGGTGTTTCGCAATCAGGCTCATGATCAGAAAACCGCGCAGGGAGACATCATGGCGCTTCGAGGGCTCGACCAGATTTTCCTCGTTCAGGTAGGTGATCATCTGTTCGAGAAAGTCGATATCCTCAAGAACCACCTTGGTCGCGTTCTCTTCGGTGTGGGTTGCCGTGATGCCGCACTGTTCTAGGATGTCCATGAATGTGGTGATCTTCGCCACGGGTACACCCATGATCTGATTCGTGTAACGCTGAAGCAGGCCGACGCGCACGTTGATGCCGCCGCTCGTGGTGGTGCCGTTTCTTGACGCAACCAGAAGGAGGCCTGTTGCTATTTTCATGACGTCGATGGGCGAGAGATAAACGTAGACCGACGAGCGCTTTCCGTCTTTCGAGGAATAATCAAAGGCGGTGCTTGCCGTTTCAAGCTGCCGAATTCGAGTGCTTGCGGTGCGTAGCCGGCCAACGACCGTTTTCAGCAGAATTTTAAGCCAGTCCGGCATCCTTGCGAGAACTTCCATGAAAGCCGGGCCGGAAACTTCCACAAGATCGCAATCGGTGAGGGCCTCGCCGGAAGCGGAACGCGGGTTGCCGTCCAGGAATGCCATTTCGCCGACGACCTGACCTGAATGAATCGTGTCGATCTCAATGACCGAATCGCCCTTCTTCTTGAATATGCGGATCATTCCGTTCTTCAGGAAGTACATCGCCCTGGAGTTCTCGCCCTCCGCGAACAGGAGTTCGCCTTTCTTGAGGCGACGAACCTGCTGAGGCGCGGTGGCTGCGGGTTTCGCTGGACCAGTGGTGTTGGGATTTCCAGGTGCTGGCATGTTCGTAATCTCTTTTCGGCGCGGCGTGGAAGAGTATTGAGGTATTTCTAAGAATTACGCGGGGCAGCAAGGGCGACGTTCCGCAATGGATTCGCTGCTAAAAAGAAAAAAAGGGGCAAGTGGTAACTTGCCCCTTCTGTCGAGGTGGGTCGCGCTAGTTGGGGGCGGTTGTGCCAGCGCGAACGCACGCCCTCGAACGGCGATCCATGCGGGTTGTCTGAACATCGTTGGGATCGCTGGAAACCAGGACTTCAATTTCCATGCCCTCATTCTGACGGGCTTTTTTGCCGCGAGACCTTTGGAGTTTACGCACGACGGCTCGGGTCCGAAGCGTGCTAGTAAGAAGCTCAGGCCTATGGAAGAATCACAGGAACTCGCCAATTTCTATCGTGGGGTCGCAAGCTGGCCGACGTCCGAACCGGATCTGATCGCGGCGGCTACGAGGATCTGCAAAACCTGCAAATTTCCTCTGGTAGCACTGGCCTCCTATCCGTCCGCGATCTCGGCGGCGGCGACCGAATCGACGGCCGGGGAGCAGATCGCGGTCGGATTTCTCGAGGCCAGGCCTCCTGAGCCCGCGGCTCTCGGCGTTCTGAAGGAATTTCTGCGAAAGCACGTCAAATTTGCGAGTGAACAATGCTCGGGTGAGCTTCAGAACCTGCCGATCACTCGCGAACTCGGTACTATTCTGAGCGGCTTCCCTTCTGTGCGCCATCTGGTGCTCGTTCCTGTCTGCGGAGAGGTCTGGGCGGGGCCCAGTATTCGAGAGGGAAGGGTTCGTCGTGATTTCGGCTGGATTCTGGTGGGTAGCTCAAAGGCGCTTGATGCCCAGCAGGAAGTGCTCCTGGTCTCGGTCGCGCAGCGCCTCTCGGAACTGGCGGAGATCTCGCAGATGGAAGCCGTGATTTCCGTGCGTGGACAGTTTCTGTCCATTGCGAGTCATGAGCTGAAAACTCCGCTGACCTCGATCTACGGAATCCTTCAGCTGCAGGAACGCATGTTACGGCTGAAAAAAGAGGGCGATTCCGAAACCGTGCAGCTCGAACGGCAGCAATCGTTTCTCAGGATGGTCATCCGCCAGGTGGAGCGCCTGAACGAACTGATCGACGGCCTGCTGGATGTCTCCCGGATTCAAAACGGCAGGTTCATGGTGGAACCGTCGGAAATTGATGTTTCCGCCGTTCTGAAAGAGGCGATCGCGGCAAGGCTCAACGTCATTGCCGACGAGGCCGGCGTGAAGCTGCATCTGGATGCTCCCGATGACCTCGTCGCCTGGGTTGATCCGGTGAGGCTTGAAGAGGTGATCACGAATCTGGTGATGAACGCGATCCGGTTCTCCCCGGAAGGAGGGGCGGTCTGGATTCGGCTGAAGGGCGATGCTGATTCGTTCCACTTTTCCGTCAGGGACCAGGGACCCAGTGTTTCCATGGAGGATCGTGAGCGGCTCTTTCAGCCTTTTGAACGGGCGCAACGCACGGCTCGTCTGGGCGGTCTCGGCCTGGGCCTTTTCATCTCGCGGCAGATCGCGCAACTGCACGGTGGTAATGTCTCCCTGATCGAGAGTGTCCCGGGCAAAGGCAACGTTTTTGAAGCCTATTTCCCGGCGCGACAGGGAAACTCCAGGATGGCTAGCGCGTGAGGGCCTGCGCTTTGTACGCCTTGTAATAGATGCATTCGTTCAGTCCCGGTTTCACGTAGCCCGGGATGATTCCGAGCAGCCCATAGCCGCTCGTCTCATAAAATCGTCGTGCTCCGGTGTTTGTCTCGGTCGTGAGCAGGAAGAGGCCATGGGGCAGCAGATGTTTCGCTTCAATTCCGGCAAGCAGCCGGCTTCCATAACCGTGCCCTCTTGAAACGCTGCTCACCGCGATCAGACGCAGGTACGCGCTTCTTCCGAAAGCTCCGTTTCTCAGTACCCAGGCAAAGCCAGCAAGTCCTGTCCCCGTTCTCAATGCAAGAAGATCGGAGGACGGGTCGCTTAGCGCTTTTTCCAGCAGTTTTGTGATCGCCTGTCCAGTGGTTCCGTAGTCACGAAACAGCTCGGTCTCATCAATGATGGCCGCACATTGGGCAAGATCCTCGCGATTGAGTTCGTCACAGCTGGTGTTTGACATGGCTACAGAATCCCACTCCTTTCGGGCGGTTGCAAATGCGCTTTCCATGGTATTTACTGACGGCATGGCGCATCTGGAGGGAGTCCCGTTTCATTGGAGAAAGTTGAAGCAGATCCGCGTGAGTTGTCCGCTCTGTGGTGCTGACAGCAGCCACAGCGAAGTTTATGAGCGCTATGGTGACGAGCTTCAATACTCTCTGGCGCGCTGTACGAAATGCCGGATGATTTTTCAGAACCCGCGCTATGAATGGAACGACGAGTTCTTGAAATGGGCCTATTCC
>MEPR01000074.1:6543-17278 GCA_001769835.1 Bdellovibrionales bacterium GWB1_55_8
TTCGAGGCGATCTACGGAATCACGACGAATATGCTTCCGAAATACAAAGGCGCCTTCGATGTCACCCACATCGCCCATACGCTCGAGCATGTACCGGAACCGCTGGAGACGATTCGTGAGCTGACGGAACTGACCGCTCCGAACGGCCTGATTTTCATCGAGGTCCCGAACGTCAAGTCACTGCAGAACTACCGCAATCACCTTTTCTCGAAGTACGGCCTGCGGAAAAACAAATGGCAACCGCACGATTTTCCGGAACACCTGGTTGAGTTTTCGCCTAAGACGCTACGCCGCCTGGTCGAGCGCGCGGGGCTCGAGATTGTCCACTTCGAAACGCACTCGAAAAAAACACTCGATAGGAAAAATCCGCTGGCGGTTCCGCTTGACCGGTTTCTGAACCGCTTTGTTCCGGTTTCCAATAACATGATCTGCGTGGCTCGGAAGCCTGCGTAGAGAGAGGTAGCCGCGGATGCGACAGCTCTTCAGGAAGAAGTCCATTGAACTGATTCACAGGGACGCGGAAGCGGGGTTTTCGGAAGGCGAGGGCGCCGGCACCGGAAAATTGCTGAAAGAACTCGGGGCTCTCGACCTCACGGCTTTCGGTATTGCGGCGATTGTCGGAGCGGGGATTTTCTCGACCATCGGGAATGCCGCCTTTTCGGGCGGTCCGGCCGTGGTTTTCCTGTTCCTGTTTACGGCGATCGCTTGCGGGTTTTCGGCGCTCTGCTATGCGGAATTTGCGGCACGCATTCCGGTTTCGGGTTCCGCTTACACCTATGCGTATGCCTCTTTCGGAGAGCTGATTGCGTGGATCATCGGCTGGGACCTCCTGATGGAATACGCGATCGGCAATATCGCCGTGGCGATCTCCTGGAGCGATTACTTCACGGGACTGATGGCGGGGTATGGCCTCCGTATTCCCGAATACCTGACGATGGATTTCGTCACGGCTTCGCGTGGGATGGAGCGCATCACAGAGCTTCTCGCAACCGGAGCTTCGCTGACGGAACTTCAGTCCAGACCTGAGCTCTTCGGAGCGCTGGAGGCGTATCGCGCCTGGACGACGGCACCGCTTTTCGGAAGTTTTCATTTCGTCTGCGACCTGCCCGCCTTGCTGATCACGATCGCCATCACGGCCATCGTATTTTTCGGCATCCGCGAGTCCAAGCGCGCGTCAAACGTTCTGGTAGGACTGAAGATTCTCGTCATCCTGCTGGTGATCATTTTGGGAGCATTCTTCGTGAACCCCGCGAACTGGCAGCCCTTCGCTCCGAACGGCGCAAGTGGGGTTTTGAAGGGGATCTCGGGCGTGTTTTTCGCCTACATCGGTTTTGACGCTATTTCGACGACCGCCGAGGAGTGCAAGAACCCGCAGCGCGACCTGCCTCGCGGCATGATCGCCGCCCTTGTGGTGTGCACGATCCTTTACGCGGGCGTGGCGCTCGTTCTGACCGGCATGGTTCACCATTCGAAGCTGCAGGTCGGTGATCCGCTCGCATTTGTTTTTGGCCCGGCCGGCGCGAATATGCCTTGGCTTGCCGGGGTCATCGCCATCAGCGCCGTGATCGCCATGACGACGGTTCTGCTTGTGTTCCAACTCGGACAGCCGCGAATCTGGATGGCCATGAGTCGTGACGGCCTGCTGCCTCCGATCTTCAGCGCGATTCATCCGAAGTACCGGACTCCCTGGTTCTCGACGATTCTGACCGGCCTGGCCGTGGCCGTTCCCGCTCAGTTCATGAACCTGACGGAGGTCACGGATCTGACGAGCATCGGGACGCTGTTTGCGTTCGTGCTGGTCTCGGGTGGGGTTCTTTTTCTGGATCGCGAGCAGGGAACCGGGCGTTTTCAGGTGCCCTATGTGAGCGGAAAATATCTTGTGCCCGGTTTGCTGGCAGTGGTGGCGGGCTCTGTCCTTTGGACGCAGCCCGATGCGGTGCGCGCGTTTTTCGTGTTTGATGCGGAGTGGGCTTCGCGGATTCCGATGGCCTTTTATCTGGTTCTGGCCCTGGTCATGGGAGTGCTCAGTTTCCGAAAAAGCCTCTCGCTGATACCCGTTTTGGGTGTCCTGACCTGCGGCTATCTCATGACCGAACTCGGCGCCACGAACTGGTTCAGGTTCGGCCTCTGGCTCGCAGTGGGACTGATCTGCTATTTCCTGTATGGAGTGAGGAAAAGCAAATTGGGCATTCTACATGGGCTACATGGGCCCGTTTGATTCGATAATTTTTCGGATTTTTTTAAAAGTGGTGAGGCATCACGGATTCGAACCGTGGACCCATACATTAAAAGTGTATTGCTCTACCGACTGAGCTAATGCCTCACACTGTACGAACAGGAGAATCTCGGTTACCAAAGACCTGCGCCGAGCGCAAGTGTCTTGATTGCGATTTAGTTTTTAGTGAACGGATCGCGAAGGATTAACGTCTCCTCTCGGCCAGGACCTGTGCTGAGCAGCACGACCGGAGCGCCCACAAACTTCTCAATGGCCGCGATATAGCCCTGAAGTTCCTTTGGAAGGTCACTGCGGGTCTTGATGCGACCCGTATCAATGGGTGACCAGCCGGGCAGGCTCTCGTAAACAGGGGTCACTTCCTTGAGATCGTCCACGCAGGAGGGCAAGCCCTGAACGGTCTTGCCGTTCAAGCGATAGCCCGTGCAGAGCTTCACGGTTTCGAGCCCTTGCAGCACATCGGACTTCATCAGCGCGATACCCGTGAGCCCGTTGACCTCGACCGCATATTTCAGGGCCGGAAGATCCAGCCAGCCCACGCGCCGGGGGCGGCCGGTGGTGGCGCCATATTCAGCGCCGATTTTCCGGATCTGAGCCGCCATCTCGGGTTCAGTGACTTCGATTTCAGTCGGGAACGGGCCGGTGCCGACGCGCGTTGTGTAGGCCTTCGTGATTCCGATCACTTCGTCGATCACGCCCAATCCCACGCCAGCGCCCGGAGACGCACCGCCAGCAACCGTGTTCGAGGAGGTCACGAACGGATAGGTCCCATGATCGACATCCAGAAGGGTCCCCTGAGCTCCTTCGAAAAGAATCGGGGATTTCTTTCGAATCGCATCGGCCAGTAGTTCACGGACATCCGTGATGTAAGGTTTCAGCCGCTCGCCGAGCTTCACGCAGGCTTCGTAGGTTTCCGAAAACTCGATCGGAGGCGCATCGAACAGATGCTTGAGGAGGATGTTCTTTTCCTCGATCGCGCGTTCAATCTTCGTGCGGAGGAGCGACGGGTGCAGCAGGTCCACGACCTGGATTCCCCGGCGCGCGACCTTGTCTTCGTAAGCGGGGCCGATGCCACGCACTGTCGTGCCGATTTTGGCGTCTCCTGCGCGTTCCTCACGGAGACGATCCAGCAGGCGGTGGTAGGGCAGAATCACATGAGCGCGTTCGCTGACCCTGAGTGACTCGTAAGGGGCTCCGGTGAAGACGCCTGCGGCCGAAAGCTCTTCGACTTCTTCGAAGAACACGTTCGGATCAAAGACGACGCCGTTCGCGATCAGGCAGACCTTTCCCGGGTGCAGGATTCCGCTCGGAATGAGATGAAGCACGGTTTTTTTGCCATTCACCACCAAGGTGTGTCCGGCGTTGTTGCCGCCCTGATAGCGCACAATGTACTTGGCTTGGAGGCTGTACAGGTCAACGACTTTGCCTTTTCCTTCATCGCCCCACTGGGCGCCGACTACGGTGACGTTCTTCATAGTTGTTTATCCTTCCGAAAATGTGCGGAGCGCGGCACCAACGCCTTTCCCGAATTCAACGGGATGCCCCAGGTCATGTAACGTGAGTTCAAGAGCTGACAGCGCGGTCGTCACATCAAAACGATCCGCGTAGCCGAAGTGAGAAAGGCGGAAGATCTTGCCTTCGAGTTCGTCCTGCCCGCCGGCGATGGTCACGCCGTACTTATCCCGCATGGTCTTCGGGATCAGTTTTCCGTCTTTGATGCCGGAAGGGACTTTCACTGCCGTGAGAGCGGGAGAGGGCTTTCGCGCAAAAATCTCGAGCCCGAGAGCTTGAACTCCGGCGCGGGTCGCGCGCGCGAGGAGCTCATGTCGCTTGAAGACGTTGTGAAGGCCTTCCTCTTTGATCATCCGGAGGCTTTCCTGAAGTCCCTGGATGAGCGAGATTGGCGGAGTCCACGCCGTCGTGCTTTTCGCGGCGGCTTTTTTCTCCCGGAGCAAATCAAAATAGAATCGCGGGAGAGTGGCTTTCTCGACCGCCGCCCAGGCTTTTTCGCTGAGCGCGATCATCGCGAGTCCGGGCGGAATCATCAGCGCCTTCTGGGACCCGGTGATCAATACGTCAATTCCCCATTCGTCCATCGGCAGGTCAAAGACTCCGCAGGCCGTGATGGCATCGCAGACGGAAAGAATGTTGGCGGCTTTCGTGACCTTGCAGATTTCCTGCGTGGGAAGCTTCACGCCGGTGGAAGTTTCCGAAGCTTGAAAAAGAACTGCTTTCACGGCCGGATGTTGTTTGATCTTCTCTTCGAGTTGGCGGATTTCGAGCGTTTCGCCATTGGGTACTTTCACCTCGATCGGCGTCAGGCCGTAGGCTTTGGCGATCTTTCCCCAGCGCTCGCCGAATTTGCCGGCGTTTATATAGATGACTTCATCGCTTGGGCTGAAAAGATTGGTCAGGGCCGCTTCCATTCCGCCGGTACCCGAGGTGGAGAGCAGAAGAACATCCTGGCGAGTTTGAAAGATATGCCGAAGCCCTGCGCGGACATCATCCAGGATGGCCTGGAAAGCCGGGGTGCGGTGGTGAATCAGGGGACCGGATAAGGCGGCGGTGACTGACTCAGGAATGGGCGTGGGACCGGGGGCGAGGAGGTAGGTTTTCTTCATGCTCGAGATCGTCTCTCAGAACAAAACACGCCGCACTCAAATCGCGAAAGGGGATCGCGAGAGGTGCGGCGCCGATTTGTCCAGAACTGGGTTGAACTCAGTGGGCGTGGTTTTTGGCCTGCTTCACGAGTTTGCGTTTGGCCTTCTCGATCATGATCTGATCGATGATTTCAAGGGCTTCATGGCGAAGGTCATTGTCAAAGATGAAGCGGTAGAAGTTCTCCATGTCCGGGTGATGCCGGAAATTCTTGAACGAGGCCGACATTTCCGTCGGGCCGCTGGCCGCCGCAAGGGCTGCAGCGCTGCTGTTCTGTGAAGTGGTCGCCGCTTCCGCCTGTTGCTCCTCGAGCTCTTCGAGGTCCACGGCCGGCTCGGTCACTTCCGGAGCCTCGGGTGCCTTAGCTGCGAGTTTCGCGCTTTTCTTGTCTGCTTTGGCTTCCTTGACTTCTTTTTTTCCTTTGGCTGCCATTTGCTTCTCCTTGCCCGAGTGGGCCCTGTTTAATTCGCCAGATTCTTATTCGTGAAGGTGAACGACCCGTCCGCCGGGAAGTCCTGTTCGACGAAACCGAATTCCTTCAGCTTCTTCTTCAGGAGCGCGGTGTCAGCATCCGCCTGAGCGGGCGACGCCGATGCGCTTCGCAGATCCGAACTGGCCGGATTCTGGTTGCCGTCGTTACGCGTAATCTCCCCTGTCTTTAAATCCCCGGTAGCAAGAATTTTCCCGTTTGTCATGAGTCACCATTCCCCTTTGGTTATCAGTTTTCAGTTCCCATTCTCAACCCCGCACTCACGCGGTCGCCTCCGGTCCATCGACGGTCACCTGAGTGGGCAGGAAGCCATATCGATGGAGCTTGTTGTACAGGGTCTTGATCGTGATGCCGAGGCTCTGCGCCGTCTTGGTTTTATTACCATGATGGTAAGCGAGCGCTCTCATGATGTGGGTCTTCTCAATTTCTTCAAGCGGCATATCAATTCCGAAGTCGCTCGATTCGGACTTGATTTTCGGCATGCGGATACTGAAAGGAATGTCGTCTACACAGATTTCGTTGTTATCGGCGAGGATTTTCAGGCGTTCGATGGTGTTCTGAAGCTCGCGGATGTTGCCGGGCCAGTCGTAATTCATGAGGACGTCGACTACGCGAGGATCGACCCGGCGGATCTGCTGAGCGGCACCGCCGAAACGGGAGTTCCGGAGGAAATGCTCGATCAGTGCGGGAATGTCCTCTTTCCGTTTCCGGAGGGGGGGCACGCGGAGGGTGATGGTGTTCAGGCGATAGTAGAGGTCTTCGCGGAAGCGGCCCTCTTTCACCTCTTTTTCGAGATCCCGGTTGGTCGCGCTGACCACGCGTACGTTGACGCAGATGGGGCGCTTGCCACCGATCCGGTAGAACTCGCCCTCCTGGAGGAAGCGCAACAGCTTTGCCTGAATACCGAGCGTGAGCTCGCCGATTTCGTCGAGGAAGAGCGTGCTTCCGTCCGCGGTTTCAGCAAGACCCATTTTCTGCGCGATGGCGCCGGTAAACGATCCCTTCTCATGTCCGAAAAGCTCGGACTCAAGGAGTGATTCCTGAAGCGCTCCGCAGTTCACGGTGACGTAAGGTTTTCCGGTCCGATCGCTCATGGCGTGCAGGCGTTTGGCAATGAGTTCTTTCCCGGTTCCGCTTTCGCCTTGAATAAGTACGGTCGCGGTTGTCGGGGCGATCTTGTCGACCATGGCCAGAAGATTCATCATCGAGGCGCTTTTTCCGATGAACTCGACGGCCTTCTCGCTGTTCACCAGCGTCTTCAATGCTTTGTTTTCTTTTTGCAGGAGCCGCTGCTGATCGAGAATCCGCTCATGAGCGCGGCGAAGTTCGAGGGTCTTTTCATCGACGGCGCTTTGGAGTTTGCGATTGAATCCTTTGACGTCGTTGTAGAGCTTGCGATTTCTCACCGCGACAGCGACCTGCGAAGCCACGGCTTCCATGGTGATGACGTCTTCTTCGTCAAAATCGCCCTTTTTATCGCTTTCAACGTTCAAGGTGGCGACGACTTTGCCCTCATCGAGAACGGGGATGCAGAGTTCCGACATACTCGCGATGGGGAGTGAAAGATTGCTGTAGTTGGGATCAATGGAAAGGTCGTTGCTGAGATAACTGTGACGGTTGCGGAACACGACACCTGTAATGCCCTGGTCGAGCGGGATTCGATGCCCGATCTTCAGGTGATGGTGATAGGCCCCGGCCTGAGCGATCAGGGCGAACCCTTGGTCATCCGCGGTCCAGATGTTGATGCTGTAATAATTGAATCTGCCCTGAATCAGGTTCACGATTTCCTGGAAGAAAAATTCGGATTCAAGAAGACTCTGAAGCTTGGTCGAGAGCTCGTTCAAAAGCCGCAACTGAACCGCTCTTTTTTTCTGAGAGTTCTGTTGGGGAAGAGATTCACTCGACATCGGTAATTCCTTTTAATTCCTGTTCCTGAAACCGAAGCGGACGGGCTTGGGTTGAGGCGCAGCGAACATATAGTTTTTACATGCCTGTGTCAAATGAATCTGACTAAAACGGTATGGATAAATAAAGCTTTGAACTCAATGAGTTACATTGATGACGAGTATGCCAAGGTCTTCCATGACCTGGCTCTCGACCTGAATCAAAGTCCGCTTTCCAGCTTCTGACCTTGCGGGGTGATGAAACCACGCAGGGGCTCGCCGGGCTTTCCGACGGGCAGAAACCCGATCACGGGTGCGAAGACCCACTCCGCATCGTCTTCGTAGTAGGGGTCTTGATACGCGCGCAGGATTTTCTCGGCAGGGTTATCCAGCCAGGCTTCCCAACCTGCTTTCTGGTCCGGAACGCTGCAGCTGAACCCATCCCCATCGGACGTGCAGGTATCGATCGGTGCTTTCCGCTCGAAGGTGAAAGAACGCAACGTCTGGTCCTGGTCGCGAAAGAGGAATTGCACTTCCATGTGTAGAGTGAGCGAATCGATGTCATTTTTCGCCCTTCCGCACACAAATTCCCCGAACTCAGTTAGGTTTTTCGCATGTTTCTCACAGCTCTTGAGAATTTCCTCTCCTTTATGTCGCGCTTGCTCACGATCCGAGAACTGGTGCAGCTCCACAATGAGGTTTTTCGGCAGCTTGAGACGTTCGGGATAGTTGCGAATGGACTGGCTTCGGAGCGAGATCGCGCTGCTGGAGGTCCAGGACCGTGAAGCGACCGCTTCCCCGGAAGCGGACCGCACCTGGTAGTCACCCGTTGCGGATACGTCGGACTCTGACGCCGGAAACAGGGCCAGAGTGTGATCGATTGCCATCGCCTCCGATTGGAAAGTGCCGTCCTCCTGCGCAACGAGCGAAAGGGCTCCGATCTTGAGCGTTTTGAGCGTCTGCACGCCGCTGCGCTGCTCCTGCTTGGGAGGAAGCTGGACGGTTTCAACCCGAGGTGGCGCGATCGTTTTTTCGGTTCGCGTTTCGGATCGGGTGAAAAGGGCTGTCCATTCACCCTTTTCCCTTGAGGCCGGCTGCGCGCCTTTAAGAAGGGCGCGGCACGCCTCGCTGCTCGGGCTCGGTCCGGTCGCGCAGGCCCGAAGCCGATGGTACTCCGAGTTGGGATCAATCGGCTGGGACACGCACTCGCCATTGGCTAGGTCGATCTCCCTTCCGGATTTGGGCAGTGACGCCTCAGGTTTCATTTCAGAGAGCGTCATCTCGGGAAAAACCGCCAGTTCACTCAAAGTTTTCGGTTTGCAACCTCCGAAAAGTTTCCGGCCGACCTTGCACCAGAAGGAAGCGGATTTGAGATAGCTGCGGTCTGAAAGAGCCGCGATGAATGACGATTGAAAACGAGTTTCGCGGACTGAGCAGCGCTGGATTTGTCGGTTTTCGAATTGCGGGACCGATACGGTGTAGGTGGTCTTTGATTCGAGAGAGGGCAAGTTCATGCGGGTGAGAAGCGTTTCCAGATCGGGGCGGCTCATCCGGAAGACCCGCTTTTCCTTAAACGTCCTGGAATTGAGGTTCACTGGAATCGGTGGCGCGACGGCAAGCCCCGGCACGTCCGGAAGCTGATACGCCCGCGTGATATCGATTGTGGCATTCACAAAACCAGAGGCCTCGGACAGAAGGGGGACAAACAGCAGGAGTGCGAAGCCCGGCATTTTCACTGAATTTATCGTTCTATTTTTCATAATTCCTCCAATTACAGTTCGCGAGCGGCCAGAGCGGCGAGTTTGTTGATGACCCGGTTTGCCTTGCTTTTTCGCGGCAGTTTCATCTTTTCCAGGGTGATTCCGTCCGTGAGCCGGATGTTGCGATTGAGAGCCTTGCGGACGCCTTGCAGCCAGAACTTGTAGTTTTCCGCCATCAGGTAAACGCAACCCACGGTTTGGCAGCCCCCGCCACGATGGGATACAAACATGTTCATGGCCTGATCATGAAAGAGGGCCTCGATATGCCTGCGTGAGGCTCTGGTATCAGTTGTTTTCTCAAAGAGATCGACGGTCCTGTAATATTCCTTATTCTCGAATTGCGCATCGAAGCAGAGGACTCCTGGAAGGATGACGAGCAGGAGAGCAGCCGAGCACCCCGCGATGTTTCCTTTTCTCAAGTGGCCATGGCTTGAATTCAAAAAGCCACCGAGCGTGTACACTTCCGCCAAACTGGCTTGAAACCGCGCGGAGACCCGCCGTGAGAGCTCAGCCTTGATATCGCGCAGGCTTTTCTTCTGTTGCTTGATCAGCAGGGTGATATCGCGCGAAGGATTTCTCGCGTTCTCCTCCTCCAGCGCCTGAATGGCGGTGTAAACGGCGGAAAGCTGCGTCTCGATATCATTCTTGATGGTGTCCAAGGTGTGATGAATCCTTTCGTTGGCCGCAGTGGTCCTGAGCAGGAACTGCTGGACGGCGTACTCATAATCGGGAAAGGGCTCCGTACCGATTCTCAGGTGAATGGCATCGAGCATGGCGTCAGCGGCATTTTTCATCTCGTCGACGTTTCGCGCCACTTCCGAAAGTTCGCTGGCCGCCGCCGGGGGTCCGGCGTCTTCTGCTGCGAGTGCGAACGAGGGGAGAAGGGCTAAAAAACCAAATAGGCTGACTACGGTTTTCAATTTCATACGGGGTCCTTTCCAATCTGACCGAATTTAGATGCGGCGGAATATCCGCTGGAAGGTGATTAAAATCTTCTTAGAAAAACCGAACAATTAAGCTACTCTGGGTTCGTGAAAGAGCGATCTGACCTGCCGGCGCAAATTGAAGAATGGGTTCGCGGACGTCGGCGGAACCTGGCCGTGCGGGGAATCCGGCGCTTGCTGAAAACGCGATTTCACGATGACGCGGTCCTGCTGCAGGCCTGCGACTGGTATCGACGATTGGGCCTCTACCGCGAAGGGTTTCGCCTGCTCGATATTTCCGACGCTTTGAAGGGCCGCCATGCGGCGGGATCGCGCACGGGGCGGAGGCTGCTCTGGGCGGCGCGCTTCCTGAATCTGCTCGGGGCAAGTCACTTCGCAGTCCAGCTGGTCCGGACGCTCCGGATCTCCTCGGTGGAGGACCATCGAATCGCGGGCAATGTCTTTCTTTCGAACGACGAGTTCGCTGATGCTTTACGGCATTTCGAAGCGATGCTCGCTCATCCGCTGTTCGCAGGGGACTACACGGGGCGCCTGGCAAAGATCGCTTATGCCGACAGCCTCTGTGGCTTGGGCCGGTTTCAAGAGGCAATGGCTCTCGCGGAGAAGACCGCGCAAGCTTCGCCGGAGCCGCTGCTGAGGGGGATCGCCCTTCAGGCTCAGGGCGAATATCTTGCCCGCGCGGGCAAGTTTCGCGAGGCATTGAGGGTTTTAAAAGTTGCAGCACGGCACTTTCCTGAGGGTGATGAAACGTTCGATTTCGCGGTCCT
>MEPR01000074.1:17285-27079 GCA_001769835.1 Bdellovibrionales bacterium GWB1_55_8
TGGCAGGGGTATTGTCACGCGAAGCTTGGAAAGACTCGGCAGGGTAAATCCGAGCTGGCGCGGGCGTTCATGCTGATGAAAACGCCCGGTGCTCGCGCCGAGACCTGGTTGGGCGTGCTTCGACTTCAGGAGGAACTTGGGTTTATTTCCTCTTCAGACGGTCAGAGCCTCAGGCATTATCCGGCGTTTAGTCAGCGCGGCCCACGTGGCCGGCGCGCGTTCGGTTCTTCCAATGCGTTCCTGAAAATCGATCTGGATCGCGACGAGTATTCCGAGGCGCCAAAGCGTTATCTGGGTATTCCCCTGGAGCTCAGGTGCCTGGCGCTGCTGGCGCTTTCGATGCCTTGGGGCATCGAAGCGGAAAGATTGAAAGCCCTGCTCTGGCCTGAGAGCCTTTGGTCCTATGAGCAGCTGGATCGACGTCTGGAGCAGCTCCTTTGGAGGGTTCGGACGCGCTACGGAATGGAGGTCCTTGTTCAAGCAGGGGCTTTGTCGCTCGCGCAACGGAGTCTCAAAAGAATTCAGGTTTGGGATGGAGGAGGAAGGCTTCCCCCCTCTTTTCTGGCGGAGTGCTCGGAGGAAAGGAAGCTCTTCACCGGGGGCGATCTCGGAGATTTCTATGAACTATCCCGGACCGCGCGATCTCTTTATCTCGACGAGTGGGCGCGCTCTGGCTGGATTCAGAGGTCAGGAAAAAGCCCAAGATTTCAGTATATTGTGAATTGTTGACAGTAAAAGTCTGGCATTATATGACGTCCGGATGAGATTTGGGCGAAATTTCAAAAACCTGATTGGTTTTTTAGCCACGATTGCCATCGTCGGTGGAACTTCTGCCTGGGCTGCAAGCGCCGAGGAAGAGGCGCAGTTTTTTAAAGCCAGTGCCCTGGAGGCGCTGGAAAATCATTTCATCCGTTGGGCCGAGAGCAACAGGCCTGATCTGAACCCGGCTCTTTTGAAGCGGGTGATTGAAGTTTCTTCCGTGGAGATGAGTTCGGAGCCGCTCTTTCTCGATGATGCTCGTCAGCTGCCGCGAAACGCGCTGAACTTCCCGGCGCGGAAAAAAATCATCGTCTATCAGCCGGCCTGGGAACGGATGCAGCAGAACCCGGTGAAACGCTATTCCTTCACCCTGCACGAATTCCTGGGGATTGCGCGCTTCTTCGAGGGCACGCGGACTGAGTACCCTGAATACGACGACTCCGAATATGGCATCACTTCCCCGTTCGAGATGTCTTTGTCCGAAAAAATGGACGTCGAAAAATTCAGACGGGAACTGGCCCAGGAATTGGAGTCGCTTTCGTTCGCGCTGAAACAGAAATTCAAGCTCGAATCCAAAGCGATGCTCAACAATTTCAACCTGATCAGGAGCACCCGGGATTACCGGGGGTGCACGCATCCGAATAAATGGGCTTTTTGGCTGACCAAAGACGAGCGGAAGCTCGAGTACTTCGGGTCTTGCTTCGGTGTGGTAGCGATGGTTCAGATCGTTTCACGCCAGGTTCTCACCCGTGAGGGTTACGAGGCAAGCAGCGGCGCAGGCAGCCGGTCAAGCTATCTGGAACAGCAGCTGGGATTTGATGACACTCTCGCTCTCCTGGAACTCGCCTACAAATTCGGGGCGCTCGACGTCAGTCCACCGAGGTATGCGAAATTTAAACACAAGCTGAAAAATCTGACCCAACAGTTTGAGCCGATCCCGGTTGAAACGCTTCCAACTGGCACGATTCAAAATGCGGTCGACCATTACCTTCGCTTTGCGGAAGGGCGCGCCACGAAAACCCGCCGGGATTTCGCGCATGGAGCAGGCCGGGCATTGATGGATGAATTCACGGCGGCCATCGCCCGATCACCGATCGCCACGGCGGAACAAGTTGAGCGCCATATGGATACGACCTGCAAAGGGGACCTCAATATTGCGATTCCCTGCGCGATTTCTCAGCTTTTCAAAATGTATGAGAACGACGGTCCGGAAGAAGATCGCAAGCTTTCGGTCGCGATGGAAGACAAGCTCAACGAGCTGATGCTCGAGGTGAGTGGTTATCGCGAGGAAGGGCTGGCATCGCGATGAAATTCAAAAATCGCTTTCACTCTGTTATCGGCGTTGTAGGAATTCTGCTCTCGCTTTCTTCGCCGCCCCTTTGGGCGGATGGTGGCAACGGCGGCGAGCGCGGTGGTGGTGATGAAGAGGCCCAGTTTTTCAAAGCCACGGGGCTTGAGGCTTTGGATCCCTATTTCGTGGAATGGGCGGCTCAGTTCGCTCCGGTTTTGAATCAACCGGGATTCTTGCGTCAGGTGATCGGCGCAACGATGGTGGAAATGAGCATGGAGCCGCTTTTCCTGGATGAAGCTCGTCAGCAGCCCAGAAATGCCCTGAATTTCCCGGCTCAGCGGAAAATCATCGTTTACCGCCCGGCCTGGGAGGCGATGCGCGAGAACCCGGTCAAACGGTATTCGTTCGCGCTGCACGAGATCTTCGGCGTTGCCCGTTATTTTGACGGCATGGATCGCGAACGGCGCGAGTGGGATGATTCCCAGTATCTGGTTACCTCGCGTTTCGCGCTTGAGCTCGCGAAGCGGTTTGACCTTGATAAATTCAAGACGGAATTGAACTTCCGGCTCACCTCGCTGGCTGGCGCCCTCAAGCAGAAAGCGAAAGTGGAATCCAAAGGCCTTTTCAATAACTTCAACCTGATCATGGCGACGCAGGAGTACTACGATTGCATTCACCCGAAAAGGCGAGGCTGGTCCTGGAAAAGAAAGCAGCGCCAGGCGGAAAATATCAGCGCCTGTTTAGGCGTCGTCGCGATGGTGCAGATCGTTTCGCGTCAGGTGGTGGCGGGGGAGTCCAATTCGGACGCTCATGACACGAACAAGCGTGAGATTACCGCACTGATCGAGGAATTTCTCGAGAAGCTGGATATCAGCAAGAAAGAGAAGGCCAAGCTGATCGCGCGCCTTCGAAAACTGATCAATCAGTTTGAGCCGGCCCCGCTCGATCGTCTGCCTGCGGGACCGTTGAAAGCCGCGCAGCAGGATTTCGATCTTTTCGTTTCGAGGCTTGAATTGCCGCGTCGCCGAGAATTTTCGCAAGGGTTGGGCGAGGAGCTGTTGTTGTTTTTCGAACTTCTGGAGGCGAGTTCTCCGCTATCGACTGAGGAAGTTTTCCTGGAACTGAACGGCGAGTGCCCGGGGAAACTGGATGTGGCCCTTCCTTGCGCGATGTCCAAGGCCTTTGCGCGGATGAGCGATCTGGTGCCTGAGCATGATCGGAAGCTTTCGGAAGCCTTGGATAAAAAGGCACGGGAGCTTCAGGGCCGGGTCGGTGATTATCGGGAAGAGCAATAGTGAGCGAAGTCTCAATAACCATGTTCACTATGCCGAAGAGATCCAAGCTCAAGCTCCCGCCCCTAAGACTTTCAACCGACGAGACTGCAGGCCAGAGGCTCGCACGCCTACGCAAAGAGCGCGGGCTTACTCAGGTGGAACTGGCTGCTAAAGTAGGAATCATCCAGGGGCTGGTCACCAATTACGAGCGCGACAGACTCAGGACATGCCGAGATGGTGGCAAGGTTTGCCGTTGCCCTAGGGGTCTCAGCTGATGAACTTTTGGGATTGAAGAGTTCAAGATCGGCCGCGGTCGTTCACACAAGCTCGGGCTTAAGTCTCAAGATCGTTCGACGGCTCGCAAAGATCGAGCAGCTTCCGGCCGCTAAGCAAAAGGCCCTTCTCCAAACGCTCGATTTGTTCCTCGAAGGTGCAGAGCAACACAAGCGGCAGGCTCTCGAAGCCAGTTAAGCAGTAGAAGTAACGTAGTTCCATCACCGACCGCAGTACCTCTGAGATTGCAGCTCACTGCAACTACTCAGTAGCCAGCTCTATTTTTTATTAAAATAAGAGTCCTCAATTTTTTGATTTCAGATTTCCTCCTCCTGTTCCATTCAGTCCTTCTTTACCGTCCCGCTCCGTCCAGAAGATCCCATCCCCATCCTCCCATGCACCATGTCCCCACAGTCAGATTCAGGTTGCCCCCCGTACGGCCTAGGGCGAGGGCGGGGGGCAACCGGAATTCTGATTGTCGCTTCATGAACTTAGGTCATAGTCACTGCCGGGTAATTTCCAGGGGGTGCTTCTGGCCGGAGCGGCGCGGTTTCGAAGAAAGAAGAATCCACCGCTCATTCGCCTTACGACTCAGGCGCGTTACGTCGCTCTCGGAACAAAATGCTCACATCGCAATCTACAACGACAGCCATCTGATCAAGCCAGTCCAGCGATTAACCAGAATGTGCAGAACTAAGGCTAAGATACCAAATTCTCCTAGCGCAATCGGAATTCGAAGCACATTCAATGCAAACGCCTGATCAGCTTTTGATAACGCGGGAGCATTCTTCGTCGGATAGTACAAAATGAACAGCATAACAGCGACATTCATCAGAACAGCTGCAACGCTGATATAAACAAGAGTCAACAATGATACAACAAACCGATCATTGAGGAAGAGCGAGACAACAATCCAGAATAAGATCCAGTAGGTAATTCCTAGGAACCAACGTAAAATAGCATTGTTTGCAGCCAGAAAAGCGAACTTCTTGATGGTCGTACTCATACATTACTTCAAATAATCGTTCACAAACTGATCCATGGCATCTTTCGCTCCAGGAACCTGAGACCAGAATCCTCCGCAAACTACGCCGAGCGCTTCCATTCCGGCAAAGCAGGCTAGCTTAGTTTTTCCGGGCGCTGCGTACAAGCAAGCGCCGCCTCCCACAGCGTTTGCTGTCGTACAAGCAACAGCAGCGCAGATTGCACCAAGGCTTTTGTCGCTTTGTACTGCCTCGTTAAATCTGTCCCAGCCAGGCGAATCCATGGGCAATAAGCCCTTCGGATCGATGTATTTCAACGGATCGTTCTTCACATATCGATACAAGTTCGTGTCTTTTCCATCGAATCCAATCGGATCCGGCTGAGCGAACCTGCCCGTATCTGGCAGATACGTCCTTGCCCGGTAATAATAGGTTTGGCTCTCCGAATCGAGCTGTCTTCCTGTAAACCCGTAAGCTACAGGCGAACTCGCAGCCGTGATCGTGGAAGCAGAGCTGCTGAGATTTTCACCCCAAGCGCCAAACGCACGCGCAGCTCCCGCCGCTTCGCCATTCAGCACGCTTCCCAGGTGATCCGTCGCGTAGGCTTTCACACCGCGCGAAGACACTTCGCCCAAGTGCTCATCGATGCCTTGGCCATCAAGGTATAGCGTGACCTCACCGTCGCCGGATTTTCCGAGCAGGATCTTGTCTTCTTCTCCCAGGTACACGTAGCTTTGGGTGAACGCAGGCTCTGCGCCCTTGGTAACTCGCTTCGCTACACGCCTTCCAAGCGCGTCATAAAAATATTCAGCCTGCATCCCATCCCGCGAGTAACTCACGAGCTTCTGATCCGCCCGGTAAGTAAAGTTTTGAGAGGAGCCACTCACGCGATCAACTTTCTGGGACAAAGACCCCGTCCCAAACTCATCCGGCACGAACTTGTGCGAGGAGTTTTCAACGAGGAGGTTGGCAATGCTTTGAGAGCCCTGAGAGACCCGGTTCCCCGCATAGTCGTATGCACGCGGTGCGGAGAAGCTGATTGCCGGGATCGTGCCAGTAGGTATTCTCAGAATTTACCCCCAGTAAGCACAAACAAAAGGATCGTAATTACCGCGCTCACAGCGATGAAAGACCATAGCAATTTAATCCGTCTTCGATATTCTCGAATAACAGCTCGATCATCGGCATCGAACAGATGATATTTAGGGCTGAAAAAAGGAAAGCGCGCAACGAATAGCGAAACTACAGGATATGCGTGCTTCAGCTTCCATGCGCGTTCGGACCAAATGGCGAATGCTACAACGATTGCGATCCAAGTTAACATCATAGCTAACCAGATTTCTGGACTCATAGACACCTCAGAACGGAAGTCCTAGTAGACCGAGACAAATTGCTTCAAGAGCAAATCCCTTAAGAGCTCCGCCAGCAATGGTCTGAGCGTAAGTGCTCTCTATGGTCAGTATTTGTGTGGTATTCGACGAAATAGTCGCTAGATTCGCTCTCTCTTGCTTTGAGCAACTGTTTGGCTGTTCATTCTGTTTTTGCAGCGCAAGATTCGATTCAATTAATAACAGCACTCGATTCTGTTGCGACTTGTACTCCGCGTACGTCGAATAGGCTTGATAAGTATTGTATGCTGAACAACCGAAAAAAGCTGCCAATCCAACGGCACCGTTCCCGCTAGGGTCCCTGTAGCTCAATGGATTATTCCACACGTAGCGATGCAAGTTCGCATCTCCGGCATCGAACCCAATCGGATCAGCCTGGGCGAACCTGCCTACATCAGGCAAATACGTCCGAGCGCGGTAGTAGTAAGTCCCGCTCTCCGGATCGAGCTGTCGTCCAGTGAACCCATACGCCACTGGCGAACTCGTAGCCGTGATCGTGGGAGCAGAGCTGCTGATATTTTCACCCCACGCCCCAAACGCTTTAGCGACTCCAGCAGCGTCGCCATTCAACACGGATCCGAGGTGATCCGTCGCATACGCTTTCACACCACGCGAAGACACTTCACCCAGGTGCTCATCGATCCCTTGCCCGTCGAGGTAAACAGTGATTTCACCGTCGCCGGCCTTTCCGAGCAGGATCTTGTCTTCTTCTCCCAGGTACACGTAGCTTTGGGTGAACGCCTGGTCTGACCCCTTCGTGACTTTCTTCGCTACACGCCTTCCAAGAGCGTCATAAAAATACTCGGCCTGTATCCCATTGCGCGAGTAACTCAGGAGCTTCTGATCCGCGCGGTAGGCGAAGTTCTCGGCGGCGCCGCTTGCGCGATCAACTTTCTGGGCCAGAGACCCCGTCCCAAACGCATCAGGCACGAACTTGTGCGTGGAGTTTTCAAGGAGGAGGTTGGCAATGCTTTGCGAGCCCTGAGACACCCGATTCCCGGCATAGTCGTAGGCACGTGATTGTGAGGAGCTGATTGTTAGAATCATGTATGTATCTGCCACCGAAAAAGCTGAAAATCGTGGGCAACGTTGGGCACAAGCAGCGAGTCTACCACGTGATATGTTCAGGCATTACTCCTTCCCCGAACATACAGCGCCCTTCCTGACAAATAACCCCGCTTGCCATATCTAGCTCACTACAAGGTTCTAGCGCTGTTTTTCCAGTAGCTTTAAGCAAATTTAAGGCCCTACCTACATGCTTTCTTCCGATTAGGTAATAGCACTCGGTATCAGCCGAGCCCATCACAACTACGCAGTCACGCGCCGACGCACACTCGTTCATTTCTGCAAGCTTTCTGTGCGGCTCATCGCTTGAATTCATCCTCACATAGGCAATCAACAACAAAGCAACCAATATGACGGAGACGATCCATATTTTGGCTCTCATAAATCACCGTCCACTACCGCATGCCTGGCCAAGCGAAATACCGTTTTTGGCAGCACCTATACCGAACACATTGGACACAATGTCCTCAGGAGAGAATGCACTGCTCCCCGACTGCCCGATACTCGGCTGATTAGGCGTACTGCTAAAGGTTGCCAAGCGGCCACCGGTGGTTTGGTCAATTTCGACGCCAAGACCAAGCAGGTATGTGATGCTTCCTGCAAGTGCAGCAGGCACGCCCGAGCCCATCAATGAGTTCGTCTGGTTATACGCTGCAGAGGCATGCCGCATATCGATAACCTGACTTCCAACCTGTACGTACCGATAATTCTGATCGGCTCCGACGGCGAAATTATTTCGTATTGCCCGTTGCCCCTGCGGCGTGCTCGCAAACTGACTAAATAGTTGAGGTGAAATGCCCGGACCTACGAATAACCCGAAAGGATCAACATAATTCAGCGGGGAATTGAACACGTATCTCTGCAAGTTCGTATCTCCCGCCGCGAACCCCAGCGGGTCAGGTTGAGCGAAACGACCAATACCAGGAAAGTACGTTCGATTGCGATAGTGGTAGGCAGCACTCTCCGTATCGAGCTGCCTGCCCGTGTATCCGTACACCACAGGCGAACTCGATGCGCTGATCTCGGGCGAGGTCGCATTCAGATTCTCACCCCACGCACCAAACGCTTTAGCGGCTCCAGCAGCGTCGCCATTCAACACGGATCCGAGGTGATCCGTCGCATACGATTTCACACCACGCGAAGACACCTCACCTAAGTGCTCATCGATTCCTTGGCCGTCGAGATACACCGTGATCTCTCCATCGCCGGATTTTCCGAGCAGGATCCTATCTTCTTCTCCGAGATGCACGTAGGACTGAGTAAACGCGGGATTCCCGTCTTTAGTGACCTTCTTGGCAACACGCCTCCCAAGCGCATCGTAATAGTACTCAGCCAGCATCCCATTCCGCGAATAGCTCGTCAGCTTCTGATCCGCGCGATAGCTGAAGTTCTCGGCGGCGCCGCTTGCGCGATCAACTTTCTGAGACAGAGACCCCGTCCCAAACTCATCCGGCGCGAATTTATGCGTGGAGTTTTCAAGGAGGATGTTGGCAAGGTTCAGCGACCCCTGCGACACCCGGTTCCCGGCATAGTCGTATGTCATGCGCGCGCGTCTATTGATCAGTTGTATCATACTAGTGTCCAACGATATTGGGCCAAAAGTAGTAATGCCAAGCAAGTTGCGACGCCGCCAAAAAACAGCAGATGATCGCAGCAATCGTAACAACACGACGCGCCCGCAACGAACCCTTCTTGGACGCTTGCATGTAAATGCGAACTGCTATGAGGACTGGGCCAAGAAAAATTGATGAGAACTGAACTGCGGCCATTATCTGCAAAAACACGTAACTTAGGGCGCTCATTTAGCACCACTATTCCTATATACGCTCGTCACGTCACTTGTAAAACTGTAGCAATTGTTCCCAGGCATCCCGCTTGGCAGATCCGTAAGGCCTGGTATCGGCGTGTAGGGGTACAGTTCGCCGGGAAGGTTCTTGATGGCGTTCGCGCGGTCCCGTGCTTTTTTGTCCTGCTCAGGTGTACCTGGGTAGTTCATTCCAGGAATGGGCAACAGTGGTACTGGATATTTAGGCATCACATTCACCTGTCCAGGAACCGGCGTGCCCAAACCAAAACTCGAGCTGGATTTTGGCCCGTAATCGTAATAGGTCGTTCCCGTTGACGAACTTGGATCAGTCACGCCTACAACACCATGCCCCCAAGGCAGGATCGTGGTGTAGACCTGAGCGTCCAAACCATCCGGGTCCACATAATTTAGCGGACTGTTTAGGACGTACGTGTATGGATTCACGCCGCTCGCAGGAAAAATCGGATCTGGCTGCGCGAACTTGCCAACATCCGGCAGATACGTGCGTGCTCGATAATAGTAGGTCGAACTCTCGGCATCCAGCTGCCTTCCTGTGTACCCGTAAACGACCGGCGAACTGCTTGCGGCGATCGCAGGCGCGGTGGCGTTCAAGTTCTCACCCCACGCGCCAAACGCGCGCGCGGCTCCCGCCGCTTCGCCATTCAGCACCGATCCAAGATGATCCGTCGCGTAAGTCTTCACTCCCCGCGACGACACCTCGCCCAGGTGCTCATCAATCCCTTGGCCATCGAGGTAAAGCGTGATTTCGCCGTCTCCGGATTTTCCAAGCAGGATCTTATCTTGCTCTCCAAGGTGCATATAGCTCTGCGTGAATGCCGGGTCCGATCCCTTGGTCACTCGCTTCGCGACGCGCCTCCCGAGCGCGTCGTAAAAATACTCAGCCTGCATTCCGTCCTTGGAGTAACTGACCAACTTCTGATCTGCCCGGTAAGT
>MEPR01000075.1 GCA_001769835.1 Bdellovibrionales bacterium GWB1_55_8
AAAATAGCCATCTTCCTGCTTCTTTTGCTGAGCTTCTGGAGGCCATGAACGAGGGCCGCGACATAGCTCTGAGTGCCGCCATTGCCCAATTCGAGTTCTTCGCGGTCCAGAATCCTGCTTTCGTCTCGAACGAAAGTCGGTACGATTTTAAGTTCACAAAACGGCGTCCGGTACATGGCTTCGATTTCGGAAAGGACATGAAGCACACGCTTTTTCAGTGCAGGGATCTCCTCGATCGAAGTGGCGCCCCTGAGAAAGTACTCCGCGGGCGGAGCTGCCGGAAGCCGCATCCATTCCTGCGATTCCTGCGGGGACGATTGCGCAAACAAGATTCCGCCCGCGATCTGCAAGGGAAGCCTGATGGTGTACTTGCCTCGGGACTTCGTCAGAGTGGCGACTCCACCGAAATTATTTTGGCCCACACGAAAGGAATAGTTCACGCCTTCTCGTATCGCGCTTTCCGAAGCGTTCACGGGCCATGTGCCATTCCCGGTCCGGCGCATATGCATGACCTTCGTGCCAGTCGCATCCAGACGAAGGGATACTTCGAGACGATGTGAGTAATAGCTTTTCAGTTTTTCGCGCTGCTCAGGCGTGATCGCCGATAAAGGCAGACTCAAGGGCGTTACGTCATTTTCGTTCTTGATGAGGAGCTGGGTGGACGTGACTTTCGGGATCCCTGTCACTATCCGGTCAGCTCCATGGGCGAGAGCCGTGAGAGTCAGGAGCACGAATACAGCAATGGATTGTTTGATCATGGTTCGTCTCGGTTTTTCGTGTCTTGCGGCGCAACGAAGACGGAAAAGAACACGGCATGACTCGTGGTGTCAACCGTTCTATTGCATGTTCTGTTTTGGGTGGCTCGTTTGTTTGTAGACATGTCTACAAACATGAGCTATCTCAACTTTATATCGAGCAGCAAAAAATGGGTATGCTCGTCACAATTGAAATTGGAGAAACATAAAATGAAAAAGTTCGGTTTGATCTTGGCTGTAGTGGCATCCATCGCGGTGCCTGCCTATGCGCAGAGCGTGGGGCCTGATTCCTCTTGGGACGAAATCCTGCAATCGTCTCAGTATCGTGTGTCGTTCCCGGTTGTTTTCTTTGGGAATACGGGGCTGCCGGTCAATGCGCTTTGCGTGGACGGAGGGTATCTTCATTCTGTCGAGCCCGTGAATGTTTGTCTTGATTGGGACGTGAGCCATATGCGTTGCGAGCGGTCCGAGACGATGACGCTTTCCACTTCTATCGATCATATGGAAGAGAGATGCATCAAGCGGCGTCGCATGAGGTGCCTTGAGACGGAAATCGTCCCGGTATCTCATCCCCTGGATTACAAGATCTCCGTTTATCAGAAGGTCCGTTATCCAAGTCGGGTGGCTTTCCGAAAAAATTTCACCATTCCGTCTTGCGAGTGAACGTTTGATACAACAAGATGACTGAACTCGACAAACTGAGTTCAGTCATCTTGAGGAATAAATGGCAACCACGATCACTGGAGCGCTGGAAGATTATCTCGAGACAATTTTTCTTCTGATACGCGATAAGAAAATTGCTCGAGTCAAAGACATCTCGCAGGCGCGCGGTGTGCGATCCGCGTCAGTTTCCCCTGCGCTCGCGCGCCTTCAGGAACTTGGAATGATCCGGTACGTCCACCGGGAATATGTCGATTTGACCGCCGAGGGCGAGAAGGCAGCTCTTAAGATTTTCTCACGTCACCAGTTGCTTGTTTATCTTTTTGAGGATGTTTTCAATCTGCCCCCCAAGAGTGCTGAGGCAGACGCGTGCGGAATGGAGCACTCTCTCTCGAATGAAGGACTGGATCATTTGGAGAGATTCGTGGAATTCACGAAAAACGATCCCGAAGGAAAACGGCTGGTGGATGGATTTCGCCGTTATCTTGCGGAGAAATCTGCGAACGCGCCTCGGTCTGGCGAACGGACGATCACGCAACTCAAACCAGGGCAAAGCGCCAGAGTCGTGGAAATCACCGGACATGGCATGATCAGGCAACGATTGCTCGACCTGGGGATCATGCCCAATACGATGGTGATGGTTGAGCGCAAAGCGGTAACCGGCGGGGAAGTGTTGATTAAATTGCATGGCAGTCAGATTTCCTTGCGGCGCAAGGAAGCGGATGCAGTCATCGTGCTGGAAGATCGCAACTGATTTTGGTTCAGTTCTTCGCGAAGTTGAAGCTAGCCGGATTTATGGCTTGTCCGAGAATTTCCCAGATGTACTTCGTAATCGGATAAGCGCCCGGGTCGGCTGCAAAACCGCGACTCGAGACAGTAGCGAAATCGTCGCGAATTCGCGATTCGTGCGGCCAGGGCCACAAAAGGGCCGGTTGTGTCGCGTTGTAATCTGGTTCGCCCCATTGTGTCCCGGAGACCCCGATTTGGTGCAGAACCTGAGCGCCCGCTTCGCCGGAACTTTGTCCCGCTGTATTCAAGGGGCCGCCGCTTTCGGCTCTTGGCAGATACAGCAGTCCGGAGGTCAAAGGGTTATAGTGTGTGATCCCCGTTCCAGTCAGGTCACTCGGGTTGAAAGTGCTTGAGTAGGTAACATTTGTGTTTCCATTTGCGGAGCTATTGCCCAGGTTCCAGAAAACGGAATCAGAAACGGTAATCGATTTCGTTCCCCAGTTGCCGATGCCCCTTCCTCCTATATTCCCAAAGGTTCCTCTTTGGATTGTAAGATCCATGGATGTGTTGCTCGTTGCAAGTCCGCCGGCTTCTTGGGCATAGACAATCACGTCACGCAGGGAAAGTCCGATGCCGCCATCGTCAGTGTCGATCGACCAGCCCCATGACTTATTGTTGATCGACATCGATCCAAGATATTCGATGTTGCTCGATGAACGGTTACCGGCATGCCCGGTCAGGTAAAAGGCACCCACGTTGTCGTTGTCATAGGTGCCGAGGTCCGAATCGATGACCAGGGCATTTTGAATGGAAACATTTGAGGATTGGTAAACCGTGATTCCGGCTTCAGGGTCGCTATTGTCGGATGTCCACCCGCCATCATCCCGAACAACGACCCTGCGAAGTACCACTTTGTCCGAGTTGTAAATGCATAACTTGTAGCGTCCGCCGGCCCCGTACATCCAACTGTCTTCGAACAGGATGTACTGTGTGTTGTTATAATCATTCGTGCCGACCGTGACGTTGCCATTGTTGCCGCCGGCTTGGCCACCCTTGAATGCGCATCTCATGAAGCGGATGTGATTGCCCAAGACTTGCTTGTTTTCGGTCGTATCGAATTTCAGACCTTCAAAGGAAATGTAGCTTCTGGCCTGATCAAGAAGAAAAGACTTCGTGAGCACGACACCGCCGTCGCTTTCAGCCTTGATGGTGGTGTAACGGTCGGGGCCGCTTCCGTTTGGAACCGCGGCGATTTGCTCGTGATAGGTGCCGTTCACGATGATCAAGGTGTCGCCGGAGGACATGGCTGCGATACCAGCGGCGATCGTTGGGTAGATCTGGCCCGGACCCGCTCTCAGGACCGCACCAACAGGTGTGGTGGAGGGTGCTGGAACTGGTTCAGGTGCGCTGATGTCCGATGGGCCGATATGAACGCGTTCAGCGCAGCTTAAAAGGGATAGAGCAAGTAGGGCCGACGCTATTAGAAGGCGTCTTTTTGCCCAGTCATGCACAGGCAAGCTCATAGTTATTAATTATCGACTATTTTGTGTCGAATCTGAAGATCGTCTCGATTTTTTTAATTTGCTCAAGTTCTTTAGATTCTTAGCTTGTTTCTGATCACTTGAGTTCGGCCTACATAACGCTGACGTATGTGGGTTAATGAACTCAGTCCGACCAGGAGGGTTGAACTTGCGGCCGGCGCCTTTCGTTGATGAATGGTTATACCGGCTGCGCGGAAATAACCTGGATTTCGATTCCAATCGTTCATTGAAGAGCTGCTTATCGCAGCAGTCCCCTGAATGCGCCCGCATCCGTGGTGCCATACTCAAACAGGAGAATGAGTCGATACTCGTCTTTTGGATAACTCCGAGGGAGTGTTCCGCGCGGGCCGAGTGCGCGAATCGCGCGCACCGCTTCGCTATCCAGGCTTTTGTCGCCTGAAGACCCTAGTAATTGAACGTCCTTCGTTTCTCCGTTTCGGCCGAAGGTGATCTCCACGGGCGTTACACCGGTGATTCCCGCGCGGAGCGCTTCTGGTGGGTACTTCCAGATGCTATACAGTTCATCGATCACGTGGCGTTGAAAGGATCCGAGAAGAATGTCATCCGGGGTGTAAAAGCTGGCGTGTCCCTGATCTACTTTGGCTTGATAGCGTTTGCGGTAAGTATCCTCTATTTCGCCTAGTTTTCTGGAGCTCGGGAAAAGATTGATTCCGGTGCCTGTGCCGCTTCCGCCGCGTGATCCAATTCCTTTGGGCCTGAAGAGCCCGCTGTCCGGCTGCGATTCGGTCGTTGTCACCGCGCTTACCGATGTACTCACGTCTGTGTTCGGTGGCAATGGGTCAGTCGTCGCTGACGGACCAGTAGGCTTATCGGTCGCAGGCGTGCGGTGAATGGTTCCCTTTGTCGCTATTTTGTCTGATCTGACTTTGCGGGGAATGAATTTGGTGCGCTTTTCGTGCTTTGCAGGCGACGGGATATTTTTGGCCACGGTCGGTAGAGCGTCTGGCGGATTTTGGAGGTCCACCATGATGATCTCTTTTTGCTTGGGCTTCGGCTTGTTTTTCGAAACTGCAACAACTGCAGTCGCTGCTGCGGCGTGCGCGGCAATCGCGGCACCGATCGAAGGAAGAATGCGTTCTTTTTTCCCCAACATTCGCGCGCGGGACTCCATGTGCATCCGAACTTCAGGCGTGAGGACCGCTTTTGTTGCGTTCCCTGTAAACGCTGGAGCACTGGTGCGAAATCCGCTCGCGATGGCGCCGAGCGTCCCGCCGACGGCGGCCCCGACCAATACGTCTTGAATGACCTGCGGTCCCTGTGCCCTCAGTTCTTCGGCAAGCCGGCAGAAGAAGCTCATTTCAGGTGTTTTATCGGTGATCGCGTGACCGACCATCTTCGCAACCCGAGCGCCGCCCATCACTGCTGCTCCGCTCGCCGCACCGGCTGCGGTCCGGGACAGGGTAGTGAGAGCGGTCTCGGTGAGAATTTTTTCCATCGAGGAAGCCGCGGCTGCCACTTCGAAGGTCGCAAGCCCGAGCGTTCTGCCCATGGTCACCATCGCGATCGCAAACCAACCGGCGCTCAGTATCTCGCCCCTGACCGCCTTGCTCACGTTCATTCCAATCGAAGCGCGTCGAGCCGACACTAGCGCGCGTCTGCTGTTTTCCTCGTACGTCTTGCTGAGAATCCCGTAGATCCCTTGCTTCAGTTCCCGTTGAAGCCCGGGTTTGACGGAGGTCTTTTTCATCGTTGAAAAGAGCTCTTCTTTTGCGGATTCCACTGGTTTGAGAAGCTTCTCGCGGCAATCAATTCCGCAGAATATTCCATCTGCGCCCTTGTGATACTGGCTTACTGCCGTGTTGAATTTCAGATACGATTTTGCGAAAACCGGGTGGTCCTGGAGTGCGGCAGCAATCGTCTCGAATTTTTCTTTTTCAGCATGCGCCATGGCCCAGGCCAGAGCAGTCGGGCTCAGCTTGGGCTGATACTTAGCGATAAGCGTGGATATCTTGTTTCGTGGCGCCTCCGGCGGCAGCTGTTTGAGTTCGCGGCTGAGCGCCTGCATCTGTTTCATGTCAGAAGCGTTCGGTTCGCGAAGCGCACACGAGGTGGGCGTTTTCCCGGTGCCAACATCTGTGTGCCGCAAGACTTGCTCGATATTTTCAAACGGCTTCTGCCCGGGCGAACAGCACTCTGCGGCCAAGCTCAAGTGGACGAACGGCGGTTGGGGGACCGCAAAGACAAGAGTACCCAGAGTTGCAATGAAGCCGATCCTAGACACCTTCTTATTTTTACATGCTGCGGACGGGAGTGCCAGAAATCGTCTTAACGGAATAATCTCGCGTCAATGAAAGTGATTAACGTGCGCCGCTGGTTTTCGCGGATTTGATCTTGCCTGAGCTTGTCGACGTTGGTTTTGGCATTTTGCTGCGAATCGTTTTTTCCGCAGAAAGAATGCTGTTCCGGAAGCCGCGTTCTTCAATCGATTTGCAGGCAGTCATCGCGGTTTCCATTTCCTTCACCAGTGCTTGCGACGGAGCCTTCGGGAAATCGCTCATGGTGATCGCGAGAAAGCGGGCCAGGAAGTCCTTTTCCAGAAGGGCCCTTGTCTGCGCATTCAGGAGTTCAGTGCTCGGATTGAGAGGCTTGCATTTTTCAGCAGCATTACGTGCGTACTGGGCTTTGGGGCCGCCTTTAAGATCGTTTTGCTGAAAGCCAACTGGCGCGCCTTCATTCGCGATGAAACTGAAATAGCCCTGCTGGGGGTCATCCCAGGACGCGTGGAACTCGAGGTACAGGGGCGAACTCGCTCGATCGGGTGTCACCAGTTTGAAACAGACGGAGTCTTCTGAGACCAGTACCGATAGCGGTTCCTTCGGCTTCAAACCCGGGTCAAAGAAGAATGCCCGGTCGGGCGTATAGACAAAGAACCCGGCTTTTCCCTTGTGTTCAGCAGGGGTAGCCGCGAAGTGTTTGGTCGAGACGAAGGGAATCTGCGGTTTTGCCGCCGGACTGAGCACGGTCGAAAAACTGTACAAGCTTTCAAGCCCCTCGGAATTCAAGGCGTTCGCGCAGGCGACATACGGATCGAGTGATCCTGCGGAGGCTTGTGCAAGGTTGAAGATGGACAGGCTGGCGCCAACAAGGATTAAAAAGGACAGTTTCATCCTTATATTGTCCTTTGACGATCTTGCGATGTAAAGGGGACGGGTACTTGCTCTTCGGCCATCTTCAGTCCAATTCGATTTACAAACTCCAGGATACGGTGCATTGACGCACTGCATTAAGTTTTCTGCTTATGAAGTGGGGCGTAACCGGGCTTTGCTCGGGCGCTCCTTTTTGGTCATGGAGCCTCGATGGGGCGGAACGTTCTCGCAATTTTCCAATTACCATTGGGGAATCAGCTATTTTTTCAGAATAGTTGAACGCGATAGCCGTCCCTTTGTTGAAGTCAGAGTAGGTACTCGCAAGACCGGATACAAAAGTGATTTTGATCTCGGAATGTTCATTCCACTCAAGCCCGATCAAAGCGCGATGCTTACGTGGACTGAGAAAAAGAGGCGGTATGCACCCGAGTACTCATTGGAGTGTGAACTGAAATAACGGGTGAGGTGCTCGTTGGCTGGAAAGGATACCTGCACACGGCAATTTATCTGTAAGCTCGATCCGGTGATATCCAGGATCTTGCCCGTTGAAGAATTCAGTAAATACTACAAATCCATTTCGGCCAGACTGAGACTGTTCAACACGGCAAATACCGAATTACTGATGCGGATAATTTTTCAGGCACTAAGAAAAAAGCCGGTTAGCTAATTTGCTTTTTCAATCAAACTCTATCTTCAAGCAAGTGTGAACGCCTGAATAATTCTTGTTCAGCTTATGAGCGTATGTTCCTTACTCAAGGATCAAAAACTCAAATCGGGGGATAAATGAGATCGATCCGGCAGTTTCCCATAGAAACGCAGGCTGTTCACGCAGGCGTCGGTGAGTATGAATTCGGTGCCGTGGTGCCGCCTATTTATCAGACCTCAACTTTTCGTTTCAAAGACAGCGATCATGGTGCACGGCTCTTTCGTGGAGAAGAGGACGGTTATATTTACACCCGGATGAGAAACCCCACAGTCGAGGCCATGGAAAGTGCCATTGCCGTTCTGGAAGGGGGAACTCATGCTCTCGGTTGTGCGAGTGGAATGGCGGCCGTACACACCGTTTTCATGGCGTTGCTTTCCGCCGGAGACCACGTTCTTTGTTCTGATTCAGTTTATGGGCCGACAACCACGCTGCTGACGGGCGTGTTTGGAAAATTCGGCGTGCAAGTGGATTTCATCGATACATCATCTCCTGAAAACGTCGCGCGCATGATGCGGCCCAATACCAAGGTCGTTTATGTGGAAACGCCCGGCAACCCGACGTTGGTCCTGTGTGACCTTGAAGCCATTGCTGATATTGCGCATCGGAACAGGGCCCTGCTGGTTGTGGACAACACCTTCATGAGCCCCGTTTTGCAGCGTCCTTTTGAGTTGGGCGCAGACGTCATCCTTCACAGCATGACGAAGTTCCTGAACGGGCATGCCGATGTGGTCGCGGGTGTGGTGGTCGTCAAGAGCGAGGCGCAATACCGTGACTTCCGCCGCATTCTGAATCAAATCGGCGGTGTGATCGATCCTTTCAATTCATTTCTTGTCCACCGGGGCGTGAAAACTTTGGACGTCCGCGTTCGACGCCAGAACGAGAACGCAATGAAGGTCGCTAAATTCCTGGAAGGGCATCCGAAGATAGCATGGGTGAGGTACCCGGGGCTTGAAAGCCACCCTCAGTATGAGCTCGCTCGGCGACAAATGAAGGGCCCTGGCGCCATGATCGCATGTGAGTTGACGGGAGGGATCACGGCCGGAAGAGCTTTGATGAACGGCGTAAGTATTTTCCAGCTGGCGGTCAGTCTGGGCGGTGTCGAAAGCCTGATTCAACATCCCGCTACCATGACTCACGCAAGTATGGGCAAGGCGCAGCGGGAGCAGGCGAAAATCACAGACGGACTGGTGAGAATCTCCGTCGGAATCGAAAACGTTGACGATTTGATTGAAGACTTGAGGCACGCCCTGGATGGGTGCGGCCGGCCGTCTGAAAGTAGAGAGTCTGCGATATAACGGGCTATAAAAAGATTCGTTCAGATCCCGCTTGCATATTAAAGTATTCTATTGAATAATATATGCTTAGCAATCTACATCATTTGGGAGTTCTCATGAACAATCTCTTGGCTGTCATACTCATGTCTTCCGTTTCGTTCATCAGTTTCGCGTCTGGCGCGGAACCCACGGCTCCGCTCAACACTCCGGAACTGAAGCAAGTGGTGGGTAAAGATAAGAAGAATACGATCATATTCTTTCAGAACCCGTTGGGCAGGCCTTGCATCGAACAAAAGGCGATACTCGATAAACTTCATGCGGAGAAAAAGTCGAGTTTCAACATCGCCCACGTCAGCACTATGAAACCGGAAGATCGACAGGCGTTCTACGACTATGGGGTGCGGAGTCTTCCCATGCTGGTTCTTGTGAATAAGAATGGAAAGATCAGTCGGGTGTTTTCGCCGGGCATTCAGAGCGCCTCAACGATCGCGGGTGCATTGAGCGGGGCCGAGTGATGGATTTGAGTATATCGAACACCGCGCTGGCCGTTGGCGCTGGAATGGCGAGCGTACTCTCACCCTGTATTTTCCCCGTCATTCCCATCATTATGGCCGGTGGCGCGGGGGGACAGACGAAAGATCGTCTGCGGCCTCTTATCGTCGTGCTGGGGCTTTCGATCACATTCATGCTCATGGGTGCCATCTCATCGCTCTTCGGAACATTGCTGATCGGCCGGGGACGCTACATCGAATGGGCGGGATCGTTTCTCATTACGCTGCTCGGGCTCATGGTGATTCTGGATCTGAGCGTTTTCAAGCGGTTTAATCTCTTTTCCAAAGTGCAAGTGAGCGGCGAAGGGCGATTTGGCGGGCTTCTTCTCGGCATGTCGCTGGGCCTGATCTGGGTACCCTGCGTGGGGCCTTTTCTTTCCAGTATTCTTGCTTTGGTTGGGACCAGTGGTCGCGTCGCGCACGGGATCACCCTTCTCGGGTTTTACTCGCTCGGCCTGGCCGTTCCCATGTTGGCGATTGCCTATTCGTCTCATCTGTTCCGGACCAAGCTTCGAATGCTGGCACAGCATGAGAGGCCTGTTCGGTATGTGACCGGCGGTATCCTTGTGGTCTACGGAATTTACTCAGCTGTCCACGGCAACATGGCTTTTTAATCACGTCAGAAGGGTGTTTTATGTTGTGTACGCATTGTAAACACCACTCCTGTCGTCAGCTCGAGTCTTGTGGTGCGGAGGCGTTTGATCGGGAAGTCGTTCGCAAAGAGTACCAGGACCCCGCGATTCAATCGGCTGTTCAGACTGCCGCTCAGCTCGTGGACAACGGACGCGCTGGAACACTCAACCGGCTCCAGGAAATTATCGAGTTCGCGCGCGGCAGTGACTACCAAAAGATAGGACTGGCTTACTGTTATGGGATGGAAGCGGACGCTCGCAAAGTCACCGAACTGATGCGACAGAGTGGCTTCAAGGTGGAGGCGGTCTCGTGCACGACCGGGGCTATCGCTCAGGACGAGATCAACACCGCCAGTTCGATCCATAATGTGAGCTGTAATCCGCTCGGTCAGGCTGCTCAGCTTCAATCGACGAGCCCTGACCTGGTCGTCATGATGGGGCTTTGCATGGGGCACGATATTCTATTTCAGCAGAAGCTTCGAATTCCGATGACCACGCTTGTGGTGAAGGATCGCCCCAACTCCCATAACCCGCTGCTAGGGATCCGGGATTTATACGAACAGCAGGTCGGGCTTACTCTGCCCCGTTGAATGGTCCTCAAGAACGTCCTCTAGCGACCCTTCTGAGACTTCGAAGGCCGTTTTTTAATCTTCGTCTTGCTCGTCTTTTTGCTGGCGCTTGCAGGGGCACGCTTTGTGTCCGTCTTTTTACCCGCGGCCGCCGTCACTCGCTTCGAAGTATCCTTCTTGGGCTGTGTCTTGCTCGCTTTCTTGCTCACGCTTGCAGGACTGCGCTTGCGCTCCGGCGGTTGAAGGAAGTCATAATAAGCCTTCAGACCGTAACGTTTAGCAACATCGATTGCGCGAACGCCGTCCTCGCGTCGGAGTGTCAGGTCGGCCCCTTTTTTCACAAGGTACTGCGCGATCTTTTCATTACGACGATAGGTCGCCCACATCAGGGGCGTGGCGCCATTCAAGTCGCGGGCGTTGACGTTGGCGCGTTTCTTCACGAGGTATTTCACCATTGCGAGATGACCCTTCGTCGCCGCAATGTGGAGCGCGGATTTTCCGCGATCGAGCGTCAGGTTGACGTCGACGCTACGGCTTTCCACAAGGCGGCGCGCAAGACCAAGGTCATTGCTTCGCACGGCCGAGAAGAACTCCTCCTTCGGCATGGAATCCGCTTGATCCTCACGAGATTCGGCCTCTTCTGCCGTCGATGCCAGGGATCGTGCAGGCATCTGAACAGGTTTGGCGGCTATCACCGGAGCTGCTGCGGACGTCGGTGCCGCGAGAGGATACGCTGGCGCCACGCTGACAGGTGGTGCGGCTTCTGCTTTGGCAAGAGCAGGCGCCTCCTGAATGACTTCAGGCGAAACAGGAGTGGTGCGTGGCCAGACGATCAGCGTCACCAGAACCCCGATCGAGGCGAGCCCACCGGCTGCGCCGGCGACAAGCCACCATTTCTTCTCTTTTCGCCAGACCTGCCAGACGCTTTCCTCCGTCAGCTCGGGTTTGCCTCTGACTTCGAGTCTGCTCATTCTGGGTAGCGGGAGATCTTCCATTCTTCTTTGAGGCACCGCCATTCGCAGGATCATCTGCGTGGCGCTGTCTTCGGGGGCAGGGGATTGGACGGAGTCAAGGGTGTTTCCCTGGGCGGTCGCATTATTGCTATCCGCTGTTTCCTTGTCGACGGCTCCGCTGAGATTCACCATGCGGGTTGCTGCTTCCTCGATCACTGGAAGAACAAGGAACTCGATTTTCGCTTTCTCCATCTGGAGAAAATCACCGACTTTCAATTCGAAGCTGCGGCCGGCGTTCCCGTTCAGCGAGAAATCGCTCGCCCCGTCTTCGGCGATGATGCGTGTTTCGCTTTCACCCAATTCGATGAAGCACCCGGTCTTGAACCCCAGCGCCTCCTCGTTCAGTGAAATATGTGTTCCCGAGGTGATTCGAAGCGCGACTTTCTCGCGGCGACCACTGTTATGATGAATTCGGATTTTTATTGTTCCTGTCATATTGATTCTTCCCAACATTCGATCGGTTTTTTGATCCGTAAGCCTGAGCGGTATGCGCGAATTTTGCGGCAACTGAACTGAAAACATTGAGATTCAACCGATTTAGTTCATTCAGATGTTGGCGAAAACTGTCGATGTAAGGGTGCATGAATCTGAACTACGACAGGATCAAGAGCCGGGTCGAGCAGGGAAGTCACCAGTGGACCTCCTACAGCGACCTCTTTCTGGTGTTATCGGTCACATTCCTTCTTCTTTATGTTGTCGCGAATTTAAGAAGTGGAACCTCATCCATCGTGCAGTCGCAGGCATTGCAGGCAGCTCGAACAGAGGTATCGGAACTCCAGAAGCAACTCAAGACGTATGAGGTTCTCAAAGACGACTATCTCCAGAAGGGCCCGTCGAAAGATGAAGTCGCCATCTATCAGGAGCTGATGGACAAGCTGACGCTCCTTGAAACCGAGGCGAAAAGCGAGCATGAGCAGGCACTGAAGAAAGCGCGTGCCGCGAAATCACGTGAGGATGGTTTGAATCATTACCAGCAGCTCGTCAAGAACATCGTTAATGCGAACCTGATCGCGTCGGGACGACTCCAGAACAAGAACGAAGTGATTCAGGAACAGACGCGCGAACTTGACGTCCTCGATAACGAAGTCAATCAGAAGACGAAAACGATCGAGCAGAACAACGCGCAGATCGCGACGATTGAAAGCGAACTCAAAGCGAAGGCGGAACGACTTAAAACGGCTTATCGCACCAGTAAGAAGAATCGGGCTTTGTACGAAAAGGAGCTTCGGGAACTCGAGAACGAAAGCGGCAAGAGGATCGCCACTCTTCGTGATGCCAATAACCAGTTCGCGAAACAACTGGATGAAACGAAGACCCGGCTGGACGAGAAGAATCGCCAGGCTGAGAAACTGGTTGCCGAACTGAGCGCCAGGCAGACGCAATTTGAATCGCAGATGACTGCTATCACTGCGACGCACGAGACATCTCTTTCCGAGCAGAAGCGGCAGTTTGATGAGGCGCTGCGTGATGCGAAGCTGAGTGCGCAGGCACGAGTGGAGAAGGAGCGCGAATACCGGGCAGCGGTCGAAAGTCGCAACGCGAAGTTCAAGGCGGAGATGGATGCGCTCAATGGCGATCTTGCGCATACGCGAAGCGCACTTAAGAATGCGAGTGGCAAGTACCAGGAGTCCATTGCCGCACTTCAGAAGACGAATCAGACTCTCGAGCAGGATCTCAAGACAAGTATCACGAAGTTAAATGAACAGCGCCGCCTCGCCGAACAGATAAAGAAGAACTTCAGCAAATCCGGGATACAGGCCCAGGTCGATCCGAAGAGCGGGGATGTCACCATCGAATTCCAGCCGGAGTACTTCGATACCGATAGCTCCGCGCTCAAGGGAAATATGCGGCGCATTCTCGAAAAGACGATTCCCGTTTACGCGAAGAGTCTGTTTGAGGACGGAAAAATATCAAAACGCATCAGCTCAGTCGAGATCGTCGGCTTTGCTTCTCCGACCTTTCAGGGCAAAGTCGTCGATCCGGGCAGCCTTTCGGCCGGTGATCGCCAGGCCGTCAACTACAACATGGACCTGAGTTATCGACGAGCCAAATCCATTTTTGAATTCGTATTCGATCCGAACCGTCTGAATTTCGAGCATCAGAAAGCACTGCTTCCGCTCGTGAAGGTGTCAGGGCGGAGTTATCTCGGCGCGGAACCCCTGAAGGAGCGGGGCCTCGCATCGCGGGATGACTACTGCAGCCGGTATGACTGCAGAAAGAGTCAGATGGTGATCATCAAGTTCAATCTGAAAGAGCAATAGGAGAAGGCGATGTTAGACCAATTTATCTTGGCCCATGTGGTGGATGCAATGTCGGCGGTCGTGATGCCGCTGATGCTGTTCGCTTTCTTCGGAGGCCTGCTGGCGCGAGCTTTGATTTACTATACGGCGCGAAGCGAGGCGAGATTCGCGCTCGAGTTTGAGAAGCGGGTCAGAGTGTATCTGATGGCGACGGACGCGCCCCGGGTGGCCTCTTTTTATCGAATCACCCGGATCCTTCTTGAGAAGACTTTCATTGAGTGTTTCGAAATGCGGGACAAGTTCAAACGCCGCAACCTGGACGCTGTCTGGAGCCTGACGGACCGACTTTTCCTGATTCAGGACGGCTCTCGTCGGCTCATTGAAGACACCCTTCGAAGTATTCGGTATTTTCGTCGCGAAGGCATGCCGCCGAAGATGGTGGAAACCGCCAAATCGTCATTTGAGAGTAATCCTTACTTCAATCGGGTGCTCGGTATCGTTCCGGTCGCATTTCTTCATGAGCTGTTGAACATCCTACCGGGGATGTTCCTGATCGGCGGTATTCTGGGAACTTTCCTCGGAATTTCAAAAGGCTTGCCTGAACTAGGCGGTATGGACCTCGGGAATGTCGATGAAACCAAACGCGTCATGGATGCCTTCCTGATGACGATATCGCATGCCATGCTGAAATCGATCGTCGGTATCGCGTTCTCGGCCGCGATGACTCTCATCAACACGATGTTTTCGGTCGAGGGCCTCTATTATTCGCTCGTGAATCGATATTCGAACGCGCTCGATTACCTTTGGAACGAGACAACGACCAACGAAGTGGACGCTGTCGAACGCACGCCAGCAGCCCCGCCCAAGAAAGCGGCGTGAGAGTTTCTCGACAGGTCACTCCGGCGTTGCAACCTGCATTCGGCCATCGTCACCGATGATGACCCGGGCCGCTGCAAGCACCGCATCACTGCCCGGAGAGCCGCCAGAACCTGCGGGGGCATTGAAATCCGCTGAGACCACATTCGAAAATCCGCTTTCCATCTCATTCAAGTAAGCGGTCGCAGCGAAGTAATACGTCCCCGCGCCAAGGCCGGTCACCTCCGCCTCGAGCTGGTTCCCTACGTCGATGGAATTCGTGTAAAGTCCGGGCGTCGTCCCCCAATAAATCTTGTATCCACTCACGGACATCTCGACTTTGTTCTCATCAACTGGCGGATTCCATCCTAGGCGTACGCCACAAGAGTTTGTTTGCGTGCAGGAGGAACTGCTGGACGTATCCGGTGCCGGATCCCCGCCTGTTTCGCCTCCTCCGCCACCACTTCCGCAACCGGAGAGCGTCGACAACGCACCGAAAGACAATAGGCCCAGCCCTGCATACATTGATAGATTTGCGTTTTGCCCAAGATCGAAACTCGGGAGAAGAGGCGCTCTCTTCGGCTGCAGTGCCCACTTTGAAGCAGGCTTCAATGGACAGACGTCGGGGTTGGCTCGCGACTTGGCGATCGGCAGTGGGTTCGGCGTCACTTTTGCCGCAGCTTTCGCTGGAACCGCCGGTGCCTTCTTCTGGCCAATCTTCGATGTCTTGCGGACACTTACACCAAGCCCTTTGGACACCCTCATTCCTGCCACGGAGCCGCTCAGTGCCAGCAGAGTTCCCAGGCTGTTCGCGGCAGTATCCACTCTCGCATGTTTCGCACGGTTCTCTAAGTCAACAGCTGCTGCCAGATTGCCTTTCTTGCGCGCGTCTTGCGCTTGCTTGTCGAGTTCCCTGGCATCTTGATGTGATTTTATCGCCGCTTCGCCTGAGCCCCATGCGAAGACCCCGGTTGTGCCGGTGGCGAGCACTTTTGCGGCGGTTGCGTTGATCATTGCTGCCCCCGCTACTCCGCCTCCGAGGCCGCCTCCGATGATCGCACCGGTCAGCGCGCGATTCAGGACTTCTCGGCCATGACTGTTCATCTGGTCGCCCAGCTTACAGAAAAAATCGCGTCCTTCTTCGTTTTGGGTGGCCGCGTAACCAGCTATTCGTCCGAGTCCATCAATTCCAGCCAGCCCCATGCCGCCTGCGGCGGAGGCCGCCGAGGTCATGGCGATTTTCGCCGCAGCTCCAGTCACTGCACCTGCAGGAGTGAAAAGCCCCAGGTAAGAAAGAAAAACAAGATCCACAGAAAGTATCGAGCTCGTCAGGAACATCCCGACGGAGGCGCGTCGTGCGCTTTCCTCCGCTCGTTTGCTCGCATTCTGGTAAACCTGTGAAAGGACGCTGTACATGTTTTTCGTGAGGATCCTTTTGGAATCCGAGTCGAGCTTCGCGGTTGCGATGGTCTTCTTCAGGTCGGTGACTGCCCGGTCCAGTTTTCGGTCATCTTCCTTTATTCCGACAACGCCTCCGAACATCCGATTGCGGTTGTTTGTGTATTCGGCGGAAGCTTTGTCGAAAGTAGATAGTGATCGAGTGAGTCCGGGATTCGCCTTCAGGCCTTTTTGGATGATTCCGACCTGTACCCGTGCGGCTTCCCCCAGAATGGCACCAATCGCGGTGGAGCTGAGTTTCTTCTCATGTGAGGCGACTATTTTTGAAACAGCGCGGGAACGCTCTGCTCCCGTTTTTGACTTTTTCGATGCGGCAAGAAGTTCCGTGCGCGTCCTCTTGAGTTGTGCTCTGTCAGATTGAGTTAATTCTCGTCCGCAGCTGGACCAGGTGCTTTCGACAGCAACTTGGGTCGCCTGAATCAGGCTGGCAAGCGCGGAAGTGTTCTCCTGACAGAGCTGGCAATCAGTTCCGAAACCGGGAGTTCCCAAAGAGAAGGATATTCCCACCAGGACGAGCTTGACGGCACGAACACAAAGATCTGTGCGGTTACCCATGGTTTCCCCCGATTGTGCGATGCTTCTATTCCATGCAAATTAAACGCCCTGCCGAAATGATCGCGAAAGCTGAGGAAAATCAGGAATTAAAAAAGACACACCTCTGTTCAAGACTTACACAGTGACGAATAAGCTGACGTATAAACCATATGAATGGCAACCCCGGGCGCCGGTACTAGCGCAGGTCCCGAATTTCCTCAGGCGTGAGCGAGGGCGGATGGAGAGTTCCGGCCGGAGGAACGCCAACCTGCCCAGGTTCTGCGGGGGGAGTGGTTCCGACGGTACCGGCCGTATTTCTTCCGAGGACAGCGGTCTCAAAGATCGGATCCAGGTTGGTCGCGGTTCTTGATTGCAGAAAGTTCTGAAAATCCTCGGTCGATACCAGTCGCGTTTTCCAGGTTGAAAAGAAATCCCGTAAAACTGACTTCAATCCGCCGAGATTTCCAGCGAACAGGTTATCCATTACGGTGAGCAGATCGCCGCCTTGATCATAGGCGGCAAACGGGGTGAATCGCTCAAACGGCGAGAGGTTCCCGATATTGGCCGGATCCAGATCCTCCACGGTTCCGCTCCGGGGGTAATCCCGGTCGCGCCAGGTCGCGATTGCTTCATCGATCCAGCCACTCGAGCCGCCGGACGGCATCACCCCACGTCCGAACCAGGAGTGGGTGAGTTCATGTCCGAGGGCCGCTAGACTCGTGATGGTGGCCCCGCCATGCTCCATACCCCCACTTCCCGAAATGAATGCGGTGAAAGAGCCATGGAGATAGGGACCATAATCGCCCTCGAGCTCCGAAAAAAGTTCCGGCAAAGCTGCAATGGCTTCGTCCGCGGCTCTCGCACTCGCGGAATACACGGTGATTGGAATTGGTTTTTCCACGCCTGGATAGGTGCTTCGCCGTACCTCGAAATCCGTATCGGTCAAATGCACATAAAACGAAGAGGTGGTGAAGTAAGGGGGAAACTCAATCGACCAGGAGGTCGGATTGGGCTGCGTCACCGTTCCGTTCGTGAAAATCTGATGAGGTTTGTCCGTCCCGACAAGCGAGGCATTGAGGATCAGCTTCAGCTGATCGTCCTCATAGCTCGCGGGAGCATACTCCTCGAAGAAGTTCCCGTCGCTGATATCAGCCATTGCGGTAACGAATCCAACTCCACCTTCACGATAACTGATTGCATCCACCGTGATGAGATAGTCGATCTGCAGGGTTTGATTGATTCCTGGTGGAACAGCGCTGCTCAGTACGTTCACGGTTTCATCGCCTGGATTTTCGGACGGCTGCACTCCAATGAGCTGACCATTGAGTTGAACCGATTGAATGATGCCTTTCAGAAGAAAGTAAGGCCTGCCTGCCTCGGGCGACTGGAACTGGATCGTTGCGCGACCCACTGTTTCCTTCTTGGCTGGATCAATCGTAAGATCCAAGGTCATGTTTTGAACGTTCATGGGCACCGCTCGGGCACCATCCAGATCGAATGCACGGATGGGGGACACCACATCGATCGTCACCTGAGCGTTCAGTGTTACTGACCCCAGAAGGCCAACTATCAAAGCGGACATAACTAGCAATCGAGTCATGACACTCCTCAGCGTTTCGACAAATTTGTTTGTTTCATGTGAACGGTGCAACTGGGGGACCATGCTGGATGGCATGGTGCTTGATACCCGCCTGGCTCTATGGGGCCGGCGACATATTTCCGCAATTTCGAGGGTCGCGTGTTCTTCGCTCTTGTGCTCGTAGTGACGGCGCTATTCATCTGGATGACCCGCGCATTCCTGATGCCTGTATTCTGGGCGGCTGTCTTCGCGGTGCTGTTTCAGCCAGCGTACCGCAGAACGGCTCGTATGCTTCGCGGGCGCCGCGCTATCGCGGCGCTCCTCACGATATTCGCGGTAATTTTTGTTGTTCTGATTCCAACCGCGCTGATCGTCACGTCCGTGGCCCGCCAGGCGCTTGGCCTCTATCAGCAGATCGCGACCGGACAGATTGACCTGGCCGCACCTGTGGCATTTATGCAGAAATTCACGCCAAGACTCGCGACGGCCCTGAGCGAGTTCGGTATTGAACTCGACCAGGTCCGGGAGGCAATCCAGTCTGGCGCAGTGACCGTGACCCAGTGGATCGCCGGCCAGGCACTGGCCATGGGACAGAACGTCGCGGTCAATACGATTGTGTTCGTCCTCATGCTCTATTTTCTGTTCTTCTTTTTCCGTGATGGAGATCAGCTCGTCCGGGTTGTTATCCGAGCGTTGCCGATAGGCGATGTACGGGAAAGGCGGCTTTTTCAGAAGTTCGCCGAAGTCTCACGAGCCACTGTGAAAGGCACTCTTGTGGTCGCTGCAGTGCAGGGTGCCATCGGAGGGGTTTTGTTCGCGATCGTTGGAATTCAGGCTCCGGTATTCTGGGCAGTGATCATGGGAATTCTCTCATTGCTGCCGGCCGTAGGTACCGGTCTGATCTGGCTTCCTGCCGCGGTTATTCTGATTGTAGGCGGGGAGTTATGGAAGGGGATATTCCTGATCGCCGGCGGTCTGCTGATTATTGGACTCGTGGATAATGTGCTACGCCCGATCCTTGTCGGACGGGAAACCAAAATGCCCGATTACCTGGTCCTGCTCGCCACTCTCGGAGGGGTCAGCATGTTCGGCTTTTCCGGTTTCGTTGTCGGTCCGATCATCACTTCATTCTGTCTTGTCATGTGGGAGATGTTTGCAGAGGAATATGCGCCTTAGTTTTTTTGTCATGCGGCTTTTTCATCCTTTGCATGCTCTGCGATCGGAATCACCATTACCGGGGAACGCGTTTCGAGAAGCACTTTCTTCAGGACGGAAGCGTGCTCGAAGTCGCCGTACCATGGCAGCACAATCAGGTCGGGTGCAAGTTTTTTGTCCCATGCCAGGATCTCGTCTGCCGGATCGTTCATTCCCAGAATGAGTTTAAGTTTTGTATTCTCCGTTACGTGTCCCATCTCGCGAAGCCGCTCTATGAACTCCTCCCGCCAGGCTACCAAAGCATGCTGCGGCTGATGGTCCTGATAGCGGGGCAGGGGAAGTGCCCCTTGTTCGGGCGAAAATGGCTTTCCAGAGTAGCTAGGCACATGCAGTAACGTGAGGCTTGCCTTCGAATGATCCGCGATTTCTGCGGCGGGGGCCACTGCCGCCGCACACGCGGCGGTACTGTCCTGGGGTAGCAGCATTCGCATCGGTTTCCAGTTCTCCCATTCCCCTCCATGCGGAACAAGTACCACAGGACATCGGGCATTTTTCAAAACCTGCAAAGAGACAGGTCCAAGTCCCGCTGAGCCGGCGTTTTCGCCTGATCGCACCGGCATGACGACCATCGAACGGGGGTGCTCGGCGATCGTTTTTGAAATCATCTCAGCTGGCTCGCCTTCCAGGGGTTCCAGAATCGCATGGTGAAGCTGCTTGCGTTGAAGTTGAAGATATTCGAGGAGGTCATCAGCCGCTCCTGCATGTTCCATTGCGTGCACGAAACATAATGTCGCCCCCAGCGCATCGGCCAGAGCGGATGCGATCGGAATCACCGCTTTTGCGGCATCGCTGCGATCGAGCGGGACATAGACAGCATTCACTAGTTTCATGCGACCTCCTGCCAATGGTTTTCTGAAACCGGCTTCCACTTCCGCGCCGCTCCAGGAGCCAGTTCTCGCAATCCCGAACCGCGGGCGCCCACAAGAACGGGTTCCCAACCGCTGTTTTCCATCTCGAGACGCTGATTTGACGCCCGGATCAGGAGCAACTGTCCCCGCCAATGAACCTGAAATCGCAGTTCGCGCCAGTGTGCGGGCAACTTGGGTGATAAAGACAGTCCCTCTAATGACGCCTGCATTCCGGCAAAACCCATGATGGCACCTTGCCACAGGCCTCCCTGAGCTGCTGAATGGAGACCGCCGGACGCGTTGCCCATGTTGTTCTCCAGATCGACCTCGGCCGCCATTTTGAAGTAACGGAATGCCGATTCGCCCTTTTCAAGGCGCGCTGCCATCAGTCCGTAAATCGCTGGACTCAGTGAACTGCCATGCAAAGTTCGAGTTTCGTAATATTCGAAGCTGCGCCGCTTCTGTTCCATGGAGAATTGATCCGACATCAGATATTGAAGCATCACGACATCAGCCTGTTTGAGAAGCTGAGTCCTTCCAAGTGTCTCGATGTCGAGAAATACGCGAAAATCCGCACCTCCGGGCTGCCTTTCCAGAGACACGGTCTGGTCCTCGAGTCCGAAATAACCACGAAACTGCTCAGTCACACCGTCGCGTTCTTTGGCAATGACGATGTCATCGGCGATCTCTGTCCAGCTTGAGAGCTCCTTTTCATCGACACGCAGGCGATCAAGTAATTCCAGAACTCCGGCGCGCGTCTCCGGGGAACGGGTGAGTTCCCGTGCCACAGTGGCGGCTTGCCTGAGATTCCACCTCGCCATTTCGTTCGTGAACGCGTTGTCCGCGATGTCCTCGTGGTACTCGTCAGGCCCGATCGCATGCTCGATGTGAAACTTGCCGTCGTCTTTTTTTCTCACGACTCGACTCGCCCAGAAGCGGGCGGTCTCCATAAGTATTTCCGCGCCAGGCCCCGCCAGAAAGCCGCGATCGCCCGTATAAAGGTAATACTGCCAGGCTGTGTACGCGACATCCGCGGTGATGTGATGTTCCTGGTCACCCGTCAGGATTCTGATTTTTTCTCCGGAAGGGCTCGTCATGTGCCGCGGCGTGGTTTCCTCACCCGTATCCGCCGATTCCCATGCGAACATCGCCCCCCGGTAGCCATTCTTGCGCGCATTTTTGCGGGCTCCGGTCAATGTATGATAGCGGTACATCAGCAGGCTTCTTGCAACGTCGGGAGCCACGCATATAAAGAACGGGAGCATGAAAATCTCGGTGTCCCAGAACACATGACCGAAATAGGAATTACCGGTCAATGCGCGCGCCCCGATTGAAACACGGTCGTCATCGGGATTGGCTGCGCTCAGAAGGCTGTAGGACGCAAAACGTAAGGCTCTTTCCGAAGCCGGATCGCCCTCAATCTCGATGTTGGCGACGGACCAGCGGCTTTTCCAGTTATCGAGATGTGACCGCAGATGTGTTTCCATCGGCCGCTCCGCCATGGATGTAACATGCGCTCGCGACTGTTTGGCGGGTTTGCGCGAATCCCGTGAAGTGAAGATCGAAACAAATCGGTCCAGGCGGTACTCTTTCCCGAGCTCTGCCTCGAACTCCCAGTGATTCGCCACCCGGTTTTCGATGCGGCTCACGGCAGGATGCATCAGACGATTCCCTGTAACATTCAGAACGCCGATCTGGGCCACTGATATCTGTGCACCTCCGGCGTACGAATAATTGACGATGATCGGTTCTCCCTTTCCCGCGCGTGCCCGGACGATCGCTATCCTGGAAGGATACGGATTCAGGTAGCTCTTGTGCTTGCTTGGATAGAGGTCTGCTTCGGCTTCCACCCGCAGACGACCCGAATAGTTTTCTGGAATGAGCGTGAATGACTGAAGAAATAGATGCCGGTCCTCCTGGGAAGCAAGGCGAAATCCGCGAACGCTGGTAACTCTTCCAGCCGGATCCTGGTGCTTCAGTTCCCGCCACAACATCGCGCTGCCCATGTCCAGCACTCGGTGATTCTGTTGATACGTTCCGCCCAGGATGTCATTTTCAAATGATGAGGCTGTTTCTTCCTCGCGTTCTTCCTCGCTTTCCTCGGGAAGAATCGAGATTCTGACTCTGACCCATTCAGGAGCAGCGACAAGCGCTGGTATCGGATTGTCTTCCTTTATTCTTTCGAAGAGACCGGCAACCAGCGTGCCTGGCCCCAGAGGCGAGCCCCTTTCGAAAAGCGTACCGCGCGTCCCGACATAGCCATTGCTGACGGTCAGCAGCGATTCGACTTCCAGTTCATGCGCGGGATCGTATCCTTCCCTGAGGATAACCCAGGCAGGATCCATGTGAGGCCCCTCAGGCAGCGCATCGAGTTCCCCTTTCTCCATGTGTTCGGCGATCGCGCCAAGCAGCGCCACCGGGTTTCCATCGTCCACGAAGGTCGCTTCCTTGATGTCGAGGTCCACCCTGCTTCCACCGAAATCACCGGTGCGATAAGCAACAAGGATCTCTTTTGGGTCTATTCCGCACTCCCGGGCGAATCTTGTCACGACCCAGGTGAGATTGTGCGGCTGCTCCCGCACGAGCGGCTCACCGGATCGCGAATAGGTCGTCCATTCGTTCGAGTCTTGATGCACGAGGCGATGCCGCAAGTGCGTGGGCACCATTTCCTCAAGACGGGAGCGAGCGGGCTTTTCATGCTTGGCGTCACTCACCATGAGAACTCGCAATCCCAATTTCAGAACGGGTACGACGGATTCGATGACATCAGGGGTAGTCAGAGCTGGAATGACGACGAGAGCGAAACGTCGTTGTTTGAGTCTGTCAATGGTCATGAAGCAAACGGGGTGCACGGCGCATACCTTGCTGCAATCATTCCGCATGAAGGTTCAAACAGCGTTTCAAAAGGTATGGCGAGCCGTCATTCTGGATCTCGACGGAGTCGTTACTCGAACAGCAAGCCTGCATGCGCAAGCGTGGAAGCGGCTCTTTGACGAATTTCTGGCTACACGGCCGCTGGACGAGGCGGCCCGTGGGCCGTTCGATGAGAAACGAGACTACTTCCGTTACGTGGACGGGAAGCCCAGGGAAGACGGAGTGCGCTCATTTCTGGAGTCACGCGGCATATCGCTTCCGCATGGTTCGCATTCTGACGATCCTCACTCGGAAACCTGTCATGGCCTTGGGAACCGGAAGGACGGGTACTTCAAGGAGTTGCTGCGACAGAAAGGGCCTGAGGTATTCGAAGACGCGGTCGATGCTCTTCATCAGTGGAGAAGTCAGGGTCTGAAAACGGCGGTCGCTTCATCCAGCAAGAACTGCGGTGAAATCCTTGAGCTCGCTGATCTTCACCGGCTCTTTGACGTCAGAGTGGACGGCACGCATCTGCAGGAATGGGGGATGCCCGGGAAGCCCGCGCCTGATATGTTTCTCGCCGCCGCCGCCGCGCTTGAGACCCCGCCTGAGGATTGTATATTGGTAGAGGACGCGATTGCGGGCATCGAAGCCGCACGCAAGGGCCATTTCGGATACATCGTGGGAGTGGCTCGCCATGATGACTACGAGATGCTGCGCGATGCTGGCGCCGATCGCGTCGTCAGTAAGCTCACGGAAATTCCGTTCAGAAAAGAGGCTGCTTAAGCAACCTCTTAAAGCGGGTAGGATAGTGTCATTCCAAGCACAGTGACCATGATGAGGACGGCAGGTAAGAGTGCCAGAAAAACAATCGCGGTGTAACCCATCACATCGCGAATTTTAAGTCCCAGGATCGCCAGGATGGGAAGCATCCAGAAGGGTTGAATCAGGTTCGCGAGCGCTTCGCCAAGATTGTAAACCGCCACGACCCACCCCAAATGGACCTTCAGATCGTGCGCTGCGGAGAGAACATAGGGTGCCTCGATCACCCATTTCGAGCCTCCTGAGGGCACGAAAATGCCAAGAAGGGTGGAGTAAATGGAAATGATCGGTGCAAAGGTCACCTGATTGGAGATCGAAACGAAGAAATGCGCGATCTTTTCATTGAGCGCGGTGCCCGTGATCATTCCAGCAATCCCCGCATAGAAGGGAAACTGAAGGATCACGCCCCATACTGAAGGGGTCGCTTCTTTGAACGCGTTCATCAGGCGGTGAGGCGTGCCATGAAGCAGGATTCCCAGTGTCAGGAAAAAGAAATTCAGGTTGTTCAGCGTGATTGCCATGACCAGGGTGGGGGCCTTGAAAAGAACGCTTCCGAGATACGATAACCCGAGAATCCCAAGTACAAAATTCAGAATACGAGAGTGTTCGAGCCACTCTCCGGGGGTTCGCGCACGGGGTGACTGGCTGGTGGCGCCCTCATTACCGAGTTCATCGCTGGCTTCATGGTTGAATTGACCAAATTTGATCTGAAGTGCCGCCGCGTTCTTACACTTTGCGCCCACCGGAGTGTAAAACCAGACCACAACGCCAACTAAAATAATCTCGATCGCGACCGTGAGCAGCGACTGCCAGAGAAAAACCGTATGTTGAAGGCCGATCAACCCGGAAGGAATCAGCCCCCCGCGGGCCACGACGGCTTGAATCGCGGGCTGCAGTGCGTTTGCCGTGCTCATCTGAAGATTAGCGGATCCCGAGAGTCCTTGCGCCCACATGCTTCCTTGCCCAAGGAAACAGGCTGCTGCGGCGGCCCGGTAATCGACAGTCGGGTTTCTTTTTGCGACCTCTCTCGCGAGAATGGCGCTGATGATCAAACTGAACCCCCAGTTGAACCAGCAGGTGACCATAGAGAAAAGAGCAATCAGAAGAACGGCGGCCCTTGGATGTGTCGTCAGTTCGGCGAGCCAGATGATCATTCGGAATACCGGTTTCGCCGTGGCGAGCACGTACCCGGTAATAATGATCAGGGACATCTGCATCGTGAAGGGAATGAGCTCCCAGAAACCCTTGCCCCAGCTGGTCAGCACCAGGTCCGGCGAAGCTCCTGCCAATGTCAGACTCAGGCCAAAAATGGCTAGAGTGGCGAGAAGCGCGAAGATAAATGCATCCGGGATGTAACGTTCGCTGAATTCCGTAAACCTAATTGCCAGGCCTGACAAAGACATATGAATGGAATGTGTCAAAAGGCGTGGCAAGTTTAAAGAGAAATCGGGTATGTTTTGCGGGTGAAATTCACGGGAGAGCGCATTCCGATTCTCAATAGAGGAGATCAGCTCCGCGAGGGTAAGTATTATCTTCATTCTTCCTTTGAGCGGGCATTGAATTACAGCAACGCCGGACGATTCATTTCGATGGTCACCCCTGAGGTCGGCTCCGGTCCGGATTCTCTGGTTTGGTGTGAATTGCCAGAGGACGCCCTTCATGAGATCGAAATCGGTGGTCTCGAAGGGGGCGCGACGCCATGGATGAGCTGGGGTGGCAATCGCATACTTCTAGATGCTGTCCCCGTATTTGATTCAGCTCTGCCGCGGTTTTCAGCTGGAGATCGGGGCGCATTTGGCGAACGAATCCAGCTTTTTGAACATTTGCTAAAGAAACATGCCCCGGAACGAAGCCTTGTATTTTTACTCGATACAGAACGGGAGGAACTCTTTCGGAGAGGATTTGAAGAAGCCTTGCTTCAGCGATTCCGAAAAGGCGCTGGTCTTCTGCGTGAGCAAAGGTACCTCGAATGTTTCACTGAGCTCAGAGGCTTGGGCTGGGGGCTAACGCCCTCGGGCGATGATTTCATTGCAGGAGTGGCAATGGCTCTGAGGTTTCATGGCAGCTCACTGGATCTCGATGGCGCAACTCTGACCGGAATTTTGAGCGATGAGGCTTCTTCCTCCCTTTCAACGCATCTGATCAGGCGCTCTTTTCAGGGGTTGATTTGTGCTCGATGGAAGACGATGATTCAGACTTTGAAAACCGGTAAAGAGGTGGAAATCGAACGTGCGCTGCTGCGCGTGCTCGATGTTGGCGCGACTTCGGGCGCGGACACCTCCACCGGCTGGTTATTGGGCCTTCGAGGGGAGAACTGGGGATGATCGCCAAGGCAACCGTAAAAAAAGGGGAGTATCACGATTCGGTCGCTCTGATGCGCGTGGCAAAGCTTCTCTCTGAGCAGGCCGGAGTTTTGGATTCAGCAGTCGTCATGGCTACCGACGAGAACAAGCGCCTGCTGCGGGGTGCCGGTCTTTCGACTCCGGATGTCAACGCTGCCGGCGAGAGCGATCTTGTGGTCGCAGTTGCCGCGGCGTCCGCCGAGCTTGCCGACGGATTTCTTTTGCAGGCGATTGAAGCCCTGAAGTCGAGACATCGCGAATTGAAAATAGGAAACGTGGCAAGAAGTCTGGATGGCGCGCTCAAGACACTTCCCGATGCAAACCTTGCGTTGATTTCGATAGCTGGGCGCTATGCTTCCGCCGAAGCGCGGAAGGCGTTGGAAAACGGCCTTCATGTCATGCTCTTTTCCGATAATGTTTCGATTGAGCAGGAACTTGAGCTCAAGCAGTTCGCTTCCTCCCGCGGGCTTCTCCTTATGGGGCCGGATTGCGGAACCGCCATTATCAACGGAGTTCCTCTTGCGTTTGCCAATAACGTGAACCGCGGAAACATTGGCGTGGTCGCTGCCTCCGGCACGGGAGCCCAGGAGGTGACCACTCTCATATCCAATGCCGGCGCGGGTATCTCGCAGGCGATCGGTACCGGCGGGCGGGATGTAAAAAAGGAAATCGGCGGGATCAGTTTCCTTCAGGCGCTGGATTATTTGATCAACGATCCTAAGACCGAGGTTCTCCTTTTGGTTTCTAAGCCACCGCACGAAGCCGTTCTGAAGAATATTCTCGAGAAGGTGAAGGACTGCAAAAAGCCCGTTATCGGGACTTTCCTGGGCGCGAACCCGGAACTCTTTAAGGGGAGCGGTATGGTGGCTACCGCAACTCTTGAAGAGGGAGCCTATAAAGCCGTGGAGAGCGCGCTTGGAAAACCGGTTTCGAGAACCTCGGGCAATCCGCGGTTTCATGAAGTGATAGAAATTGAAGCTGCAAAGCTCCGGTCGTCTCAAAAATACCTCCGAGGTCTGTATACCGGCGGAACGTTTGTGAGCGAAACCCTGTTTCTTCTTCAGGGCATGAAGGGCGATCAGCATACCGTTATCGACTTCGGTGACGACGAGTTCACGATCGGGCGACCTCATCCCATGATTGATTTCACTCTCAGAAATAAACGGATTCTAGAGGAGGCCGAGAAGCCGGAAGTCGCCGTTTTACTCCTGGATCTCGTTTTAGGTTGGGGGGCGCATATGGACCCGCTTCCAGAACTTCTTCCCGTTCTTTTGGAGGCAAAGAGGAAGGCTCAAGCAGCGGGACGGTATCTCCCGATCGTAATGAGCGTGACTGGAACTGACCAGGATCCGCAGAATCGTACGAAAGTGGTCACGGCGCTCCGGGGCGCCGGAGTGATCGTCGCACCCTCGAACGCATCGGCAGCCCGTTTTGCGCGCGGTGTTCTGGAACTTTCTGGAAAGGATTCCGTATGACTGACTTGTTTCAACGCGAGCTGAGTGTCGTCAATATCGGACTTTCGTCCTTTAAAGAGTCTTTTGACCGAAATGGGATCAAGTCCATTCAGGTGGATTTCAGACCGGGCCTTGCCGTGAGCGGAAAATCAAAAGACAATAGCAAAACGCTTGAAGCTCAGGTGAATGTGGCCAATGAGGAAGCCATGAAGAGAATTCTCGCGGCCAGGCCCATGCTCATTGGGATGGGCCGCGCTTTGGATCTCATACCTGGAATGAAGAAGAACTTACTGCTGCATGCAGGACCTCCGGTTACCTGGGAGCGGATGTGTGGGCCGATGAAAGGCGGAGTGATCGGAGCGCTGCTCTATGAAGGGCTGGCGAAAGACGATGCGCAAGCGGAGAAGCTTGCCGCAAGCGGCGAGATTGAGTACTCGCCTTGCCACGAGCATTCAGCTGTGGGTCCTATGGCTGGTATCATTTCACCCTCGATGCCGGTATTTGTCGTTAAGAACGAGACTTTTGGAAACGTCGCCTATTGTACGCAAAATGAAGGTCTCGGAAAGGTGCTTCGATACGGTGCTTATGGCGAAGATGTCGTGAAACGTTTGAAGTGGATGGAGACGGTTCTTTTTCCTGTACTCCATGCCGCGATCCAAAAGTTGGGCAGAATCGATCTGAAAACACTGATCGCACAGGCGCTCCACATGGGCGACGAAGTGCATAACCGCAATCGTGCGGCGACCTCCCTTTTCTACCGGGCTCTTGCCCCTGCGATTGTCGAAACCACTCAGGATCGGCAAATTGCCGTGGACGTCCTGAATTTCATCAATAGCAACGATCATTTTTTCCTGAACCTTTCGATGGCTGCGGCGAAGTGCGCCCTTCAGGCCGCCGAAGGGATCTCACATTCGAGCATCGTGATCACCATGTCGCGAAACGGCACCGAGTTCGGAGTGCAGCTTGCCGGAACCGGTTCGAAATGGTTTACGGGACCTGCTCCTGTTCCGGATGCTCTTTATTTCAAGGGCTACACGAAGGATGACGCTAATCCGGATATTGGCGATAGCGCAATCACTGAAACAGCTGGTTTAGGGGGCTTTGCGATTGCCGCTTCACCGGCCATTGTCCAGTTTGTCGGGGGTCGGGCCGAGGACGCTCTGAACTATACACTTCAGATGTACGAAATAACGGCTGCCGAAAATAACGTCTATCAGATCCCTTCGCTTGATTTCCGTGGGACGCCGACTGGAATCGATGTGCGGAAAGTGGTGGATAAGAATATTCTCCCATTCATCGATACTGGCGTGGCTCATAAGAAGCCCGGTATCGGACAAGTCGGAGCCGGCGTTCTGAGCGCACCCCCGGAGCCGTTTATTCGGGCATTCGAAGGACTGTTTTCTTAAAGAAGGAGTTTCACGATGAAAAAAACACTGAACAGTAAATCCAAGAAAAGCAGCAAAAAGGCTGATGAGTTCCTGAAGTACATGAGCTCCCTTAAAATGTACGACCTCACACAGCGCCTGAGCGTTCACACGCCGCCTTGGCCGAGCTATGTTCCGCTCAGCATCCAGTATTTCAAACGGATTGCGGGTGCTCATATGGGGCAGGGAGCTAATGGTCAGGTCATCACGACGAGCAATCACGTCGGCACCCATATTGACGGCGAAATTCACTTTCACGCTTCGGGACGTTCCATCGGACAAGTCCCGATGAACGAGTGGGTCGGACCCGGCGTGGTCGCTGACATTTCAGACGAGGTGTCGGATTACAGCCTCTACACTCCGGAAATGATCATGGACCGCGTCGAGGTGAAAAAAGGCGATGTTCTGATCATCAATACCGGGTATCACCGCTACGCATGGGATCAGAAGGGCAGCGATGAGCTTCGTTACTTCGTGCGGCACCCCGGGCCCGCGCCTGGATTTCACAAATGGGCCTTGAAAATGAAACTCAAATGGATCGGTGTCGATTGTGGCAGCGCGGATCACCCGATGAATACCATCATCCGCAAATGGCATCCCGATGCGTTTCTTGCGGCAGAGAAGAGTCTGAAGGAACAGTTCGATGGACGCGGCTGGGACGAGGTTTTCCCGCAGGATGAGTATTACCAGGTGATGCATCTGAAGCTCTTTCCAAAAAAGCTGGTGCACGCCGAGAACATCGGCGGCGAGATCGCGAAGGTCTCGAACAAACGGCTCTACATCGGTCTGTTTCCAACCAAGGGAATTGAAATGGAATCGGCCTTTTGCCGTGTGGTGGCCTGGGATCATAACTGAGGAGCGTTCAGTGGCGATTGTTCATGAGTTTGAATACCTGAAACCCAAGACGCTCAAGGAAGCTCTTCATGCCGTTGCCAAAAATCGCGGAGCGATGCTCCTCGCCGGCGGCACGGATCTGGTCGGCCATTTAAAAGAGGGGAGCGTGGCTCCTTCTCTGATCGTTGATATCAAGGGCCTGCGCGAATTAAAGAAGATCGTCTTGAAAGGGCGCATCCTGAATGTGGGGGCGCTGGTCACCTTTGGTGAGCTCATGGAATCCAGGGTCATTCAGTCAAAGTTTCCGGTTCTCACGGAAATCGCCGGAAAAGTGGCGTCAGTCGGGATTCGAAATCGCGCAACGATGGTCGGCAATATCTGTTCGGCCGTTCCCTGCTTGGATTCCGGGCCGGTGCTCCTGGCAATGGACGCAATCATTCATGTAAAGGCAGTGCGTGGCGGACGCATGATCCCGGCTAAAAAATGGTTCTTGCAGGCACGCAAGACGGCTATCAAACCGGGTGAAATCGTCACTCATGTTTCGATTCCGTTACCGGAGGAAAAGGGCGCGGGCTGTTACATCAAGCTTGGACGGTATCAAGGCGAGGATTTGGCGCAAGCGAGCGTTTTTGTCTGGATGGGAAAAAAGGGGCAAAGTCGTGTCGCGTTTGGATCGGTCGGCCCGACGCCTCTTCGCGGCACAAGGATCGAAAAACACCTGAAGGGTAAGAAGTTGGACCCAGCGGTTCTCGATTTGGCCAAAGAGCTCGTGTCGGAAGAGGTGAGTCCGATCACGGATATTCGTGCGACCAAGGAGTATCGCCTTCACATGTGCAAAATCATGCTGGAACGCGCACTGCTTTCCGCCGAAGCGAGAATCCGGGGTAATGGACCAAAGTACGGCAAAAGCCTGATTTAGGCAAAGGCAACCCAGGGACTATGATGATGAAAAAATCGATCAGCTTTCAATTGAATAAAGAGATGCGCACAATCGACGTCTCGCCGAACGAGGGTCTGCTTGAAATGCTTCGTGATCGCATCGGGGTCAAAAGCCCGAAATGCGGGTGCGATCGCGGTGATTGTGGAACCTGCACTGTCGTGATCGACGGCAAGACGGTTCGGAGCTGCCTCGTCCTGGCGATCGAGGTGGACGGATCAGAGCTGACCACGCTTGAAGGCGTCATGAATCAGGGGCAGATTAACCCGCTTCAACAGATGTTCCTCGATAAAAACGTCTTTCAATGCGGCTTTTGCGCTCCGGGCATGATCCTATCGGCCACTGAACTTCTTGAAAAACATCCCCACCCCACTCGCGAGCAGGTGCAGGAGGGGTTAGCCGGAAACCTCTGCCGTTGCACGGGTTACACTCCGATTATCGATGCGGTGCTGGAGCATGGCGGCTGCAAAGGGGGGTGCCGTGAGTGACGAACTTGAGAAAAAAATCGACTTTAAGGTGATTGGAAAATCTGCGGTTCGTGTCGACGGCAAAGCCAAGATTTCGGGTGCGGCGCAGTACATCAACGACCTTGAATTCGGGCCTGGATTGCTTTTTGCCGAGATTGTCGAGAGTCCCCATGCCTATGCGCGGATCAAGAAGATAGATACTTCGAAGGCCGAAAAGGTCACTGGCGTCGTGAAAGTCGTCTCCGGCAAAGAATTTCCGTTCCGTTTCGGCCTCTACATGCATGATCGCTACGTGTTCGCGCAGGATCATGTCCGGTTCGTCGGTGAGCAGGTGGCGGCGGTGATCGCACGTACGCCGGCCATTGCAAAAAAGGCAGCGCGTCTGGTGCGCGTGGAGTACGACGTTCTTGAACCCGTGCTCGATGTTGAGGCGGCGCTTCAGGATGATGCGCCCTTGATTCATCCTGAGCTTGCAAAGTACCAGCACGTACCCTGGTTTTTCCCGAAAAAGAATTCGAACATCGCGCATTTTCGAAAAGTCCGTAAGGGCGACATGAATGACGGCTTCAAAAGCGCGGATTTCATCTTCGAGGACACTTATACAGTTCCGCGGTACGCCCACTGCTCGATCGAAACTCATGGTGCGGTCGGGCTCTTTGATCATTCGCGAAGACTGACGGTCTGGGCCGCCTCTCAGTCCCCGCATACGCAGCGTCATCTTTTCGCTGAGGCGCTTGCCCCACTTGGCATCACTCACAAGGATGTCCGGGTGATCGCACCTTTTGTCGGTGGCGGATTTGGCGGAAAGGCAGGAGTCTCGATGGAGATTCTTGCGGCCGCCCTTGCCACTACCGTACAGGGAAATCCGGTGAAGGTGATGTGGTCGCGCGCACAGGAGTTCTACAATACCTATCAGCGTCAGGGTGTCGTCGCCAAGATGCGCGTCGGGGTGAAGAAAGACGGCACGATCACGGCGCTGGAGCAGAAGCTTCATTGGGACGCCGGCGCTTATGTTGAATATGGCGCGAACGTGGTCAACGCGGCGGGCCTTTCGGCTACCGGGCCCTACCGGATTCCGAACGTGTCCATCGATTCAGTCTGTGTTTATACGAATCTTCCTCCTGGCGGTCCTTATCGCGGATTCGGCTATTCAGAATTTATTTTTGGACTCGAATCTCATCTGAATGAGATCGCCAAGAAGCTTCAATTGGACCCGGTGGAATTCAGATTGAAGAACGCGATCGCCGAAGGCGACACTTTGAATTACGGCGGCAAGATGAACCCCTCCGGCCTGCAGGAGTGCATTCGAAAAGCCGCACAAGAGATTGAATGGGGTAAGAAGACGGTTTCTTCTGACCCGAAAAAAGCGACGGGCAAGGGATTTGCGCTTTTCTGGAAAGCTCCCGCGATGCCTCCGAATGCTTCATCGACCGCTTTTTTGAAGTTCAATGAGGACGGAAGTTTAAACGTCCTTGTGTCTGCGATGGAAATCGGCCAGGGCTTCTTGACAGTGATGGCGCAGATAGCCGGCGAAGTTCTTGGAATCCCCGTCGAAAAGATCCGGGTGGAAACGCCCGATACGGACCGTAATCCCTACGAGTGGCAAACGGTCGCCTCCCACATCACCTGGAGTACGGGAAATGCCGTGAAGAAAGCGGCCATCGACGCGCGCGAGCAGATCTTCGATACAGTCTCACGAGCTCTCGGCAAGGATCGCGATTCCCTTTACCTTGAAGACGAGAGCGTGAAATCAAAACGAGAGCCGGCCTTTGGCCTCAAGCTTCGCGATTTCGTGATCAACGGGATCATGATGAAAGACGGCACCTGGCGGGGCGGACCCATTGTCGCGCGCGGGATGTTCATGCCGGAATTCGCTTCGGCGATCAGTGATCCGGAGACGAGCCAGGGAGGAAAACCGAACGTTCACTACACGGTCGGCGCAAGCGCGATTGAAATCGAGGTGGACCGTGAAACCGGGAAAGTTCGGATTCCCAAGGTGGTTCTTGCGGTTGATTGCGGAAAAGTGCTGAATCCCGATTTGCTGAAGGGGCAGGTTACAGGCGGAATGGTCCAGGGCCTTGCAACGGTTTTGTTCGAGGACATGCGCTTCAGCGACGAGGGAAAGCTCCTGAACGCCAATTTCACGGATTACAAGATCCCCACCGCCATGGACGTCCCGGATGAGATTGTTTCCATTTTCGTTGAGCACGCCCAACCGGATGGTCCTTTTGGAGCGCGCGGGGTAGGGGAGCACACGATGATTCCCGCCGCGCCGATTATCGCCAACGCGATCGAGGATGCCTTGGGTATTCGCTTGAAATCTATGCCAATTACCGCGGAACGGGTCGCGTTGGCATTGCTTGACCGTAAATAGGCCTTGTTCGGCCTGGCGGATGCGGTAAAAGGCGGATTATGAAAATCGCGCTAAGTCAGATGGATATAGCCTGGTTGGATGTTCCCGCTAATCTTCGCAAGGTCAAAAACACGATTGAAGAGGCGGAAGCGCAGGATGCGAGAATCCTGGTTTTTCCGGAAATGGCGCTGACTGGATTCTGTATGCAGCCTGAAGCGGCGGCCCTGGAGCTGGGTAGCCCGGAGATCAGGGCTCTCGCCGCGATGACCCGCGGCAAACAGGTGACGGTTTTCATCGGTGCGGCCATCAAGGACGGGCTCAAGTACACTAATGAGTGCCTGATTCTCAGAAATGGCGAGATCGTCGGATCCTACGCGAAAATGAACCTGTTCACCGTGACTGATGAACACAAGCATTACGAAGCCGGAAATCAGATGCTGACGATCGATTTCGAGGGTTATCAGATTACGCCGCTGATCTGTTTTGATACGCGATTTGCGAAGCCTTTCATCAACGGTGCGGCTGCCGGAACTGACGTGTTCATCATCATGGCCAGCTGGCCCGATGCGCAGTCCATGCAGTGGAGAACGCTTTTGAGTGCACGCGCGATGGACACCCAGGCTTTTGTCATCGGTGTCAACCGCATCGGAGCGGGCGATGGGATGACTTTCGCAGGTGAGTGCATGGTCGTTCCCCCTTCCGGCAAGCCGATGTTTGAGTACTCCTCAGACGAAAAGCTGATCGTCCTGGATGTGGATTTCGGTTATTCAAAAAAGCTCAAAGCAAAATTCCCCGTTCTTGCTGAACAGCATTCGCCAAGCCATTCCTTGCTCAGCCCCAGGCAAATAGTCCTGCGCACCGGTAATGCTTGTCCCCGGCATTAGAGGCTTCGTTTGCTCAATTCATTTCCGCGGGGCTCAGCCATCGATGGAAGAGCACCTTGGGCCTGGGGGTGAAGCGAGACTCCTCGCTGAAGTCATGCTTCCATGCCAGATCCTTTTCGTACTGCGCAAAGTCAGCTTCGCGCACCCTCTCAATCATGGCCTCCAGGTCCGATGGGCGCAAAAGCACATCGTCGCGGGCAAACTTCTCATTGTTTGATTTTTCGAGATTTTTATAGAATTTGCCTTCCACTTTATTGAGAAGCGCCACAACCTCCAGAACGTTGCGACTCATATTGCTGGGAAGAGACTTCCGAAGAGGTTCCTTCAATATAGGAAGTTTCCGGAACGTCCAGACGAACCACTTGAGCGCACGAACCCCGAACGTGGATTTGAGGACGTAGTTGCGATTTTCCATCCAATCATAGATCCGGGTCATCAGTGCATCCGAAAACCAGGTTCCTTGGATTTTTTCGAGATTGCGCCATTCGGCGATCAATTCAAAATCAGGATCCATTTCCATGTCACTCGGGGCGAAAGTATCACTCACATGAATGCCCAAGCGATCCATGAAGTCCTCACTTTGAAGATCCATCCGGCTCCGGAAGGCCGGCACCTTTACCTTGCCACCTGAGGCCGCTTCATAGGCATTGGACGGCACTTCCGAACAGAACAAAGCACCGTGATCGGAAGTGTCCATGGAGAAATCGTAAGGGATGTTTCTGCCTTTATCGCTTTGTCGTACGGCGCGGTCGAACATATTTTTTGCCGCGGCATGCGCCAGTTCAGGATCTTTGTAGCGGAAGACCACCACCCGGGAACTCGAGGGATTCATGTATTTTGAAATTGGCGAAGCCAGCACGCCCACTTCGATGTGCGCTTCGACCGTGTAGGTCTGACCTGTTTTATCGTCAATATAAACCAGCGCCGCGTGACTGAAGAGCCCGGCGGGTTTGGTGATCTTCGCGATCATTGCGCTCAAAAACCTGGCACCACGGCTGAGAAGAATATCTCCGGAACGAAGCGCCACACGTCCTTCTCCGTCCTTTTCCTGCGCTGAAACAATATTCGGATTGATCATGAGCACCGGAGAGTCTCCTCGCAGGGCTCCGAGATCCTGAATGGGGGTTTCATTCTTTTGCTGTCTTCGACCATAAAGCATCGCCAGATAATCTTCGAGCAGCCGGAGGTCATTCATGGCGTTTCGCATTTGATCCGCGCACTCTTTCGGAAGCTCGCCTCGCAACACTCGAGCCGCGCCTTCTCGAATTTTGAGCCGGGCCGCAAAAGTCTCGCGTGCAATTTCGGGGGCCTGATCGGCCATCTCGGACAGTTCATCAAGACTGGCACTTCGTATTTTTCCGCTGAGAGGTCCGAAGTCTCCACAATCAGGATTTGCAGCTGCAAACGTGGGCTGCGCGACGATTCCCGCCAGCGTCAGCAACAGCAACAAGGATTTCCACATGGGACACTTCCTCCGCGCGGAGTTGTATCAATAATTGACTTATTTGATCAAGTTAAATGGTGCTCAATTTTCCCTCGTAAAACCAGTGATTTGCCCCGTACGGTCCTGTCAGGGTGAGCCCGTCGAGCAATTTCGTCTTCCGAATCTGTCAGGCGTAAGGCTATGATCCGATTCTATGGCAATCAATGCATGGTTCGGTTTTGTGGCTGTTGCCGCATTCGCAGGCTGCGCTCATGCGCCCGGCGGCTTCATGATTCAGCGTGGGGATAACGTCTATGAACTATTCGTCGGCGGCGCTGTCAGTCAAAAAGAGGACTCGTTCTTTCACGGTGCTTTCGAGATCTGTCGCAAAAACCATAATTCCGGTTTTGAGGTTTCCAAACGTTCTTCTGACGGCTACGCCTCAGTTGAAGCGACCATTACCTGCAAAGGGAAAGTGGACAAATTCATGTCTGACAAATATCGGGGTGCGACCATTCAGCTCGAGCGGAGCGACATCCGGTACAATGGCGGCTATCGCTTCCACGTGGTTCCTGCTTCAAAGTAACCGATTGCAGGGGCTTCTCTATGGAACCCTGCGAGCGACACTCTTGGACCAGCCGGTTTCGTCCCCGTTCTTGTCGTAGATAGTGGCTTCGATCACGAGATTTTTCTGACCATCCTGGGTGATCTTGGAGTGAATGGACATCATTTCGAGACTGGGCTCCTCTGCCGAGGTAGGCCACATCACGACTGTTTCAAACACCAGCGTTTCGCCTTCCAGTTTCATCTTCTCGATGATTCCCGAGTCCTCCGGATCGAGCTGCCGGAAAACGCCATCCGATAAATATG
>MEPR01000076.1:0-345 GCA_001769835.1 Bdellovibrionales bacterium GWB1_55_8
CTTCCAAGAGAAACACGGCTATCCATTTTGAAGATTATCCTGAAAAAATCATAATCTTGATTGATCAGCAAAGAATGCGCCTCGCTTTAGCTAATATAATTGATAATGCCATACTCTATTCTCCAAATGGAGATATCCATATCACTGTGAAAGAAAACTCGGAGATTATAGTAAGCGTTGCCGATAACGGCATCGGCATACCGGAAGACCAGCAAAAAAGAATCTTCACGAAATTATTCAGAGCGCGAAACGCCCTATCTATAGAACCGAATGAAACCGGCCTGGGCCTTTATATCACGAAAAGCATTATTGAAAAGCACGGCGGAAGAATTTGGTTTGAATCAA
>MEPR01000076.1:416-649 GCA_001769835.1 Bdellovibrionales bacterium GWB1_55_8
TTCCTTGGGAAGGAATCATAATAGCCGTTATACGACACCCGCATAAATTAAAACTTTATTTTTCCTAAAATTTTATCCCAAAAACTTTGCTTTTGGGGTTCCTCTGTCTTATCTTCTTCTGAAGGCAAGACTGCCACCACTTCTTCTCCGGGCTTTTTGAGATTGAGCTTTTCTCTGGCTTCTCTTTCTAAAAATTCTTCCTGCGAAGATTCGTAAGCCTGCACTTGAAGCTG
>MEPR01000076.1:665-36718 GCA_001769835.1 Bdellovibrionales bacterium GWB1_55_8
TAGCTTTTGAGTTGCCTGTATTGATCACGCTACTTGGGTACCTTGGGGTGATTGACGCAGCGTTCCTGAGAAAGCACCGTCGGAATGCGATCATGGGTATCACCGTTGTTTCGGCGTTGTTCGCTCCGCCGGACGCCATCTCCATGCTGATACTGGGCATCCCGCTCGTTATTCTGTACGAGGGGTCGATCTGGGTGGTTCAGTGGCTGGGTGTGCGGCGAAAGCGGGTATCTGATTCTGGCGTACCTGCCCCGTTGACGGGTCAATCCCGGCCGCCCGAACTATAGCTCTTTTAAGCTTGGGGGGAGTAGCCCCTTGTGCTAAACATCTCGAATTCCCTAATCGGGTACAACCTTGCTCGGCAAGGACCAGGACCTCGGTCCTGACCGGCCGGGCTTTTGGGTTGTTTGGTTCAGTTACCATCCACCAAACTTCCCATTAACCAAAAGGAGCAAAAGATGGCTAACACTGCATCCGCAGATATTCGTGCGGGTTATGAAACCACGATGATCACGCGGTCCGAGCTCTCGGACGACGCGTTGAAAGCACTTCAAGAAAAACTGGCCGGTGTCGTTACTGAATTCGGTGGCGAAATCGTGTTGACCGAAGACTGGGGTCGCAGAAAACTGGCGTATCCGATTCAGAAGGAATCGCGCGGCCATTACAATTATTTCGTTTATTCCGGCAAAGGCGAAATCGTGCACGAAATCGAGCGTCACCTTCGTCTGCACGAACACGTTCTTCGCTTCCTGACCGTGAATCTCGAAAAAGAATTCAATGCTGAGAATTTCCGCAAGCAACGCGCTGAAGTCCATGCCGCTGCGAAACGCCGTGAAGAAGAGCGCGAAGCGCGTCGCGAAGAGCGCGATTCACGCCGGTCGTATCACGACCGTGGTGAGTCGTCTGGCGACATTCAAGGCGTCGAAATTTCGGAAGAATAATCAGCGAGCCATAGAAGGAGATCAGTCATGGCTATTACTAGCGTAAAAGGTTCAGGTTCAGAATCCCGTTCATTTGACCGTTCGGATCGCGGCGATCGTGGTGATCGTGGCGACCGCGGTGACCGCGGTGACCGTGGTGACAGAATGGATAAAGATGGAGACGATCGCGGCCGCCGCGGTGGATTCCATCGCAAGAAGGTCTGCCGCTTCTGTTCGGATCAGGATTTCGTCATGGATTACAAGGACGCCCGGATGATGCAGTCCTTCGTCACGGAACATGGTAAAATCGTTCCGCGCCGTATTTCGGGAAACTGCGCAGAGCATCAGCGTAAGCTCACGTCGGCCGTCAAGAGAGCCCGGAACATCGCCTTGGTTGGCTATGTGTCCATGGGCACCTGAGACGTCCGCGTCCACGACTAATGAGCGTGAGACGGGAGCGGGAAGAGAGCAATCTCCGCCAGCTCCCGTCGATCGTTCGTCGAAACGAAACGTTCATTCGCCGATGTGGATCCGGGTTCTTCCGTTTTTTGCGAGCGCTCTGCTTTTCATGAGTGCTTTTTTCGCGATATTCACTCCATTTCCCTTGCTTACGACACGTTTGCGCCTGGGAGCGAAGTGGTTCGCCCTGGCGGTTTTTACCAATGCGGCGCTGGTGGTGTTGGCATCGGGTTGGACCGGTCTGGGTGGATTTCTGATTTTAGGTTTTGTCGTCGCGTCAACGCTCGCAGCGGGCTTTGAACGCGGCTGGCGTGTTGAAAAAACCGCTCTGGTCTCGTTTGTCGGGATCCTGATGTCTGGAATGGCATTGCTTGCTGTTCACGCAGTCATTCACCGCGTGGGTATCATGGCCGAGCTTCAGGCCCAGCTTGCGGTCGCCGTTGAGATGATGTCAGAAACGGTTGTTTCGGGTCCGGAGGGGCTTCGGACAGGAATTTTAGGAGGAGCCGACCTCGCTGAATGGAAAGAGGGGCTGCGTACCGAACTTCCTGGTGCATTGTCTGTTTTCTGTCTGGTCCTCGTGGTTCTGAACATGATTTTGGCCATTCGCCTGAATCCTGCAGGAATTCGCGAGAAAGGCGGAATTGGTTCAGGTTTTCTGCTACATTGGCGGGCCCCTGAATATCTTGTCTGGCCAACATTGCTGGCTGGTTTCTTTTTGCTGGTTGATATCCATGCTGCGGGGTGGCTCCCCAGCGCGGTTTTCAAGACTTTGATGGCCGTTTATGCGCTGCAGGGCTTGAGCATTTTGGGCTTCTTTTTGGAGCTTTGGCGTATCAGGGGTGCTTTCAGAACTGCAGCCCTGGTTATCGCGATTTTTCTGATGACTCCGCTTCTTTTAAGCTTGGGGTTCTTTGACCTCTGGTTTGACTTTCGGAGTAAGTTCAGGCAATCGTAATACTCTTCAAATTTATCAGGAGTGAGTCATGTTAGTCATTTTGCGTGAGAATGTTGATAATCTAGGACGTATCGGTGACGTGGTGAAGGTCTCTGACGGTTATGCGCGTAATTTCCTGTTGCCGCGCAATCTGGTGGTCACAGCTGACGAGAAAAACGTCGCGATGATCGAGCATCACAAGCGCTCGCTCGAGAAAAAGCGCCTCGCCCAGAGGGGCGCCGCTGAAGAACTCGCGAAGAAGCTGAATGACTTCTCCTGCACGATTACTCGTAAAGCCGGTGAACACGACAAGCTGTTCGGCTCTGTCGGCTCTGGTGACATCGCCGATGCGTTGAAAAAAGCGGGTTATCAGATCGAAAAGCGCGTGATCCATCTTGAGCACGCCATCAAGACTCTTGGGGTTCACCCGGTTACCATAAAGCTCGAGCCGGAAGTGACCGCCACACTGAAGGTTTGGGTCGTCAAAGAGGAATAATCCTCAAATGAGCGGGGGAGATGGCAGTTGGGATCGTCCCCCTGATGGTGGCGGAACTGCGTTCGCGGGTGCCATGAAGCACTCAGGTGGACGTCTTCCTCCTCATAATCTGGAGGCGGAGCGGTCGGTGCTCGGCGCTGTCCTCCTGAACAATGAAGCCATTCATCGTGTTCTCGAGCTTGGACTTGAGGCGCGTGATTTTTATCGCGACACGCACGGAAAAATATTTGAGGCCGCATTGGGTCTTTCCGAGCGGGGCGAGCCCATTGATCTGGTGACGATCACGTCCGCGCTCCGGGACCGTGGCTCGTTCGATCAAATCGGCGGTACGGCTACTCTCACGGGCTTGTTCGAGGATAGTTTTGCCACGAGTAACGTGGGTTATTATGCGAAGATTGTTCGGGAGAAGGCGCTTCTTCGCCGCGTGATTGAAACGGCAAGTGAGATCGCTGCCGACGCTTTTGAAGGTGTTTCCGACACTGAGGCTTTCCTGGATGAGGCCGAGCGAAAGATTTTTTCGGTAGCGGACACGAAACTCACGAAATCATTCGCAAGTATTCAACGCATTCTTGTTGAGAACATGCACACGATCGAGGAGCTCTCGCAGCAAAAGAGCGAGGTGGTCGGTCTATCCACAGGTTTCAATGATTTCGATAAACTCACGGGTGGTCTGCGCCCAGGACAGCTCATCATTCTCGCTGCACGACCGGCAATGGGCAAAACCAGTCTCTTTCTTTCGGCGGTACAAAACATCGCAATGAGTGGGAAGGGTGTATGTGCGATTTTCTCGATGGAAATGTCGCAAGACGAACTTGGCTTCCGCTTTTTGTCCGGTATGGCGCGCATTGACTCCAAGCGATTGAAAATCGGCCGCCTTGCTGATCGTGACTGGCCGAGGCTGGCACAGGCTGCGGATCAGCTGTCGCGGGCAAAGATTTTCATCGACGATTCGGGTGACCTTACCGTGATGGACATTCGTGCGCGTTGTCGACGATTGATGAGCACCGAGAAGAAGCTCGATCTGATTTGCGTCGACTATCTGCAGCTCATGAAAGGTTCAAAAGCGGCTCAGAAAGGTGATGGATCGCGCGAGCGGGAAATTTCCGAGATCAGCCGTAATCTGAAAAATCTCGCGAAGGAACTCAGGGTTCCGATCATCGCGCTGTCCCAGCTGAATCGCGGAGTGGAAAGTCGCCCGAACAAACGGCCGATGCTGTCAGACCTTCGTGAATCCGGCGCCATCGAGCAGGACGCCGACATGGTCTGCTTTATTTATCGCGACGAAGTTTACAACAAGGATACGGAGCAAAAAGGGGTGGCTGAGCTGATCGTCGCCAAACACCGCGCGGGTGAAACCGCGACTGTGAACCTGGCGTGGCTCGCCGAATACACTCTTTTCGCGAATCTCGCGGGTGATTACCCGGGCACGCCAGTGCCGACGCCACGTTATGACAAGGGCGACGTGAACCTTTAAATTTTTGCCTGGAAAATAAAAGGATAGATGACCGTTGTCGGCTGACCATTCTGAGCGGCTGGAAATTTCATTTGCTTGATGACTTCAAGCACGCAGCTTTCGAGTTGTGCGGATCCCGTATTTGATGTGGTGACTTGCGTAGTGGTGACGGGCCCCGCCGGAGAAATGTTCCATCGGTAGCTGACGCGGCCCGCGAGATGCGGGTTGGACAGGAGCGCCTTTTCGTAGCACGCGCGAATCTGATTCCGAGTTTGCGCTATGACTCTTCGGACCGTTTCACGATCAAGCCCTCCTGCCACGCTGAAAGCGCGAGTATCCAGTCTTCCGAAATCCCAGCCCGGTGCAAGGCCCTCGCCGCCGGTGGCCAGGGAGTTTCCAGCTTTATAGCCCGGGTTCTTGTTGCTGAGTCCGATTGCTCCAATCGACTTTGGATCGTAGCCTTTGCCGCCTTGAAGAGTGGTTGCCGCCCTTGCAAGAGAAGAGGATCCGCCCGGCATCTTGACGCCTTGCTTGCCGCCGCCCAAGTCGGCCTGGGGTGCTGTTTTGAGAACGATGCTGCCTGAATTCGCGGAAACGGATTCCGTGATAATACCTTGGTTCAAAATCCGATCCGCGCTGATCCCGGCGCCTTTCGGGCCTGCGGCCTTCGATTTCAAGGCTCCCAGCAGTCCGATCATATTGACGTCCCTGACGTCGGCGGGAGAATTGAGGCCGGCCTTTTCAACTTTGCTCGGCTTCGGTGCCTGGCGAGCCGCAGTTACCAGCCCCGCTGGTTTGGTCTTGGGTGTCTTTGGCGCGACATCCACTACAGTCTGTGCTGGCGGTTCCTGCGCTTCCGACTTCGGCGGTTCGCGGTACGCTTCGGGCGGGGGCTCTGGAACGGCCTTGATTTCAACGGTGGCAATCCGCGGAGGTGCCTCAGGCCGTGGTTCTTCCTGAGGACGAAAAAGCAGGGGTACGACTCCAAGTAGGACGACGCCCAGAAATGTGCCGGCGCCAAGCAGTTTCAAAAGGAGCCGGTCCCTGAGTGGGGCACGCTTCGGAGAGGGTACCCGAATTTCCCGGACGAACCGCAGAAAGAAAATATGCCCTTTCCAGCTCAATTTGAGAAGCTCGTCAGCAACAAGTTCCACGCTTGTCTTCTCTGACACCGGAGCCCCTCTGCGATGGATTTCCGCGCCGGGCATTTCCTCCAGCAGAACCCGAAGGATGGCGTCCTTCTGTTCACGAGGGACCATCACCCTGAATTCCGGAATGGAAGAGAGAGGCCGAAGCTTCTTTCCGGGCTTGGGCTTCATATGAATGACTTCTTCGAGCGTTCCCGAATCAGAGCGGACATGGATCAGTTCGATCATGCGAAGGCTTAACGCGGCCGTCGCGCCATTCTGATCATCCAATGAGGCGCGAATCGCCCCGCCGATCTCGGGCAGGTGCTCCAGCGAATCTTCAACCCATTCGAAAGTGAATCCGCCGAACTGTTTCGACTGATCCTCTAGCAAGACCCCTTCGCCCGAAACGTCGCCTGCTTTGGATACGTTAAAAATGGACCAGCTCCCTTTTGAGGCGTCGAACTGTCCGACTCCGACCCATTCAAGCACAAACTGCACGGCTTCCACGCCCGGGGCTCGAAGTACAACATCGCAGGCGGGCGAGCGCCCGATAGTCGCCATCGAGCGATGCAGATGCGCTCGGGCTATCTCCAACTGGCCGCGCGAGATGCTCAGAATTTTCATTTCCGCTTTTCCCCTTGGCTCGCCGGCATCAAAGCCCGGGGCTCATAATAGCCGGGGCGCCACCTCCTGCTTGAAGCATGGAAGTCATTGAAGTCCTTCCGCAGGTAAAGTACGGGACCCATTTGTTGCGCTTGGCTGCCCATTTGCACGAAAATATCCGGCCGGAGTCGTTCCCCTTGAATGACATCTGCCTCGAAATCCATCACTGCCGCATTTGAAGCATTCTCCTGGCCGGCAAATGCGCCGCATTCGAGGTGCCAGGCAAATGCGAGTATCCAGAAAAGGTTCACTGCACCGCCTCCTTCCACTCATCGATCACATCCTGCGACTTGCTCTGCATCAGTTCTTCCCAGACGTATCTTTGCATCAGCTCAGAGGGGCTGCCTATCAGTAATATTCCGGCGCGTACCTGGTAGTACTCCTCGGTGTCTTCGAGTAAGTCCTCTCTGAGCAGGTCTGCCAGGATCATCGCAGCGATCGCGTTACCCTGTTTCAGAAAACCGAGCAGAACTGACAGTGGGGGCTGATTCTTACGCCCAGGCCAGGACCATTGTTCGAACGAGGGAAGTGGGATGGTCGATCTGGCCTTCAGTTCCGCCTCCTTGTTTAAAATATCAGAGGCCGAGGTCTCGACTTTTCGCCATTCATCGGCCTGATCGGAAAACTCCCTGGCGATCTCACCGAGTCCTTGCTTGTATTCCACTGTCTGAGCCTCTGTAAGTCCGGCCGGCAGGGGAGAGCTCAGAATGATCGAGGCGATCTTCTCCTCATTATTTCGAGCCGTTCGCAATAGGCGCAGTTGCGAACTCACCGGAAGAGCCTTTAAATCCTGAAGGAGTAAGGGTCTGATTTTTCGCGTCTTCTCGATCAGGACCTGAAGCCTCTTTGTGAATTCCGCTTCGGCATTTTTCACCTTTTTCGCGGGATCCGGGAATCGTAACTTAAGGAGTTCCCGTTCGCTGCGAACCTGTGAAGCCGTGGGCGCAGCTTGTGGTGCCAGATTTCCCAGCCAGGCTTTTTCCTTCGTGGTCGGAATGAAGTCCCAGTTGTTGCGGTCGAAGCGGAGCGCCGTTAGGGCGATCACCCTCTCGTTTTCTGAACTCGGCGACTGTTTGTTGAAAACGTTGATCACGAACTTTGGCTGCAGTAATGCCAGAAGTCCAAGGAGGTATTCCTGCTTTGTCTTCGGCAGCATCAGGAAATCGGTGAAATCAGGCTGCCCGTTCTTCGCGGTCCTGGCGAGTTCAAGAATAGTGGTCAGTTCCTGCTTTCGCTCCTTTACTTCGGAAGGGAGGAGGTCAATCACGGCCTGGAAGTCGCCATGTTTTAGATGATAGAGACAGGTGGTTTGCAGGAAGTCCGAATATTCGGATTCTCTTTGCGCCGGCCTTATTCCGGCGAGATTCCTGGTGATCTCCGCGAAATCACTCTTTTCCAGCAGGAAGCTGATGTAATCCCTGCGCGCCATGGTTGCCTTGCCCGGATCCAAGTTCGTGGCCAGGAAGATCGACAGAAATTTGGAATAATTCTCGCTTTGATCCTCACTTCGCGCTGATACAGCGAGTTTCAGAGACGATTCCCGGACAATGTCGGTGACGCGCGGGTCTCTTTTCGCGGGTCGAGGAGGGTCGACGTTCTTCAGGACATCCTCGTATCTCTCATCGAGAAATCTTGCCCATTGCAGGCGATAGTGACTGTCGGACGAAAGATCCTTCGCGAAGATCCGCTCGAGGAGTGCAATGGCCGCATCGAGGTCTTTTCTCTGGACCAGTAGCTCGCCGAGACGTTTCGCAGCCTGGGTCCAGGCGGGCGATGCTTCGACTTTCTCCACGAATACCTGCAATGCTTGCATGAGCTCGTCAGACCTTTTCGGATCCTGTTTGAATAACTCTTCAAGTGCCGCGATCCGATCGAGTTCCGCCCTTTGCCGCAAAACCTCCAGAAAAGGATCCGCCGCAATCGCCAAGGCAACTGTGTTCACGCATCCCCAATCTTTGAGGTCCTGGCAAACGTCGAGCCACAGCGAGAACATGGTCTTCTTCACTGGTGAGGCAGGAAAATACCTGTCGTAATCAGAGAATAGCTGCTTGAGAACCGCTCCGATGCGATCACGTGTGATGGCTTCGGGGGATCTCACGCGACCGGCGAACGTCTCAACGAAACTTCGGATCAGCTTCTGGCTCTCGAAGTCCAATGCCGGACGCACGGGATCCAACTCTTTGGCGTTGAGGCTGATTTTGCTGGCCTCAATCGAACTTTTCACCATCTCATAATTCGCAAGCTGTTTCTCGGAGGCGTATTCCAGGCGGCTGGCACTTAGTACCGAAAGGTGCAATTGAATGTGGCGAATGGGGTCTTGTTCCAGCTCCAACAGGCGTTTGAAAATGGGCGTATTTCGGGATGCTTTTCCCTGAACCTCGAGAATGCCGAATACCGCACGCAAGAAATCGAGATTCAGTTTGGGTTCTTTGAAGAGCTTGTCCGCAAGCCGAAGGACTTCGTCGTCTTTCTTTGATTTCAAGCTGACGAATGCGAGATCTCGCATGGCGTCTCGGCCAATGTCGGTTCCAGGAAACGCCTTTGGCAGCCAGGAAAAGACCTTTTCGGCAAATTCTTCGTTGCCAGCGTTCAAATACGCCCATGCGAGCTTGTATCCCGCCGTGCTCCTGATTTTGGGATCGCCGCGATTCACGCATTTCCGATAATGAACGATGGCCTCCTGCAATTTGTTTGCCTCGAAATATTCTTCCGCAAGATAAAAAGCCATCCAGGTGGCGTCACGGGATTCGGGGTCCGCAGCAAGGGCTTTGCGAAACGCGGCCATGGCGCGGGGCGTGTCATTGGAGTAAACCGCTGCAAGTCCTGACACGTAAAGGGCACCTGAAATGGTGGCTCTGTCCGCATTCGGAGAACGAAGTAATATCTCGGCATCCTGCTTTGCCGCCTTCAAAAAAGAGGTGGCGGATGCGCTAATCCCTGTCCCGGGCGGAGCCGAAAAAAGACTCAGCTGGGCAAGTGACAAGTTGCTTTTCGCGCGGCTTAAAATCAGCTGGTTCGCAACGGGACCGGGCTTGGAGCGGCTCAAGATCACGCTGAAACTCTGGACCGCCTTGATGAGATCTTCCTTTCTTTCCTTGCCGAGGTCAGGAATGAGAGCGCGATACTGCTTGCTCATCTTGGGTTGGGCTGGAGGGGGTTTGGGCGCACTGCCGGGTTTCAGGCTGGAACCGAGGACGGACCCGTCCAGACGACCCGCCCAGCTGGTGCCGGGTAAACTAAAAATGATTGTTGCGAGGACTATCGATCTGACGAGCACAGACTTGCTCCAATAAAGCGATGTTTCCCAACTTCGTCGATCCAGACTTCGGAATCGTCAGCTGGCCATATTTCGAGGTTCTGCCGGAAAAGCTCGGATCGGGATGGAAGCTTCTCAATCGCCTTCAGGCCTGATCCAATCCCGGGAGTGGCAGCCAGGCGGGCATAGGCTTCAATTAGTGTCAGATGTTCGGAAAGCCGTGCGCGATAAAATCCGAATTCACGAAGCAGAAACGAGCGGACCTTCTCCCGTTCCGCTGTGCGCTCGGCAATTGTCACCGGCGGGAGGTTCGGCAGAACCGCGGTTTCGGCAAGATTGGCAAGTGCGCGCATCTCGAAATCTGATTTCGCCCACTCCAGGTAATCATACGTGCCTGATTCGAGTTGGCTCTTGAATTCGCTCACCTCGGCCAGGGTGCCTTTGAGATCTTCATCCCGACACAACGCTTTATAAAGATAGACCTGGATCAAATATGCTTCAGGATTCATGAACCTGGAAAAAAATGCGCTCCGCTGAGATGCGATTGCCCCGAGCGCCACGTCGACCTGTCCAGCTCGCAGTGCTGACCACATTTTTTCAAAAAGGGTTTGTCGAAAGCGGGGATACGAAGGCGTGAACCATCCATAAACCGTCAGTGCGTCAGCGAACCTGCCGGAGGCATACAGTGCGCGCCCCATGCCGTGAAGGACATACGGATACAGCAGGTCCGCATTGCGCCCAACTCGTGCGCGAAAGCGGGAACGTTTTTTCAGCCACTGCGCGCACTTTTGATACAAATCGAAAGCTTCACCGCTCTTGCCGGCCAGAAGAAGTTCGTCAGCTCGGTTCAGGGTTTTCTCAACAGGCGTTTGTCCCGTCTTGTCTTTTCCTGTGACTGGCCTGATGCGCTCCCAGCCAAGCACAAGGTCATTTCCAATTTCCGGGTGTTTCAGCAGCAGGGTCCGTACCGCGTTCCAGGTCCCTATATCCTTTTTGTGGACGGCCAATTTTCGGGCAAGAACACGCACGGCAAGAAAGTCACGGGCTGCGGCGCTTGCCCTGATCGGAGCCAGGAGGTCCGACGCCGCGATCCGGACCGGCGTCAGAGAAGACACGCAAATGATGAGGACCATTGCGGCATGCCGCACGTCACCCTCCCGGACCTGAGGCGATGAAAAGCATCGCTTCGAAACCTGATTCTCTCATCACCTTAACGACGTTGAAGATATCGCGATAGGGAGTCTCAGCGTCGGCGACGACGCTCAGGAGGACGCCCGATTTAAGCGCGTGGGACGGCAGATTGGCCACAACTGTTTTCAGTTCCTGCCTGAGTGCTCGCACCCCATTTTGATCTTTTGCATTCGGATCGAACAAGGGAAGGGCTATGCCTCTCGGGATCATGGAAATGCGAACCTCACCTCCCCCGATCACGGCGCTCGGGGCTGTTTCCACGGCTTCCTTGCTGAAGCTTGTCGGAAGATGCAGGTCTTTCGGAATCTGGACATCCGACACGCCAAAGAACGTCCCCTTCACGAGGTAGATGATAATGAGTGCAAAGACGTCGATCATGGCCGTCAGTTGCAGGGAAAATATGTTTCGACGGCTTCTGGAGGGCAGTGGAGGAAACATCACGATCCTCCGTCTTGGTTTGAATCGCGTTTGCTTGTACGGTTTCGGTCGGCCTCGTCATAGGATACAAGGACGATATCCGGAACGTTTTCACGGATTCCGTCCATTATCGAGATGAGGCCCTGGTATGGCACATCTGAGCCGAGTCCGAGCTGGACGCTTCTTTCCAGGGGATATTTTGCATGGAAATTTTTCGAAAGTTCCAGTGAGGCCGAGCGAAGAGATTCGGGGAGTTCGCCGGGCGTCGCAATTGTAATGTCTTTCGTTTCCTCCCCTGGTTCGGCGCCGCCCCAGAGCATGGATAGTGAGTAGCCCTCTTGATTTCGAACAAGAAAGACCTTGGGCGCGACGGGTGGCGGAGCCAGGGGATCAGTACTCGATATCACCCTGGACGGCGGTACCGTGACTTTTGTGAATGCCACGAACGTTGTGGATAAAAGAATAAAGAAAATCACCGACGTGAGCATGTCGATGATCGGCACCAGATTCAGCTCAAGCGTGCCGCGCTTGGGTGGTTTAGCGAAAAGATCATCAACCATCGCGTTTCATCCGCTCTGATTGTTCGATCCAGGCGATTACCTTGTATCCCACATCCTGCGCGTGGCCGACGATCGAGTCCGATTTGGACATGCACACGGTGTGGACGACCAATGCGGCAATGCCCACGAGCAATCCGGCCGCTGTGGAGTACATTGCCTCGGAAATCCCGAGTCCAAGTAATTTGGCTTTTTCGCTGGCGTCGACGTTCGCGATGGCGCCAAAGGTCTTGATCAGGCCCGTAATGGTTCCAAAGAGGCCCAGCAGGGTTGAGACGTTGGCGATCAGTTGAAGATACTGCAGTCGCGATTCGCATCTGTGCGTCACCTCGAGGAGCGATGCTCCCAGGCCGGACCTCATCGCTTCTCGGCCATTCTCGACCGACATCAACGCGGATTTGATCACCGAAAGATCCGGGGCCTGGGGATTGGCGTTACAGACCTGAAGCGCGTTTGTGTAACGCTTCGCCACTACGTGCTCCCGAACCGATTCGACCGATGCATCAGTGTTGTAAGAAAGTCGGAAGAACAGTGCAATGATGCGCTCCGTTCCGATCACCAGGAATAAAAGACCAGCGATCACGATCAAGTAGGTGCCGACGCCGCCTTGTTGCAGAAAAGATGTAAATCCGCTCACATTTGCCTCCTAAAACAAATACAGGACATAGCCCGTTTCGAGTACCAGCGCAGGGCTGAATGATTTGAGACCATCGACGATGGTCTCCATGTAATTGACCGAGGCAGTCACTCGAAGCCCGGCCATTCGTCCAATGAAATAGGTTTTGCCGACCCCAACATGAAATTTCATTCCGGTCGGCCCGCTGTAGTCGATCGATGAGAAGCCAACCTTGAGGAAAGTGTCGCTTCGGATGATCGATCGAATTCCCAAGCTGTCCTTTCCGTAAAGAGGCGCCCATAACAGCTCCAGCCCATATTCACGTTTCGGCAGAGCGGCCGTGATGGTTGCCTGCTGATTATCGGCGAGTTGCAGACTCTCGACCTTCTTCACGATCGAACGTTTGTTGTTGAGATAGGCTGGCGCGAGGTTCAGGTATATTTCCCAGAAATCGGATAAGGCATATCCGATGTTCGTATGAATGCCATACATCGAGTACGGACCATCCGAAAAGTCCATCGCGATATTGTTTGAAAACAGTACTTTTCCTGACTTGATCATCGCTTTGCGTTGAACGACACCCATCTCCTTGAAAATGGCAGGAATGTCTTCCTCCGCTGTGGTTGCAGAGAACTCGGGCTTAAGATTCTGGTCGAGTTCGGACGAGCTTCCATTTGCGTATGCGTGCAGCGGAATTGTCGCGAGAACGACGAGCGATATCCGTGTTAACAGTTGAGTCACCGAATTCCCTTTCGATGTTGTTATTTCAGCATAAAGGAAACCGGCTTTTATGCCGAAAAGAAAAATAAGATGTGGCATTTCTTCCACGTGATCGAGCGTCAGTATATTGACCCGTTGGACACAGCTGCGGCGCGTAGCTTCGTTGCGCAGCTGGATGCCTCTGAAAAGGAGTTCTGGTTTCTCTGGCGCGATGGCTACCCGGATTGGGTGAAGGTGAGCGACCCCCATGATCTTGCGGAGTTCCAGAATGCGAGCCCCCCTTCGGTCATGGCCAGTTCGGCGATTGCGCGCGCCATAGCAGGCCTCATGAAAGATCCGGGGAAGGATCGGCGCAAACATGAACGGCTCGCGTTACGACTGAAGGTTGTTATTTTGACCGAAGACAAGAAGACTTTCAGATCCTTCACGAAAGACGTTTCGTTGGGAGGACTGCTTCTTGAAAATCCACTTCCGTGGCCGGTGCCGGAACAGGCCTGCGAAGTATTTATTGCAGCGCCAGGTGAGGTGGAAGCAATTCAATTTCGCGCAAAAATTCTGTCCGACCTCAAGAATCCACTTCGAATTGAATTTCAGGACTGCGACAAGGTCTTTCTGGAAAAACTAAATCAGTGGATTGCGGCAGTCGCGCAAAAGAGCCTAAAAGCAGCCTGATTTTTTATCGATAGGGGGAAGCTCCTGTGTCTGGTCGGACACACTTAGTTTCCTCTGTTCGCAGTGCTATTGTTAAGAGGAATCTGAGCGGCACGTCTGTAATGTAATCGCATTCTTAGTGGGGGAATCTTATGACAAATCGACATTTTTCGACGTGCAGTGCGCTTTTGATTTCAGTTTTTTTCCTGGTGGGATGTGAGCAGGAATACGGACTCGCGACTTTTGGCGGCGATCCGTTAGATTCTGCGCCGAATCATGAAGAGATCGGCAATGGAGATCCTACGATTGTTCGCCCTGCATTTGCTTCCCCTACAGTTGTGCCAATGGCTCCAGACAATCCCCAGCTTCCGGGGCCTCAACCCGGCGTACAATCCGGGCCGCTATCCGGAACTGAAGATGAGCCTCAGGACGATTCAGTATCCAACCCCGTTTCTCCGGCTGCGCAACCGCAGTCCGCGAACAATTCGGAAAGCGTCGCCGTCGTCCCGTCTCCTTCAGGTCAAGTTCCCGCGACTCTGGCCGATGGGGGTTCGCTGTCAAAAGGAAGAAAAGTGATCGTGAATGTTGCAGTTGTTGTCGTGACGATGAGACAGTCCAATTCAGCGGTAGATAAACGCACCGTGGTTGCTGAAAACCTGGGGAAACTCGATCTTCTCCAGCTGCCGCCGGAAGTGCTGGGCAGCTTCCAGGCCGAGTCCGGATCCGTCCTTCAGGAAGTGGAGCTGAGGCTCCATGCGGACGGCCACGAACTGATCGAAAATGGCGTCGTGGTCTGCGGTATCAAGGTTCCCGGGCAAAAGGTGCAACTAAAGCTGCATGGAACCGAAATCCGTTCCGGTATCAGATACTCGATCAAGATGCCTCAAAGCGAGATCGCGGTGCATCCGACAGCGCAGGGCTGCAATCTGCGCCCGGTCGCTTTTCCTGCGCTGAATGAATCCACGCTTTAGGCTGTATTATCAGACAAGCGTATCGTTGATAACTCTGTCGGAGGAGCGGGCGCTCTGATTGGCGACCGTTGCCTCAAGTTCTTCAACGCGAGCGCGCAGTGACTGAACTTCTTCCTGCGTCGCCACGCCGAGCTTTTTCAAGCTGGCAAGAATCTTTTCATTCGTGAGTTCCTTGGGATTTGAGGGGAGTTTTACAAAAGTTCTGGCGACCTCGAGAATCTTCAGGGATTCCTTTGCCTGGCTGAGTACCTTGTTTACCTGCTCTTTAGCTGCTGTTGATACGGTTTTCTTGTTGGCCATTTTTCGGTCTCCTGTTTTTAACGTTCAAAGTCCTACACTTTCAAAACCCTGCGCAATTGCTTCGCAGGTATCATTTGGCATGGATGCCTGGCATTCATCGAGGAGCTGGTCGCGATAATTTTCGAAATCCGAGCTCGCAAGAAGCCGGTTCGTCAACACTCGGTAAGCCAGGTCCATGATGCTTTCCCATCCTGATTCAAGAATGGCAAGTGATAGAGCGCGATTGGGGACGCCATTCAAAAGATGCACCCCGCAATTGTCATTACCTTCGTTGGATACGCAATCTGGTCCCATTTCCCTCGGTATTTCAGCCATGTGCGCGGGTTGGGCGAATTCCGGTGCGTTCGGGCGTCCGAGGGCGCGCTCCGCGTTCAAGCTGTTGTGAGGATCGAGCATGTCTCTGAGGCCTGGAGCGCCTGATTTTTTCAATTCTCCGCGCAGGCATTTCTCGCCGATGATGAACGGGTTTGCCGAGGGCTCGAAGTGCCGCTCAGCGGCCGCGCCAAAAAGGTCGGCTAGATGTTCGTTCAGTGCGCCGGGCTGTCCGGCGTACGTCAAGTCGGCTGTGCTTCCAACGACTGCATGCGTGTACTCGTGTGCCACGACGTCGAGAGCTTTCGTGAAATTTCCGAGCATGCTTCCGCCTGCTCCGAAGATGAACATTTTCCAGGGACCCATCCAGGCGGCGTTCTGGCGCATGCCGAACGGATCCAGAAGTCTGCTGAATTTTCGTCCGACGTTCACGGATGCTATGAGCGAAGCGCCGTTTCCGTCGAAGCTATCGCGGCCGAACGTGCTCAGATAATAATCGCTCGCCTTCTGAAGGGACGCGTGCGCGAGCTTTGCTTCGGCGGGTTTTTTCAGGAGCCCGGCCCAGCGGCGCTTGCCGTTTTTCAAGACCTTCAGGCCTTTATAAATCGGATTGGGAATGATGAGAGTGACCGAGGCGTCGTAGATAACGATGTCGCCTGAAATGCCGCTCTCGAGAGATATTTTCGAAAAAATTTCGCCTTTTTTAGCGCCCGCCGCGAACACCTGCACCTGCATCGGCCGTGATGCGTCGGCTCCTTCGCGAACAGAGAATTGCCAGACAAGTGTCGCACCATCTGCGGTGTTGACGATCTGGAGACCGTCTTTTGACCCCTCTCCAAGTTCCGCGTTTTCGTACCCGAGTTCTCGGGACGCGATTGCGAAAGCCTCTTCGCGTGTGATTTCCGCCGCGCCTGGTGGGCTGGACAGAGAGATCAGGGACGAGTTTACGGCTTCAAGTTCGCCGTTGGCATCAAAAACAGCGATGAGTTCAGCACCTGAAACTGGAATCCCCTTTTCAATCTGGGTGAAGCGGAGGGTCTTCCCACGCGAGGTTTGCCGAATCTTCTTGAGGGATAACTTCTGGTCGCCGGGGTTTTCCATTCCGAAGGTCAGCTTGTTATCAGCGATGAATTCATAAACGATCTGCTCTTCCGAACGTTTCGGAGCATTTCCAAACAGACCGAAGACACGGGAAAGGATCTGGGGGATCTGTGGTGGACTTTTGAGAATTGTCGGAGGCTGTTTGAGCTGAAATACCCGAACAGACGCCAGGGCCGGGTGGGCGCTCAATGCGATCGATAGCGCGATAATGGAAGTGAATGGAACTTTTTTAAACGCCATGGAATCCCCCGAGGCTCGGCTCTGTTGTGGTGGCATCTAACACGGCGCGTTAGCGGTGTCACGAGTTTTCATTTCATGGGGGGGTCCAGGGGTTCGGCGAGTTCTGCCGTAAACCATGGAAGTCAGCGGGAAAATATTATCGCAATCATTCCTCGGTATAGGGTTTTACCAGGACCCGGTTCTCCGGTATCTTCGCAGCCTCAGCCAAGGGGGCCTTGAGATCTTTTGCGGTTCCGAGAACTGCGATCGCCAACTTGTCCGTATGCAGAAACTTCCGCAAAGCTGAATTCACATCCTCGAGAGATATCCTGCTGATTCGCCCGGCATACGACTTCATGAACCCTTCCGGCAAATCGAGAGTCTTTTCGAGGAGATCGTTTTCGACGCGTTTCGCCGGCGTGTCGTACATGAATCCAGCACCATTCATGAGACTGGTTCGCGCGAAATCGAATTCCTCCTGTTTAATGCCGTCGGCTTTCAGTTTTCCGATCAGTCCGAGGGTCAATTCGAGCGCCTCGGGCGAATTTTTAGAAGCGGGAAACAGGTGAACATGCCAGGAGCGGGGCTGAAGGCCTGCGCGGAAAGAGCTGGTTGCGCCATAACTCCACCCTCGTTTCACCCGGATTTCTTGCATCAAACGGGCGGAAAAAGATCGCCCGCCGAATGCATGGTTGCCAACGTAAAGCGGAAAGTAGAGGTCGTCTGTGAGGCGAATGCCGATTTGTCCAAGCAGGATCTGGGTTTGCGTCCGGTCGGGTTTGTCGATCAGCAGAAGCCTTCTGACGGCCGCGTTTTCCGGGGCGGCAACCATGACTCGTTCCCGTTTCGCCTCAGCAGGGCGCGCTTGCGCAAGGCCCTCTGACCATTTCTGAAGCAAGTCCTCCTCGGCATCGCCCGTCCCGATCACGAGCAGCAGATTGTCCCGGACGATTTTATCGTAATGGGCCACGAGATCGTCGCGCGTCAGAGACCCGACTTCGCGAATGGTTCCGACGATCGGTCGGCCATAAGGATGATCCTGAAACAGGAAACGCGTAAACTGCCTCACGGCCAGACTGGCGTCATTTCCGAGTTCGGCCAGGATCTGCGAAGAGATCTCCGATTTCAGTTTTCTGACCTCCGTGTCGGGGAATGTGGGTTGTGTGAGGACCTCGGAAACAAGAGCCAGAAAGGGCTCCAGCTGGGATGCCAGAACAGCGCCTCGCAGGATCATCGCTTCAGCGCGGGTCTCGACGGCGAGTTCAGCGCCCATCTGGTCGATCGCGAGGTCCAGTTGTTCCTTGCTGCGGGCCTTGGTTCCGCGCAAAAGCATCTCGCCCATGAAATTTGTGAGACCGGTTTTCTGATCAGGATCCGTCACGGACCCGGCCCGGATCGCGACGTTCAGGTAAACAAGTGCGAGGCGGGGATCTCTCTCAAAGCTGACATCCATCGCGAGTGAGGCTGATGGAAGCAGGTTCAGGGAAAGGAAAATGGTTGTGACAAGGACTGCGACTTTTGTTGATTTCATGACTGTCTCCGCTTCAGGCCGACGACGACACTTCGGGTTCTTGCATTCAGATATCGCTTTGCGGCCGCCTGCACCTGTGCCGGCGTGACCGCAAGGGTGCGATCGCGCAGTTTCAGTCCAGCCCTGAAGTCCCCCGCGATCGCTTCATAATGTCCCAAAAAGCGGGTTCTTCCGGAATTTGAACCGAGGCTTGCGAGAAAGCTGAACTGAATCTTGTTCTTCGCGGTTTCAAGTTCCTGATCGCGCACACCTTCGTGCGCGATCCTCTCGATTTCTCCCAGTACCACCGTCTCGGCCTGTGCCGCCCGCATTTTGTCCTGCATCGTCACTGAGACGAGAAACAGGCTCGGATCCTTGTTTTCCATGGCCCAGGTGTTCACTGAGGCCGCGATGCCGGTGTCGACCAGGGTGCGGTTGAGGCGGCTGCTCTTCCCGCCGGCCAGAATAGTTGAAAGGACCTCAAGAGGGGCGAAGTCCTCGTGCGTGACTTCCGGAATATGGAATCCCATGAGCAGCATTTCCACCTGGATATTCAGGTTCATCAGCTTTCTTCGTGGAGTCAATTGAGGAGGTTCGCGCTCGATTTGCCTCAGTGCCACGGGCTGTGGGGGGATCGAGCCATAGTGTTTCTCAAGGACCGCCCGCAGGGTTTCCGAATTCAGATCTCCGGAAACAATAATCGTCGCGTGGTTCGGACTGTAAAAGGACCGATAAAACTCCAATGCGTCGGCGGCAGACATGGCTTCGAGATCTTTTTGATAACCGATTACCGGCCAGCGATAAGGATGTTTCCGGTAGGCGAGCTCAAAGAGTTCCTGAAACATCAGGCCTGAGGGGTTGTTCTCGTTGCGGAAGCGGCGTTCGTTCTGGACCACTTCTGTTTCCGTCTTGAAGGCTTTTTCATCGACAATCAGGTTCACCATGCGATCGGCCTCCAATTTCGCGATCAGATCGAGACTCGCCTTGGGGAGTTCCTGAACATAGGCCGTGTAGTCGTGACTCGTGAACGCGTTCTCTCCTTCTGCTCCGGCGCTTTCCAGGATTCGGTCAAACTCCCCATCCTTCAGTGACTTTGTCTGCTTGAACATCATGTGCTCGAAGAGATGAGCGAGACCGGTCCGCCCCGGTTGTTCATCGCGCGATCCCACGCGGAACCAGGTCTGGTACGCAAACGTGGGAGAAGTCGTATCGGGGACGAGCAACACCCTCAATCCATTGCCCAGCGTGAATGTTTGTACCTCGAATGCACCTGCCAAAAGTTCGCTCTTCGTATCGTGATCGACCTTTCGCGGAGCCTTGCCTGAGCAGGCGGCTAGGGGCGCGGACAAGGTGACGAGGACGAGGATTGCCGACAGTTTTTTGGAAACGTTCATGGGAGGGAAGCTAGCATGGACCGCACGGGTAGTGGTAGCATGCCGGGTAGGAGCGGGCAGTCATGAGAGGGTTTCGGCGTTTTCTCATTGTGTTCATGTCGGTGTCGGCATTCATTGCCGTGGGTGCGGCGGTTTTTCTCACCACGCGATCGCCTCTTTTCGTGATTCAGGCAGTCGAGTTGGCTGAACAGCCGGACGAAGCGCCGGTTGACGCGCAGACGATCCTCCGTCTGGCGGCCGTACCGACTGGGAAAATAAGTTTGTTTGAGCTGGATCTTTTCGAGGTCGAACGACGCATTCTGGCGAATCCGTGGGTCGAGGAAGTTTATCTTCAGAAACGCTTTCCTCAGACTCTTTCAATCGCCGTCAGGTATCGCGAACCAGTAGCTCTCATTCAAACGAAAAAGCAGGGTTTGCGTTATGTGGATGTCCGTGGCGGTGTTTTCGGCGCCGTCACCCTGATGTATCAGCCTGATCTTCCCCTTCTTTCCCATTTTGACTCTGCAGAGCAGCGAATTCCTGAGGCGATTCAGTTGATTCGCGACTGGCAGAATTCGCCTGTGGGAAAAGATGCTGAGATTGCCTCAATTGTCTGGGATGGGGAAAAGGGGTTCCGGGCACTGACGAGTTATTTGTTGAGGGGTGGCAAGCATCGGGTGATGGTCGATTTGGGTATGGAGTCGGGATTGGTGCTCAAATCAAATCTGGAGCATTTGGCGCGGGTTTTACGTTATTTGAGTCATCGGGGTATTGCGGCGCGTCAGGTCTGGGCTGATGCAGGAAAAAAAATAGTTGTCAAAACCGCTAGGGGTTCTTAAGATTTTTCTGCAGCTCGGTATTTTTTGCCGGCTGGTCGCAGTCCCATGGGAGGGATTCGTCGTATGTCCAAAAAGGACTTTGTTGTCGGTCTCGATATCGGAACCACGAAAATTTGCTGCATCGTCGGTGAGGTGAGCGAGGGCGGACCTCAACCGGTGATTGATATCGTCGGAATTGGTACGGCGCCATCCAGCGGCCTGCGAAAAGGCGTGGTCATCAATATCGATTCCACGGTTGAGAGCATCACCAAAGCCGTTGAAGAAGCCGAACTGATGGCTGGTATGGAGATCTCGACTGTCTACACGGGCATCGCGGGCGGCCACATCAAGTCCTTTAATTCGACCGGCATCGTTGCGGTCAAGGACAAGGAAATCACTGAGAGTGATGTCCAGCGGGTGATCGACGCTGCGAAGGCCGTGGCGATCCCGCTCGACCGTGAAGTGATTCACATCATTCCACAGGAATACATGATTAATGGCCAGGACGGCATTCGCGATCCAATCGGAATGAGCGGCCTGCGTCTGGAATCAAAAGTTCATATCGTGACCGGCGCTGTCTCTTCCGCGCAGAACATCATCAAATGCGCGAACAAGGCGGGCCTCAACGTTGCTGAGATCTGTCTTGAGCCGATTGCATCAAGTGAGGCCGTTCTCTCGCAGGATGAAAAGGAGCTTGGCGTCGCGCTGGTTGATATCGGCGGAGGCACGAGCGACATCGCTATCTTCAAGGATGGCGCCATTGTTTACACCGGCGTGCTCGCCATTGGTGGCAATCACGTGACGAATGATATCGCGGTTGGACTTCGCACTCCTCAGAACGAAGCGGAGAAGGTTAAGATCCGCCATGGCTGCGCGATGTCTTCCATGGTGAAGCCCGATGAAACCATCGAAGTGCCCGGTGTTGGCGGGCGCAAACCCCGCGTGGTTTCACGCCGGCTGCTGACCGATATCATCGAGCCTCGGGTCGAAGAGATGTTCTCGCTGATTCAGCGGGAGATTCAGAAATCGGGCTACATGGATGTGCTTTCCGGCGGAATTGTCATCACCGGCGGTGCAACCTTGCTTGAGGGAATGCCTGAACTGGCCGAGTTCATTTTTGAAATGCCGGTCAAACGCGGTGTTCCCCAGAATATTGGCGGCCTCAGGGATGTCGTGAATTCCCCGAAGTTCGCCACGGCTGTTGGTCTGTTGAAGTACGGAGCGCGGAATCTGCAGCGAAGCAAATTCCCGATTCGGGACAAGAATATTTACGACAAAGTCCGCGGATCCATGCGTAGCTGGATCAAGGACCTGTTCTGATTTAGGTAACGAGGGGGCGATGCCTTCGGGAGACCGGGGCGTCAAAAACGGATTCAGGATGGCTGAGAGGCGTACCTGGGTCGAAGAAGAGGATCTTCTTTATTATGTTTGAAATCGATCAGATCGCGAGTCATGGAGCAAAGATCAAGGTAGTGGGCGTGGGTGGCAGCGGTTGCAATGCCGTGAACACCATGATCCGGATGGGTCTCGAGGGAGTCGAGTTCATCACTGCCAACACAGACAGGCAGGCGCTGGACGCGTCACTTGCGTCGGTGAAAATTGCCATCGGCCAGGAGCTCACCAAGGGATTGGGAGCCGGCGCGAATCCTGAAATCGGAAGAAAAGCCGCTCTCGAGGATTATCCCAGGATCTCCGAGATTCTGAGTGGCGCGGACATGGTCTTCATTACTGCAGGCATGGGAGGCGGCACCGGAACCGGCGCAGCACCTGTCTTCGCGAAAATCGCGAAAGAGATCGGCGCTCTGACAGTAGGTGTTGTCACGAAGCCCTTCATGTTCGAAGGCAAGAAACGCATGAAGCACGCCCAGGGCGGCATCGCTTTGCTGCGCGAACATGTTGATTCGCTCATCATGATCCCGAACCAGAGGCTGCTTGCCATTTCCGGCGCGACTCTTTCAATGGTGGATGCTTTCAAAAAGGCCGATGAGGTGCTCCTGAATGCCGTTCAGGGTATTTCTGATCTCATCAACCATACCGGCCTCATCAACAGTGACTTTGCCGACGTTCGCACCATCATGCAGAACAAAGGCCTCGCTCTCATGGGTATTGGTTATGGTCAAGGCGAGCATCGGGCGGTTGAAGCCGCGACGAACGCCATTTCGAGCCCGCTGCTCGAAGACATCTCGATTGATGGCGCCACCGGCATCATCATTAACATCACAGGCGGATCGAACCTCAAAATCCATGAGGTCAATGAGGCCACGACGCTCATCATGGAAGCCGCTCATGAGGATGCTGAAATCATCTTCGGTACGGTCATTGATGAGTCCCTTAAGGATTCTGTCAAGGTCACGGTCATTGCCACCGGCCTTGGGGGAGCGAATGCGCATCTCGGCATTCCGAACCTGATTCAAGCCTCGGTTCCAAATGTCGTCACCGCGCAGCAGGCTCCGGTCACCGTAAGCGCAGTTGCACAGGCTTCGGTTTCCGAACCCGTTCAGGTGGCGCCTGCCCTGAATCCGGCTCCGGCAGTCATGGTAACTCCGGTTCTTGAACCACGTCCGACTCCGGTCGATACGGCACCTTTGATACCCCCCAAGCCGAATGCCGCGATGATGGCGGCCACGGCTTATCAGGCGGTGGCGCAGTCGGCAGCGGAGCAGGAATTTGATCGTCTTGATGACGAGGCCAGCGGGCCTTCTGCAAACTCCGTTTCCGGTGCTGTCGTAGCTGAAACCGCAGGCATCGCCAGCGGGGGCGAGCTTGCCAGGGCGCGGGCCATTGCTCAGCGTCTTGGAATCACCAATCTCACCGATGATGAATATGACATTCCGACGTACATGCGTCGGCAGCAGGAGCACGAAGTTTAAGCGAACTTGCTGAGTGAAGCGAACAGGGGCTCCGGATTCTTCCGGGGCCCTTTTTTGTTTTTGAGGCTTGAAAAGGCTGTTGATTACGAAGTTTAGGAACTGCCAATGAAGCGTCTTAGGTGACCTTTGAGGAGGCGCGCTAGACTTTAGTCGAACACTCCTAAAAAACAAGTAGTTCCAGAAAAAAGAAAGCGCCGTGTCAAATTTGCAAAAGGCCGTTTGGTCTATAAACTGCTACGAACAGCAGACATGTTTTGTGTGGCGTTTCTGCTGAGTATTTTAGCTTTAAGTGAAATGAACTAGGGGGGAATAGAATCCATGTCAAGAACCAGGAAGGTCCTACTCCTTGTTTCGGCGTTGCTTGCGGCGAATCTGGCTAACGCTGATTACAGGTCGGGCGAAGTAATTGTAAAGTACCGTGAAGGCGCTCTTCGGACGCGTACCACGATGAACGCGATTTATGACAATGTGGGCGCCCGGAAAATCCGACGCTACGCAGGCCTGATGAAAGGCTTTGAGCACATCACTTTGCGTGATGGCATCAAGGTTCAGGATGCCATTGCTGAATTGCAACGCAGCGGCATCGTCGAGTATGCGCAGCCGAACTATATGTTGTATGCGCTTCCGGTGATGAATCCCAGCGAAGGTGGCATCCCTTGCATTCCGGGTTTTGAAATCCCCGGCTGCGAACCCGCTGATGGCGGCGGTGGTGGTGGCGGCGGGGAAGTTCCCTGCCTGATCCCCGGTCTTCCCTTTCCTCCAGGCTGTAAAGATGAAGGCGGCGGCGGCGGCAGTCCGTGGCCTCCCGGCGACCCTGGCGACGGAGATGGCGGCGGAACGCCCCCTCCTGGAAATCGCCCTGAGCTGAAACCAGCTCCTGCTGAAGTGAATCCTCCAGTTGCGGACCCGCAGCTTTCCAAGGCCTACGGTATCGAGAAAGTCGGCGCCATCGAAGCCTGGAAAAACTGGAAAGGTAGTAAGGATATGGTCGTTGCCGTGATCGACACGGGTGTCGATTACAATCACGAAGACCTCTCCTTTAATATGTGGCGCAACCCGAAACCGGGCGCGAAGAATGACGTAGTCGGCTACGACTTCGTTCATAACGACGGACTGCCTTATGACGACAACGAACATGGCACGCATTGCGCCGGTTCGATTGGCGGCGTGGGTGGAAACGGTATCGGTGTTTCCGGCGTTTCGCAGCGTGTTTCAATTATGGCGCTTAAGTTCCTGTCCGGTCAGGGCAGCGGAACCTCTGCTGACGCTATCCGTGCCATCGACTATGCAATTGCCAACGGTGCCAAGGTGCTGAGCAATAGCTGGGGTGGTAAAGGTGACGACGAGAACAAGGCTCTGTACGACTCGATCGAACGCGCCAAAAATGCCAACGTGCTCTTTATTGCGGCCGCCGGAAACGACGGTGCCGATAATGATAAGCCCGATCCTTCCTATCCGGCAGCTTTCGACAATGACAACCTCATTGCCGTCGCTGCTACCGACAAGAACGATAAAATGGCGTTCTTCTCGAACTACGGGAAGAAGACGACTCACGTAGCTGCGCCTGGCGCCAGTGTGTACAGTACTGTTCCTGGGAACAAGTACTCCTCGCTTTCTGGAACGTCGATGGCGTGTCCGCATGTTGCGGGTGCCGCCGCCCTTCTGTGGTCCAAGAATCCGACATGGAGCTACAAGAAGGTGAAGCAGGTCCTGATGAATACGGTTGATCAACTTCCATCGCTGGCCGGTAAAACGGTCACTGGTGGCAGAATCAACGTGAATAAGGCACTGCAAACGACGGATTGAGTCGGTACGGGTGATTCACCCGTATCGGGCCAAGGATTCGGCTGAGCGATGGGGGTTCCGAAAGGAACCCCCATTTTTTTTGAGACGGTAACTCTGCCAGCATCGCTCTGACAAATTCAGGCGGAACGAGGCGATCCCTCAAACCTCGTTCCGCCTGTGTGCACTCGTTGGCAACCCGTTTAGGTCTGTTCCATGGATTGCGGATCAAGCGCATTCTGTCGCTTCCTTGCGGACCTCGTCTCGCTTCCTTGCGAGACGGTTTCCCTCTCCCCCCCCACTAAAAATCAGGCGAGACGGATTCGTGTGCCCAGACTCTTCGGCTTCCTGCCATCGATATGGGCGTGCTCACTGCGCTCCTGGCCTTCCTTGCAGGAAACGCACAGTGTGGCGGTTGGGCGGGCCTCCAGGCGGCGCAGATCGATGTCGTCGCCGCAGTCATCGCAGGTGCCGAAGGACCCTTCCCGGATTTTGTCCAGAGCCTGATCAATTTTTTTCAGAAACAAGGCCTCTCGATTGCGAAGCCGCATTTTCATGGATGTCTCAAGTTCGCTCGACGTGACATCCATTTCATCTGCAAGGTCCTCTTCCTGGAGGCGGAAGTCCTCGCTTGCAAGCTTCCTTGTGCACAAAAGGGCGCGTTTCTGTTCTTCGAAGAGAGTTTTAAATTTGAAGGTAGTTTCCGAGTTCATGATACACCTCGCCTTTTCCTGGCGCGAACCGGATTCCTTCCGATTCGAGCCTCACCTGGACAGATGTCTGCCGTGACGATCCTTAGCTGCATTTGATGAAGTCATTCCTAAACTTCCAGATAGCCATCCTGGCCATTCAGATGCTGCTTTGTCCAAAATCAGTTTTGATTCTTTAAGTCGATTCGTTCAGCGAACGAGATCTATTGGTAGAAGAAGTAGCGCCTGCGGTACTGACCCAAGCGCGAATAGAATAGGCTAGAGGTGGAGATTCGTGCTTGAAAGCCAGCTGTGGATTTAGATTGTTTCATGACCGGCCTCCTTGATCTGGCGGTGGGGTTATTTCCCCCTCGCTCATGACTACCTGTAGTGCGAGGGACGTGCCACGGGGAAAAAGACTATACTTTCGCGATTTAGATGCCGATTCGGTGCAAATCTGACCAAAAACATCCCTGAAATAAAGGGATCTATCGGGGTGCATTTGGGTTCACCGGTAGCAAAATGGGCCCGGTTTGCCACCCGTCGATGAGCTAAATAAAAAGCCACGATCGCCGAAGCGAATCGTGGCTTCAATATCCGACTGGATGCGAAGGGTCTTACGCGAACTTCCGCGAGAAGAGCTCTCCAAGGCTCTTGTGTTGGCGACCGGCAGCGGTGAGCACCTCTTTGCGCTCTTCCTCTTCCTTGCAGCTGACGCAAAGAGTGGCGGTAGGGCGAGCCTCGAGGCGACGCAGTTCGATGTCCTCTCCGCATTCCTCGCATTCGCCGAAGGTGCCTTCTTCGACCCGCTTCAAGGCCTCCTCGATTTTTTTGATGTAAAGCATTTCGCGGTTGCGCAGCCGCATCCGCATCGACTGTTCGATATCGGTCGTGGCCTGATCGATTTCGTCATATCGATCATCGGAACAAACCCCGAAATCTTCCCGGACGACCTTATCGTTAAAAAGGATGCTCTTGCGCTGTGCCTCGAACATCTTTCTGAATTTCTTCAGTCTCTCTTTGTTCATACCTTCATGCCTCCCCTTCCCCCTTGAGTTCACGAATCACCTGTTGACTGATGGCCTGCAGCGTCTCCATAACGCCTTGACCTCTGTTAGCTACTGCTTCGAAATACGGTAAATGCGTTGGATTAAAAGTAGCCTCGAGTTCCTTGATGCTCACGGCACCCGGAACATCGCGTTTATTGTATTGAAAAACGAGGGGGAGCTTCGAAAGGTCGTAACCCTGGAGTTCGAGGCTTTTCTCTAGTGATTCGAAACTCTCGATATTGGATTCCATTCGCTCCGGCTGACTATCAACGACGAACACGATGCCGTCCACGCCCTTCAAGATGAACTGGCGTGAGGATTCATAAAAAGTCTGGCCGGGAACTGAGTAGAGATGAAAGCGCGTCTTGTACCCGTGGACCTCTCCGACACTGAGGGGGAGGAAGTCGAAAAACAGCGTGCGCTCGTTATCCGTACTGAGTGTGACGAGCTTGCCTTTGCGCGTGTCTTGCGTGTGTTCAAAAATATACTGGATGTTCGTGGTTTTGCCGCCGAGCCCCGCACCGTAGTAGATGATTTTGCAATTCACCTCTTTATTGGCGTAGTTGATGAAACTCATCGGGCGATCTCCTGACCTGGCCGATTGGGGCGGTCGTATTTGAGTTCCATTCGATTTTCGAGGGCTTTTCCGATGGTCTGACGATCGCTGTATTCCAGCATTCCGCCCACCGGAATGCCGTAGGCGAGCTGGGTGACGCGAATTCCACGTGGTTTGATGAGTCGGGTGAGGTAAAGCGCCGTAGCTTCGCCTTCCACGCTCGGGTTTGTTCCTAAAATGATTTCCTGGATGGGATCGTGGGTTTCCGTACCAGAATCCGATTCGCGAAGTCTTGCTAGGAGTTCTCGGATTTTCAGTTCTTCCGGTCCGATGCCGTCCAGCGGGGACAGTACTCCATGGAGTACGTGGTAAATGCCCTTGAAAGCGCCGCTTTGTTCAATTGAAAAAACATCTGACGGGCGTTCGACCACGCAGATCGTGTGTCTTGTGCGACTTTCATCTGAGCAGATCCTGCAAACGGAAAGCTCGGTGAAGGTGAAGCAGCGGCTGCAAAGGCCGATCGTCAGTTTGGCCTTCAGGATGGCTTCTGAAAGCGCCTCCGAATAGGATCGGTCCTGTTTCAGGATGTAGTAGGCGAGCCGAGTGGCTGTTTTTTCGCCGATTCCCGGCAGCTTCGAAAGTTCAAAAACAAGTTTTGAGACAGCATCACGCTGATTATTCATTCGAGCCCTTTCCCGTGAGTCGGATGGGGCCGAGTTCGCCGCCGAAGAGAGCTTTGGCTTCCACGATCACGGGATGATTCTGAGCAGCGCTCCTTGCATCAGCTTCTTTTTTCTGGGACTCGCGTTCGCGTTTCTCGGCAGGGCTTTCGCCGCCGTCACGAAGTTCTATTGTAAAACGCGTGGGTCCGCCGAAATATTCACGCCCGAACGCCATCAGCTGCTCGTGATAATTGCGCGACTGCAGCTGATCCCGATAGTGAGTGTGTTTTGGTGGAAAGAAGACGGTGATGTCACCGGACGGAGTGCCATTGCCGCTGACATTTCCATGTTCGAGGATGGATGCGAGTAGTGGACGTGTTTTCCGCGTGTGTTCGATAAATCCTTCCCAGGTTTTCTGGGCGGAAGAGACGGGAGCTGTCGGAGCTTTAACAGCTGGAGCAGCAGCAGTGACCGCTGGAGCTTCTGCCGGGGCCGAATCCATCTTGCGAACCACTGTTTGCGGTGGTGTTGCGACCTGGGCTGTTGGAACCGTGGATGTCTGAGGTGCATCGGCAAATACAAGTGCGTCGGCTGTTGCGCATTTGATGAGCAGCACGTCCAAAACGACTTTTGGCTGAGGCGAACGCGCCACCCAGTCGAGTCCCTGATGCAGGACCTGGAAAATCAACTCGAGCTCTTCCAGTGACCGTGAATCGGCGATGGTGCGGAGTTCCTTCCATTCGTCTTCCGAGAGTTCGAGCGTGGCGGAGTTCGGCGCGCCGATCTTCGTCAGAATCGCTGCATGCAGAAATTCGATCAGGGTTCGGGTCAGAACGCGAAGATCGTGTCCCTGCTGGTAAGCCTGCTCCACGCGTTCCAGTGCTTCGAGAGGTCGTCGTCCGAATACTCCGGATAAAACTCCCAGAATGGTCTGACCCTCAATCAGGCCTACGCTTTCACGAACGGTATCGGCCGTGATGCGATTGCCGGAAAATGCGATCACCTGATCCAGCAATGAGAGGGCATCGCGCATGCTTCCCTCGGCGGCGCGGGCAATCAGGGCCAGCGCTCCGGGTTCTGCTTCAATTCCTTCGGCCTGAGTAACTTGTGCGATCCGAGTCTGAATCTGCGGAACGGTCACGCGGCGATAATCGAACCGCTGACAACGGGAAAGAATCGTTGCTGGAATTTTATGAGGTTCAGTAGTGGCAAAAATGAAAATGACGTGAGCGGGCGGTTCTTCCAGCGTCTTTAACAACGCGTTGAAGGCGGCCGTCGTGAGCATGTGAACTTCATCGATGATATAGATTTTCCGGGAGCCCGTGGCAGGGAGGTACTTTGCATTTTCGCGGATTTCGCGAACGGCTTCCACGCCGTTGTTTGAGGCGCCGTCGATCTCAATCACATCCACGCTGTTTCCGAGCGTCACTTCACGACAACTCGGGCACCCATCACAGGATCGAAGTCCGTCGGTGGTGTTTTCCGCCTTTTGGCAGCGGATCACCTTTGCGAAAATTCGTGCGATCGATGTTTTCCCAATGCCACGGGAACCGGTAAATAGATAGGCTTGATGGATGCGTTCGGCACGGATGGCGTTGACGAGGGTTCGCACAATATGGGCCTGGCCCACGATGTCGGCGAATTGCGCTGGGCGCCACTTTCTGGCGAGAACAACGTAAGAACTTGCTGTTGTTTCTGGTTTCTCGGTTGTCACCGGAACCTGGCCCCCCGACCTTTTGTTTTTAAGAAGGGCCACACCTTACAGTTGTTAAATAGGTTAAACAAGCGAAAACATTGGTTTTTTGATGCGTCACGCTAGCGCAGTGCGTGATCGTCTAGTATCAAGGTCTTAGGTCGATTTTCTCTGCACTCCGACATTGAATTCCGACCAAAGCGGTGCAAAAATCGGCGCGGGCAACAAGCGGGGGACTGATTGGGCGAATTCCGGTTTCAAGTTAGCCAAGGCATTATTTCCATCGGGTGGAATCCCGAAGGCAAATTGAGTCATATCCAATGGGCACTCGCTTCAGACGGCGGAGAGCAGCCCGTGGGGGCTATTCCCGCCGCAGCCCTCGATATGGCCGCTCAGCTTGTCCGCTATTTCAATGAGGGTGTCCCGATTTCCGATGTTCCCTGGGCTGAGCTCGACCGCACTCAATGGACTGAGTTTCAGAGCCAGGTTTATCGGGCGATCACCGACATCCCACATGGTGAGACGCGGACTTATGCGTGGGTGGCGCGGAGAATCGGACGCTGGAGCGCAACACGCGCGGTCGGGCAGGCGCTTCGGAACAACCCTTTTCCGATTTTGATACCTTGCCATCGGGTAGTGGCCGCCAGTTCTTTGGGCGGCTTCATGGGTAAGGTGAATCCCGAAGATCCCGAGCTGCAATTGAAGAGCGCCCTTTTGGGATTGGAAGATCTCTATCGGCAGCCGATCTTCACTTTTCTTTCCTGCGCAGGTTCGGCGCCTCGCCCTCGTGATGAGGTTCGGGCTTGCGGCTGAGCAGGGAATTCGCGGTTTTCAGTCTTTTTGTAACCGGAATCATCGTAGCGATCGGAACGTTCTGGGCCTTTCAGCGCGGAGGCCATGACTTTGATGTTTTCTATGCCACCTGGCGGTTTGTGATCGAGGGCCGTGCGCTCGAACTCTATTCCGATGCCACTCCAGATCGATTTCTCTATGCGCCTGGGTTCGCGTGGGTCTTTTCCGTCATCGGCTTGCTTCCTCGTGATCTCGCACTGGCCGTGTGGTGCCTGGGCAAAGCGGCAGTCATTGGTTACGTGATCCGCGAGTTCGGTCTGAGGCTTTCCGCGAATTCGTTTTTGCCTCGCGATCGCGTCGTGATGCTGGGATTTGCCGCATGGGGTGTTCTTTTGTTTTCCCGGCCGGTGCTGATCGATTTCCAGTACGGTCAGGTCAATGTTTTCATCCTGGGTGCCTGTGTCTGGACGCTGTTCGGACGATTTGATAAAAACGTGCGGCCTTGGTTAACCGGCGCCAGGTGGTTTGTCCTGGCACTGCTTGCAGTCACGAAGCTTTTCCCAGGGCCGCTGCTGCTTGTGCCGTTTCTGGCGACAACCGGGTTTTCGCGAAAGCAAATTTGGATCGAAAGGGCTGGGGTTTTTCTTGGCGCTTGCCTGATTCTCGTCATTCCTGCAGTCTCGTTGGGCTTTTCGGGGGCAATCGAACTTCTTTGGAACTGGAAGGACATGCTGCTGCAGAAGGGGCTTCCGCTTGAGACCCATAATCAAAGTTTCACAGCCTTCTTGATGCACTATTTCAGCGGGGAAGCGGCTCCTGTCATTGCCCAGGGCGGGAGTCGAATTGAGTTTGGAACAGCACTGTTATCCATGGGCGCCATCCGTGCCATGTCGCTGATCTGGATGGTTTCCGCTCTCGGCGCGCTGCTTGTCTTGATTCGCAGGGGCAAGGTGATGCCACCGTTAACCTGGGTGGGAGTGCTGGTGGGCGCGATCATCCTGCCATCCCACTTGATCTGGAAGCCGTATTTCGTTTTCGCGATTCCTGTGGCGATTCTGGGAGCTCATCGCCTGGTCGGCGCTGTCGGTCGTTATAAAAATCCCAGCGCGTGGGCAGCTCTTGCGCTCCTGTTTGCTGCAGTCAATCTGAGTGGGTTCGATTTCGTCGGTCACCATTGGGGGGCCCGATTTGAAGCCGCAGCGCTATTGTTTTGGGCTGAACTGGTTCTGATTGCAATCGTTCTTTGGCCGAGAAAACCTCTTCTGATGCACGCAACGCCGCGGCTTTGACTATTGGCCCACGGCACCGTGATCTTTACGGGGTTCCGAGATCCCGCCCCGAAGCGGGCTTCGTGTGAAGGTCGCGCCAGCTTTTTCCGCGACGAGCGGCGGGATCCATCTGGAACCTCCTGACTGCTTCCGCGTGCTCTTCAAATGTGCGCGTGAACTCGTGGGTTCCGTCATTTCTGGAAACGAAAAAGAGATATTCCGTTTCGCGGGGATAAAGCGCCGCAAGGATGGCTTCTTTTCCGGGATTTGAGATCGGTCCCACCGGAAGGCCACGGATGGAGTAGGTGTTGTAGGGAGTCGAAGTATGCAGATCTGATTTTTTCAGATTGCCGCTGAACTGCTCCCAGATGCCATAGATAGTCGTGGGGTCGCTCTGCAGGCGCATCTTCTTTTTCAGTCTGTTATGGAACACTGAGCTGATCACCGGCCGTTCATGTGCCGCACCGGTCTCTTTTTCAATCATTGAAGCCAAGGTGATGACGTCTCGCGCGGCAAAGCCGATTTCCGCCGCACGCAAACGCTCATTGTCGCTCCAGGCGGATGCAAAGCGCTTCACCATGCGGCGGGCGATTTCTTCCAGTGGAACCCTTTTGTTTAAAAAATAAGTATCGGGAAAGAGATATCCTTCCAGAGTGCTTGGCGCACGTTCCTTCATGCCCGCAGCCGCCCAGGAGTTTGCGATGAAGCGGGGGTCACGACAAAGCTCGATGAAGCGAGATTTCGGGCCGAAGCCGCGTAGCTCGATCTCCGTCGCGATCTCGAATATGTTCTGCCCTTCGCGGATGACCAAGGGTCTATTTACGCTTACACCCGAAGTGATGATTGAGAAAATCTGCAGAGGGGTCATTGAGGGATTGATCTGATATTCCCCGGCTTTAATGTTTTTCCACTGCCGCATCCATCGTCCCAGGCGAAGGAAGAGTTGCGGGTCTGAGATGAGTCCTTCTGAGCGAAGGCGTTCGGCGATTTCGTTGGGGCCCAGGCCCTTCGTGATCTCAAGGACTACAGCGTGTGCACCAGGTTGCGTTTTCGCGGATAAGGCAAAAATAGCGACCGTACCTACCCGCCAGGCCGCGGCCACCGCGATCAAAAGGAAGCAGGTTGCGATTACGAGGCGCAGGAGGTGATTTCCGGTCTGAGAGTTGCGAGATTCCATGGGTGTCCTATTCTTTAGCAAAACAGGGCTTTTGCAAAAAGTTTAATTGATATTGGGGCCCGAGTGGCTGGGATCTTTTTCCTTTACTCGGAAAAAAAGGTTTGTTACGCGAGTTCTTGGGCGGCAGTCGCCGTCGGGGAATCCAAACAACACCGAACAGCTTTTACCTAAATGGGGCCCCGTCCCCGTCATGAACCGACCAGCCTGCAACTCATTGATCACCCAGCAGCTCTACTAAATAGTGCTAAAGCAGTTAAAGCAGTTAAGAGGACCGAATGCATCTCAGGGAATTGAAAGAAAAGAAAATCGGCGAGCTTGTGGAAATGGGCAAGGAACTCGGCATTGAGAATGCCGGGGGAATGCGCAAGCAGGATCTCATTTTTGCCGTCCTTCAGAAGAAGGCCGAGAAAGATGAGCACATTTATGCGGACGGAGTGCTTGAGTGTCTGCCGGACGGTTTTGGATTTCTTCGCGCCCCTGATTACAATTATCTGCCCGGTCCGGATGATGTTTATGTTTCACCTTCGCAAATCCGTCGGTTTGGCCTGAGAACGGGCGATACGGTCAGTGGTTCGGTCCGCGCTCCAAAGGAAGGTGAACGCTACTTTGCCCTACTGAAGGTGGAGCAGGTTAATTTCCAGACGCCTGAAATGAACGCTGAAAAGGTGCTCTTCGATAACCTGACCCCGCTTTATCCGAACAAGCGCATCAATATGGAGTACATGCCGAACAACTACAGCACGCGGATCATCGATATGATGGTCCCGCTCGGCATGGGTCAACGCTGTCTGATCGTCGCGCCTCCGCGCGCCGGCAAGACGGTGCTGATGCAGGATATCGCCAATGCAATCACGACAAATCACCCCGAAATCAAGCTGATCGTTCTGTTGATCGACGAGCGCCCTGAAGAAGTGACCGACATGCAGCGGTCCGTTAAGGGCGAGGTTGTCAGCTCGACCTTCGATGAGCAGGCATCACGTCACGTTCAGGTCGCTGAGATGGTGCTTGAGAAGGCCAAGCGGCTCGTGGAAAACAAATACCACGTCGTCATCCTGCTCGATTCGATCACCCGTCTGGCTCGCGCTTACAACTCGGTGGTTCCGCCATCCGGCAAGATTCTGTCCGGCGGTGTCGATTCGAACGCCCTGCATAAGCCCAAACGTTTCTTCGGTGCGGCACGAAACCTCGAAGAGGGCGGCTCATTGACGATTATCGCCACCGCGCTCGTCGAGACCGGGTCCCGCATGGACGAAGTCATTTTCGAAGAATTCAAAGGTACGGGCAACTCGGAGATTCACCTGGACCGTAAGCTCATGGAGAAGCGTATTTTCCCATGTCTGGACATCAATAAGTCCGCGACACGTAAGGAAGAATACCTCCTGCCGAAAGATTTCTTAAGCCGACTTTGGATTCTCCGTAAAGTGCTCCACCCCATGAACACAGTGGATGCGATGGAATTCCTGCTCGATAAGGTTGCTCATACGAAGAGCAACGAGGAATTCATCAAAGCCATGAGCGGTGGCGGCTGAAGCCGTTAATGTGATCTTGACCGCAATCTAACTATTTGATACTTCACATGACCTTGAGGAAATTATGAAACAGGGCATTCATCCCCAGTACCGGGAAACTACAATCAGCTGCGCGTGCGGAAGCGTCATTGACAGCCGCGCCACCAAAGAGAACATCAAGGTGGAAATCTGCGCCAACTGTCATCCTTTCTACACCGGCAAGCACAAGCTGCTGGACACGGAAGGCCGCGTTGAACGGTTCCTGAACAAGTACAAGAAGAAATCCTGATTTGAGGCAACCGGCTCAATTCACCAGTATTGGTGGACAGGCGATTATCGAAGGCGTCATGATGAGGGCGCCTCGATTCATTTCGATCGCCGTGCGTAAGCCGGACCATCGGATTCTCATCAAATCTCAGCCGTACGTTGGTTTTCTCGTACGCTACCCCTGGCTAAAGAGGCCGGTTTTTCGTGGCGTTGTTGTGCTTTTGGAGTCCATGGTTCAGGGCGTTCAGGCCTTGAGTCACTCGGCTACGGTTGCCAGTGAAGCCGAAGGTGGCGAAGAGCTTTCCACTTGGGCGATCATTGTATCAATCGGCTCTGCCATCGCGCTTGGGCTTGGATTGTTCGTCGCACTTCCGCATGTGCTGACGGTGCTCATGACCTCGAGCTACGTTACCGCGCAAAGCCCGCTGTTTCACCTGCTTGACGGGCTCATGAAGATGCTGATTCTGGTCGCTTACGTGTACGCGATCGCCCTGATGAAGGACATTCATCGGGTTTTTCAGTACCACGGTGCTGAACACAAATCGATTCATGCATTCGAGGCCGGCGAGGAGCTGATTGTCGAGAATGCGCGCAAGCATACGAAACTTCATCCGCGCTGCGGGACGGCATTTCTGCTGTTCCTCGTGCTGATCAGCATTCTTGTTTTCAGCTTCGTGTTTCCGGTCCTGAAGCTTACCGAGCTCTCCACGGTGCCTTTTCTCAATCACGTGCTGATGGTGGCTGTGAAGATCGTGTTGATGCTCCCGGTAGCGGGGCTCTCGTATGAACTCATCAAATATTCGGCATCACACATGGACAAGCCTGCTTTCAGGGCTTTGATTTATCCCGGATTGCTGCTTCAGCGCCTTACCACTCGTGAGCCCGATGACGAACAACTCGAGGTTGCCCTCGCGTCCTTGCGACAGGTTCTCGCGCTCGAGAAGCAGGAGCACGCCGAGGTGGCCGCTGCTGATTCCGAAGTGGAGATATCGCGGCTTGCCGAGATTTCAGCCGTTTCCGCAGCGGTGGCCGAATTCCCAGAAAACTGAGGGCGAATCGATGAAAGAGGACTTTGATGTTTGATAAGCTCGATGCTGTCGAACAACGATTCATGGAAATCGAAAGTCGGCTCTCCGATCCTGAGCTCGCCAACCGACCTGGAGAATTTCGAAAGCTTTCTCAGGAGCGCGCCTCGATCGAGGAAATCGTGGCCCAATACCGACGTTATCGGCAAATCGGCAACGAATTAGCTGAGAATAAAGAGCTGCTTTATGGCTCTGACGCAGAGATCTCCGCGCTCGCAAAAGAGGAGCTTCGAAGTCTTGAAGCGGAACTCGAGCAGGTGAAAAAAAATCTTCAGCTGCTGTTGCTTCCTAAAGACCCGAACGACGAAAAGAACATCATTCTTGAAGTTCGCGCTGGAGCCGGGGGCGAGGAAGCCGCGCTTTTCGTTGCTGAACTATTCAGGCTCTACCAGCGCTACTGTGAACGTCAGGGCTGGCGCATTGAAGTGCTTTCGATGAATCCTACCGGGATCGGCGGTTTCAGGGAAATCGTGGCTGAAATCATCGGAAATAAGGTTTACAGCCGCTTGAAGTGGGAGGGCGGAGTTCATCGGGTTCAGCGCGTGCCTGCGACCGAAGCCCAGGGCCGGATTCATACCTCAACCG
>MEPR01000077.1 GCA_001769835.1 Bdellovibrionales bacterium GWB1_55_8
GTTAGCCATGACTTCCCTTAAGCATTTAAGGCGTGTCGACATTCCGTACAACGTAGTTCAAAGGCAATCTGCCATCTGAGGTGCAGTTTCCCGCACACTCGGGATCAGACGGATTCATCGGGGCGTAAGCCGTGAAGTCGTCGAAATAGAGAGGCATTCGGGTTCCGGAGACGCCGAATGTCTCAGGATAAGAAAAGATGTTCATGTTATCGGGCCACCAGATGACATTCCACCCGGTGGCGGTCGTCATCGCTGTTCCGTTACTGTCCGTCGCCGCGCTCATGACCCAATCGACATTCGTCATTTCCCCCTGCAGAACATTGTCGAGGTACACTCGCCAGATTCCGTCGGTTGCTCCCGGTGAGCTGTTCATTTTTACGTAGTACTCATAGAGATGCCATTTGCCGTCGCCGCACCAGCCTTGGCCCTGGGGAATCGTAGGTGACGTCGCAGCAGGAGGCGGGCTCAGCACAGCCCCGGGTTGACCGTCGTTCGGGAAGGGCTTGCTTCCAAGTGTTGTCTGTCCCAAGCCGGTGTTGTAATTGGGTGCGCGCCGCGCTTCAAAATCAAAGACAGCGTACTTTGGATAGGCTGTCGGCACGCCGTTGGATGTCTGCAGGCGAGCGTACCAGTTGCAAATCAGAGTAGGTGATGTGTCCGCATTTGGATAATCAGCGGGACTCACTGCTGGATTACTCAACGGACGTCTCAAAGAGGTGATCCTCATTAATTTTCCGCTCCCGGATTTCGAGGACGTGCCCGGCGATTGCCAGCAAAAATTCGAAGGAACATTCATCCAGAAGCGGACGAACAATTCCCGCGGACCGGGCCAGCCCAGATATTTCATGATGCCGCCACCGGACCAAGCGCCGAAACCTGATGTGGATTCCACGTTGTAGGTGAGCGCTTTTCCTGTGCCGCCTCTCGGGGATTCGCCGTTGATCACAAAGTGTTGTCGCCTGAGCGGATCGTCGGCCGGATCCGGAAACCTGAGCGCGGCCGAACGATAGGCATCCCATTTCGAAGGCGGGCTGGTCGTTCCAGGATACGAAATGTTTGTTCCCTGTTGCTCCGGACTGAGCCAGTCGGGCGTGTCATCGAAGTTGTCACTAAAAAGGATGGTCGATGATGGAACAGAGGGAACAGGGGAAACGCTGGGCGAGGGGCTTGGACTTGGACTCGATGAGGGAGCGGGATCGGGTTGGTCCTGATTCAAAAGATCGCCTAGGGAAAGGTTTCGTCCGCATCCGGGAGACAAAACCGCTGTAAGAATAGCTGCCAGGAGAGCTCCTTCACGAATAGCCATAGTGAATTTAATATTAAACGATTAGTGAACTAACGGATAGACGTGATCTTCTTGGCGACTCAGGAAATGAACCGAACCAGTTAACCTCTGGAAGTCTGCCAGGACACATCTAGTTCACCTGGAGGGCGCGATTTATATTGGAATAAGGTATGTCGTGCTCGGGGCTGCTCCCCAGGGGGTGTGCGTGCATGTGGTTTGCTTTTCGGCATTCGGGTGTTTCCCTGATTTTAGCCGCAGGTTTTTTCGTCGGAGTTCAGGCCCAGGCGCAAGGGCAGGCGAGTGCCGAAATTTGTCCCTGTGATTCAACCGATGCGGCCGTTGAGGCGCAGTACGAGACGATCACCGGATTGATGAAGGATTGGAACGCCGTGGTCAGCAAAGCGCGAGCTCAATTGAAGACGCGCACGCGAGACGAACTCGGAGTGCTTTGCCAGAAGGCAAAGGATGCCGCGGAAAAAATGCGGAAGTCCGGCGTCCATATGGATGTGGGTCTCGGGGCCGATATCCGCGAGAAGAACGGCTACAAAAAAGACATTCTGGGCGGCGACCCCATGTGGGCCAGTATCATGGATCAGACGTATCTCAAGTGCTTTGAAAGCGAGAAGGTCTGCACGGGGGTCAAGCACTTCCCCGGCATCGGTTCTCTGATCGTCGATCCGCACGACGAATTGTCGCCGCAGATCCTCGATACACGTGATCTGCTTTACCACGAATTTTCGCCGTTTTATGCCGCCGTTCAGGCGAATGCCTGTAGCATCATGACCACGCATGCGACGGTCCGGACTGCGGATGGGCGCGAGGAATCCTGTCTGTTCAGCAAGGGCTGCATCGACATTCTGCGGAAGGGGATGGGATTCAATCGCCTCGTCGTCAGCGATGAAATATTCGCGATGAATGCTCCGCTCGATGCTTTGATTGAGATGGAATATCGAGCCTACCTGCCCAAGGATCCGGAACAGCTCCAGGGATGGCGGCGGAAGAATGTCGGCGAGCGTGCAGCGGATATCGCGATCGCTGCGTGCAAGGAACGCCCGAAGCCATGCAGTGATCGGGAATTCGAAAACATGATGGGGGACATCCTGGATGACGATGGCTCCAGGCGAGCCGTGGCCGCAATGAAGGCGGGGAATGACTCGGTTCTGATGTTCTACCCGCCGCGGTATATTGTGCCGGGAGTGAAGGCAATCACCAAACGTGCGATTCAGGAGGTCAAGGCCGGGAGATTTCCGCTGGATCAGCTCAATGCTTCCGTTCTGCGGGTTCTGTCCGAAAAAGACCGTCTCATCGGAAAAGCGATTTATGCGAGCACTCCGGGCGCGAAAAGCCCGCAAGACCTGCTGGCAAGAATGAGCCTCGAGGAAAAGGTGAAACAGCTTCTGGTCATCGATGGTCGTTATAAAGGCGTTCAGGCGGCGCAGAAGCTCGACCTGGGCGGCGTTTACCTCCCCGATGACCCCGTCGGAACCGGGAGCTCACGACCAAAAGTCCCGCTACTGGTGATGGGAGATCATGAGTACGCGGGTGGCAATCGAAAGATCGGTGACCGTATCATGGAGGCCGAGGCGCAAGCCGAACCGAACTGATCTCGCGGGGCTTCGGTGCTAGCGCTTGTGGCTGAAAACATAATGCCGGTGGAGCGGGAAATTGAACAAGAGCCCGACCAGCGCTGAAACCACCACGACGGAAACGGAGTAGTGAACGCCGAACCACTCAGTGACGGCCCAGACCCCGCCCGCGTTCAGGAGCATACTGCTTACCGAGATAATGGCGTAGCGGAACGCCTGCTCATGCCATACTTTGTGTGAGGCTCGGAACGTCCAGTAGCGGTTCACCAGAAAATTCGTGATTCCTCCGGCCAGCGTGCCGATCGCGGTCGCGGCGACGTACCAGACTCCAGCGTGTTCAACGAGTCCGAAGAGCAGTCCAAAATCAACCGTGGTTGCCAAGGCCGAGGAAACCTGCGCACGACTGAAGGACCCCAAAAAAGAGCGGGGATGATTTTTTGTCAATTTACCGTCCGAGGGGGCCGCCGTGGTTCGGGGCTTCCCGGTGCGTGAGCAGTTCGTCGTCTCCCAGTAGCTCTTTTTCCTGCGCGAGCTTGCGTCGTTTCTCTTCGGCTTCTTGGGCCAACGTCGCTTTCATCGTGTACCAGAGCTGTTCGATCGCGCAGGAATTCGCGAATACCGCGACGATCCCGAGCGCGATGATCATGGGATGTCCGATGGCCACGGGGAATTCACGGATTTTTTCGAGCCATGGAATCGTGACCGGAGACAGCGCGGCTCCGACGGTCAGGTAAACCAGACGTTCGGGGCGTTTCATGCTCCAGCGGAGCGGCGGGATTTTCACTTGCTTGGAACGCGCGTAAAGCGATGAATAACTCACCATGAACGAGCCGAGCAGCGCAATCAGGGTCAGGATGAGCAGTGGCAGTATTTCACGGTAATGGATCGCCAATCCGCCCAGGAAGAAGAACTCGACGTATCGATCCAGCGCTGAATCCAATACTTCGCCGGCTTGAGTGGTCATTCCGCGCATGCGGGCGACCATTCCGTCCAGCGAATCCAGCAGGGCCGCGACTGTCATCATCGCGGCGGCGGATCCGTAATGTCCGAAGACCAGGCAAGTGCCAGCGAGAAATCCGAAAAGAAGTGAAGTCCATGAAATCTGATTGGGTGTGACCTGAAAAAACACGAGCAGTTTACCGAGCGGCTGCATCGCCCAATAGCCCATCTCCATCAGGCCCTTGCCGAGAAATCTGCTGCCGCCCTGGCGATCCACGCGATCGAAGTGGGCCCGTCCCTTGAGCAGGATGCGAATGGAATACGCAGCAACAAGGAGCAGGGGCAGGGTAATCAGAAGGATAATGTAGGCGACATTTGCACCCGACCAGCCAGTCGCCAGATTGGTTGTTATACTTGCCAGGGTTGGAAGAACCGCCGATGACTGCATAAGGCACCTCCGCACGTCAGTCGAATCGACTTGCAATATCGCACCATGTCTAATTTTGACAAGTGAAATTGAAAGGTTACGACCTATCGCAATCGTTCAGGTTTTCAGTACGGGGCTGAGTTCAGTATCTTCGGAGGGCTCTTTTTGAAGCGCCAGGAGAACCCCTCCGAAAATGAGAAGGCTCGAAACAGCCGTTCGAACTGTCACCGCTTCTCCAAACCAGGACCAGGCCAGGGCGGCCGCCACAATCGGCTGGAGATAGATGAAGATCGCCACTGAGGAGGCCTTCGCATGAGCAAGGGCCCAGAAATTCAGGAAATAGGTAAGAAGAGTCGCCCCCACGATGCCAAAGACCATGCAACCGACAAGAAGAGGAGTGAGCGTCGGCAATGTGAAATGCATCCAGTCGGGAAGAGCCAGGGCGGTCAGACCGACGCTGCCGTACGCGAACATCCAGGCGGTCGTCCAGATTCTGTCATGGCGCTCCAGGAATGTTTTTCCATAAGCGAGAAAAAATCCGTAGCTGACGCAGTTCAGGATGGTGAGCAGGTCCCCCAGGAATGTCTGGTCAGAAAATGAGAAATTTTCCACCTTTCTGAGGACCAGGACGCCACCGAAAGCGAAAACAAATCCGACGACCCGTTTCCATGTAGCCGCTTCCTGTCCCCGGAGCGTCACGATCAAAAGCGTGACGACCGGTATCAGCGTATTCAGGATCGCGCTATTGGTCGATGAGGTCAGGTGCAACCCTACCAGAAAAGAAGCCTGATTGATCACCGTTCCCAGAAGGGCGAAAATGACGAGAGGCAGGAAGAATGCTCTTCCCCGGGGCATTCGGGTACCTGCAAACCCGGCGATCATGAACATGAGGATTGTCGAAATGATGATTCGTGCGCTGGCCCAGAGCAGGGGAGGGAACGCTTCCACGACCACTTTGGAAATGACGTAGTTCAACCCGAACAGCACCTGGACAGTGATGAGCGCGAGGAGAACGAGGATGGGCGCCGGTTTTTTCATCAGAGGCTTCAGTTTACCTGAATCATGGTACATTCTCTAAGGAGAATTATGTCAAAGCTCTGCGGTAAATCAGCGAGATGGTTGCAACTGGCGCGGAACCTTCGCAAATGCCTGATTTTTTCCGGACTCTTCATTTGCCGGGCCGGGGACGCCTCCGTGCTCCTGCTTCCTTCCAATCTGGTGCCAGAAGTGCTCTCCGAGGCTGTTCCGACCGCGTTCAGCCCGGCGGATTTCACCAGTGATGATTTCGTGCTCGAGTGGACGAAGCCATTTCCGGCCGGCTATGAAGTGGCGGCATCGCTGGAAAAAGGGAGTCTCGAATGGGTTCGTGTGAGCGAAGTGCTCGTACTTCCGCGCGCGCGTTTGAATCTGCGTGTTGCTGGGGCCAGTGGTGGAATGGTGCGCTATGCGGGTTTCATTCAGCCGCTTGTTCGCACTTCGATGGCCGCTGAGGCGCTGGTTCCGATTGCACTCGTTTCCGGGGAGGAGCACCCCATCGACATCAGTGTCAGTGCAGGGGCTGATCGTCTGCTCACCGGAAGTCTTGTGGTCAGATATCGTCCCCGAGGCCCTTCATCGAACTCGTTGATTCTGCTCGATCCCAGTTGCTCGCGTTATGCTGTTTCAGCGAACTGGACCGGCCAGGTGCCACTGGGCCCGCATGGAAGTCATTGGAGCTATATCGGGTGTCGCCTCGTTCACACCGAAGCTGAGAATTTCAGGACGGCAAGCCTGGAGATCAGTGTTTTCTGGGATAATATCGGGCGCTCGCTCAAGATCTCGGGGATCGAGACTCCTGCCTTTTCGTCTTCGGTCTGGCAGCTCCGATTGCGCTCGGAACCGGGGTTTGTGTCACTCGCTCTTCCATCGGATGCTGTTTCATCGGGTTTGCGGCTGGATTACCGGATTCCGAAACAGCTGCATCGGGGCTCGATCGCGTTGGGAGTCGGCCCTTATGCGCATTCCTTCCGAAACGGCGCTGCAGGTGGTGAGCGCGTGAGTTCGTGGACCGTGATGCCCACGCTCTATGCGTCTTTTTTCATCACGGAAACGATGCGCATGGTGGCATTTGATGCGACGACATTAAATTCGCAGTTCATCTCCGATTTTGGCGTTTATTTCAGCACGGAGTACATGAGGAACTTTGATCGGCGGGTGGTGGTGAATCTGATGCTCGGAGTGCACTCGATAGGCTTTCGCTCACAGGAGGGCTACGCAGTTCTGCTGGGGGCTCCGCAGGGTTTCGAAGTGATCATCTCGGATTTTCTCGGACGCGCGCGCAATCTGACACTGGGAGGATTCATTTACCCTTCCATTCAGGATAAAGCTTATTACAACACCTGGATTCGCTGGGGATCGCCTTCGTTATTCGGCGAGGTGAACTACATTTCCTGGAAGGAAAAACTGAAAGGCATTCCGTATTCCTCCAGCAGCCTGGGGTTGACGATCGGGATGCCGCTCTCGTTCGCCGGATTTTTTTAGGGGTATTCCGTGACGATTCGTCTTTTCGTCGCCGTGCCGATCGATGAAGAAACACGTTCTTGCGTCAACGCGCGGGTGCGAGGGTTTCAGGAGCTTCTCCCAGAGCACGCCGAGCGCCAGCTATCCTGGACTCGCTCTGAAAACTACCACCTGACGATTCAGTTCCTGGGAGCCACCGAGCCGGAGAGGATTCCGGACATTCTTGCTGCAATGAAATCAGCCTGCACGAGTATTACCCCATTTCAGATTCGTTTGGGCGGTCTTGGGGTTTTTCCTTCGAGCGATCATGTTCGGGTTGTATGGATCGGACTTTCAAAAGGGGAGCGTCCGATGGAGCAGCTGGCTTCAATTCTGGGAAGGGAGCTGGATCAGGCGGGATTTGTCCCTGAGGAGCGAAAATTCTTTCCTCACCTGACGATCGCAAGAACCCGTCCTCGCTCGAGAACCGTCCGACTCACCGAAGAGATATCGCAGCAGAATGCGTTGCAGGAGGAATTCAGCGACGACACCAACGTAAGCGAGCTCGTGCTTTACGAGAGCATCTCGGGTTGTTACCTCGAACGAGCGCGCTTTCCGCTGATCGGGGCGACTTAACCGTCGTTTCCGATCGCTTCGACCGGGCAGGCCTCAAGCGCGGATTTGCATTGGGCTTCCTGTTTTCCATCAGCCGGCTGCTTGGTGACGTAGGAATAGCCGTTATCATCGTTTCTGGTGAAATTGTCGGGCGCTTCAGCGCGACAGGCATCACAATCGATGCACTGGTCATCCACGTAGTATCGTCCTGAAGCGTTATCCGGCCATCTCTTGCTCTTGTCTGCCATGGTCAGGTTTTTCGTGGATTAGGGACCTAAAGTCAATTTTATTTCACTTATCACCGGACGCCCAGATGTCGGTCCAGTTCGATGAAGACGTCTTCGGGGGCGAGGCGTTTGGCCTTGGGTCCAAATAGCAGGGGCAAGGACTGAATCCATGCGGACCTCGCCCGAACCACGTCTTTGTCGGTCGTGCGGAACTGGTTGGGTGAAGCCGTCCGCAGCAAAGTCCTTGTTGAATTCACGGGCTGAGCCTGAGTTTTCCAGCTCTTGATCAAGGGTAGCCAGTTTCCGGCAGCCGCCCACTTCGGGCCGACTTCATCGGAGAACAGGTGGGTCAGGAAATTCCGAATATCCGGCGTATCCCGGGTGACCAGAATATCGCTTCCCCCGTTGAGCAGTGCGGGCTTGTTCTCGATGGTGAAAAGCGTCCCGGCCAGCACCGGAAAACTCACCTTGCGGGTGATCTCGCTCAGGGAATCCAATGAAGTGGCTAGAAAAAGAGATTTCTGATCGATGAAGGACTGCATTGCACTTTCGGAGGTTTCTTCAGTCCTGATGAGGCCGTCGTCGAGCAACCCCCTGAGCTTTTGTATGGCCGCTGTCAGGCGCCGTTCTGAGCGAATGCCGCCCTGCTCGCGAGTCCAAAGGGGGCCACCGGCGATGGCCTCGAACATCCAGAGCCCCTGGGCGCCCTGGAGAGGCAGGGCGAGCGGGGCCTCTTTCCGGGATTGTTCTGATCGGGAATTTCTGAAATTTCGACTTAAATTCTCGAGCTCGGGCCAGCTGCGGGGAGTTTTCTGTGGAGCCAGCAGTGCCGCATTGGCAAGAAGCACGGGAACCGTACGCAAAAACGGGAGGGAGGGCAGGCCTCCTGGCGAGGAACCCGGGCTCAAGTCCTTGCGGACCGAATTTGCGAGGCGCATCGGCTTGGCAATGTCCAAATGAGCAATGGCGGGCCCCTCGGAAGCTTCGATGAGCGCGATTTCGGGGATGTCGCCGGCGAGGAACATGGCGATCAGCTCTCTTAACGAGGAGTACTGGTCTCCTCTGCGGATCAGCTGGACACGGCCATCGGGATGCAGGCGATTGTAGCGTTCGATGATTGCCGTGAATTCGGTTTGGGCGGATCCGGGCAGGGCCGAAAGAGGCAGGAGGAAGCGGACACCCGGTTTTTCGCCCGCCCAGCCGGGCAAACTGGCCAGCAAGGCGCAAAAAAGAAGCGTAAATCGCGTGAACGGAATCATCTCTCCGAATTGTAGGCTATAATCGAAAACGTGGACAAGGTGAAACTCGTCATCAGTGATTGTCATCTCTCTGCCGGTCGAATTTTCGAGAACCGCTTGAACCCGCACGAAGATTTCAAGTTCGATCCAGAATTCTGCGATTTCCTCGAATATTTTTCGAGCAGCGTCTACGGTGAAGGTCCTGACGGTCCTGTGGATGTCGAGCTTTTCATAAATGGTGACTTCCTGGACTTCCTGAATGTTCCTTACTACGGGGAATTTGAGGACGCTGTTACTGAGGAAATTTCACTCTACAAGCTCGAGCAGATCATCAATGGCCATCCCAAGGTGATGGCCGCTCTCAGACGGTTCGCGTCAAAACCGAATAAAAAGATCACTTACATGGTTGGGAACCATGATGCGGACCTGGTGTTCGCGAAGGTCCGCGAGAGAATTATCCGCGAATGGGCTCCGGAGGGCGTGTTTCCGAGCGACAATGTTTCAATCATTCACGATCGGGACCGGGTCCGATACGAAGGTGGGGTTGAAATACACCACGGCAATCAGTTTGAGGCCGTGAATACCCTGAGCTTCGAGCAGCCGCTTCTGGTTTCCTACATCGACCAGCCATTTCTGAATCTTCCGTGGGGAAGTATTTACGTGCTGAAGATCGTGAATCGTCTCAAGTGGGAACGCGAGTTTCTGGACAAGGTGCGCCCGGTGAAGATCTTCATTCTTTTCGGGCTGATCCTGGATCCCTGGTTCACCATTCGGTATGTCTTTCTTTCGGTTTTCTACTTCCTGAAAACGCGGTTGGCTTTCAATCGCGGCCGGATGGGCAAGTTCAAAACCACCTTCGAGATCATGAAGCAGGAATCCGCATTTTTCCTCGACCTCGAAAAACAGGCGCGAAAGATCCTCGATCAGGATGCTGACGTGAAAACCGTGATTTTTGGGCACGTTCATAAGCCCATGAACAAGATCTATCCGGATGGAAAACAGTACATCAACACGGGCACCTGGACGAAGATGATCAATCTGGACTGGGTCACCCTTGGTCAGCAGTTTGCGCTCACGTTCGCTCTGATTAAGATCCGCAGTGGGGTCGCGGAATGCGAGCTTCGCCAATGGACGGGTGAACAGGGTCCACATCGTGGATTTCACAACTGAAATAAATTTCAGTGAAAGCTAAATTTAGCCGATTAGAATGGTCAGATAGAGAAAGGGTTTCCCTGTGTCACCATTGACCTTCTTCAGTCGTGTTTTTAGGAGTCAGGAAGCCCGTTTCAGCTGCGGCGTTTTGATCGCAGTTGTCGTCGGAGGTATCGGTTGCAAGGGCGATTTCGCGCACGAGGCGAGCTCCATCGTGAACAACTGCCCAGGCATTTCAGGAACGCCGTGGATCCCGAACGTTGCCGAGATTTCCAACTCCAATCATGATTCCAGCTCATCCACCTCTGAATCGACCGTGACCCGGTCGGGCCCGCTGACGGGGCTGGGTCAGGATCCCGCCGGAAAAACGGTCGAAGTCACCTTCACCATTCCGGAAGACCTCGGACCTGCGGGCTCGGTCACTCTCACGGCGGAGGTGGCGGACTTTCCGAGTGCTCTTACCGGAAACGCTTACGCGTTACTGGTGTATCTTTCGGATGGCACGAATGAGTTTGTGAATCTGAACAGCGGTTGCCCGAGTTTCTTTCAGTGCGATGCGAGCGGCAACTGCACTTCCAATTCCAGTTGCACAGTGGACTGGCCAAGCGCCTTCAGCGATCGCTCCCGGTGGGAACAGAGGCAGTTTCCCGTGTTCGGTTACACAAGCGTGAATACTTTTCCCACCTGCAACTGGATCGGAGGGGACACCACCGTCGCGAGCGATCCTGCCTGCGCGTTCAATACTCATTTTTTCGACGGCACGGGACGTTTGCGCACGGGAACTTATACGGCGCGATATGTACTCCTTGCGGATAGATACAAGTCGGTGACGGGCTACGAGGCGAATTTGAAACTCACGGTGACACGCAAAAAAGATCCGGGTGGCACAGGCGGAGCGGTTGACCTGAATATCGTGCTGGTCGGGACGTCGAACATCCAGGCTGCCCGGACGGATCAGGGTAAACGCAATCTGGATACGCTTTTGTCGATGGTGCATGGTTATCTGAATCAGGTGAATGTCGGCGTGAAGCTGGGCGAGGTCCAGGTATTCGAGTGGGGCTGCGAAGCCGATGGGGACGCGTATGCGAACGTGGACGTGAATGCTCTCGGTACCATGTTTGCGACGGGCAGCACGAACCTGGCGGGAAGTGGTCCGCGGGCGCTGAACGTATTTCTCGTTGATGGGATCACTTGGAGCGGCGATGGAACGATTCTCGGCGTTTCAGGCGGAATCGGCGGCCCGATCCGTTCTGGCCTGCCAACCAGCGGACTCGCTTTCACCAGTTTTGGGCAGCTTGGAAGCTACAATCCAACCTGCACATCGAGTCCGTGTTCCACCGCAACGATGGAGCATGATTTTGTCGAAACCGCACTCACGATTTCACATGAGATCGGCCATTTTCTCGGGCTGAACCATCCATCCGAATCAGGGGCGAGCGAGCACGACGTGATTGCGGATACCCCGATATGCACTACGGTGGACACCAGTGCAACGGCCAAGAATCGGATCACGATCAGTTCCTGTCTTTTGGATTCGAATACGCTGCAGGGCAAGAAATGCAGTGATGTCTGCCTCGGGTACAACAAGGACCTGGGGTCTTTCTGCCCTGAAGCGCTGGAGTGCCAGTTCAATCACATGATGTGGTGGAGTTCGAAGAACTTCAAAAATGGTCTGGGCGATGGCAATGCTTTCTCAGTGCAGTCCGGCGGGATTATCAATTATAGTCCGTTCGTGCAGTGAATGAGGTTCATAGATGCAATGCCGCCGACTGAGACCCCTTTGCCGATCCCTGATAACCGGTGCGATTCTGTTTCTGGTGATGCTGCCGAACGCGTTTCCCACGCGGGCCGCATCTGATCAGGAAATAGAACACGCCATCGATACAGTTCTTGCCGAGCGGCATCCGACCGACACCCCTGATTGGTGGCGTTCACTCGGACCGACGGCTCCACGAGTTATCTTACGGATGCTGAAGAGTTCGGATCGGGTTTATCATCGCGTTCGATTGACCCAGGCGTTGGGTTGGTTCGACGACCCGGAGGTCGTGGATTACCTGAAAACACAAGCCAGGGAAACGAAGGAAGACGTGGTTCGAAACGCCGCAGTCCGTTCCGTAGGCAATTCGCAAGGCGCAAAGGAGTTCGAATTCATCGCTGAGTTTCTTGAGCACGCGGATCCGCAAACGCGACTGAGCGCTGCCGAAGCCTTGCAAAAAATTGACAATTCAGAAGCTCGTGAGCGGCTGAAACGTTTCATGGCGGAAGAAAAAGCGGGTTGGCTTGTTGCCAGACTGAAAGGGGAGCTACCCAAACCTACCGCGAAACTCTCGCCCGTTTCGAGTTCTGAGGACCGCCTGAGTCCCGAATGGGAGGGGCGCTGGATGGGTTACTGGTTGGTTCCGCGCAGTAAGCCGGACGACAAGGCAAAGGCGCCACTTGAGCCTGTTCAGGCTGTGTCCATATGGATGCAGCTTAAAATCACCAGAGTGGTCGAGCTTTCAGGCGCTTTTCGGGAGAAAATTCCCGGTGATAAAAAAGAGAGTGTTTACTCTCTCAGTCGTGCCTCCGGCAAACGCAAGCAGATCTCGGGCATTCTGGAATCAACTGCGGTGAAACCCGCCCTGGTGATTCCATTTTCGGCTGAATTGGTTCTCGCGAAGGGGGAACCCGCCATCGAATTGCGCTCCGTAAAAACCGGCGCGATCGGATTGCTCATGCGGGACAATTCCCCGCAGCATTGACCGCATTCCTTTCTGGACAGATGCGCCAAGCGGATGTAACTAATCGAGTATAGCATTTACATCTCAAGCGAATCTCAAGAGGGAAACCGGAATATTATGACCTCGCGTTCAGGATTTTTTTCGTCTTCCGTCGGGAAAAAATACCTCATGGGCGTCACAGGGGCTGGTCTCAGCCTTTTCGTGCTCGCGCACATGCTGGGAAACATGCTTCTGTTCGTCAGCCCGGAAGCTTACAATCTCTACGGCCACACGCTCATTCACAGCAAGTTCATCTACTTTTTTGAAGCAGGACTGATCGTTCTGTTTCTGCTGCACATCATCTACGGCGTGACGTTGACGCTGCAGAATCGGGCTGCTCGTGGCTACCGAACTTATCTCACCACGAGTGGGGACAAGGCCGTGACGTTCTCGTCCAAGACCATGATCTGGACGGGCACGATCGTCGGCGTGTTCACGATCATCCACCTGTTGAATTTCAAGTTCGGCGCTTATTACGAGATCGTCTACGACGGCGTGACCGTTCGCGACCTTCAACGCCTGATGCTCGAATTGTTCATGAGTCCCTGGTATGTCGCCTGGTATGTGTTCGCGATGCTGACGATGCTTTTTCATCTTTGGCATGGCGTGCAGTCCGCCTTCCAGTCTCTGGGATTCAGGCATCCTCGTTATACGCCCGGCATCATCAAGTTCGGCGCCGTATTCGCGTGGATCGTGGGCTTGGGATTCATGTCTCAGCCTCTTTACGTCTATTTCTTTCTGAACTGAGCACCGCACGAGCAAAGGACGCATATGTTGAAACTCGATTCAAAGATTCCAGGTGGACCGCTCGAACAAAAGTGGGACACGCATAAGTTCAAAATAAAGCTGGTGAACCCCGCGAACAAACGCAAGTACAGCGTGATCGTGGTGGGAACCGGGCTTGCGGGCGCATCGGCGTCGGCCTCTCTGGCCGAGCTCGGATACCAGGTGAAAACGTTCACCTCGCTCGATTCCCCTCGGCGCGCGCACTCGATCGCCGCGCAGGGCGGAATCAACGCCGCCAAGAACTATCCGAACGACGGTGACTCCGTTTACCGCCTTTTCTACGACACCATCAAGGGTGGCGACTTTCGCGCACGCGAAGCCAATGTTTACCGGCTCGCACAGGTCTCAAACGCCATCATTGACCAATGTGTGGCGCAGGGAGTTCCCTTTGCGCGTGATTATGGCGGACTGCTGGATAACCGCTCGTTCGGCGGCGCGCAGGTCTCGCGTACGTTCTATGCCCGGGGACAGACCGGGCAGCAGCTGCTTCTTGGTGCCTATTCAGCGCTGATGCGTCAGGTAGGTCTTGGGACCGTGAAGCTTTTCGCCCGTCGGGAAATGCTGGATCTCGTGGTCGTGGATGGCGCGGCTCGCGGTATCGTGACCCGGAACATGGTCACCGGGGAGATTGAATCCCATGTGGCGGACGCGGTCATCCTTGCAACGGGTGGCTATGGAAACACATTCTACCTCTCGACGAATGCCAAAGGGTCCAACGGCTCCGCCATCTGGAAGGCGTACAAAAAAGGCGCCGCATTCGCAAATCCCTGCTTCACGCAGATTCATCCGACCTGCATCCCGGTTTCAGGGGATCATCAATCGAAATTGACGCTCATGTCCGAGTCACTGCGAAATGACGGACGCGTGTGGGTGCCGAAAAAAGAGGGGGACACCCGCCGTCCTGAGCAGATTCCGGATGAAGAACGCGATTATTACCTCGAGCGCGTCTATCCGAGTTTCGGAAATCTCGCGCCTCGCGACGTTTCTTCCCGTCAGGCGAAATTCCGAGTCGATGAAGGACGCGGAGTGGGCGAGACCCGGATGTCGGTTTATCTCGACTTCCGCGATTCGATCAAACGCCTCGGCAAAGACAAGATCACCGAGCGGTATGGCAATCTGTTTCAGATGTACGAAAAGATCACGGATGAAAATCCCTATGAAGTGCCCATGCGGATTTATCCTGCCGTGCACTACACCATGGGCGGTCTCTGGGTTGATTACAACCTCATGAGTAATATTCCGGGTCTTCATGTGCTCGGGGAAGCTAACTTCTCGGATCACGGCGCGAATCGCCTGGGCGCTTCAGCCCTGATGCAGGGCTTGGCGGATGGTTACTTCGTCATTCCGTACACCATTGGTGACTATCTCGCCGGTTCCAAGCTTCCCAAGGTCGATGCGAGTCACGAGAGCTTCCGCGCGGCCGAAAATGAGGCGCGTGGCAGGATCACGAAGCTTCTCAGTGTTCGTGGAAACAAGACCGTCGACGAGCTGCATCGCGAACTTGGAAAAGTGATGTGGGATTATGTCGGAATGTCACGCAACGAAGCGGGCCTGAAAAAAGCCCTGACGGAAATTCCGCGTATTCGCGACGAGTTCTGGCAAAACGTTCGTATTCCGGGCGAGCCCAACTTCATGAACCAGGAGCTTGAAAAAGCAGGCCGTGTCGCCGATTTCCTGGAGCTTGGCGAGCTGATGGCGCGCGATGCGCTTCATCGGACGGAATCCTGCGGCGGACATTTCCGAGAGGAAAGTCAGACCGAGGACAACGAAGCGAAACGTGATGACGAGCATTTCGCGTACGTCGGCGCCTGGGAGTTCAAGGGCGAAGGCAAGGTACCGGAGATGAGCAAGGAAAAGCTCGAGTTTGAGCGGATCCAGCTGGCCACCCGAAGCTACAAGTAAGGAAACGACTATGAGCAAGGCGAAGAAAATCAATCTTACCCTGAAAGTCTGGCGACAGAAGGATCAGAACGAGATCGGCCGCTTCGAAACCCATCCGGTGAAGGGCATCTCCACTGACATGTCATTTCTGGAGATGCTGGATCATCTCAATCAGCAGATCATCCATGCCGGTGGTGATCCGATCGCGTTTGATAGCGATTGCCGCGAAGGCATCTGCGGCAGCTGCTCGACGACCATCAATGGAAACCCACATGGTCCGGATCGCGAAACGGCGACTTGTCAGCTGCACATGCGTCGCTTTGAAGACGGCCAAACCATAGTGGTGGAGCCTTTCCGTGCACGCGCGTTTCCGGTCATCCGTGATATCTCCGTGGATCGTTCGGCGTTGGACAGGATCATTGCTGCGGGTGGATTCGTATCCGTGAGTACGGGGAATGCGCAGGATGCAAATGCGATTCCGATTTCGAAGGAAAGCTCGGATCTTGCGTTTGATGCTGCCGCATGTATTGGTTGTGGCGCTTGCGTCGCAGCCTGCAAGAACGCATCGGCGATGCTGTTCACTTCGGCCAAAATTTCGCAGCTGGCGCTATTGCCCCAGGGTGCGGTCGAGAAAGACCGCCGCGCCCGGAACATGGTGGCGCAGATGGATCGCGAGAAGTTCGGCAACTGCACCAATACAGGAGCTTGTGAAGCAGCCTGTCCGAAGGGCATCACGCTTGAGAACATGGCGAGGATGAACCGGCAGTTTACCAGCGCTTGGCTGACAGCAAGAGTCAGGTAAGCGCCTCCAAGAGCGCGCCTCAGCTGATCCCGATTTGAGAATCCGGTCCGGTCTTCCGATAGGACTATCGTGAGACTGCGCACACCTGTCTTTGTAACTATCGGATTTGCTCTTTTCCTGGGTTTTGCCACGGCCCAGGGAAGCCCTGCAAGCACCCAAGCGCGGAAGTTCGCTTTCATTTTCGGCGCTGGCGGTGAACCCCCTGGAGCGAAGACCATTTTTGATGTGTCGTTTGATCAAATGGGGAAGGTTCTGACACAGGCTGGTTACGCTGGGCGACTGGCTTATAACGGGGGCCATGCGGACGCGGAAGGCTTGAGCGAAAAGCATTTTCCGGGACAACGAACGGAAGTCATGCGCGACGAGATCGAGAAGGCGATCCGTGATTTTGAGAAAGATATAGAAGAGGGCAGGATCAAAGCTGGTGACCAGCTGCTCATCGTGAACCTGAATCACGGTTTTCTGCCGGAAAAAAAGACCAAGAGTCACCCCGTCGCAAGCCGAGGCGGTGATTTCAATATGGATGGTCTCGAGTCGCTTCGCCTGAAAGCGGAAAAGGCCGGGGTGAAACTCGCGATTCTCGACCAGTCCTGCTATGGCGGCGCGTCCCTCGCGCTTGCGAGCCCGAAAACCTGCGTGATCAGCGCCACCGGCGCGGATAATGTCGGGTATACGACCGAGATATATGAGTTGTGGAAGCGCGCTGCTCCGGGCAAGAGCCTGGAGTCAGTTTTTCTCGAGGCTCGCAAGTACGGCTATATGCCCACGAGTCCCAGGATTTCGGGTGAAGCCGGGACGAGAGTCGAGGAGCTTCTGAAAACAATTCAAAAACATCTTCTAAATTATTCGACGGACATTGAGCAAAAGCTCAGGAAATCCCAAGATTGCCCCACTTGTTTCACAGCGGAGAAAGCAGGCGTCGGAACGGAATTGCAGCTGAACCTGGCCGAAATAGCGGCTCTTGCAGCTATTCCAAAGGCGACACTCGACGAGATAAAAAAGCGCATACAGGAACATGCAAGGATTTTTCAGGCACTGGAAGCGGATTGGAAACTCGAGCGCGAATTCGCGAAGAAAATGATCAAGATCGGTCCCACGACGTGGTCCTGGGCAACGCTTTCCAGATTTGACCTGGCCGCGGAAAAGAAACATTGGTCCGAGCTGGTGGCATCAGCGAAGGCTCCTTTCCCGAAAACCTATTACCAGCACGTGCTCGCCTCGCTGGATCAGGTGCAAGCCAAACGTGACCAACTCCCGCAGGACAAGGATTTCGCAAGTTTCCTGAGTCTCCGTTCGAAAGTCGATGCGCATTCAAAGGACCTGGCTCAGGCGGCGGCTGAAGTCGGAAAACTGGAGCGCGCCCTATACGATGTCCTGTATCAGGCGGTCCGAGGAAAGGGGGCAAACCCGTGCGCCGGCTTTGTGCTCTGATTCTCATCCTTTTGAGTTTGTTCGGATCGACGGGGGCACAGGCATCTGTGTTTTCCGAGTGCGGTTATTACCGGATCTTCGGCACGGTGGAATCGGAAGGGGCGCGTCCGGTGCTGGTTGTGTTTCAGGGTTCGATGAGCGAGACGCGGCTTCGGATCGAGCCGGATTCCAGCAGTCCTGATGCGCTGGACGCCTTTAGAAACCTTTCAGGGCACCTTGGACGCCGTGTATCCCTGCGGGGAAGAATTCATTCACCCGTTTCCGGGCGTAAGGGAGCAGTCGAACTGCAATCGATCATCCCCACCCTTCCGATCGGGCTGTTTCAGGGGTCGCCCAGTGATGAATATCAGTTGAACGAGAAGGTTCGCTGCCAGACTTCCGAACGGGGTATCGCAAGCGGTACACCATGATTTGGCGCCATCTCGGCATTCTCAGTACCATCGGGTTAGTTCTTCTTACGACCGCAACACATGCCGCGAGTTACACCCTTTTCGCCTACGACGGGTTCTTGTACGACCAGGTCGCTGATTACGACCAGATCGTGAAGCGGCTGGTGCCTGGTGACGAACTGGTCTTCAGCAATGGGGACGTCCAGCGCATTGGACAGCTGGTGGGAACCGGGAACACGACGCTTATTTTTGAACTCGCGAATGACTCCGAAAAGCTCATACGCATTCCGAAAGGGCGTGACTGGGCGGAATTCACCGAAACGCGTTACATGGAGTACATGTCTTCTTACCAGATTGGGGCAGAGGCCCTGCGGGATCAAGGCGTGCCCATCGTGAAAATTCACGATCAATTGGCCGGTGAATTCACCATTGTGGAGCGAATTCCGGGCGAAATGAGTCTGAGGGATTTTCTGAATCGACCCCCCGGAGCCGAGGGTGCGCAGGAAATGCAAGACGCTCTCGTTGAGTTCGCGCGAAAGACGGCCGGGTTTCAAGAGATCGGTGATTTTCACCCCGGACAGCTCTTTTATCATACCGGGCGCAAAGAATGGGTTCTCGTGGACTGGAGTAGTGCTCACCTGCCGTTAGTTCCAACCAGCGAGGATATGCTGAGCCGAAGTCGAAGTCTTTTCGTGGGTCGGCCGGAGTATCGTGCTGATTTCTTTTTTCAATTCCTGAAGAGTGCAGAGGCGGAGCCAGGAAACGTGATTTTCACGCCTGTTCGAGAAGAGTATTCATGGATCGCGAACCTGGCCAATCGCATTCACCGGGCTGTTACGGACGAGCGTAAATCAATGATTATGAAAAGAGCGACAACGCCGAATCTGACAGACGACGGTTCGCGCCGGCGAGGCTGTATCTTTTCGATTCTTCCGGGAACAATCTGATGACTGATCGAAATATTGGGGGATGGATCCAAATTGCGTCCCCTAAACGCACCGTGCGATGCGTTGAAGTGGGCTGAATTCGAGCACTTTTACGCTAAAGGTCTGGAATCGCAGGTGCTCTCCATTTTGTTAAACTGGCGTATCCCTTGCTGTTGCGTCTTTTCGATTTTTAACAAATTCGAAATAGGGGAACATCGCATGAAATTTAGGACACTGTTGGTTTGTCTTCTTACGTTTTCTTTCTGTATTCCCGGTTTTGCGGCCACTTTCGAAAAACAGCTTTCCGAGAAAATCGAAAAGAAAGAGCTCGTGCTGTTTCAGCGCGAGGCGATTCGTGAAGCGAAATTGCGGACACTATCGATTCAACTGGAACGTGCCGGTCTCGTCAAAATGGGCCTCTTCGGAGCCAAGGTCCGCGAAGACCGCGAATCCTGCTTTGAGGCCTGCGCCGATTCCTGCCGAGGCGGTTCCGGGTCGATGGCATGCTGGAACAAGTGCACGAGCGAGGGATATGGAAGTTCCACTTGTGTGTCGCGTTGCGGTGTAGATACCTCGGCCGGAAGCAGCGCTTGTTGGTCCAAGTGCACTCAGGAGGGGTACGGCAGTGGTACCTGCTCTGAACGTTGTGGAATCGGTAGCGAAGGTGGCAGTGAGGCATGTTGGGATAAATGCACCACCGAGGGCTACGGAAGCAGCACGTGTTCAGGTCGCTGTGGCATCACGACTCCAGGAGGAAGTCGCGCTTGCTGGGATAAGTGCACGACCGAAGGTTATAGCAGCTCAACCTGTGCAGGTCGTTGTGGAACGGAATGAGGTCCAGAAACTGAGTGCTCAAGTGATTTGATCGATCGTGGGGATTCCCTCAGAACTTGTGTTGAAACGGCCCATCGTTCGTTTACGATTGACCAGTACAACTTAAATTCAGAGGGGGCTCCCATGTTTCGTCGTTACGGTCGGATTTTTATCGCTTCCAGCTTTTGTCTGTTCGCGATCAGTTCGGTAGGTTGCGGTTCCAAAGAAGGCGGAACTGTCACACCACGCGCGGTATTGTCCGTTACGGGTGCGGTGGGTTCGTTGAATACGGGCCTGTCGCTCTTCGACATGTTCGCGTTCGAATCGGATGGACCGCAGATGCTTTTCGACCCGCTCGTCGGGCAGACGACGTCTACAAGCCTGAAGAGCCTGAAATACTTCGTCAACACGATCGAGCTTTGCCAGGATGTGGCTATCAACGGTACGGGGTATTCAGGGACAACTAACTGCATCACGATCTATGAGTCCCCCGATGCAGCTTCGAAGTCTGTCGATTTCTACAACAACTACACTGTTTCGCAGGCCTTGAACGACACAGTCGAGGGCCGCTGGATAGATTTCATGAGCGCAGGTGATCGGGCGAAACTGGCGACCCCCTTTCAGCTCTCATCAGACCATATCGGAACCTATAGATACGGAATGATCGGGTTTCAAAGGCCCATCAAGATCACGGCGGAATATGTGGATCGGGATGGCACCGCGCGAATCTTCACGAAAACGCCGCTTCCGGGCGACATCAAACCGATTGCATCTGATGGCGATATGAAATTGGAGCAGGTGAATTTGAGCACGAGCACTTTGACCGGCACTGCTCAGGAAATGACCCTCATGCATAGTAATGGCGGCACGATGGTCATTTTCCACAAACCTTTCGAGATCACGGAAGCGGACATTGAAAATAAAACCGAGCTCTTCGTCGATTTCGTCTTCAATCCGGATCAGGTATCGACCGCGAGCGTGATGTACGCAGGATGTGATCCGGAAAACCTCGTGAATGCGATCTTTGACGGCGCAAACTGCGTGGACTTCCAGGTTCCGATGGGGAAATTCGCTCCGGTGCCGCGCAAGTCGGGGGAAACGATCGAAAAAGAAGTTTACCTGGTCACGAATTACTATAACGGCGGAGCAGACGGCACGAATAACGCGAGAATCGAGCTTTATTACAATTCCGCGGATACCGCCAAATCGCTCCAGGGTATCGATATGAGCGTGATTGCGAACGTGGGCGCCAAGACCAGCGGAGGCCATGCGGTTTACTCCTACAAGTCGACTGAGGTGAGTGGCCTCGTGACGTTCTTTGGTTATAACCAAGCCACAGGCGCCATCGACGAGCAGACGCTGACTGGATTGCAACGCCGGCAGGACGGCGCTGTCTCAATCACATGCGGCCATGTCGGGCACCTGGGGAGTGATTGCACGGCAACCGGAGTCAAAGTGAGTCGCACTTACACGTACTTGGGAACGGTGCAGGTTTCCGAGTAAGTCCCCCGGGTTCCTGAACTTTGAACGCCCTCCTGTCTCACGACAGGGGGGCTTTTTTTTAACTTAATATCTCTTAGTTTTTTGGTCGGTTGCGGCGCAATAAGCGCAACGAATTTGTCGGATAAACTGAGAGATTGTATTTGTCTTACGTGTACACAACCCCTCAACTTCTTTTGTGATTCTACCGATAGGGTCCCTAGAGGAAGTGGATTCTATGGACAGAGTCACTCAAAATATATCAATCGTTTTGCTGGCTTCAGTGGTGCTGGTGCAGCCTTGTTCTGCATGGGCACGAGGAGCTGCAGGGCTGGAACATTTCCCGGAATCTCGTTTCGGGGCACCGCCGGCTCGGCCAGACATGGGCGTGAGTTCGGGGTACGCGATCCGAGCCGTTGACGATCTCGAGGCTCGCAACGATGAGCTCGATGCTGGTACGTGGTACGCGCGGGAAAACGGCGCCCGAGCCGGCCGTTCTCCTGCAGGCCTGGAAATCACTGGCGGCAGCGTCCCTCGGGCGGGAAGTAATAAGATGGCAGATCTGGCACCGCCGCTGGAGCCCGCGCCTGTGAACCCGACGTCCGCTGCGAGCGCCATCGCCCGTAAAGGCGTGCAGGAAGTGGCGTTGATCGCAGGAGACCTTGGCTTTTTTCCGAAAACGGTTTTTGTGTCGCGCGATGTTCCCGTCAGGCTTTTCGTCACGGGAGCTTCGAAGAACACCCTCTGCATCATGATGGATTCGTTCGACGTGCGACGACAGGTGAAGTCGCAGAAAATCGAGGAGATCACTTTCACTCCTGACACACCCGGAAAGTTCCGGTTTTATTGCCCCGTGAACGGAATGGAAGGGACTTTGATCGTGAAGGAATTCGCGACACAAACGGACAGCAGCGCGGAGTGACTCAGGTGATTCATGGGTGAGGTTTATAAAGATTCAGTCGGAGTTTTCCTGAGCCCCATCCGGGAGTACCTGGAGGACGACTCTGTTTCCGAAGTGCTGATCAACGGGGCCAACGAGGTTTTCGTCGAGCGTCGCGGCATTCTTGAGCGAACCAACGCGAAATTTCACGATGAGCAGGCACTTCAGGCCGCGGTTCGCAATATCGCGCAGTTCGTCGGCCGACGAATCGATGAAGAAAATCCCACGCTTGACGCGCGCCTGCCGGATGGCAGCCGTGTGGCGGCGGTCATTCCTCCCTGTTCGCGCAAGGGAACCACGCTCTCCATTCGCAAGTTTTCCAAAGGTGCGCCCACGTTCGCGGATTTGATCAATCGCGGGTCGATCAGCAAGGATGCCGCACGCTTTCTCGATGTCTGCATTTTCCTAGGCAAGAACACGATTGTTTCAGGTGGTACCGGTTCCGGTAAGACGACGCTTTTGAATGTGCTCGGCTCCAGGATTCCGAAAACCCAGCGGCTTCTGATTATCGAGGATTCCTCGGAATTGAAGATCGTGACCGATCATGTGGTTTTCTTCGAGACGAAAGCGGCAAACGCGGAAGGCAAGGGCGAAGTCACTATTCGCGACCTGGTAAGGTCGGCTCTGCGTCTCAGGCCCGATCGCATTATTGTCGGTGAAGTTCGCGGCCCGGAGTCGCTCGATCTGATCACGGCCATGAACACGGGCCATGGCGGTTCCATGGGAACGACTCATGCGAATACGCCTTATGATGCTTTGGTCAGGCTCGAAACCCTTGCCATGATGGGTGACACGCAGGTTCCGGTGATGGCGATTCGTCGTCAGATTTCGGCTGCCGTTCACATCGTGGTGCAGATCAAGCGCATGGCCGATGGGACGCGCAAAGTCACTCATGTATCCGAAATCATTCCGGAGGTCGACGATCAGGGTCGATACCAATTCCAGGATATTTTCAAATTCGTGCAAAGGGGCAGGGGACCTCAGGGACAGATCATCGGTGAGATGGTCGCCACGGGCAGACTCCCTACCTTTATGGATGAGATCGAAACCAACCGCTTACCTTTCGGTCGCGACAAATTCGCCGCCCCGGACTGGTATGTTCAGATGATCGCGGCGAACAAAAACGCGGCTTAGTGCCCTGTTCCCCGCAGTGCCTGCACCAGTTGCTCCGTGACGGCTTTTGCATCACCGAACACCAGTGAGGTGTTGGGGTAGTAAAAGAGGGCGTTGTCGACGCCGGCGTAGCCGACTTTCATGGACCGCTTGTTCACGAATACCTGCTTTGATTTATAAGCATCGAGTATCGGCATGCCATAGAGCGGGCTTGCCTTGTTTGTCTTTGCATCCGGGTTCACGACGTCATTGGCGCCGATCACGAAGCAGACATCACAGGTTGAAAACTCACTGTTGATCTCGTCCATTTCGAAAACCGAATCATAAGGAATTTCAGACTCCGCCAGAAGCACGTTCATATGACCCGGCATACGGCCTGCGACCGGATGAATCGCGAATTTCACCTGGACGCCTTTTTCCGCCAGGACTTCGTAAAGCTCCTTGATGGCGTGCTGTGCCTGGGAAACCGCCATTCCGTAACCGGGTACGATGATGACCTTGCTCGAATTCTCGAGCATGAAGGCGACGTCCTCGGATGACGCCGATTTCACCCCTTTTCCAGCTGGCACAGCACTGGCTGCGGCCGCATCGCCGCCAAAGCCGCCGAGGATCACACTGATAAAACCGCGGTTCATGGCCTTGCACATGATGTAGGAAAGAATCGCGCCGCTCGAACCGACGAGAGCCCCTGTCGTGATGAGAAGGTTGTTTCCAAGCGTGAAGCCTGTCGCCGCCGCTGCCCAGCCTGAATAGGAATTCAGCATGGAAACGACGACCGGCATGTCCGCGCCGCCGATCGGGATGATGAGCGTGAATCCCAGAATGAGTGCCATGAAGGTCATGATCAGAAAACCGGCCAGGCTGTCGCCAATGACGAACCAGGCGCCGAATCCAAGCATTACAACCGCCATCAGTAAATTCAGGAAGTGCTGACCCTTGAAGACCACGGGATTGGAGCCGAGCAGGCCCTGGAGTTTTCCGAAGGCAATCAGGGAGCCGGTGAAGGTGATTGCCCCGATGAAGCTTCCGATCGCAAGCTCGACCATGAGGGTCGTGTTCAGATGTCCCGCGTCCTGATGAGCGAAATACGTCCCAAGCGCTACCAGCACGGCTGAGAGGCCCACAAAACTGTGGAGGGCCGCCACGAGCTGTGGCATCGCGGTCATCTGGATTTTCAGGGCGACGGTCGTGCCGATCAGGGCTCCGACGGCCAGTCCGGCGGCGATCCAGGTGTAATTGCGCACTTCCGGATTCATTACTGTGGCGACGACGGCGATGAACATGCCGATCATGGCGAAGAGGTTTCCGCGAAGCGCGGTTTTAGGTGAGGCGAGTCCTTTCAGTCCGAAGATGAACAGGACCGTCGCAGCGAGGTAAACCAACGCGAACACTTCTTGATTTATTCCCATGATGTCACCCCGTTATTTCTTTCTCTTGAACATCGCGAGAATGCGGTTCGTGACGACAAAGCCGCCGAAGATGTTGATTGATGCGAGAGCTACGGCGAAAAAGCCGATGATCTCAATCAAGCCGAGTTGCCCTTCGCCTTCGTGAAAGCCTGCAACCAGGATTGCTCCGACCACCACGATCGCGCTGATCGCGTTTGTGACCGCCATGAGCGGCGTATGAAGCGCCGGAGTCACGCCCCAGATCACGTGGTAACCCACGAAACAGGATAGGACGAAAACATAAATTCCGATCATCGTTGGTGACATCGCTCGTTGCTCCTAGTCTCTCATTTTTTCTGAAACCGGACCTGTCCCTGCTGCACGGCGAGTGAAGCGGCGACAATATCGTCTTCCATGTTCATGTGAAGCGCGGGCTTGCCGTCCTCGGCCTTTTTGATGATGAGCGCGAGAAGGTTAGTGAGATTCCGCGCAAAGAATTCACTCGCATCAGCAGGCACGAGACCTGCCCAATTGGTATACCCTACGAAGGTGACCCCGTGTTTGATAACGACCTTGTCCGGTTCAGTAAGCGGACAGTTTCCGCCGGTTGCGGCGGCCATGTCGATTACAACGGAGCCCGCGCGCATGCCTTTGGCGGCATCCTCCGTCAGGAGGATCGGCGCCTTGCGTCCCGGAATGTTCGCGGTGGTGATGATGATGTCGAACTTCTTCAGCTTCTCGGTGAGCAATGCCTGCTGCTTGCGTTTTCCCTCTTCGGAAAGTTCCCTGGCATAACCACCGGTGCCTGTTCCTTCTTCTCCGATATCAAGATCGATAGGTTTGGCGCCGACTGAGACGATCTGCTCTTTCACTTCCGGACGAATGTCATAAGCCTCGACCTGCGCGCCCATTTTCTTGATCGTGGGAATTGCCTGCAGGCCGGCAACGCCGACGCCCAGGACCGCGACTTTCGCAGGTTTGGCGGACCCGGCAGAGGTCATCATCATCGGCACGAAGCGGCGGTAACGAGCGGCCGCTTCGATCGCGGCGCGATAGCCTGCGATATTCGCCTGTGACGAAAGGACGTCCATGGATTGCGCGCGCGAAGTGCGCGGAAGAAGTTCCATTCCGATCGCATCGATGCCCTGCTGAGCGAGCTTTTCCAGGAGGCCGTCGTTCATGTAGGCGTCGAGGAGCGACAGCAGCACGGCGCCTTTTTTCATCCGAGCGACTTCTTCGAATGTCGGACGATTGATTTTGAGCACGATGTCGCATCCAAGCGCGGTGCCGGCGTCGACGAGTACCGCGCCTTCGGCCGCGTATGCGGAATCACTGAAGCCTGCTGCGGCTCCAGCGCCTTTTTCGACGGCAACCTCGAAGCCTTGCGCTATCAGTTTCTTGGCGGAGAGGGGCGTTCCTGCGACACGGGTTTCGTTTTCTTTCGTTTCCTTGGGTATTCCGACTTTCATGATCCGAGATTTAATCGAACGAAGTCGAAATGGAAAGAACAGACTACTGTCGCAGAAGTACGTTCTGCGCTTCGATGCCTTTCTGGTTCTCGTAGAGATCGAATTCCACTTCGTCGCCGCTGTTTAACGTGCGGTGTCCATTCGAAACAATCGCACTGTAATGAACGAAAACATCTTTGCCATCCTTGGACTCGATGAATCCGAATCCTTTGGCGTCGTTGAACCATTTCACTTTGCCTGTGGCCATCGATTCCCCTCCATGGGCGCAGCAGGACGCCCGCTTCATTATTCTGTATGAAAAAGAAGCCGCGTGTCAAAGGTTGGTAATAGTGTACTATTCTGATATATTACTGGTTTTTGGAGTTTCTTCGGAACTGAAATCGAAAATGATTTCGTCTTCAGCCGTATAGCTCAGCACGCGGCGGATCTCGCGCTGCTGGGCTATACGGTTTTTTTCCAGAAGTTCCGAATCAAGTTCGAGACGTTCCACCTGGTTTTTGAGCTGCTCAACCTGAGCTTCCTTCGTGTGAAGGAGTCCCTTGAGCCGGAATAACTGTAGCATGCCAGGCGAGCCCACAAACTGAGCAAGCGCGCCTGACAGAAATAAGAGCCAGAAACCAAAGATGAAAGTCCAGAGCCGCGCGGGCGAAAGCCAGCGTCTGCTGGAACTCACCTACGAAACCTTTCATAGAGGCGCATGCCGCTGAAGCGCGAGTTTGAACCCAGTTGTTCCTCGATCCGAAGCAGCTGGTTGTATTTCGCGATTCGATCCGTTCTGGACGCGGATCCCGTTTTTATCTGACCGCAATCCGTGGCGACCGCAAGATCGGCGATGAAGGAGTCCTCTGTTTCGCCGCTGCGATGCGAGACGACCGCGTTGTAGCCAGCCTGCGCAGCCATCTTCATCGTTTCGAGAGTTTCAGTCACGGTGCCGATCTGGTTCAGTTTGATCAGAATGGCATTGGCGACTTTTGACTCGATGCCGCGTTTCAGGAATTTCGGATTCGTGACGAAGAGATCATCGCCAACGAGCTGAATTCGCGAGCCGAGTTTTTGCGTGAGGGAAGCCCAGCCTTCCCAATCATGCTCGGAAAGTCCGTCTTCGATGGAAACGATCGGGAACTGATCAACCCACCCGCTATAGACGTTGATCATGTCCTCGGAAGTGCGGCGCGTGCCTTCAAACATGTATCCGCCTTTTCCATCCGTGAACTCGCTTGCTGCGCAATCGAGGGCGAGGAAAATGTCGGTTCCAGGCTTGTAACCCGCATCACGGATCGCCTGCATGATCGAGAGCAAAGCCTGCTCATGCGGATGTTCGTCATCGAACACAGGGGCAAAGCCGCCTTCGTCGCCAACGCCTGTGGAAAGTTTCTTTTCGCTCAGGATTTTCTTGAGGCGATGGAAAACCTCGACCCCGGCGCGGAGCGCTTCGGAGAATTTGTCAAAACCGGCCGGGACAATCATGAACTCCTGAATGGCCAGCCCGTTGTCGGCGTGTTTGCCGCCGTTGACGATGTTCATGAGCGGCACCGGAAGAGTGACGCCGGTGGACCCGAAAGTCGAGGAAAGCAGGCGATAACTTGTTTCCCCTTGGGCCAGCGCTTGAGCACGAGAGAAAGCCATGCTGACGCCAAGAATGGCATTCGCGCCGAGTTTGGTCTTGTTGGGGGTGCCGTCGATTTCGCGAAGGGCATCATCCAGGTGCGACTGCAGCGAAAATTCGCGGCCCGTGATCGCAGGTGCGATTTTTTCGCGAATGTTCGCGACGGCGTTCAATACGCCTTTTCCCAGATAGCGTTTTTTGTCGCCATCTCGCAGTTCAAGGGCTTCCCCTTCACCCGTGGAGGCACCTGAAGGCACCATAGCCCTGCCTACCACAAGCTCACCCGCGTGCTTCGGATGATCGAGAGTAACTTCGGCTTCCACTGTCGGAAAACCACGTGAATCCAGAACTTCCCGCGCCACAACTTTACGAATTTTCAGCATTGTTTCATTCGCTCCTGAGCGGATATTTCCATACCCAGGCCACCAGGGCAAGCGACTATTCTTTAAGCCTGCGTCAGGATTTCCTATTCCCGAAGATGTTGGGCGCGAACGACTGTCTTGATGTTGCCGCGGACGTTGAAATCACCGATTACTTCCATCTGCCAGGGATCCAGAAGGGCAACGAGATCGTCCAATACGACATTGACCGCGTCCTCGTGGAAAACTCCACGATCCCGGTACTGGTTCAGATACAGCTTCAGGCTTTTCAATTCCACGCACCAGTCGCGCGGCACATATTTGATATTCAGAGTTGCAAAGTCAGGAAATCCGGAAGCGGGGCAAACGCAGGTGAACTCAGGGCAATTGAATTCCACTTCGTATCTGCGAACCTGAACCCGGTTTGCAAAACGAATCAGTTTCGCCTCTCGGATCATTCGAGCTCCATCGGGACGTGCGTTGGAAAGCGTGAGTTCGGCGTGTTTTGTTTTTTTTGCGGGCTTCCGGGGTGATTTCTTGCTCATGTGCGGGTGATAACACACTCCGTCGCATGACTGGCAGCCAAAAAAAAAGCCGGCGGACCATCGGTCCCGCCGGCCATGCAGCCCGGGCATTGAGCGCGGGTGATTCGTTAGGAACTAGGGTTCGTCATTTAAGGAATCGCGTGGCATGGAGTCGCCTGGTACCGGATCCGAATGCGGACCGGCGATCTCATCGTCCGTTTCCTCGCCCAGCTCGCCGGCCATCTGCTTCTGAACGCGTTCCTTCTCGCTCCGGCACTCACTGTAAGCCTCCGTGCCGGGGCGGTGAATGATTCCTTTGGCATCGATACAGGTCTGTGCGGTTGTGACATTTTCGCTTACGCCTGCAGATGAGTCTTTAGATCCGCTCCTCGCGGTGTCATCTGCGTTTGCCAGTGCCAACGCAAATCCAATCGCCACCCCCGTTGAAAGCATTGCTATTGTCCTCTTCATGCCCATCTCCTTGCACCTGATCTGTTGGGTGCAACGGAAATGCCATGGCTGGCGGGTGCAATTTAGCCCGCTTTTTTTGCAATGCGCGCGTATTCTCCAAAAAGTTCGCCTTCGGCCAGAGTCAACGGCTTCAGCCGTTCAAGCAGGGCTTCGCGGGTGATTCGCGCGGGAATCTCGGGGTCTTCGCTCAATGCGAAGATCCGGACACGATAGTGGTGCGCACGATCCTGATAAGGTGGGCACGGCCCGGTATAGCCTAGCTTTCCAAAACCGTTCAGTCCTTGCCGTATTCCATTGGGCAGTGATTCCTGCGCCGGAATGCCTGCTGGAAGGTGTCTGATCTGCGGTGGTATCCGATAGATAAGCCAGTGCGTGAACGGGCCGGTACGATGATCCAGGTCTTCCGCGACCACCGCGAATGAGCGGGTCCCCTCGGGTGGGTCATCCCAGCGCAGTTCAGGCGATGAATTGTCGAGATCGCAAGTGTATCTGGAATCAAAGCGTCCTTCATAGTCGAGGGCATCGCTTTGCAGCTGCAGTTTTCCGCGCTGATGGGCCTGCTCGTTGGGCATGACGGAGCCTCCTGCGGTCACCATAAGGCTGGTGCTCCGCATTCAGCAATACGCCCCGGGTAAAGCTTTTTAGGGATCGCTCCTCGGACGTGAAAGGTCCTGATCTGTCTGGTTTTCTTTTGGCGGAAGATCCTCGTCCTCGGTTCCGCTTGGCGCACCGGCGTCATCGGCATTGACCTCGGGATCACGCTTGGGCCGGAGGTCGAGGAGCTTGAGAAGCGTGTTTCGGTTTTTCCCGGAAATTTCCTGGCAAACCTTCTGTTTCACCAGTTTCAGCGTGTCGGTGATTCGCGGCAACCGGCGTTCAAGAAGTCTTTCGTCCAGATGGTCCTGCCCGGGTTCCGCGATGAACACGCTGGACTGCAGGGACCTGCGGCGGTCCACGCGTTCCTGCTGGAAGACCACGAATACATCGTTTCGCTGGCTCCAGAGGCATCGTCCGAAAAAAGCTCGGGAGCTCAGGAGTAGGGAACCGGTTTTCTGATCGATGATTTTTCCCGGATAAATGAAGGCGGTCGGTTTGCGTCCATCCGGACGGATAATGAAAACGTTCGGCGAGTCCTTGCAATCGCGACACGGAAAGCCCGTGAGTACGAAGTACGGCAGCTCCGTCGCCGGACCTTTCAGGGTACCGACCGGAAGAAGGTCCACGAGGTCGGTTCGGATGGGCGAAGGTGCTTTGGCGCCGCCGGTACTGGCGAAATAAAGCGTGCCGTTTTCCACGCGATCGATGGTCACATCCATGGTCTGGGCGAAGGCCGGGGACACCCCGGTAAGGGCGGAAACAGCCCCTGCTGCTACTCCCGCTACTGCTCCTCCTCCGATGACCAGGACTGCGGGCAGCAAAGCGGTTCGCGTGAGCCGTTCAATAGCACTGGCGCCAGAAATAGCCGTGATAACATTGCGCGCCGTGCGCACCGTGCGATTTGCCCGTTCAAAACTCATCCAAAATCTCATGGAATCACTTTAATAGCATTCATCCGGAAACCGAAGTGGATTCGGTTTTGCTGATCTTTGGGACGTGTTATAGGGTTTCCGGAAAGAGGAGCTGCCATGACACCCACGACGATGAATAAAAAAGACGTATATGTTTCGCTCGAATTTACTCCAAACCCGAACACCCTGAAGTACGTGGTGAGTAGCCAGCTGCTTGACCGGGGGGCCGCCAATTTCACGGATATGGCTTCGGCGGAGAAGCGGTCGCCGCTCGCTGTCAAGCTGCTGGGTATTGCCGGTGTGTCCGGAGTGATGATCGGCCGTAACTTCGTCACCGTCACGAAGACGGAAGAAGGTGACTGGGACGCAGTTCATCAGAATGCCTCCTCTCTGATTGAGAAACATCTCGCTTCAGACGAACCTGTCCTGATCGGTGAAGATGTCGCGAAAGAGGGTCAGAGCGAGACCGAACGCCAGATCATCGAGATTCTTGATCAGGAAATTCGCCCGGCCGTTGCGATGGACGGCGGCGACATCACTTTCGAGCGTTATGACGACGGCATTGTGTACCTTCATCTGCAAGGTGCCTGTGCCGGTTGCCCTGGAGCAACGATGACCCTGAAGATGGGCGTGGAGAACCGGTTGCGCGAAGCGATCCCGGAAATCCGCGAGGTGGTCGCGATCTGATGAAAACCATGCGGGCAGCCCGGACGACTTTGTTGAGCGCGATAATCGCGAGTCTTGCGGCTTGTGCCACTTCTCCTCTCGGACGGAAGCAGCTCATTATGGTTCCCGATGCGCAGATGAGTGCGCTGGGTGAGCAGGCCTTCACGCAGATGAAGAGCGAAACCCCGATCGAGCGGGATCCGGTCATGAACGCGTACGTGCAATGCGTGGCAGGGCCGCTGGCCGAGACGGCAAAGGGCAGGCCGGGGGCTGCGGATCGTTGGGAAGTGGTTGTGTTCCGTGACGAGAGTGCAAACGCATTCGCTCTTCCGGGCGGCAAGATAGGAGTTCATACAGGGCTCTTGAAAGTCGCGAAAACTCCGGATCAGCTCGCAGCCGTGATCGGGCATGAGATCGGGCATGTGATCGCGAAACATGGCGCCGAGCGGGTTTCGCAAAGTCTTGCGGCCCAGGGCGGAGTAGCGGTCCTGAATGAAGCGTTGGGCGGTAAATCGGCCAATCGCCAGCAGGTGCTTGGCGCTCTGGTCACTGTCGGTTTTCTGCTTCCGTTCAGTCGCACGCAGGAAAGCGAGTCTGACGTGATTGGCCTGGAGCTGATGGCGAAGGCGGGGTTCGACCCCCGTGCAAGCGTCGAACTGTGGCAGAACATGAAGGCGGCCTCTGGCGGTGCTCCTCCGGAATTCCTGTCGACACACCCGGCTAGCGATACGCGTATTTCCCGGCTTCAGGAAAACATGGCTCCCGCTCAGCAGGAGTTCGCCAAAGCGCGCGCGGACGGCAAAAATCCGCGCTGTGCGGTCCCCCGATAAGTTTTGTTAACCGGCGGCTCGAAGGCGTTTCGGTTTCCGCGGCACCGCAGTGAGGAAACGTCCATGCTGCTTGAGTTCCTCGAGCCGACAGCTCCACGCCAGCCGGCCGTTATGAACTGTCATATCCGGGCAGCCGTCACACATGCTGATTCTTCCATCCGGAAGCACGTCTGACGGTTGAATGACCGTGAAGGTTTGCATGTAGTGCGGTTCAATGATTGAGAACGGGTTTTTCAGGAGTTCCCAAGCCTGCTCGCTCGCGATTCGCCGCATGCCTCTGTCAAACGGTGCCATCAGGAGCGCGCTGACACGTCCCAGGGATAAAAACCGAGGCTCAGCATACGCCAGCCATTTTTTTTGAAGCAGTCGGTGGCCCTCCTGGACCGTTTCCATAAACGTCGGTGTGACATAGCCGAAAGTGCGCTTGCGGCTGGCGATCCGGGTCCCCAGCAGCCATTTGGTACTGGTCGCGTCTTCGGTCCCGTTCAGGTAGGCTGAGGGCTCAAAAGCGGGATCAGCTTCGCGGATCTTTGCGACGGCTTCAGGCGTCCGGACTGCGTGTTTCCCTCCCCAGGTTGCCACCTTTTGATAAGTAACGGGGACTTCCACCTTTTCGCCACCGGCATAAAAGTCGTATTCGCCAAACAGTCCCGGCTCTCGATAAAGAATGAATACGACCGTATGCACGATGTCGGGGTGTTTCATTGCCCAGCGGACTACGTCGGGAATCTGGCTCAAAGTATCGCTCGTTACGGTCTGATTGAAGGAGCAAGTGAGTCCGCCTTCAGCAGCGAGCATTTCCGCAAAGCGTTGCCGCAAAAGGTTCAGATCTTTTTCAGTGCTTGCTATGAAGTTCTTGCGCTGCTGAGAGGTGTCGACATGGAACGTGAAACCGAATGCGCCGGCCGCTTTCAGCTCTTTCAGTAATTTGGGAGTCAGTCGGACGCCATTCGTGTTGATGATCGGCTTCCATCCTTTTTTTCGTACCATTTTAACGATATCGCAGATTCGCGGGTGAACCAGGGGGTCGCCTCCTGCGATACTGATGCAGTCTGATGCTCTTTCTCTTTTGAATACGCGTAGATCAGCTGCTATCTCGTCTAGTGTTTTATGGCCGCCCCTTTTCTGATCCCGATAACAGCCACGGCAAGAAAGATTGCAACGTGTGGTCACCTCCAGCCAGGAAATCGCGTTGTCCGAGAGCGACCACGGGAGTCGATAATATCGTTGCGGTGCTAATATGTTTGTCATAGAAAAGCCCTCGGACGTGGAGGCGGAAAAACCTCCTGGTGCGTCGCCGTCTTTGCAATTGAGACGCCAGATTCTGACCAGATTCTGACCAGATTCTGAATAGATGCTGAAAGGAAGTGTCATGCAGGAGATCATGGGCCGGCTTTTTGGGCCGGACGGAATGGGACTTTGTGTCAAAAACAGTGACAAGAAGGTTTTGTTTCAGAATGAGGTCTGCAAAGGAATCTGCGGCAACCAGAACTCACAAACGTGTGAAATAGGCTGCATGAGTCTTTATATCTCGGACAAGAGCTGCCCAGCCCGGTCCGAAGGCGTGCAGGTTTTTACGGATCAACTGATGCACGATCGCTACATGGATGTCGTCGTTCTGAACAATGCCAGGGAGCTCGTGACGATCCTGTACCCCGTGGAAACCAAGCACCAGCGAGAGCTTCAGTTTCTTCAGGACAAGGGGCTCTCGAAGCGTGAAACAGAAATCGCTGAGATGGTTGTTCGGGGAATGACGAATTCGGACATCGTCAAGAAACTTGCGATCTCAAAAGCCACGTTGAAGACGCATCTGAACAACGTCTACAAAAAACTGCCTGCCGACAGCCGCGGACGATTCCGGCGCCGCATGATGATGTCGGGTACCTGAATAATCAGTAAATTTGATATTGAATCGAGCGGAGGCGGATTTTGAGTCCGTCTCCGCTCGTTTGTTTTTGAGTTTATTTCAGAGGCTCGAAACGGGCCTGGAAGAATCTCAGGTATTTCGGCTCATAGATCATCTTGAGTCCGTGGATCTCGTGTCGTCGTGAGTAGAGGGACTCCACCGATTCCACGAGAACGTCACAGTGAGCCTGAGTGTAGACGCGACGCGGGAACGTCAACCGGACGAGTTCCAGTTTCGGCATATTGTGTTCGCCTGCCTTGTTACGTCCGGCCGAAACCACTCCTCTTTCCATCGAGCGGATCCCGGATTCCAGGTAAAGTTCAGCCGCGAGCGTTTGAGCAGGGAATTCGAGTTGTTTCAACTGCGGAAGGAACGCTTTGGCATCTAGAAACACGGCGTGACCGCCAATCGGCCGCACAATCGGAATGCCCAGTTCGATGAGTTTCTCGCCGACGTACTCGACCTGACCGATCCGTGCCTGCATGTGATCCTGCTGAATAGCCTCCTCAATGCCGCGGGCCATGGCCTCCATGTCGCGTCCGGCGAGGCCTCCATAAGTATGCAGGCCTTCAAAGAGCACAACGAGATTCCGCGCTTCTTCGAAGATATCCCAGTCGTTCACGGCCAGGAACCCGCCAATATTCACGAGCAGATCTTTTTTGCCGCTCATCGTGGCGGCATCACTGTAGGAGCATGTTTCGAATAGGATCTCCGCAAGACTCTTGTCGGCGTAGCCTTTTTCGCGCTGCTGGATAAAATAGGCGTTTTCCATTGCGCGAGTCGCATCGAGCACGACCTTGATGCCGTGCTTCAGGCACAGGGCGCGAACTGCGCGCAGGTTCTCAAGCGAGATGGGTTGACCACCGGCCAGGTTCACGGTCGCGCCAATCGTGATGTAGGGAATCTTTTTCGCGCCGACCTTGTCGATCAGAGCCTGGAGCTTGTTCAGGTCCACGTTGCCTTTGAAGGGGTGAAGACTGCTCGGGTCATGAGCCTCGTCAATGATGACATCGACAAACGTTCCGCCGGCGAGCTCCTGGTGAGCGCGCGTGGTCGTGAAGTACATGTTGCCGGGAACGAAATCACCCGGTTTGATCAGGACGCGCGAGATCAGGTTTTCCGCGCCGCGACCCTGGTGAGTGGGAACGAGGTACTTGTAGCCGTAGTACTTTTGAACAGCCTTTTCCAGATTATAGTAATTCTTGCTGCCGGCATAAGCTTCGTCACCCAACATCATGCCAGCCCACTGGTAATCGCTCATGGCATTGGTGCCGCTGTCCGTGAGCAAGTCGATGTAAACATCTTCAGACTTCAGAAGAAACGTGTTGTAGCCGGCTTCGGCAAGTGCTGCTTTGCGCTGTTCGAGAGTCGTCATCTTGATGAGTTCGACTGATTTAATCTTATAGGGTTCCGCCCAGGAGCGTTTCTTGGATGACATGGCTTGGTTCTCCATTCCTTCAACCTGATTGTTGTTGTGCGGGCGACTTTAGTGGCTCGGCTGAGGCGTTGCAAGTCTGGATGATGTGAGGGTGCAAAAAAGAATCAGGCGGCTTTTTCAGAAAACCGGGCAACTCAGGCCGGCCCGCCGGGCAAGGCTCATCAGTACTGAACAGGAACTCAGGGATATTCGTTACGCATTGGATCAATCCTCGATCGTGGCGATCACGGACGCAGCGGGCACGATCACGTTCGTAAACGACAAATTCTGCGAGATTTCAAAGTATTCGCGCAACGAGCTACTGGGTCAGAACCACCGGATCATTAATTCAGGGGTCCATCCGAGAGAGTTTTTTGTCGAACTCTGGCGGACGATCTCCACCGGAAAAGTCTGGCGGGGCGAAATCTGTAATCGAGCGAAGGACGGCAGTCTGTACTGGGTGGCTACTGTCATTGTTCCCTTTTTGACCCCCGCGGGACGGCCGCACCATTATGTCGCGATCAGAACGGATATCACCGAGCGTAAGCGCGCCGAAGAACAGGTGAAAAAGGCCATTCAGGAACGCGAGGAATTCCTTGCGGTCGTCGCCCATGACTTGAAGAACCCTCTGAGCGATCTGGCATTGAACGCTCAGCTGATTTCCCGCTGGGCGACGGCCGAGGAATTGACGAGAATCGCGGACCGCGCGAAATCCATCGAGCGCACCGGGAGCCGCATGCTTCGAATGATTTCTGAAATCCTGGATATGGGACGTATAGAAGCCGAGGGTCTGGTGCTTCACTGGGAAACCGTGAAGACAGAGGAACTGATTGCCGACGCTTTTGAAATGGCCCGGACGTTGGCGGCAGCCCGGGGGATTCAAATCGAGCGTGCCATTCAGAATGATGCGCTCCAGATGGTCTGTGATCGCGAGCGGATCCTGCAGGTCCTTTCGAACCTCATTGGGAACGCCATAAAATTCAGCCCGGATGGGGGAATAGTGAACGTGGAGATATTTCGGTCAGATTCCGGGATCGAGATCAGGGTCCTGGATTCGGGGCGGGGCATTTCACCGGAGAAGCTTCCGCATGTATTTAAGCGTTTTTGGAGATCGGATCCGCAAGCCGGCGGGGGTACCGGACTCGGCCTTTATATTTCCAAGTGGATCGTAGACACCCATGGGGGTCGAATTTGGGTCAAGAACCGCCCGGAAGGCGGAGCGGAACTCGGGTTCTGGTTACCCGCCAAGCGATCAGGCAAAAGAGCTGTGCCTCCGGGTGACCTGGCCGCTGACCGAAGATGATAAGCATTGCGAAAGCGCATTTCAGCAGGGTATAACGCACGCAAATGGCTCAGAAATTCGCGTTTACGATGCAGGGCGTTGGGAAGATGTATCCACCCAACAAACAGGTCCTTAGGGACATTTATCTTTCATTTTATTACGGTGCCAAGATCGGTGTTCTCGGTCTGAATGGCTCGGGCAAATCAACGCTGCTCAAGATCATGGCGGGCGTCGAAAAGAACTTTAATGGCGAAGCCAGGCCGGGCGACGGTATTTCCGTAGGCTATCTCCCGCAGGAGCCGGAGCTCGACAATACCAAGACCGTGCGTGATGTGGTCCAGGAAGGCCTTGGCGACGTCGTCAAGTGGCTCAAACGCTTCGAAGAGATCAATGCCGAATTCGCGAATCCGGAAATTGATCCGGATCGAATGGAAAAGCTGCTTTCGGAGCAGGCGGACGTTCAGGAGAAAATCGAACACGCGAACGGCTGGGACATCGATCGCACGATTGATATTGCGGCGGATGCGCTCAGACTTCCGCCGAGCGACGCTTCCGTAAAACACCTGTCAGGCGGCGAGCGGAGACGAGTGGCTCTTTGCCGTCTGCTGCTTCAAAAACCCGATATCCTTCTGCTCGATGAACCCACCAATCATCTTGATGCCGAATCAGTGGCTTGGCTTGAGCAGTTCCTGAAGAATTATCAAGGCACGGTCGTCGCTGTGACCCACGACCGCTACTTCCTCGATAACATCGCTGGCTGGATTCTTGAGCTCGATCGCGGGCATGGGATTCCCTGGGAGGGAAATTATTCGTCTTGGCTGGAACAAAAACAGAAGCGACTAGCGCTCGAGGAAAAACAGGAAACCAAGCGGCAAAAGACCCTTGAGCGTGAGCTTGAATGGATTCGGATGAGTCCTCGGGCTCGCCAGGCGAAGAGCAAGGCCCGCGTTTCGGCCTATGAGCAAATGCTGGCTGAGGATCGTCCGGACAAAATTGACGAAATGGAAATTTACATCCCCTCAGGGCCAAGGCTGGGCAATCTGGTGATTGAAGCCAAGCAGGTAACCAAAGCTTTTGGCGAGAAGGTTCTCCTGGATAATCTCGGTTTCATGATCCCGCCCGGAAGTCTGGTGGGAGTGATTGGAGGAAACGGCGTCGGTAAAACGACCCTGTTCCGTATGTTCACGGGACAGGAGAAGCCCGATAGCGGGACCGTTCGCCTCGGTGAGACCGTCAAGCTGGGCTATGTGGATCAGTCCCGTGAGGCTCTTGATCCGGAGAAAAGCGTCTGGGAGGAAATTTCAGACGGCAAAAATGAAACGATCATGCTTGGAAACCGTGAAGTGCAGTCCCGTGCCTATTGCGCGAGATTCAATTTCACGGGCGGAGATCAGCAGAAAAAGGTTGGCTCCCTGTCGGGTGGCGAGCGAAACCGCGTTCATCTGGCCAAGATGCTCAAGTCCGGCGCGAATGTCCTGCTTCTTGACGAGCCGACCAATGACCTTGACGTGAACACGCTTCGAGCCCTGGAAGAGGCGCTCCTGAATTTCGCCGGTTGCGCCATCGTCATCAGCCATGATCGCTGGTTCCTTGACCGGATATGCACGCATATCATGGCTTTTGAGGGCGATAGTCGCGTGGTACTGTTTGAAGGCAATTATCAGGACTACGAGGAAGATAAGAAAAAGCGCCTCGGAGCCGATGCTGGCCAGCCCCATCGCGTGAAGTTCAAGAAGCTGACGCATTAAACGGGCTCCACGAACAAGCCCGAGAAACTGGAGAAAAGGATGTTTGGACTGATCCCGAGGGAAGAGAAATTCTTCGTCTTGTTCCGTCAGATGACTGCGACCATCGTGGAGAGTGCGGTCCTCCTCAAGGAGATGATGGATGATTTCCATAATCCCGAGGAAAGCCGCAGGAAGATCAAAGACCTTGAACATCGCGCCGATCACATCACCCATGACGTGATCGAGAAGTTGAACAAGAGCTTTATCACTCCTTTCGATCGTGAGGACATTTACGCGCTTGCGTCCAAGTTGGACGACATCATCGATCTGATCGACGCCTCTGCCGTGCGATTCGTCATGTACAATGTCGAGAAACCTACTCCACAGGCCAAGGAAATGGCGTTCCTGATCCTGAAGGGTACGCACGCGATCGAGAAAGCCGTCGCCGCTCTCGGCGAAAAGGAAGTGAATATCTCGCAGTTCTGGGTCGAGGCCAATGAACTTGAGAACGAAGCCGATCGCGTTTGCCGCGAGGCGATCAGCCGGCTTTTCGATGAGGAAAAGGATCCGATTCAGCTCATCAAATGGAAAGAGATTTACGAGACGCTTGAGCGCGCCACTGACAAAGTGGAAGACGCCGCCAACATCATCGAAAGCGTGGTGGTGAAGAATGCCTGATACGGCGTTGCTTCTTCTGGTGCTGGTGGTGATCAGCGCTCTTGTATTTGATTACGTGAATGGATTTCACGACACCGCCAACGCAATCGCCACGGTCGTCTCCACTCGCGCACTTACGGTGAAATGGGCCATTATCATGGCTGCGGGCTTGAATTTTCTTGGCGCCATGGTTTCAACAAAGGTGGCCGCGACGATCGGCAAAGGGATCGTGGATCCGGGTTCCGTCACGCAGATGGTGATACTCGCCGGCGTGATCGGAGCGATTATCTGGAATTTGATCACCTGGTACTATGGATTACCCTCCTCCTCATCGCATGCAATCATCGGAGGCGTGATGGGATCCTCGATCGCGCATGCGGGAGCTTCAGTGCTTCATTGGGATGGCTTGAAAAAGATCATCATGGCTCTGATCTTGTCGCCCGTTGCTGGAACGATATTCGGTTTTTTCTTCATGGTCGCCCTGTTTTGGGGGCTCCGCAGAGCCCATCCAGCCATTCTTAACAAGAACTTCCGCAAGCTCCAGATCGTCTCGGCGGCATTCATGGCCTTTTCTCACGGCACGGCGGATGCCCAGAAATCCATGGGTGTGATTGTGATGGCGTTGATGAGCTACGGCACGCTCCAGGAATTCTCGGTGCCGCTGTGGGTGAAGCTGTCGTGCGCGGTGGCAATGGGACTTGGGACGGCTGCCGGCGGCTGGAGAATCATCAAAACCGTGGGACGAGATTTCGTGAAGCTTCAACCGGTGCACGGATTCTGCGTTGAAACGGCTTCTGCGGGCGTGATCCTCGGTGCTTCGGCAATGGGTATGCCGACCAGCACCACTCATGTGATCACTTCCGCGATTCTTGGTGTCGGTCTTTCCAAGCGCATGAGTGCCGTGAACTGGGGCGTTGCTCAACGGATTGTCTGGGCATGGGTCCTGACGATCCCGGCTTCCGGTCTGGTTGCTTTTCTGACTTACGTGATAATGAGCCCGTTTTTAGGGCGATAACGCATAGCGCTACAATCATTCCTGCTGATTCCCTCAAGATTTGGACTCCCGGGGTCGAAAAGATCATTGGGTACTCGTGCATCAAAAAGGGTCATTGCATGGATGATTTCGAGAAAGAACTCAAATCTGGATATTTGGAAGAGGCCTCGCAGCTCCTCGCGGACGCTGAGCAGTGTTTTCTCAGTCTGGAGAAAGCCAGTGAGGACGCATCGATCGTCGAAAAGATTTTTCGTCTTGCGCACAATCTGAAAGGCAGTGCCCGGGCCGTGGGTTTCATGGACATCGGGGAGTTCACTCATCAGCTCGAGTCTCTTTTGCTTAAAATCAAGAATAAGGAAATGCAGATTCAGTCCTCCACAGTGAGTCTGCTTCTGGAATGTAATGACCACCTTCGCATGATGGTCGATACGCTGCGCACGGACATGGACGCGCGCGTCGATAGCCAGGCCTTGATGGCCGAGATCGGCCGCCATCTGAACGGGGAAGTTCAAAGCGAGGAAGCACCGGAGTCCCTCGAGCTCGTTCCGCCTCCCGCGAGCGCTTTTGAAGAGGAAGCTGTGACGGAGGAGGTGGCGCAAGTTGAGGAAATACAGGCTTCAGAGCAGGAAGAGGAAGTCATTGAAACCGAAGTCTCTTTTGATCAGCTGACGTCCGTCGTTGAAAATTCGCTTCGGGAGGAGAAGCACAGGCTTGAACTCGTTTCGAGCGGACCGGCGCCGGTCCAGCCCGCTCAGCCTCAGAAAACCGCGACTCCGACCGGCCCTGTTGATGAAAGCATTCGTGTCAGTCTGAAGAGGCTTGAGCGCCTGATGAACAACGTCGGCGAACTGGTGATTCTCCAGGCGGTTTTGAACCAGCAGAAGCACAGTGTCCAGTCCATGCTGATGCAGAAAACCATTGATCAGCTGGCCAAGATCACGAAGGACATTCAGGACATCTCCATGAGCCTGCGGATGGTTCCCGTGAAGCAGACTTTTCAGAAGATGCAGCGGATCGTGCGAGATACGTCGAAAGCACTTTCGAAGGAAGTGGTACTCGATATCTCGGGTGAGGACACCGAGCTCGACAAGATCGTCCTGGAACAGATCGGTGATCCTCTGGTTCACCTGGTCAGGAACGCGGTTGACCACGGCCTTGAATCGACCGAGGAGCGCGTGGCACGCGGCAAGTCTTCCCAAGGCACGGTCTGGCTGAGCGCTTTCCATCAGGGGAGCCACATCGTCATCGAGGTGCGCGACGACGGTCACGGCCTGGACGCTCAGAAACTGATCGCCAAGGCGCGCGAGAAGGGCGTGATCAAACCCAATCAGGAGCTGACCGACGAGCAGGCTTATCATCTTGTTTTTGCCCCGGGCTTTTCAACGAAAACCGAAATCACTGACATCTCCGGTCGTGGTGTCGGGATGGATGTCGTGAAAAACAATATCCAGCAGCTGCAGGGCGAGATTCAGCTTGAAACCGAGAAGGGCAAGGGCACTTGCTTTCGTATTCTGCTGCCGCTGACGCTTTCCATCATTGATGGAATGGTGATTCGCGCCGGTGAGGAACGGTATGTGGTTCCCATCTCGCAGGTTCACGAGTCCGTGCAGCCCGAAGGCCAGGACGTTCATTTTGTCACCGGTCTTGGTGAGGTGCTTAGCCTGCGAGGCGAGAATATCCCGCTCTTCCGGCTGACGAGCGTACTCGGCCGTAAAACCGTGCCGCGCCCGGTGACAGAAAGCATCGCAATCGTCATCCGCAACGGCAAAAGTCCTTTTTCGATCCTTGTAGACGATATCATCGGGCATCAACAGGTCGTGATCAAACGGCTGGGCCACGGTGTTCAGAACATGAAAGGGATCAGTGGCGGCGCCATTCTCGGGGATGGTCGTGCCGCGTTGATTCTGGACTTTAACGAGCTGGCAAGCCGGGCGACCCCGGCGACGTCGGCAATCACTTCCGCAGTAATGAAAGGGGCAGCGTAGTATGAGCGAGCAAATGGAACAGAAGAAGAGCAAAGGACAATCTCAGCGTTATCTGAATTTCTCGCTTGGAAGCGAGGAATACGCGATTCCTCTGAACGCGGTGAAAGAGGTCATTGCCCTTCCCGAGGTGACATCGGTTCCCTATACGCCCCCTCATTTCCTCGGAATCATGAACCTGCGCGGGCAGGTCATTTCGGTGATCGATCTGCGCCTCAAATTCGGGATCAAAGCCGAAACCACCGCGGAGACCGCCGTCATCATCTGCGAAATGGGCCAGCATTCGCTTGGCATGGTGGTGAGCTCGGTCAACAGCGTCCTTGCTCTCGAGGAGTCCGAGATCAGCCCGAAACCGGAAATTCACAGTCACCGCAATACGGATTACATCCAGGGTGTCGCCAAGAAAGACAAGCATCTGGTGCTGCTGCTCGACATCGTGAAGGCCCTGAGTGCCGAAGAGCAGGCCGCGATCAGTCGCGCGACCGGCGTCAAGAAAGCCGCGTAACTTTCAAATAGGAGGCGAAAATGAATTTTCGCAAATGGTCTTTCAATAAAAAAGTGACGGCGTTTGGCATCTCCCTGGTGATCGGAGGGACGTCAATCTTCGGATTTTA
>MEPR01000078.1:0-10079 GCA_001769835.1 Bdellovibrionales bacterium GWB1_55_8
CGCCGGTCGAAATATCATCAAAGAACATGGCCTCCGCTGCACGGCCGCCCATCATCATCGCAAGCTTGTTTTCCAGTTCGCGCATTCCCATTAGGTAACGATCTTCGGTCGGGCGCTGCATCGTGTAACCCAGTGCGCCGATGCCGCGCGGAATGATGCTCACCTTGTGAATGGTATCGGTTTCACCAGTGGCCAGAGCTACGACCGCGTGTCCCATTTCGTGATAGGCCACGCGCCGTTTTTCTTTCGCCCCGAGAAGGCGGCTCTTTCTTTCCAGTCCCGCCACTATCCGTTCGACTGCTTCGGTGAAGTCGCGCATCTCAACGGCATCCGCCTGTCTTCGTGTGGCGATCAACGCGGCTTCGTTCACGAGGTTCGCCAGATCCGCGCCGGAAAATCCAGCGGTCATGGATGATAACACATCGGAGTTGATCTCTTTGGCCAGCGTCACCTTTTTCATGTGGATTTCGAGGATCTTGGCGCGTCCGCTCCGGTCCGGTTTATCGATGACGACATGGCGGTCAAAACGGCCCGCGCGGAGCAGCGCGGGATCCAGTACTTCCGGACGGTTCGTGGCCGAGAGGATCACGATGCCTTTTGAGGTATCAAAACCATCCATTTCCGCGAGCAGCTGATTCAGTGTTTGTTCTTTTTCATCGTTGCCGGAGCCGGTTATGGAACTCAGGCCGCGCGCTTTGCCGAGAGCGTCAAGCTCATCGATGAAGAGGATGCAGGGCGCGTGGTTTCTCGCCTGCTCAAAAAGATCGCGGACGCGCGCCGCGCCGAGCCCCACGAACAGCTCGACGAATTCTGAGCCGTTGATTGAAAAAAATGGAACACCGGCCTCGCCCGCGACTGCCTTGGCCAGAAGAGTTTTGCCTGTGCCGGGTGGCCCGACGAGGAGAATGCCCTTGGGCATGCGTCCGCCGAGCTTGGTATAGCGTGCCGGGTCCTTGAGAAAGTTCACGATCTCACGGAGTTCCTCTTTTCCTTCGTCCACTCCTGCAACATCGTCGAAACGTACTTTGAGACCCTTTTCGACGTAAATTTTCGCTTTGGATTTTCCCATTGAGAGGAAGCCGCCCCCGCGCGGAGCTCCCGCACCTCCGGCCGCACGCTTCATCAGAAACGAGAAAAGCAGGAAGAACAGGAATATCGGTACCATCCAGGCCAGGAGTCCCTGCCAGAACTTGCTTTCATAAAGCCCGCTGAACTTGATGCCGGCCCGGCTCAGTCTATCGGTCAGCTGCGGATCATCCACCTTGAGGGTCGCGAACTCCTTCTGCTGCTTTCCTTTGTTTGTTTGCTTCAATGTCCCCTGGATCCGTTCAGATCCGATCGTCACCTGCGCGACCTTCTTCTCCCGCACGTAAGAGAGGAACTGGCTGTAAGGAACCATTTCGACGTTCTGATTGTACTGAAGAAAATCCGTGATGAAGAGTACGAGCCAGATACCGATCAGGATGTAGAGGAGCCCGAATCGAAACGGTGGTCTATCGCTCTTTGGCGTCGGAGTAAGCCCCATGATTGGAGACACTGTGCAATCCGGACGCCAAGAAATCTGGCGTTTTAAAGTGCTGACGCTGCCTCGATCATTCCGCGCAGACTCACCTGACCCGTGTAATTTCCGAAAAGAATTCGTCCGGGCCGCGCACACCAGCCCTCACGCGCCGCTTCCCAACAATCCTGGAGTGCGGGGCCGTATTGCGGAATGGCACGTTTCCAACGGTGAATAACCAGATGCGCCGGCGCTTTGCGAACCTGGAGCAGGTCTCGCAACTCCTGAGTCACGATGTCTCGAATCCTATCATCGCTTGCCTCGAGCCATTCTGGATGAGCTGATCCGCCCATCATGACCGTGTAAGATGTGAATTTTTCCTCATCCAGAACTCTCTTCGGAAATGAGCTGGAGTTGAACAGAATACCCAAGGCGTCACGACCCTCGACAGCGGGTGCCAGGACACCCACTCCGCGAATTTCGCGAGGCATGGAGTCCTTTTCGACGAAAGCGGTCACCGATACCATTGGCGAGTACGGTGTCGCCGAAAGAGCCGTGCTCAGCTGCGGGTCCGCCTCTCTCAGAAGCTTCGCGGCCTCATAAGCCGGAACCGCCAAAATGACGTTCGGTGAGGACGGCAATTCGGTAGCGATGTGATTTCTTTTAAAGCGCGAGCCCAGGCGTTCAGTAAGGCGCTGTTCGAGTTTGGCAATAAGGTCGCCCATTCCGTCCGTGGGAGCCATCATCGCCTTCTTCATCTTCTTGTTCTTGTCCGATGCGACGAGATCTTTTGACGCGGTCTTTTTCCTGAACGGCGCCCGAATCGCGCGTGAGAAAAGATGGCTGAAGAATGAATGTCCCCGGGGTACGGCGAGCATCGGAAAGGCGGCCCCTACGGAAAGGTCCTTGGGCTCCGCTCCATAAATTCCGCGAACAAATGGGGTGAGCAGATATTGAAGCACGGATTTTCCCAGATACCGCGCCGTCCACCGCTCCAGGGAAAGTCGCGCCGGGCTCGTGTCGGCATCCGCTAGTACGAAGTAACCTCGGATCAGCGCAGCAAGAAGTTCGCCGACTTTCAACGGGAAGCGGCTGAGTTTTCCATCGCGTAAAATGTAACGGGACTTCGAGTTCCCGCGAATCGCGGAAAGGTCCAGTCCGATCTCTTCAGCAAAAGTTTGAACGGTGGCGGTGGCGAGGACCGAGTGCGCCCCGGATTCGGAAATACCGTAGGTTGATTGATCAGTTCTGATCAGTCCCCCGGCCTTCGAGGCCGCTTCGAGGAGTGTTACCTGATAACCCTTTTTATCCAGTTGATAAGCGGCCAGAAGCCCGGCAATCCCTGCTCCGACAATCGTGACTTCCTTATGGTTGTGATCCACTGAGCCGATCATGAATTCTCCTTAAACCGTCCGACTGAAGAGCTGTGTCTTGGGCGCCTGGCGACTCAGGCGGGCATCAAATGCCATGCAGATGTTTCTGAGAAAAGGTCGGCCCTTGTCCGTCACTCGACAGGAACTCGCGGTGAGTTCAACGAGGCCGTCGCGCGCGAACTCCGCAAGTTTTTCCGGAACCGATTGAAGATAGGGCGTCTGGAGTTCAGGCGAACTCCAGTCCGTGCCGAAGGTGGTCATGACATTCAGAACGTGTTTTCTCAGGATGCGGTCTTCCTCGTTCAGAAGATGGCCTCGAAGCAGAGGCAGCTCGCCCCTTTCGACCCGCGTGGTGTAGCTTTCCAGAAGCTTTTCGTTTTGTGCAAACGCGGTCCAGGCATCGCCAATGGAGGAAACGCCGAGTCCGAACTGCGGGGCCACCAGCTCGGGCGTGTAGCCCATGAAATTGCGATGAAGTTTTCCGTTGCAGGCGGACTGCCAGAGGGCGTCGGTTTCAAGGGCAAAGTGGTCCATTCCCACCTCACGGTAGCCGCTTTCCTCGAGCTGACGTCGTCCAAGCTCATATAAAGCCCGCTTCTCGTCTCCGCTTGGGAGGTCCTCCTCGGTGAAACGGCGCTGGCCGGGTTTGATCCAGGGCACATGAGCGTAAGCATAGAACGCGATCCGATCCGGTCTGAGGCGGCGGACTGCTTCGATCGTTTGCTGAACGCTCTGTTGTGTCTGAAGGGGGAGCCCGTAGATCAGATCGTAATTCACTCCGGTGAAACCAAGCTGCCGCGCTGTTTCCGTAACCTGTCTGACCTGTTCCTCTGACTGCACGCGATGGACGATTTCCTGGACTCGCGGGTCGAAGTCCTGGATTCCGAGACTCAAGCGCTTGAAGCCGAGTTTGCTCAGTGTTCGAAGCTGATCTTCACTCGTGGTCCTTGGATCGGCCTCGATCGAGAGTTCCGGATGGTCAGCGATTCGTGAGCGAGAGAGAATTCCTTCGATCAGATACTCGAGTTCCGAGGCGGAGAGAAAGGTCGGCGTTCCTCCGCCCAAATGGAGTTCCTTCAGGAGAATTCTCCGCCCGCCAAGCGCCTCCAGATAAAGATCCCATTCCTTCAATACGGTCTCGATGTACGGAAGACCTACCGCGTTTGAACGTGCGATGCGTGTATTGCACCCGCAGTAGGTGCAGAGACTGCGGCAAAACGGCACATGAACATAGACGGCTGAACCGATGTTGTTTTTTTCGTTCAGGTCGAGCGCGGCGGCAATCTCATGGATCCATTGTGCTTGTGTCGGTGAATCAGACCAGTAGGGCACCGTCGGATAGCTCGTGTAGCGCGGTCCGGGGACATCGTATTTTTTCAGCAGACTGGAATCAGTGGACATAAAGCAAACTCCTGCGCCTAAGCGGACGCGCCAAAGATCTCGCGTTGCAGTTTCAAAAAGAGGCGGACATTGCGCTCGGGCGTCTTTTGAAGGACGCCATGTCCCAGTCCGCAAATCCAACCCCGCCTTGCGGAGGCGGGAAGGGCCAGTACGCGACTGAAAACATCGCGCAATCTTTTTTCGAGTTCGCCGGATTCAAGAAAAAGCCACTCCGGGTCCACGTTGCCTTGAATCGCCCAACGATCTGAATACCGCGTCAACGTCTTTGCAAGGTCTTGGTGCCAGTCGATTCCCAGGCAGGCGATGGGCAGCGGTTCGAGGAAACGCCAGTGCTCCGGGCGCGTGCCTTTCGAGTAGTAGGTCACGGGGGTTTCCGGACAGAGTTTCTGGAAACGCTTCAGAAGCGCCGCGAGAGCGGGAACCGCGGTCCTGCCGTAGAGCTCTGGTTCGAATTCGCCAGCGCAGGTATCCATGATCGCAATCGTATCCGCTCCGCCTCGCGCCTGAAGAGCCATGTTTTCAGCGAGCAGGTCGAGCAGTCTCTCATTGAATCCTTCAAAGCGGCCGTCAGTCAAGCCAGCACGCGACGAAGACAGTTCACCGGAATGGCAGCCTTCCACTGCGTAGCAGAATAACGTGAGCGGGCCGCCGACAAATCCGAGCAGCCCTTTGCTTGCAGGTAACGTTGCCTTGATCAGGCGCATGGAATCGGCCTGAAACTGGAGCTTTGACGCGAGAGACGCCCCACCACCAAGCCGGTCAAGGTCGGCCCGTGTTTGCAGATGCCAGCCCATTTTCGGGCCCGGATCGTACGTAAGCCCCATGCCCATGGCTTCCAACGGGAAGAGCAGATCGGAAAACAGAATGGCGGCGTCGAAATCAAAGTCACGGATGGGGCCCATCGTGGTTTCGCAGGCCAGTTCCGGAACCTTGCAGAGTTCCATGAAGGAATGGTTCTTCTTCAGTTCCTGGTAATGCGAATGATAGCGACCGGCCTGACGCATGAACCAGACGGGAGGCCTGGCATCGTTTTGTTTTCTGAGGGTTGCCTGGAACAGATTCATTTCATTCTCCTCGCCGGCCTTTGCCGTCACATGAGCTGATAACCCACCCCGCGCACACTGCGAATGACTTGCGGATTCTCGACGTCGAATTCAACAAGTCGCCTCAGGCGCATGATGAAGTTGTCGACGGTTCTCGGGCTTGGGAATTCGTCTTTCGACCAGACCCTGTCGAGTATCTCGTCGCGGCTCACGACCTCACCGCGTCGTTCAACAAGCAGCCGGAGGAGAGCGCATTCCTTGTGGGTCAATGCGTGCTTCGCGCCCCCGGTTTCCGCCTCGAATTTTGAAAATCGTATGGTGGCGTTTCCTACCGTGACCTCATCCTGGCGTGTTTCCCCGTTTGCGGTGCGCTGGTCGGTGATGAACCGCGCTCGCCTGAGTCCGTTCTGTACCCTGAGAAGGAGCTCTTTGAGGTGAAACGGTTTTACGACGTAGTCCTCTGCTCCGAGTTCGAGTCCGTGGATTCTGTCCTCAGGGTTTCCGCGTGCGGTGAGGAAAATGATCGCCGTCCCGGGATGTTCCGATTTCAGCAATTCCGCAATATCGAAGCCCGAGCCATCCGGAAGTCCGACGTCGAGCAAGGCGAGATCAAACGGACGCGCCTCCACGGCCCTGCGAGCCTCCGCCACCGAACCCGCGAGGACGGAATCAAACCCCTCTTTCTTGAGGCGCTCGAGAAGGGTCAATCCCAGGTTGCGCTCGTCTTCCACGAGAAGCACGCGGCTTTGCTCAGCCATGGCTTCCTCCTTTGAAGCGCAAGGTCACCTCAAAACCATCGCGATGCGCGAACTGAGCTGAGCCACACATTCGCTCCATAAGCGCGCGAACCAGATACAGGCCAACGCCGGTACCCTTGGAAGACACACCGCGCTCGAACAGCTGCCCAAGGTGTTTCACGTCACCTTTGAACCCGCGCCCGTTGTCCTCGAATATCAGGCATGTCGCGTTCTTTTCGGTTCGTGACCGGATGGTCATCCGAACGGTGTCCTGGCCGGAGTGCTTCATGGCGTTTTCGAGCACGTTCTTCAGAATGACCTGAATTGCCGTTGGATCCGCCTCGACGAAGATATCTTCAACCTGAAGATCGAATTCAATTCGTCCACTGAACGCCTCGCCCCAGTAACGGAGAGATTGCGAGATCCACGGGCGTACCTGCAAAGACTGTAGGAAGAGCGGGCCTCCGCCTTCGATCCGAGCTAGTTCCAGCGCGCGTTCAACTTGTGATTCCAGGCGCATGGTGTCTTCAATCAGACGTGAGATCAGCGTGCGCTGGCCACAGTCTTCCATGGTGTTTTCCGCGATCGACTCAGCCTGGAGCCGGATGCTCGTGAGCGGAGTGCGAAGTTCATGGGTCACTGAGGCGAAAAACGCATGCAGAGACCGGGAACGCGTGTAATCGCGCCAGTAAAGCCAGAAGAGCAGGATCGTGCTGAACAGAAGGAGAAAGAAAAACGTGCCCGACTCCCAGAACAGCATCCGCTGGGTCCTTGCCCACTGATCCTGCGAGGCACTGACCGACAATCCGAGCATTTTTTCAAGACCGGCGATCCGGTCCGCCTGGCGCAGCACCAGGTGGGCCCACCAGCCGCCGAGGAAAAACAGCACGATCATCCAGAACACGTGCACCCCCAGGATCAGGCGGAAGCGGCGGCTGGAAGTGCGTGTGATGATGCCAGGGGTCTTGCTCATTTTTTGTGATCAGGTCCAGCCTGGCTCCTTCAGGGTATCCCGAAAGGCATCGAGAAACTTCTCGATCAAACCATCCGTGTGAGCGGTCGACAGAAACGAAACCTCATAGCCGCTTGGAGAAAGGTAGATTCCACGGTTCAAAAGGGAGTGAAATCCTTTCGCGAAAAGCTCTTTCTGACGCGCGGGGGTTTCTTCCGGGGCGCGAACGAATCCGTCGGAGGTTTTAATTCCTCCGAATACGATCCAAAACATCGAGGCAAAACGCTGGACCCGAGCCAGTACGCCGGCCTGTTTCGCTATTATTTCAAGATCATTGGCGAGCGTTTCCGTTTTTGCCCGTAGCGCGGAGTAAGGATTGTCTCGCTGAAGTTTTCGAAGCATCGCGATCCCGGCGGACATCGCCACTGGATTCGCGCTCAGGGTACCCGCTTGATAGACCGGGCCTGCCGGAGCCACGAGATCCATGAGATCGCGTCTGCCGCCATAAGCGCCGACGGGGAACCCGCCACCGATCACCTTGCCGTAAGTCACTAAATCAGGCTTCAGGCCCGTGTGTTCCGCCATTCCGCCGAACGCAACCCGAAAGCCGGTGATCACCTCGTCAAATATGACGAGACTCCCGTTTCTGTGCGCGATTTCCATCAACTTGGGCAGGAACTGGTCCTTTTGCGTGAGCAAGCCGTTGTTGGCCGGAACCGGCTCGACAATGACCGCCGCGATTTCGTTTCCACGAGCCTGAAATACTTTTTCAACCGCCTCAAGATCGTTCAATGGCACAACAATCGTTTCACCGGCGACCCCGTCTGAAACGCCGGCGCTGTCTGGCGAGGCCATCTCGGCGAGCCCAGAACCCGCGCGCACCAGCATTGAATCCGCGTGTCCGTGATAGCACCCGTCAAATTTGAGTATACGATTCCTGCCGGTCGCGGCGCGCGCCACGCGAAGTGCTGACATCACGGCCTCGGTGCCGGAGTTGACGAAGCGAACTTTTTCGACCCAGGGCAGGGCTCCGGTGATCAGTTCCGCGAGCTCGAGCGAATAAGGCTCCGCGGTTCCGTAGGACCATCCGCGCGAGAGTGCTGTTTTCACCGCCTCGAGGATCTCAGGGTCCTGGTGCCCGAACATGAGGGGTCCCCACGACATGCAGAAATCCACCACCCGGTTACCATCGACGTCCAGCCATTCAGCGCCTCTGGCGCTTTCGACAAAGCGTGGCGTGCCGCCCACTCCGCGAAAAGAGCGAACCGGCGAATGAACACCGCCTGGAGAAACGCGCTTGGAGCGCTCGAAGAATTCAGCGGACTTTGTGGTCGTCATTGCTTGATCCATTCCTGCGCGTATCGTGCGCCATAGGTGATGATGATCGAGGCCCCGGCACGGACAAACGCGGTCCACGACTCAAGATGCGCAGCAGGACCGTTTACAAGGCCTTGCGCGGCCATGAGTTCAATCCCCGCGAACTCGCCGCTCACCTCATACACAGCCCAGGGTTTGTTGATTCTTCGCGACAAGTCGGCGAGCACGTCCAGATAAGGCAAACCGGGTTTGACCATCAGGATGTCGGCGCCTTCTTCCGCGTCGCGCAGCGAACTGGCAAGAGCGTCTCTGGGACAGGCAGGGTCGATCTGATAGGTGGCTCGGTCTTTCAGCGGGGTTCCGCCTTTCGGCGCGGAATCGGCGGCTATCCGAAACGGGCCGTAGAACCGGGAGTGAAATTTGGCGGCATAGCTCATGAGAATCGTGCGCTCCAGGCCAGCGCCGTCGAGCGCCTCGCGAATGGCACGGATCCTTCCATCCATCATGTCACTTGGCGCGACGCAATCGGCGCCCGCACTCGCAAAGGCCAATGCCGCCTCCGCGAGCTGAGTAACGGTTGCCGCGTTGTCGACGTGATCGCCTTCAGCCGTGAGAATCCCGCATTGTCCATGAGGGGTCGTCGAGCAGAGGCAGACGTCCACCGCCAGAAAGACGTCATTGCCAAATCTTTTTTTGACCGCCGCGATCTGTTTTGCCGTGAAGGAAGGTTCAGCATGTTTCGCGTTTTTGCTCCCGGGAACTCCAAAAAGCAGGAACTTCTTGATGCCGGCCTCAAGATCCTTCTCGATCTGGTGAAGCAACGAATCGGGCGTCTCGCGAAAGGTGCCGGTGAGACCCGGGATCGCCTCTTTCGATGTGATTCCCTCGACCACGAAGCAGGGCTGTATGAGCTGGTCCACCGCCACGCGTACCTCGCGTGTGAGGTCTATGATGTGAGGATTCTGCCTGAGTCGGCGCAAGCTCAGCTTTTCAGCCATTTTGTCCACTCCTGGGGGGAAGGGAAAACCAGCGGGTTTACTCCGGCATTTCTCAGGTGAGAGGCGGTCTTTCCAGGGCCGCAGGCGTGAGAGGCGCCGGCTGCCGCGAATTTTCCGAGTTGTTCGAATTGCGATCCGCTGCTCCAGAAGATGTGAGTGGCGGATTTCAGCGCGACTTGCGCTTCCACTTTCACTTCGGATCGGGCGTCCTTCGGCAAGCGATAGGTTCCGACTGCGCGTGCTGTTCTCCAGCCGGGCACTGCGGATTCGTGGGTCAGCGCATACCAGTCGGATAGAGGCGGCAACCGAAGAACCTTTTCGGTGATAGTCGAAGCGATTTCATCAAAGCCGAGTCCTTCCGCGCAGCCGCACACCCAGACCCCGCGTTCAGCGAGGCGAAACCAGCTCGGAACCCCCGAGGTCCAGACGGACGGAAGCCCTGTCAGCGCTTCCTCCGGAAATTTTTCTGGAAACGCGCGAGAGTGGGCGATGAAGAGCGGCGCGCTCATGAACATTCCGGGATCCACCGGGAGCTGCTCGGTATTCGATTCAGATGCTTTTCGCCACTCGTTTCCATTCCAGGCGATTCGATGGCCGGAGGCGAGCATAGGAGTTTTCCAGCGCAGTTCATCGACAAATTCACCGTCGGGCTTAACGCCGCGAATGTGCAGCAGGGGTCCTGTATCCGGCGCGCGAACGCTTGTCGCGCCAAAACGTTGGTGACAGCCGCCACCCCAGCGCGCCAGAAGTTCGCGTTCGG
>MEPR01000078.1:10164-41573 GCA_001769835.1 Bdellovibrionales bacterium GWB1_55_8
CAGCGCACCTTGCGCGGGAGCCGCGGGGCATTCGCGGAGCGGAAGAATCATCCAGCGAACCCCATCGAGAAGCTTTTGAAGTTCGTTCCAACCCGCTTCATCAGCAGCAAGGCGAATCAGACCCGCGAAGGCCAGGACCACGCCGTCAAGCTGACGTTCAGATCCTTCCGGTTCGTGAACGCGCGCGAGTCTTGTGTTCACGTTACCGCGAATCTCGGTAAGTTCGATCTTGGGCGAAACACCGGAAACGCACGGAAGCGCACGGGAAAGAAACGGAGGAATGTTCTCAAGGCGGCGGGGGGACGATGTTCCGATCTTCAGTGTCTTTCCGGCGGCGATCTTATCGAAAACACCAGGGCCGAAAAGAACGGCGTCGCGCGGGTTTTCACGACGGGGAACCGCGCCGGTCATGAACTCCGCCGGGCGTTCGAGGCTTAGATCCTTCATTGAATGAACGGTGAGGTCGACTCGTCCCGCGCGAAGAGCGTCATCCAGTTCGGCGACGAAAAATTCTTTTCCCTCGACGCTTTGAAGTGAGACATCGAGGATGCGATCTCCGCGTGTCTCTATTCCGACAAGTTCAACGGAGCATCCAGGGTTCAGGCGTTCGATCTGGCGGGCGACCCATGAGCTTTGTGCCCAGGCCAACAACGATTTGCGTGTGCCCAGTTTCAGGTGCGATTTCATACGCGTGACATTAACCGCAATCAGGCGAAAGCAGCAAGGTCTTCCCAGCCGTGCGGCAACGTGATGGACGTGCCCATGGAGCGAAGTTTCGCGCGTTCGCCACAGGCCCGGTTGGCTCGTTCCACCTGAACGCAGCGGATCCGATCCTGGGATTTCTGAAGATCAAAAAGCTGATCGAGCGCGTGAAATTCCGGGCGCTCGGCCCAAACTCCACATTCGGCGCGATAGCCGCCCAGATGAATGACGGCGCCAGGACGGCGATTCAGTTTCCAGTTTTCGATGCGTTCATTGTCGCGGGCCTCGTCCACGGGAACGCAAAGCACGACGTGAGCTGCCTCGCGCCACGCACGATCTTTGTCCTCATTTAGAAGGCGCCTGACCTGAGCTCCGGGCGTTTTCTGCCGGATCTGTTCTTCGAGCTGCCGCAGATTCTGTTCGCTCCGGTTCCATAACCAGAGTTCCTGGTCCTGGAGAAAAGGAACCACCGATCGGGCGATCTGGCCGGCACCAATCAACAGGATCGGACCTTTGGCGGTGAGAGGAGAATCTTGAATGATCTTGCGAACGAGTGACCCGTAGGATGCACCTCCCAGGTTGCGAAGAAAGCTGGAGCGAATCTCCTTCGTGTCCTCGAAAAGCCGCTGAATCCAGGGAGAGAGCTGGTCGCGGAGTTCACGAGAACACGATGTACTCTTTTGCCAGGCTTCCTTGAGTTGTCCGAAGATGTCGGTTTCACCAACAACCCGGCTTTCCAGACCGGTAGCGACCCGTAGGAGAAACAGGTACGCGTCTTTTCCGACATGAGTTTCAAAACCGGACCCCTGAAGGAGATGGGGCGATCTAGCTGTTTTGAACATGTTTTCGGAACCAACCCAAAGGAAGCGCTGGCAAGAGGCTAGGACAAATGACTGCGGAATGAATCCCTGAGCGTCGAACCGACTCAGGTCGAAATCAGAATCGGTTTGTTTCCGCAGGTGAACGACCCGCAGGGAGTCCAAATGCATGAATTGATATTAGGGGAGGGAGCGTGTCTTTGTGTCACGGCACTGTCACAGGAAAAATATTTTTAAAGACTCTTCTCTTTCGGACAAGTGGCTAAATATAAAGACGTTTTTAAGGTGCGAGGCGTTACGGATTCGATAACACGTGCTGTCGAAAGTATTCGAAACCTTCTTCCAGTACATAAAGATTAAGTCGCTGTTCATCGGCTTCCCGTAGATTATGGAATTGAAGGCCTACGGTGAGTTCGGAACCTTCTGGAGCATCCGCGAATGGCTTGGACCAGCGGACCTCAGCCTTGCAATGAATTTTCTCGTTATAGATCTGGAAGCTTACCTTGGGCAGCATCGTGCCGTTGGTGAACACGGCGGAATTCACCTGGCCGGTGGCAAAGGCGGCCCCTCCGCCGCTTAAATTCAGAATACGGTGAAATTGATCCCCGATTCTGATGAACATCGCCTTTTCCTCGGGCACATAAAGCCGAAAGTGACTTCGTCGCTGGACCTGATAAAGCAGTTTCGGGAGGACCACCTCGATCAGGGAATCGCGAATATATACTTCCTCGGCCACGAAAAAAACGCCGCCGCGATAAAGACTCACGTTCACGAACAACTGGCTTTGCGCGCTTTGCAGGGCCTCCTGCAGTTCGGCCGGATTGAGGCTCGCCGGAGGTTCGATCATCAGGCTTTTCGGCGTTTTTTCCGAATCGCGGATCTTGGCTCCGAAACGGATTTTCTGCCCGACGGTCCACACCAAAGCGGAACACTGCATCTTGCTCATCTCTAAAATGAGTTTTGTGCGGAGTTCCTCGTCTTCCACTTTGGCGAAAAGTTCCGCAAGGGGCGAGGTCTTGGCCTGAATTTCGTGGATCAGCTGCTGGCGCGAAGGGGAGGGTGCCGTCGCACTTTCCAGTCCCATCAGCTCGCGCCAGGGTACCTGCTTTTCCTCGCTCATCAGGATTTTCCAGTTGGGCGTCGCTATGCGAGGGGCCGTGACGGTGTAGCGGTATTCATTGAGAACGCTCGCCTGGATTGCCGGCCATTTCTGCTGCGCGATTTCTGAATTAGCCGCGATCAGCAGGGTTCTGTCGGGGCCGACGGAGAAATAATCGCAAACAGGTTCGGACTGTTCGTAATAGGTCAGGCGGGGAGCTTTACTTGTAAACGTCCAATGGAATTCATTGAAATGCGGACGCTTCCCCTCGAATAGCCAGAGGCCATTCTCTTTTATGAAGCCATTTTTTCCAGAGGGTTCCCATTGCCATCTTGAGTGTCCGTCCGAGGTTTGTGAAATCAGGGGCGACACACGTGTCCATCTCCCCGCAGTCGGCCCTGGGCCCACAAGATCGATGATCCATTGATCGTTCACGATTCGAACGTCCTGGGAACGTCGAAGCAGCCAACAGTCAGAGGGGGTGGCCAGGGGATCCAGCAACTGGAGCCTGCATTCCCGCACAATCAGGCCGCTTTCAGGCGAGTCACCGGAATGCATGGGAATCAGACCGATGTCATGCGGCAAAAAACGCGCGAACAGCTCGTCAATCCGGAGTTTCAGTCCCTCGGGCTTGATAGAGCGGGAAGAAATGACTTCGGAAAAGCCCATCTTCGTGAGGATTCTCGGAACATCATGGTGATTGAGCCGATTGAGCGCTATGGCGTGGATCTTTCCTCTTCTGAGGTGGGGCCTCAGCTGGGACTTGAAAAGGTGAACCAGCGATTTGAGTTTCTCAACACCGTCGATGGTGGAGAAGAACACGGAACGTTTGTCTTCCTCGAGGAGCTTGGTCAGACTGCTCAGGTCGCAGAAGCGAACTTCGAACGAGTGATCGGCCTGCCCCAGCTGGGCAAGGTCGGAGATCATGGGGTCATCGGACGCATCGAGCGTAAGGAGTCTGGGGACCGGATGATGCTGGGGCGATGAACCGGGAGACATGGGAATACAATTATAGGACTAAATGCGAAAATGGCGACATCGGAAGTTAAACTCGATTTAATTTATGGAAACGACGCCTGTGTTCTTGAATTCCCCTGGTACAAAACCTAGAAGAGAAGGATGCCACGATCTTCCAAGCTGCCTGTGATGATTTTCGCCGATGGAGCCAGTTCCGGAAATCCGGGACCGGGCGGCTGGGGGTCCATCCTGGTGGACCCCGAAGGCCGCGTGACTGAGTTGGGTGGAGGCGTCGCGTCTACCACGAACAACAGAATGGAAATGATGGCGGCTCTTCAGGCTCTTCGGCAGGTGAAGATCCGGGGGCTGGCATCTGAACCCGTGGAAGTCTATACCGACTCAGTTTACCTCATTCGGGGAATCACCCAATGGGTTTTTGGCTGGCGGAAAAAAGACTGGAAAAACGCTGCAGGGGTGGAGGTCGCAAACCAGGATCTTTGGCGCGAGCTCATGGGAGCGGTTGCGGGGCTGAAGATCAGCTGGCGGTTTATCCGCGGTCACGCCGGAATTCCAGGAAACGAGCGGGTGGATGAAATTGCGGTCGCTTTTTCAAAAGGCGCCCGACCTGGCCTTTATGACGGTCCGCTTTTGCAGTACGGGGTGGCTATTCATGACCTTCCCGAATCCTTTGCCCTACCCGAGATGAAACCGCGAGAGGAAAAGGTCGCGGCATTCTCGTACCTGAGCCTGCTGGGGGGAAGTGCGATGCGGCATGCCAACTGGGCTTCCTGTGAGCGGCGTGTGAAGGGCCGATCAGGGGCCAAATTCAAGAAAGCGATGAGCGCATCCGAGGAGCAGGAAATTCTGCGCAGCTGGGGCGTGAGTCCTTCCGAGTTGAAATCTGACGAAGGCTAATCGGAGGCTATTTCTTTCGATGGGGGCAGTGCCCTGGGCGAGGTCCGATTTTTGGGAACTGACGGCAGACCTCCGGACGCTTTTCATAAACCGTGCAAAGTCGGTCCTTACCAAGATAGATGCAGTCGCGACCATGACGCTGCTCCAGCACGAAGAGTTGTGCCTTCGCGTTGAAAGCCTGGATTACGTGCTCTTTTGTTAATCGCTTCGCGATGGCCTTCAGGGAAACGGCTGCTTCTTCCTCGGAGGTGAGGCCCAGGCGGATGAGGTCTATGGCGCTCACTTCAACGGGAAGCGTGCAGCATCCGCCCCAGCAACCCTCGCAAAGACCTTTTACATATTTTCTCCAAGTGGAGGGGCGTTGCGCGTCGGTCATGGATCCCTTCATATCATTTCCCTGGCTTGACAGGCACTTCTGAAAAAGGTTCACTCCCGCCCCATATGACATCGCTTACGTCGTTTGATCCAAATGCCGCTTCGTCCGCCGACTCCGGAATCTTCGGTTTGCCTTATTCTGAAAAAGAATCAGCCCTGGTTTTTCTGCCGGTTCCCTGGGAAGCGACCACTTCCTATGGTGCAGGTACATCAAAAGGACCGGCGGCGATCCTGGAAGCAAGCCGGCAGGTCGATCTCTTCGATATCGATGTCGAGAAGCCTTATGAAGCCGGGATGTTCCTTCTTCCTGAGTCCCGCCAGGTACGTACCTGGAACAGGAAGGCGAAAGCAGAAGCCGCCAAGGTGATTCGTGCAGGCGGCGTGATCGGCAAGAATGCGAAGCTCCGATCGGCCCTGAAAACCGTGAACGCGCTTTCTGGCATGCTGAATGATTACGTTTTTGCAGAAACAAAGAGGCTTTTGAAATCAGGTAAGTTCGTGGGTGTCCTTGGAGGAGATCACTCGGTTCCTTTTGGCGCTATTCGCGCTGTCGCGGAAAAGCACCCCTCCTTCGGCATTCTGCACCTCGACGCGCATTCGGACACCCGGCGCGCCTTCGAGGGTTTTGCCTGGTCGCATGCATCCATCATGCACAACGTCCTGGAGAACATTCCGCAGGTTAAAAAGCTCGTCCAGGTGGGAATTCGCGACTTCTGTGAAGAGGAATATGATTACACGCGCGCACAAGGCGAACGCGTGCAGGTATTTTATGATCGCGACCTGGCGCGGAAAAAATTCGAGGGCGCCAACTGGTGGGATGTGTCTCGCGACCTGATCGTCAGCGCTTTACCCCAAGAGGTTTGGATCTCGTTCGATATCGACGGGCTCGATCCCAAGTTCTGCCCGCATACGGGAACGCCCGTCCCGGGGGGGCTCGATTACCAGGAGGCACTTCATCTGCTTTGGACCGTGGTGCACTCAGGACGAAAGATCATCGGTTTTGATCTGAACGAAGTGTCGCCTGATCCGTCGAATTCCGAAGATGAATGGGACGCTAACGTCGGTGCGCGTCTTCTTTACAAGCTGGGTGCGTTGATGCTCGCAAGCCAGGGTAAGGCAACGCTAAGGCGTTAACGGGCCGGGATAGCGGGCGTTTTTTTCCGCAGATCAATCGCTTTGCCCTGGGCCTTCAACTGCAGATGCATTTGCGCCGCCAGGGTCGGAGCGATATCGAGAACCCTTGTCGTTCCGAGGTTGAGGCCAGCGGGAATTCCAGGGCCGACCATCAGGAAACCCGTCAGCATGGATTTTCGCACGGCCTGCGCGCCGCTGCTTCCGCGTATTTTGATTTTTTCCGGTACATCAGATCCTGAAAACCGTGTTCCGAGAGTAACTCCCTGGGGGGCATCGATTGCACAGGCTGCATCCGGGAATGCGCCCATCTTTTTCAATGCTGTGCGGTCATAAATGCGGAGCCGCGGCTGGCCGCCACTTTCATTACGCCTTCTCAGTGCCTGTACCAATTTTCCCTCCAGAGATGGATCTGAAGTGTAGATGGCGGCCTGGCTTCCGTTTACCTGTGCGATTGTTTTCCATTCCAGAAGGCGTCCGCCGGAAACGCGAAATCCGCCGATCTCCCGAAGAAAAGAGTTCACGTGGAATTCTTTCTCGGCAACCTCAAATGCATGATCGCCAGCTATGACCAGAGTCGTGTTCTCGAGGTTGATCAAGGTCAGAAGCTTTGCGAAATGAGCATCAAGCTGCCTGAGCGCGAGAAACGCCTCCTTGGAGTGCGGACCATGGAGTCGCTGAACTTCACCGATGTTGCGGAAATGCGCGAACAAAAGTTCCGGCTGTTCCTCCGTGATCAGATACGAAGTCGCGTCCGCGATCCATTGATCGTACTGAATCGTATTTGTAACTTTTCTGTCGGGCTGAATTGCCAGCAACTGTTTTTTCAAGCCCCGGTCCATCTGTTCCAGGCTTCGGGCCCAGCCGGATTCAATGGACGTTCCATCCAGCGGAAGCGTACCCGGCACAAGCCACTCCGCTTCCGCGCCTTCGGACACGGGCCAGCCCACGAGCGCAACATCCATCCCGTTTTGCGAAGCGAGATCCCAGAGGGCGGGGGTTTTCAGGCTTTTCGCCTCGTACGGCACGCGGGAAGTTCCCGCGGTGCGATCAAAAATCATGTCGGCCAGCACGCCATGCTGAGCTGGAAGTACGCCCGTCACCATCGTGGCGTGATTCGGGAGGCTTGTTGCCGGGTAAACCGGCAGGGTTCCGGTCGCGAAAGCACCAGCTGTACGCAGTCGCTGGAGCGTCGCTGCGCGGTAAGCCGGATCAAGGTAAAAATCCGGTAGCATTCCGTTCACCGAAATCACGACGAAGCGGTGTTTTGGTTGAGAGCGTAACAGGGCACAGCTCGAAAGGCTGAGCGTAATCGCAATCAGGGCCAGGCCGCCGGTGATTCTCCCTAACCAGCAGGTGCCGATAATTCTCATTTCTCACTCAGGAATGGATAGCGGTAGTCCTTCGGCGGAACGAACGTTTCCTTGATCGAGCGTGCAGCCAGCCAGCGATATAAATTCAAATGGCTTCCGGCTTTATCGTCCGTACCTGAGGCGCGAGCGCCCCCGAACGGTTGTTGGCCGACGACGGCTCCAGTTGGCTTGTCGTTGATATAGAAATTCCCCGCCGCATGGCGGAGCCGCTGGTTCATGTATTGTACGGCGTAACGATCGCGCGCGAACACCGCGCCGGTGAGGCCATAGGGGGAATCCTCGTCACAGGCTCTCAGGGTTTCATCCAGTTTGTCGTCTTCGTAAACATAGACGGTGAGAACCGGACCGAAAATTTCCTCGACCATGCTTCTGTATTTCGGGCTCGTGGCTTGAATGACGGTCGGTTCGATGAAGTAGCCATTCGAGCTGTCGCATTTGCCGCCTGCGATGATCTTGGCTTCCGTGGAATTGCGGGCGTGCTCAATATAATCACTGATCTTGTTGAATGCTTTTTCGTCGATGACGGCGTTCACGAAATTTGAAAAATCCCGCGGATCGCCCATCTTCACGGTTTTCAGGTCCGCGAGGAGCTTCTCCTGGATCTTTCCCCACAGGCTTTTCGGCACATAGGCGCGCGACGCAGCCGAGCACTTCTGCCCCTGGAATTCGAAAGCTCCGCGCAGCATCGCCACGGCAACGGCTTCAGAATCGGCCGAAGCGTGCACGAAGATGAAATCTTTTCCGCCGGTTTCACCAACGAGCCTGGGGTACCCGCGGTAATGATCCAGGTTCTGACCAACAGTGCGCCAGATATTGTTGAACACTGCTGTTGAGCCGGTGAAATGAACCCCCGCGAGATCGCGCATGGGAAGGAGCGTGTCACCCAGGACCGAGCCGGCGGACGGGACCATGTTGATCACACCTGCCGGAAGCCCGGCTTCACGCAGAATCTGCATGATAAAGTGAGCCGAGTACATCTGCGTCGTGGACGGTTTCCAGATGACCGTGTTGCCGACGAGAGCCGGAGTTGCGGGCAGGTTCCCGGCGATCGAAGTGAAATTGAATGGCGTGATCGCGAGCACAAAGCCTTCGAGCGGCCGGTAATCCATCTGATTCCAGGTACCGGCAGGTGAGTAGGGCTGCACTTCAAGAATCTGCTGATAGAAATGCGCGTTGAAGCGGAAGAAATCGATGAGTTCGGCTGCTGCGTCAATCTCGGCCTGGAACGCCGTCTTGGACTGGCCGAGCATGGTTGCGCCGTTCAGGAGGTCGCGATAGGGGCCGGCAAGAAGGTCCGCGGCCTTCAGGAATATCGCCACACGCTCCTGCCAGGGCAGGGCTTCCCATGCGGGCTTCGCTTTCAGAGCGGCTTGTACCGCCATATGCATTTCTTCTTTGCCAGCGACATAGAAGTCTCCGAGCACGTGCTTATGGTCGTGCGGCATGATCGCCTGTTTTTTTGTAGCCGTCCGGACGTCCTTGCCGCCGATGTGGCAGGGAATCTCCAGCCGTTCCTTGGCCATCGTGTCGAGTCGACGCTTCAGGCTTTCGCGCTGAGCGGATCCGGGCTCGTAACCACGGACGGGTTCATTGATCGGGGCTGGGACTTTTATCATCGCGTCTGACATATCTCGGAAATTCGCACATTAAAAACGTGAGGACAAGTGGAGAAACCCGCCTGCCCTTGCTTCGGAGGATCAGCCGGAAGCGGATTAGCGAAGCATTTTGGACCAGAAATCCCTTGCCGCGGACCGGGCCCGCCGGCAATCGGCGGAGCTGATCCGGGTGGAACGCTTGTAAATGATCGGATTCATGAGGAAGGTTGAGTCGTCTGCGTGCAAAAGGTTCAGGTAATGGCCAATTTCGTGCGCAATGATGTTTGAAAAGCTCGCAACCGGGCGCTCGAGGATTGCCCCGTAAGGCGGGCCGCCCGGCATTGCAGTCCAGGCATTTGCACCGGAATTCCCAAGTGATCCCGTGCGATCCCACGCTCCGGTCGTGACAACAAGAAGCGCTGTGTCGTCATTAAACGCTTCTCTGATTTCATCCAGCTCTGAAATATTCGCCGTCCGAAACTTCAGTTTGTATTCGCCCGGCCCGGCTGCAACGTACTGGTCGACCTGAAATCCGATATTACACTGCGACCACAGATTGTTGATGACCTCGAGATTCTTCAGCGTCTCCAATTCACTTACGATCGGATCCGCCCCGTTCTCGCGATAAACCACGTACTTCAAGCCAAGACAGATCCAGTTGGGATCATCAGACTGGCAACTCGGCCCGACCGCGGCATGGACCGCGGAAGACAGAAAACCTGAACACACCAGCAGCGCAAGAATGGGTGCAAGTCCACGATTCATCTCTGTTTCGGTCCTCTCTCTTTCCCGGGAATAAAGGCTAGAGAGATTTGGAAACGGCCTCAAGCCAAAAGTAGATTTGAGATGCTATTTTGAGCGGAAAATCATTCCCAGCAGGAAGAAGAAGCCGACGGCAAACAGCACTACGGAGGCGACGGGATAGGAGCCCAGCATGTCTCCCGAGTGCTGCAAAGAGATGCTTCCGGCGATCAGCAAGCCGGCCGTGACCACGCTGATGCTGATTCTCCTGCCGTTCGTATCGAGCTGGCCCCGGATCTCTTTCAGTTCAGGTGACTTGATCTCGAAGGCGAAGTCGTTGCTGTTGAATTTCTTGAACATCCAGCGAATCTGCCGCGGAAGGGTCTGAAGCAGGCTCGCCGTATCCTTGGCCACCCAAAGAAAATCTTTCGAAAGGCGCTGCATGGAGTACTGGTTTTTAACCAGCTCCTTCACCATGTCCTCGCCAAGCGCCATGAGGTCAAAGCTGGGATCCAGCGTCCGGCCCATTCCTTCCATCGTGAGAATCGCCCGGAAAACGAGCATCCACTCGCCGGGCGTCTTTATGTGGTATTTTGCCGCGACTTTCGTGGCCTCGACCAGAATGTTTCCGACGTTCACCTCGCCCATCGCAAGGCCCATATAAGGAGAGAGGACGTTTCGGACTTCACGCTGAAAGGCGTCGAAATCGATCGAGGGTCCCACCGCTCCTATTTCGGCGTACTGGTAGCAGAGGTTTTCGAAATCCTCGCTCACGATCGAAATCAGCATGTTCGCGAGTTGATCGCGTGAACGCTGCGAGAGACGTCCGACAATGCCGAAATCAATGACCGCCAGGCGACTGCCCGGAAGCACAAACAGATTTCCGCCGTGCATGTCGCCGTGAAAAAGTCCGTCGATCATAACGGATTTGAAAAAAGCCCGCGCGCCGATCTCGACGATTTTTTTCTTGTCGATCCCGGCCTCTTCAAGACCCTTGAGATCGTTCATCCGTATGCCGTCGATCCGTTCGAGCGTGAGGATGCGGCTTGTGCTGTGGCTTTTGTAAACCTTCGGGATCACCAGGTCCGGAAAGCTCGCCATGTTTTCGGCGATCTTCACAACGTTGTTGGCTTCGATGACGAAATCGAGCTCGTAGGCGAGTGTGCGGAAAAATTCCTCCACGATCATCATGGGTCCGATGACCTGCGTTTCCGGAACATATTTTTCCATGAGACCCGCGATGAACCCGAGGATCGACACGTCCGTCTCGATGATCTTGTCGATATCCGGCCGCTGAATCTTCACCACGACCCGTTCACCTGTTTTCAGGGTGGCTTCATGGACCTGGCCAATGCTGGCGGCGGCGAGCGGAGCGGGCTGGAAGCTGTCGAAAGCGGCTTCCAAAGGCTTTTTCAGCTCGGACTCAACCAGTTTTTTCACGATGTCGAAGCTGAGTGGCTGTACGTTGTCCTGCAGCTTGACGAGCTCCTCGATGTAGGACTCGGGAAGGAGGTCCGGGCGCGTGGAGAGGAGCTGGCCGAGTTTCACGAAGGTCGGCCCGAGTTCCTCGAAGGCGAGGCGAAGTCTCTCGGGGATGGCGCGATCCGCCTGTGCTTCCGCGAAAGCGGCGAGCTTCGTCGGAAGAAAACGGCCGAGTCTCATGCGATCCACCAGGTCAACGAAGCCGTGCTTCGCGAATACCGTGGTTATCTGCCGAAGGCGTGAAACGTTTTTGACCGCCTGGCCAATCTGTCGTCCGGTTCTGATCCAGCGCATGTGTACCTTAAAGATTGGCAGGCCGTACGCTTAGGGTCAACGCGGCTGTTTTTGCCTACCTGTTTCAGGCAGGGTGACCGGCCCGAAATCGATTTGCCGCCGGTCGAGGTCGGCGCGGAGTACGCGCACCCGCAGGTTATCGCCGACGCGAAAAATGCGGCGTTTTCTCAAACCGAAGAAGAGCATTCGCTCCTGGCTGAACTCATAATGATCATCAACAAGTGAATCCCGGGAGACAAGCCCTTCGGTGTAAGGATCGTCCGTTTGAACGAAAAGCCCGGCCTCGCTCATGCCGACCACGCGTCCTTCGAATTCCTCACCCAATCTTCCGGCCATTGCCCGGACCTGCTTCAGTTTGATGGCCTCGCGTTCGGCATCCGCCGCCAGCCGTTCCCGGTAACTGCAATGCTCCGAGGCATCCTCCAGGGATTTCTCGAGCTTCTCTCTTGCAGGCTCCTTGAGCCGCGGCAGGTCTCCGGCTTCCAGGCGAAGCGCCATTCGAAGCATTCGATGCACGATCAGATCGGGATAACGCCGGATGGGACTCGTGAAATGGGTGTAGGCTTGCGACGCCAGGCCGTAGTGAATCCCATGAGTGGCGGTGTAGATGGCCTGCTTCAGTGATCTCAAAAAAGCGATGTTGAGGAGTGCTTGCGCGGGATGTCCTTCGATGCGCCGGATAAACTCGGCCATGACCCGTGGTGAACTTCCCCCTTCGAGCGAAAAGGGCACCCCCACCGCCGTGCAGGTGAGCTGAAATTTTTCAAGCGCCTGGAGCGAAGGCTCTTCGTGCACCCGGTACACGAACGGGAGCTTCCGTTCCATGATCCATTCCGTCACGGCTTCGTTCGCCGCGATCATGAATTCCTCGATCAGGCGATGCGAATCCATCCTTCCGCGGCGGGTGATTGAAATCACCTCTCCTGTCGGTTCGGTGACGATTTCGGGTTCGGGCAGGTCAAAATCAATCGAACCCCGGCTGATCCGTTTCCGGCGAAGTATGTCGTATAGTTCAAAATGGGGTGTGTATTCCCAATTGCGATCGGCTTTGTTCTGTTCGCGCTCGGCTTGAATCTCGTTATAGGTCGCTCGCCGTCGGCTTTCGATCACGGCTTCAATCACCTGCGTCGATCGGCGTTTTCCGGAGCGGTGAAAATCCATTCTGGCAACGAGGGCAAGCCGTGGTTCCTGCGGCCTCAGGCTGCAAAGATTCTCTGAAAGCGCGCGGGGCAGCATGTGAAAGGCCCGTTCAGGAAAGTAAACGCTTGTCCCTCTCGACCGCGCTTCCTTATCCAAATGACTGCCGTCACGCACATAGTGGCTCACGTCAGCGATCGCGACCCAGAGGATGAAATTGCCCTCTTTGCGGCGTTCCACGAAAACAGCATCATCGAAATCACGCGCGGTCTCGCCATCGATCGTGATGAAGGGCACGTTTCTCAGGTCCGTGCGTTCTGATTTCTCGAAGCGGATTTCCTTTCCGAAAGCCTCAGCTTCGCGGATCGCGCGTTCACTGTGGTGTTCGTCGAGGCTGTACTCATTGGCGATCATGCCGATATCGGCGGAAGGCGGAAGAGTGCTTCCGTAAACCTCGACGATCTCAGCCGTCACCGGATAAGGTCCGGTCTCGTGAAACCGGAGTTCGGCGCGGACCCAGTCATCGGCACGAGCGGCGGCACCGGCACGGCCGGGCTTTGGCGCGAAGACTTCCTCCCTCGCTCGTTTGCGTTCAAAGACAACCCATCCACCGCGATTGCCTCCAAGCGGATGCGGAGTGTATTTTCCGACGAGTTCGCGAAAGCGATGTTCAAGAACCTTCAGCCCGAGGATCTCTTTTTGCCCGCTCAAGGTCACTTCAATGCGGTCACCGTGAAAGAGCGACTGCGCTTCTCGTGGAGGGAGGAACAGGTCTTCGATGCCGCGAGTCTCGAACGAGACGAACCCAAAGCCCCGGCGGTTTTTTTCAACCGTGCCTTTGAGTTTTCTGATTCCTCGGGGCTGGCGCACCTGTCCGGAAGCGGTCTCCGAACGGCGGACAATTTTTCCAGTACCCTCAAAAGCAGGACGGCCGCCTTTTGGGCGGCCGTCAGTTCGACGTTCTTCTTTCCACTTACGTTTCGCTGCAGCGCTTTTTCTGCTGGATCTTTGTCGGCCCATTTGGGCTCAAATTTACCTGATCCCTAGGGGCAAAGGTAGCTGTTTCCGCTCGCGTCCTCGCAGTGCGCAAGTTTTACGCGGAAGCTTACCGTGCCGCAGCTGTTGTAAGGGTCGGGGGCGTTAAAGCCGATTTTCAGGGTTCCGTGCGCTGCTATGCGCTGATTGGTGATGCCTTTTCCAACAACGAAAACGTTGGTTCCGTCAGAGCCGAAGACGCCTGCGGCCTTCCCTTCGTAAGAAACCTCGCTTCCATCCTTCAGGCCATCAACGCTCACCTGTTTACAGTCCATTTTCCAGATGGTCGTCGGAATGAATCCGAGAAACTCGTACGCTTCCTGGGATGCGCCACCCCAGGCTCCGCTGACGTTATCGATCGTGACCTGGTCATTCACGCGTACGTTGATACCGGTGTTCGAAGATGCGGAGCCGCCAGGTAAGCTCTGTGTGACGAGCGGAAAACCATATCCGCTTCCGCCGAGGGATACGGATGACCATGTACGAGACACTTTACAGGTTTCACGACCTTCGATCGTGGTGACAAAGCCACCGGTCAACCAGTGAGTACAAACTGTGCGGAAATCCCCGACAAGGCAGGGGCCGTCGCCAATCTTGGTTTGTCCGGCCGCGCAGGAGGTTCCTCCTACCGGCGGTGCAACGCCGGGACTGACCGGAGCCGGCACTGCGGCTACAGGAAGCTGCTTTTCCGCAGCGCCGCAACCCGCGATTAAGAACACGAGGCTGGTCAGAATCGCAACTTTCGTCAGTTCAAAACTTTGCTTCTTCATATCGTAACTCCTCACGCAATCTCTCAAACCGATACCTATTCAGGAGTTGTGCCAGGCGTTATTGCAGAAAGATCTATGAAATCATTGAGGCTTTACAAATAAAAGCGAGGCCAAAGCTGCAAAAGTTTTTGACACCTGAATATGCACATTCGACACATTCTCGACAAAGTGAACTCGTCAGGCCGCGGTCTTCCGCTTTTTCTGCGGCTTTTCTCCGGCTGTCACGGGAGACAGGTTTCGCATCGCGGGGCCGTTCATCACTTTTCCGTCCACATCGAATCGAGATCCGTGGCAGGGGCAATCCCAGCTTTTTTCGGCATTATTGAAATGAACATGACAACCCATGTGCGGACATACGGCTGAGCAGGCGTGCACTTTTCCCGTGTCGTCCCGGTATGCGGCTACGGCCTCGCCCTCCCAGCGGACCACGTGCGCTTCTCCAATTCCGAATTCCGAGGCCGGGGTTGAAGCCAGATGCTCCAGCCGGTCTTTCACCATGCGAATGGGATAGTCCTTGTTTTCTGAAATCAGAGTGACGCTCGACGTGATTGGTTTGATGCGCGAGGGACGATAAAGCGGCTCCCACGCGTTTTTTTTGTTCAGGATCATGTCGGAAACCAGCATTCCGGAGGCAGTCCCGAAAGTCATTCCATTGCCGCTGAATCCCGTGGCCACATAGACGTGCTCGGACAGGGGGTTCTGTCCCATATAAGGAAGTCCATCCGCCGGTTCCATGATCTGCCCGGACCAGTGATTGAGGAATTCCACCGGGCCGAACTGCGAGGTGGTGTATTCGCGAAGCATCCGGAAATGCGCGTCGGTGTCCCGCGACTCACCCGTCTTGTGGTCTTCCCCGCCGATGATCCAGGCGCCATCGGTCTCCCGGATGTAGTGATAGGGATCCTTCATGTCCCAATAAAGACCCGGAGGTGGGTTCGGCGACTGAAGTCGTGCAGCCAGTGCATAAGTGCGGTAGGCCGCGACTTTGGCCTGCAGCAGGAACGGACTTGAGTTCGGCGAATTCGTGGCGACAAAAAGTTTTTTTGCGCGGAGCCTGCCATTTGCGGTGATCACCTCGCAGGGTTCGCCCTCCTTGAGTTCCAGAACCAGTGTGTTTTCGAAAACACCGCTGCCGTTCCCGTGGACTGCGGCAGCAAGTCCCAGCAGGTATTTTCTGGGGTGAAATCGCGCCTGGTTATCCACCTTCAGGGCACCTCGAGTCTGAAAGTGGAGGGGGACGTCCTTTGTCCAGGCCGCGCGAACGCCAGCCCTTTGAGCCGCATGCACTTCTCTGTTGGCGTTCCAGACATCCATCAGACGCTCGGCGTAAAGATACGCAGGAACGCGCTTGAAGTCGCATAGTATTTCAAGTCTCTCGGAAAGTTCGGCGATCTTCTCGATTGCAGCGCGGCTCGATCCCGCCACCAGCCGAGCGGCCTCCCGTCCGAACCTGGATTCGATGCGGTAGTATCGTGTGTCCACGATCTCGGTCAGATGAGCGGTCGTGTGACCGCTTTCCCCCGTCGCAACGCGTGTTCGCTCAAGAACAGCGACTTTTTTTCCTGCCTGCTTCAGGAGCACGGCGGCCGTCAATCCGGTGATGCCTGCCCCGATAATAGCGACATCGACGGTGACTTTATCGCCTTTCAGCTCCGGATAAGCCGTCCCTTGAGTCGTGGAGATCCAATAGGATTCGGTTTTCTGCTTCATGCCGGCTTTGAAGCAAAAGCGGTACCCCTCACGCAGCGCAAAATCCCATGTTGAACTCCGGGGGCAAACCGAATAGAAACGCCCAATTGAAAGGATCTCATTATGCCCTCTTTTGACGTTGCTTCGGAAATGGACTGGCAGGAGCTCGATAACGCCATCAATCAGGCGACCAAGGAACTGCAGCAGCGCTATGACTTCAAAGGCGTCAAATCGGAGCTCAAGCTGGATCAGAAGCTCAAAACCGTGACGCTCTGGTGCAGCGAGGAAGCCAAGCTCGACGCGGTGAATGACATCTTTCAAAACAAGCTGATCAAGCGTGGTATTTCGCTTCTGTCATTCGATTACGGAGACCGCGACTCAGCGTTTGGCGGAAGTGTGCGGCAGGTCGTGACCGTTCAAGCTGGTGTTTCGAAGGAAAAGGGCAAAGAGATCATCGCAGCCCTCAAGGAAAGCAAAATCAAGGTTCAGGCGCAGATGCAGGACGAGCAGGTCCGGGTAACCGGAAAAAACCGCGACGATCTGCAGGCCGCCATAGCCTATCTCAAGCAGAAGCAGGATTCGCTGAAGGTTCCGATGACCTTCGGCAATTTCCGCGACTAGCAGGTGTTCATGAGCAGTACCCCGTCGAAAGTTTATTTTGTCAGTCTCGGTTGTCCGAAAAATCTGGTCGATTCCCAGATCATGCTCGGACTCTTGCAGAAAGACCGATATCAGATCGCGCAGAACCCTGATGACGCGGAAGTGATTATCGTGAATACCTGTTCTTTCATCGAGGCTTCGAAAGAGGAATCCATCTCCACGATTCTGGATCTGGCGGAGATGAAGCAGACCGGCAAATGCAAGGTGCTCGTCGCCTCCGGGTGTTTGCCGCAGCGCTACTCAAAACAGCTCGAAGTCGAAATGCCGGAAGTCGACCTGTTCATCGGTACCGGGCAGTACCACCGCATCACGGAACTTCTGAATGCACGCGGCAAAGCGCTTGAAGAGGGCGCATCCCTGCCGAAGCGCTCCTACGTGGATCAGCCCGCGTTCATTCATACTGAAAAAGATCCTCGCCTTCTGACTGGAGCGAGTTTCACGGGTTTCCTGAAAATTTCCGAAGGCTGCAACCGGCGCTGTTCTTTCTGCATCATCCCGAAGCTGCGCGGTAACGTCCGCTCGCGTTCGATCGCCTCGCTCATCGAGGAAGCGCGTGACATGGCCTCTAAAGGAGTGAGGGAGCTGAATCTGGTTGCCCAGGATCTCACCGAATACGGGATGGAGAGCAAGTATCGGGAACGCCTGGAAATGCTGATCCCGGAACTTGCGAGGATCAAAGGCATTGAGTGGCTTCGTCTCCACTACGTTTATCCTGACGAGTTTTCGGATGAGCTTGTGGCCATCATCGCGCGTGAGCCGAAAGTCGTGAAATACCTCGACATGCCGATTCAGCACACCAGCGATCGACTCCTGAAATCCATGAACCGCCGGCTGACGAAGGCGAAGCTGTTTGACCTGGTTGAGAAACTGCGCAAGCAGGTGCCCGACATCGTGTTCCGAACCTCGATCATTGTCGGCTACCCCGGCGAGACGGATCAGGATTTCCAGGAACTTTGCAAGGATCTCGAGCGGCTCAATCTCGATCACGTCGGCGTGTTCCGCTATTCACGCGAGGAGGATACGCCCGCCGCGGATCTCGCCGACCAGGTTCATCCCGGCACGAAGCGGAAACGCGTAAAGGTGCTGTCGGAAATTCTTGAACGCCTGGCACACGAAAGAAATGCGCGTTACGTCGGGCAAACCGTCCCCGTATTGATCGAAGGACCCAGCGAGGAAAGCGAACTTCTCCTGCAGGGTCGCATGCCGACGCAAGCCCAGGAGATCGATGGGCATGTTCTGATCAATGACCTCGGTGCGATAGCGATTTCAGAAATCGCTCCTGGCGACATCGTCAAGGTGCAGATCACCGAGGCGATGCCCCTGGATCTTGTTGGAAAAATGGTGGCCCGCGAGGAGCGAGCATCGCGCACCTGAGTGAAACCCTGTCAGAATGCGCCTTGGCCGAGGGCTTCCTTTTGAGCGGGAGCGTGGATCTTGCTTCTGCCCAGGAACCTTACGCCGAACACTTTCGGAAATTTGAAGAGTGGCTTGACGCCGGAAGAGCCGCGACGATGGGATATCTGCCCAGGGGCCGCGATCGGAGAAGAGATCCTCTTCGCGTATTTCCAAGCGCGAAAAGCGTGTTTTGCGTAGCCGTCCCTTACTCGGCCGCGCCACATGGCTTTACGGATCAGACAAAAGGTCCGCTGCTCGCGCGCTATCTGCGCGGCGGCGACTATCACTCGCTTATAGCGGAGCGCATGAACCGCATGCTGGAATCCGTGGCAAAGAAGCTGGAATCGCAAGGGCACGAAAGGCTACGGTGGAAAACCTGCGTCGATACGAGCGCGGTTCTGGAACGTGCCTGGTGCAGTCTTGCGGGGCTGGGATGGATCGGAAAAAATTCGATGCTGATGCATCCGACCCATGGGAGCTATCTTCTTCTGGGCGTGGCGTTCTTGGACCAGGAGACGGGGTGCGCGCCTTCTCCCTTGCGAAGTCTCTGCGGAAGCTGCCGCAACTGCCTCGAAGGCTGCCCCACAAAGGCTCTGGTGAATCCGGGCGAACTCGACGCAAACCGCTGCATCAGTTACTGGACTCTCGAAAAGAGGGGCCCGGTGAAAACCGGTGGCGAAAGCCGGATGGCCATCGGCAGTTGGGTCGCGGGTTGTGATCTTTGCCAGGAAGCCTGCCCGTTTAATGCAAAAGTGACGAAGCGGGCGCTTTCGGATCCGACCCTCCCGGATAATCGCCTGGTGCAATCATGGGAGTTCCTGTTGAAGGAGTCGCCTGAAAATTACGAGATTCGCGTTTCCTCGACTGCGTTGAACCGCGTCAAGCCGACGGAGTGGCGCCGGAACCTGCAACTCGCCCATGAGAGCATCTTGGGTGATCGAAATTATTGACCGAAGCGGATCGAGAACAGGACGCATTTCACGGCTTTTGAATCCGGAAAAGAAAGAATGATGGCCCGTTGGTTTGGCGGCAAGGCTTTCATGGGACGGAAAAACCAGGCCGCGCCGATGGTGAAGCGCGTGAAGCCCTCCTCATCCAGCGTCATCTGCGGCCCGAAATATTCCTCAAAAGCAGGCAAGCCGTTGATCTGAATCGCGACGCGGGGACGTTCCTGAAGCCGTTCCACCGGTTGGGCGACCAATGCGAACTCAGGAGAGGGACAGTTCACCAGAATTCTGGCCGCCGGATCAGACGTGGAGATCTTGTCCGCCTCGCGCACCCATTCTCCGGTTGCGAGCACCTGCCCGGGGGCAAGTGTGCTCAATGTGTCGACCGTCGCCTGCGGCTCCAGTCTAAAATTCAGCGAATTCGCACTGGTACCGAAATCGACGGAAGAAACCGTCTGAACGGTTTTTATTTTCCGGTTCGTGATTGGCAGCAGCGGAAGGCCGGGATCTTTCTCGCGCAGCAACTTCTGGAGTATCGTTTCAGTTTCTCTCGGCCAATCGGGTCCTTGCGTTTCCGCATATGCTTTGCCGCTGACCAATATGACTGATTTCGCGCTGTCAGTCGGATTGCAGCCAAACGCGGCGCAAAGCGCTCCATTGTGGTCGATTGCGATTTTCATTCCCGCCTCGAGCTCTTTTTCGAAGGATGCCTGCACGGCGAAAGCCCTGAATGCCTCAGGATGGGGGAAACGAAGCACCAGCAGGAATTCCAGGCCGAGCTGCGCGTAACGCTGGCACCAGAGGGAAAGGGATTCCAGCGCCTCATGGCCCCCGAATGACGTGGCGTCGACGAACGTCAGGATCCAGTTTCGCTCGAGCAATTTCTGATCAAGCGGATGGGCGGCGAATTTAGCTCCCGCGCGCACGCCGGCGAGCAACGGAGTGGTACCGAACCAAAGAGGCTTCAGTTCCTTTCTGGCAAGCGCGATCGCCTCTTCGCGGGTAAGCTGCCGCTCCTTCGGTTTCCAGATCATCGAGCCGCTCCGCTTGCGGTCGGGTCGGCGGCGTCTTCGGGATGTGGGTGGTGACCGCCCCCTCTTCGCCAAAGGGAAAACACAATCGCACCTGTCATCAGAATGCCCGCTATGAAGTACGTCAGCTGCATGGCGCTAATGAAATCGCCCGTGACTTCCCGCCTCCAGGTGAAGAGGCTTGTCGCCAGGCCGGTTCCGGTGACCAGCCCGAGGTTTCGTACCGTCGCCAGTAATGCGGAAGCGACACCCAATTTCTCGCTGGGAACCGAGCACATGATCGCATTGTTGTTCGGACTTTGAAAAAGGCCCGTGGCCAGGCCCATCGAGGCCAGGCCCAGGATGATCGCTATGCCGCTTGAACTGTCGGACAGTCCTTCGCCCAGTATTCCTGACATGAGAAAAAGGCCGAGAACTCCGATGAGGGCCCCCGCAAACGCAAGCCATCTGCTTCCGATCCGATCCGAAAGCCGTCCGCTGATCGGCGCGACGACGAATATCGTCGCGGGAATCGCGGTCATGTAAAGCCCCGCTTGCTGCGGTGCGAATTTCATCATCTCCTCAAGAAAGAACGGCATCAAAACGAACACCGCTGAAAACCCGACGAACATCAGGAGCCCGGCAAGGTTTGCGGACCAGAACGTGGTGTTTTTCAGGAGGGAAAGGTCGAAGATCGGCGCTTTAGCGTCTGCTTCCACTTTCAGGAAAGCGGCACCAAAAATGACCGTGAGAGCTGCCATGATCCAGCGGGGGGCGGGAAGAGGGAGATTGCCAGAGATGGAGATATTCGGAGGATCAAACACCACGATGAAGCAGAGCAGGAATATGATCTGCAGAAACGCACCGATCCAATCGAAGGGGGGTTTCTGTACGGGAATTCGGTCTTTGCTCAGGAATCGATGGGCCAGCCCGATTCCCGCGATCCCGATGGGAATATTTATCCAGAAAATGCTCGGCCAGCTGAAATGGGAGATGAGAAAACCGCCGACACTCGGCCCCGAAAGGAGTCCGGTGCTCACCACCATGGCCAGGGTTCCCAATGCGGCGCCGCGTTCACGAAAAGGAAACGCCGCGGTGATGATCGCCGGGCCGTTGGCCATCAGCATCGAAACGCCCAGGCCCTGGACAATGCGAGCAGCGACCAGCGCCCCAAGTGATGATGACAGGCCGCAAAGGCCGGAGCCGATCGTGAAGATCAAAAAACCAAGCTGAAATACGCGCTTTCTACCGTATTGGTCCGATAGCCTGCCGAAGGGCAGCAGAAGACAGGTGATCACGAGAAGGTAAACGACCACGACCCATTTCACCTGGTAGATGTCGACGCCGAAGTCCTTGGTGAGCGTCGGGAGTGCGATGTTGACGATGCTTGAGTCGAGCGTGGCCATGAAAGTACCGCAGGCCACTGATGCAAGTATCCACCACTTCTTGGTCATCCGAGTCACGTTATCATTGGACGGGGTGGGCGGCCAAGGCGGGATTGTGCTAAAGTGCCGGCATGTTGCCGCAAGAACTTTCGACGCTGGCTGGCGAACTTCGGGTATCCATTCTGGAGATGATCACGGGAGCGCAATCGGGGCACCCTGGGGGGAGCCTCTCGGCCATCGATGTTCTGACCGTGCTCTGGTTTCAGGAAATGCGGGGCGTGGATCCCGACAATCTCAGGCCGGAGCGCGACCGGTTTATCCTCTCCAAGGGTCACGCTGTTCCGGCGCTTTACGCAATCCTGGCGAAGAAGGGGTTCATCCCGGCTGAGGAACTGAAAACATTGCGAAGGCTCGGCAGTCGCTTGCAAGGCCATCCCGATCGCGTCAGGCTTCCGATCGTGGAAGCCTCAACCGGGTCTCTGGGACAAGGATTGTCGGTGGCTCAGGGGCTCGCGCTCGGGCTTCGCTTGCAAGGCCTTGCCTCTCGCGTCTACTGCATGATCGGCGATGGGGAGTCTCAGGAAGGACAGATCTGGGAAGCCGCTCTCTCCGCACCCAAGTTCAGGCTTTCCAACCTCTGCGTCATTCAGGACAACAATCAGGGGCAGATCGACGGATTTACCAAAGATGTCATGCCTCTTGAGCCGATTCCGGATAAGTGGCGTTCCTTTGGCTGGCATGTGATCGAGATCAACGGACATGACATTCCACAGATCACGGCCGCCTTCGCGGAAGCCCGCCGTCTGCAGGAAAGCGGGAACGACAAGCCGGTCTTCATTCTGGCTCAGACCGTAAAGGGAAAGGGTGTTTCCTTCATGGAAGGAAAAATTGAGTGGCACGGAGCTGCGCCGAAAAAAGAGGAAGCGCTTCGCGCAGTGGACGAAGTATTGAGGGGAGGGCGCAAATCATGAGCAAGGCAACCCGTCAGGCTTTCGGTGAAGCGCTTGCGAAGCTGGGCGCTGAACACCCGGACATCGTCGTCCTCGATGCTGACCTAGCGAAGTCGACGAAGTCGGAGCTTTTCGCTAAAATATTTCCGGAGCGATTTTTTGAGATGGGAATCGCCGAGGCGAACATGATCGGAACAGCGGCGGGGTTCGCCTTTGCGGGGAAGATCCCCTTCGCGTGCAGCTTCGGCTGCTTTATTACCGGTCGATACGACACTATCCGCCTGAGCGTCGTGTACTCCCAGGCGAACGTGCGGCTTGTGGGAACTCATGCCGGCGTTGGCATCGGCGACGACGGTCATAGTCAGATGGGCATTGAAGATGTCGCATTGATGCGTGCGCTGCCGACTATGGGCGTGTTTCAGCCCATGGACGCGCGCGAGACGGAACTCGTGATGGAATATCTGGTCACGCAGTGGAAGGGTCCCGCGTATCTTCGCCTCACAAGGCAGAATCTTCCGGATCTTTATCCCGCTGGCGAGCCGTTTCGTCCGGGAAAACTTCTGCGCGTCTGGAGCCCTGAGGGGCCGGCAAAACCGGAAATCGTTTGCGTTGCGTCCGGGGCCACGGTCGCTGAAGCCGTGGAAGCCGCGCGCGAGTTGGAGAATACCGGAATTCAAATGGAGGTCTGGAACGCGCATTGTCTCAAGCCGTTTGATGTCGAGGGTATGCGACAGATAGCCCGCGGAGCAAAAGCGGTGTTCTCCGTCGAGGATCATTCCGTCATCGGCGGGCTGGGCGCCGCGGTTTGCGAGGCGCTTGCCGCTCAGGCCTCGCATGCTCCGGTGATCAGGCTTGGCATTCAGGATCTGTTCGGTGAGAGCGGCGATCCCAAGGAGCTTTACGAGCTGCACGGCATTTCCTCGGGCGCGATCGCGCTCCGGGCACGTGAGATTATCAAGCGGTGAAAGGGGCGTCATGAAGGCCTGGAGAGTGGAAAATCATGGTGGATTGGACGCGCTTACGCGCCTCGAGATTCCGAAGCCGGAAGTCAGGCCTGGGGAAGTCCGCGTTCGAGTTCAGGCAGTTGGGCTGAATCAGCTGGATATCTGGGTTCGGAAGGGTGTGCAGGGCCATGTGTTTCCGCTGCCGTTGATCCCGGGCTGCGATATCAGCGGCGTGGTGGATCAGATTGCGCCGGGTGCCGAGGAGTCACTGGCACAGGATGGCGTGAAACCAGGTTCGCCGGTGATCGTCAACCCCGGTGTTTCCTGCGGGCGATGCGAAGCCTGTCTCGGGGGCTTCGATCCTCTTTGCCGCCACTATGGAATTTTTGGTGAAACACGCGATGGCGGTTGCGCCGACTACATCGTAGTGCCCGCCGCGAATGTGATCGCGAGGCCCACGAACGTTTCTGCCGTGGAAGCCGCCGCGCTGCCCATTCCGTTTCTTACGGCCTGGACGATGCTTTTCCGTAAAGCGGAAATCCGCCCGGGCGATCTTGTCCTGATTCAGGCGGGTGGAAGCGGTGTTTCAGTAGGCGCGATTCAGATGGCAAAAATGTTCGGCGCTACCGTGATCACGACCGTCGGTTCTGACGCAAAAGTGGAGAAGGCGCGGAAGCTGGGGGCTGACCATGTGATTCAGTATCGAAAGACGCCTTTTCGCGATGAGGTCAGGAAAATTTCCTCGGCGATGGGCCGAAAAGGCTGTGACATCGTGATCGACCACGTCGGCGAGGAAACGATAGGGGATAGTCTGAAATGCCTGGCCTGGGGTGGAAAGCTGGTTACCTGTGGCGCGACTTCCGGGTCAAAGCTGGAAGTGGACCTCAAACCGATTTTTTTCAAGAATCTTTCCATTCTGGGCTCGACCATGGGGAGCAAGGCGGATTTCATCCGAATCGTGCGGCTTGTCTCCGAGGGCAAGCTGCGCGCGGTCGTCGATTCAACTTTTTCCATGAACGAGCTGCCTCGTGCTCATGCGAGACTGGAATCTCGCGAAGCATTCGGAAAGGTGATTGTCACCGCCGGCTGAGGAGAAGCGATGTTTCTGTTCGGACATCTTGGAATCGGCAGTAGAATCGTGAGTCCGCTGAGCAAAGGACTCCCCTATCGGTTCGTATTGTTCGGCACGGTGTTGCCGGACCTGATGGATAAAGTGCTGTATTATTCGCTTTCATTCGTGACCGGAAAAAAAGGAATAGAAATGGGTCTGATCAGCGGTACCCGAACTTTCGGGCACACAGCCGCTTTGACCTTGATGATCGCTCTCCTGGCATTCGTGAGAAAGTCCCGGGCTTTGGCCGCGCTGGTCCTGGGTTTCGCGAGCCATCTGGTGCTGGATCAGCTCTCAGAGGTTTTCATGAAGAAGGGTGCGGCTACCGGGCTGCAGGCATTGCTCTGGCCGCTGCGGGGATTTTCATTTCCAGTCATGCCTTACGAAAATCTTCAGGACCAGCTGAGCAGCGGGATTCAGCCGTGGATCCTCGCCGCGGAGGCGGCGGGAGTTCTCCTCTTGCTTTTGGATTACCGGACAATGCGGGCTGCCGGATTCGGCCGCAGTCCGCATAAAATTCAGTAATATCAACCTATTGTCAATAGTTGACAAAATAAGTCAGGATGTGTAAAACCTCCCGGTCAACCGCGGAAATCTGCGGGGAGGTTTAGATGATCATTCTTCGAAATACCGGCAACGTTTCCCTCGCTCTCTTCGCGCTCACGCTCCTGCCTTGGGTTTTTTCTCAGAGTGCGAATGCGGCAAATCTGGCGCCCGGCACTTATAAATGCACCAACGCCGCTGATTTTGGCGGCGCCAGTGCGGACCCGGAAGTCGCCAAAAATCCGAAACTCGTGAGCGGATTTTGTAAATATCAGGCCCGCTTCGGCGATCAGGCGTTCAGAAATCTTCAACTCCTGGCCCGGAGGCTTGTGAAGCAGTGGAGCGCCCAGGGCGAACTTGATCTGAACAACATCGAGCCGACCGAGGGTATGGGCCCGAACACGATCATCTGGTGGTTTTCAGACCCGGATTCAAACGTGGCACTGGGCGAGATGCTTGCGCAGAACGACCACCTGCCCAGGCTTCGCGAGTTCCCGCAGGTCGAGATCGTCACGACGATGTATTCCTTTGAACGCGGCTACGAACGCGAGCTCGGTATGGATGTGGGTGCTTTTTATGGAAAGCGTGAACTTGAAACCGAACCTGGAAAATTCATCAGTAACCTGACCGGTGGGATTTTCAGTTCGACAGTCGGGATCGGGAATCCGCTCGCATCTTTTCTGGAGCTTGGAATCAACGCTTCGATGAACAAGAAACGCGCGGAAATCGTCACGCGCGTTTCGAACGTCTGCACGGTCGGATCAAGCTGCAATTATTCGCACAATAAGAAATTTTACGTCATGCACAACGTGGGCGTTAAGGAAGACGACATTGGCTTGAAGATCTCCGCCACGCCCTGGATAGACGCTGAAAATCCGTCCCTGGTGCTCCTCCAGGGCTTGAATATCAGCTACGCGATTCCCACGGGCGAAAAGGACTCTCCAGTCGATATTTACATGCCTTATAATTACCGCGATCTCACCCTTCGTGCCGATCAGCTTTACGTGCTCGGAAACGAGTCGACGAATGTGGATGTTCGCAATGGGAAGCTCATCGGCGTCGGTTCTGAAAAAGCTCATAACCAGTTTTTGATTCTGATGAAGGTCTCCGTGCAGCTCCCGGAGGGCAGCAAGCAGGATTTTCCTCAATATCAACCCGTCAAGGACGACCGAAGCTACTCGCAGGAGGAGCTCAATGCGCTTCCGAACGGCGAGCTTTCGCTTGGGGACATCTTCGATTCACTTGAGCCCGTCTGTTTCCCGGATGTTCTGAACCCGCAGAACAGTGAACCCATTTGCGGCTTCCGTTTCTCGAAGCTCGACCGGAAGCTCATGGACCACCGGTTGCGCTTCACGGTGAAAAAGAAGCTCTTCGGCAATGGCTCGTTCCGGAATGAGTCGGATCTTGAAAAGGTCTGGCCGCTCTCGGCGGTCTATAAAGGAAAGGGCTATTACCAGCTTCCGATGTTCGATAACCAGGAGGCAGGAAGTTTTGTTCTCACGATCGAGCTGGATGGCTCCAACAAGGTTGCCAAAAAGCTGAAGAAGGCAGCCCTTGTGAAAGGCGTGAAGTTTGAGTTCGGGTATTTTCCCGGCTCAACGAACCCGATTCAGTTCGCTCCGGAGTTCGTGAAACGGATCAAGTAATGAAACACCTTTTCACGGTCTTCGCATTGAGCCTGCTTTGCCTTGTCTTGGTGCGGGCAGCGCAGGCTGCGCCGAACTTTCCTTCGGAAGTCCTTACGTTCGAGGGGCTGGCCGACGATTTCCGGCTTCCTGTAAGCATGAAGATCCGAGATATGCGGAAAAGTTTCCGTATCCGGGAGATCAGGCCGGGCGAAATCGAATTCCTGAACGACGCCAATAAGAGGGTCCTCACGATAGCGCTTTCCAGGTTTCTGTCCAAGGAAGCGACCATGCGGATCGAGGATACGGTGATCCGGTCCCCCGACGGAAAACTTCTATTCAAGGAATCCATCCAGACCGAAGGATCTGAGCTCCGTCTCACGGCGCCTGTCCGGAGAATTTTCCTGGAAGGACGAGCCGATTATGCGATTTCAGCATTGAACGAAGTGAAGAAGGTTGTGCGTATCAGCGCCGATGAAAAGGAGATATTCCGCTTCGTTTCATCCCGGGCTGCGGATGGGAAGAGTACGTTTACGGATATCTATATCGGCGACGCAAAAATATTGGCCATCCGCGACTTGCGCAATTCAAGCGATACGACCCGGGCTTTGGAGTACGAGCGAGAAGCCGGACGGTGCGACCTAACTGTTTTCGGCGGTACGTTGATGATGGAGTGGGCTTCAGTTGTATCGCTTCGCGCTGTGTCCGAGGAGAAAGCGGGCTTTCTGTTGAATTCACATCGCTACGACGCGAACGGAGCCGAGCTTTTCGGACTGGGTCCTTACCTTGCGAAGTTTAACAGTGCGGTCTACAGCCCCCTGGTCGTCCAGAGCGCCGGTGGTATTCTCAATCACATCGTAAATAAGCAGTTTCCAATCACTCAGAGCGTGGCGTCCATAGGCGCAAACAGCCGATTTCTTGATGAACTCGTGAATCTTCGTTCTCAGGTGGAGCAGGCGAAGGCGAATCCTTCGCTTCTTACTTCGATCTCGACCACTCTTTCTTCCTTCGTCAATTCCATTACGGAGGGGTCGCTTGTCGTCGATGACAAGCGTCCGAAAGAATGATGGTGGTGGCGCGGTTCGCGCGCTTGATGGGGCTGGTTTTCCTGATTTCGGCCTCAACGGCGCAGGCTGCGCCTGATTTTTCTGATCAGGTGGTGCCCTTTGAGCGGATTTCGCAATTACTTTGGCGTTTTATGCCTGAGGTTGTGCCGGAGTTTCAGCGGGCTTACGGATTTCGGAATGCTCCTGATGGTTCCGCGGTCCTGTTGGGAAAAAGCGGCAGGGAAGTGTACTGGATGGACGTGCGGTCGAAGGTGAATTCGTTGCGTACCTCCCGGTTTTCTGAGTTCTCGCTTCGTGATCGGGCCGGGTCAGAGGTGTTTGGTATCCGTGTCAAAAACATCGGGGTGGATCTTGCACCGATCCCGATCGACAAGCTCCGAAAAGGGGAATTGCCTGTTTTTCCCACGCAGGGGGTTCGCTTCACCGAGGTGACCTCCTTTGCCATGGAGTACCTTCAGACCAGGATCCGTATTGCGGTTTCCGGTCAGCGCGTGGGTACGCCTGGTCCGGATGCAATGGAGGTCTGGTGCAGTGTCGGATCGGACGACATTCCTTTCTTGCATTACCGTGAATGGCAGACAGAGCATTCCCGCCAATTTGTTTATGATGTCCTGGCGAAATGGAATGGAATGGGAACGCGCGGACGAATTGAGGCAAGGAAGATCCAGACACCTGACATGCTCGTGGGTACGGAGGAATTCCGGATTAACGGCCGCGAGGTGGGAATGAATGAATTTCAAACGGTGCTCAACGCGTCCGTGATTTCCATGGCGGAAGACTTCCGAGGAAGTCTCGACAGCTTTCTGCGTTATTTTGCGCTGACGCTTCAATGAGCAACTCGGCCGGGTCGAGTGACCCGTATTGGGACATTCAGTTAAGTCGAGTCCGACTCGGCTGGGTTGAGTGGCCTGATTTGGGACATTCGAGTGGGCCGAGTATAAAGCGCGCCTCAAATCCGTCTAACTTTTCGACCGAGGCCCGCTCTTCAGCTTCTAGGTTGCTCCGTGCTCGCGCCTGAACGCGTCGTCCCGATCGGGTGGTCGGTTTTTCGATCGGCGAAATCATACGCAGCCAAAGCCTGAATCGCCGCCCTGAATCCGCTCCGGACGAAATCGGACATTTTTCTGGGAGCCAGGCTGAAGTGGTCGCCGAAGAACATTTGCGCGTCGGTGGGGTTCGGATGAATGTAGATCGTATCCACGTCGAGGCGGTGGTGCAGTTCCGTTTCCAGGAGTTCACAGATCTTGCGGCGGTGTTCTTCAGCGAGGCCTTGTTCCTTGCAGTACTTTGAAACAGCATGAATCGCGCTTCGCTGGACTTTTTTGTTGTGAATGTGATTGTTGATCTTCTGCTCGACCAATAGATAAATTGACTGAATCAGGATTGCCGGCAGGCCATAGTCCGTGAGGGATCCCACTTCACGCAGGAAATGATAGGGCTGATGCGTATAGCTTGCGATGACCAGATCCGCGCCTGAATCCACCGCGACGTGCGTGGAGAGCGTTTCGCGGATTTCGCCATCAATGTAATACACGGTGTTTTCGTCTTTTCCCTTGATCGGGTAAGGCGAAAATATCGGAGGGAGCGCGGTGCTGGCGGCGCAGGCCTCGGAGATCGCCACGTCATTGTCATACTGGCAGGAAAGGTCATGTGGCGGCGGCTGATGTTTGTACTTTCCGAAAACCACTTTTCTGGAGTGGTTGAGCTGCGTCGCGACCACGAAGAGGTCGGCCAGGTAATCCTGAAAGCGGTTGGTTGGCAGCACTTCCTCGCGAAGATACTGTTCGATTCCGGCGGTCGAGAATATGCCGGTCGTTTTGAGCCACTTTAACTGAATGAGGGCCTCCCAGTTTCCTTCGACCAGGGCGGACAGCACTTTTCGTACGTGGGCAATCTGAAAGAACTGCTCACGAGCAACGGCCGTCCTGAGACGGAGCATTTTCGGATAAGTCAGGCGGGAAAGCGTTTTCGGGTTGCCGGTTGCCGGGTCGTTGAGCGGCGTCTTCTGATTCAGAAAAGAGTTGAAAACATCATCGAGAGAATAGCCGGCCGCCAGATAAGCGCAGACTATGGATCCCGCGCTCGAACCCACATAGGTTGAGATTTCCATCGGTTGTGGCGCACGTGCGGGGCCCGATGCCGGGGTCAATCCCCCGTAGAAGGTAAACCCCTGTTCCTGAAGAGCAAGGGCGACACCCAAGTGAAACGCTCCGGCTTTAGCTGCTCCACCACTGCACACGAAAGCAATTTTGCGTTTTGATCCGATTTGTATACGATCGCCGGGGGGGGTTCCGCGGGAACTGACCATGTCAGGAGATTACTTGAATTTGAGGCCCGTGGAAATACAATTGAGTTATGTCAAATCGCGTTGTTACGGAGAATTGGATCCCTTTGATGGATTACGCAATGAAGAAGGGCATCAGTCTTTCGACGCTCCGTAGGCACATCAAAGCGAATAAAGTTGTCTATCGAGTGGAGGGTGGACGGTACCTGCTTTGCGACGAGGCGCGGGGCTTCTCCGCTGACGCTGACATCGGCAGTCGTGGTGGCGATAGCGCGGTCATTTCGCATCTGAATAGTCAGCTCCAGCAGGCACGCGAGGAGATCGCGGAACTCAAGACGCTCATAGCCTTTTATGAAGAAAGCCGGCCATCCAGGCTCGATGTTTAGAAAGACATTCCCTCGCACCCTTTTCCTTTCTTTTGTGATCGTGATTTCTCTGGTCGAGGCACGTCCCGCAGGCGCGTCCGTGGAGCTTGATCGAAAATACTCCTTGAGTACGGTTGGAATGCTGCGCGCGTCAGACAATGTGGACGGCCTTTTCGCGGACTACGTTGCTGCAGCTTATAAGAGTTATTTCTCGCGTCAGAGCCGGTTCTCACCCCAGGATCTTGGTCGCGCTGACGCGGTTCTCGCGGCTTCCAAACTGCCGTATCACCAGATCCTCCAGGATTCGGATATTTTGAATCAGGTTGCGCGGGCAATTCGCGCTGAATCCCTTTTGAGGACCACGATTCAGAAACAGGGGCGTCAATATAGATTCGTCATCGACTGGCTGCATGCACCCCGGATGGATCTGCTGGCGAGCGAATCTTTTGTGCTCCAGGAGCCCGAGCCGAATTCAGGTTCTGATGGCCTTGGAAACATTGAAGGCCCGATTCAAGGCGCCCTGGACCGCCTCCTGGCAAAGGTTCCCTTCGCCGGGCAGGTAACCGGAAGGGACAATGATTCGGTCACTTTCGATATCGGCCGCAGTTCGGGTATTCAGCGCGGGGATATTCTCACGATCTCCACGCTGGATGCTGTGAAATCGCATCCATTGTTGAAAACCGTGGTGCATTGGGATCTTGCTCCGATCGGGAAAGTGGAAATCGAGGAGGTCGATGAAAAGATCTCCTTCGGCAAGGTCATTGAAGAAGAGCAGAACCTGCGACTGGGTCGCTGGCAGAAAGTTTCGCGAATCACGCATGCTCCTCCTCCTGAGCCGACCCCCGCGGCCGCGCAGGAAACGGCGGTTATCGAGCCGCCCCGCTTGGGGTGGATCAGCGGCGGACTCTCGATGGGCAGTTTCGGCCGGCAGTTCAGTCAGACCGGTTCAGGGGCGACAGGCGGCGGAATTATTCTGGGACCTCAGGTCGAAGGACAGGTCTGGCTGACCC
>MEPR01000078.1:41612-46624 GCA_001769835.1 Bdellovibrionales bacterium GWB1_55_8
TGGTTCGGCGAACTTGCCAGCGGCTATTCTTTCTGGAGCCACTCGCAAAAAAACCTCGCCACCGGAGTGGAATCCGCTGCAGGAGCGGTAGCCGCAAATGCTTCATTGTTTCGGATCGCGGGCGGCTATTCCTACGCCGTTCTGGGCGACTTTTTCGGGCCGAAGGGCTGGCTGAAACTCGGCTTCCAATCCGTTTCGTTCACTTTCCCTTCCAGTGAAGCGGAGTTCATGAACCCGATCGCTTTCAAGGGACTCTTCATCGGATTCGGCGGCGACCTCCCCATCCGATCGAAATACCGGGCACTCGTGGATCTCCAGTTCGGCCTTTTTCCGAGTGCCTCTCAGCCCACGAGCGCCACCGGAAGCATCAATTCCGCCTCGCAGGTGCGGTTTTACCTGGGCGGCACCTATGAATATGCGCCCCGCCTCTCTTTTCGGGCGGGTCTCGATATCATGAGTCAGAACGCTGATTTTTCGGGGGGGGAGAGCTTGTCGCAGACCTCCATCAACTTTGCTCCGGCTGTAGTGTATTTCTTCTGAGCTTGGTGTATTTCTCTCTGACCTATGGCGACAGCAGATGCGGAACGCAAAGCCGCCGAGAAGCGCATTCCTGAGCTGACGGCGGAAATTCACCACCACGATTTTCGATACTATGTGCTCGACGATCCCGAGATTTCGGACGCCGCTTATGATCGGCTTTTTCGTGAACTCGAGGGGCTTGAGGCGAAATTTCCTGAACTGAGGCAGAGCGATTCCCCGACCCTGAGAGTGGGTGGGAAGGCTCTTGATCAATTCAAAAAGGTCTCGCACCGGGTGCCGATGCTCTCTCTGGCGAACGCGCTCACTGAAGAGGAGTTTCTGGAATTCGATGAGCGGCTTCATCGCGTGCTTGATCTGCCGGAGTCGCACGCGTTCGAATATTTCGTGGAGCTGAAGTTTGACGGTCTCTCCCTCAATCTGACCTATGAAAAAGGATCCCTGGTTTCCGCGGCAACACGCGGAGACGGGGAGACCGGCGAAGACGTAACCCGGAATGTCCATACGATCCGCGCCGTACCGCTTCGGCTCAGGGCCGGTAAACGCGAAATTTTTCCTGAGCTCATTGAGATAAGGGGCGAGGTGATTCTCCCGCTGGAGGACTTCGAGCGCTTGAATCGTGAGCAGGCCGAACGTGGTCAGAAACTTTTCGCGAACCCGAGAAACGCCGCGGCCGGTTCGCTCAGGCAACTCGACCCTTCGATTACCGCCCAAAGGCCCCTGACGGCGTTCTGCTATGGCGTCGGGTATGCGGAAGGTCTGAAGGCCGAAACGATATCGGAATACGAGGAGCTGCTGGAGAGCTGGGGGCTTCGCGTCGGCAAATGGCGAAAAATCTGTCGTGGAACGGGAAAGGTGCTCGAATTCTACCGTGAAATAGAGAAGGCGCGCGATTCCCTTCCGTTCGAAATTGACGGTATTGTCGTGAAGTTGAACCGGCTATCCGATGTCGATCGCGCCGGCTACGTCTCTCGAAGCCCTCGCGGCATGATCGCTTTCAAATACCCGCCGCGCCAGGAAACCACGACAATTGAAGACATTATCGTTCAAGTCGGACGCACCGGAGCGCTGACTCCGGTAGCGATCGTCGCGCCCGTTCGTCTTGGTGGAGCAACCGTTCGCCGCGCCACCCTGCACAACCAGGACGAAATTGATCGCAAGGACGTTCGTATCGGGGATCGCGTTCTGGTGCAGCGTGCCGGTGATGTGATTCCGGAAGTGGTGAAGGTCATTACCGATGCCCGAAGCGGATCGGAGCGGAAGTTCGAGCTGCCATCGAAGTGCCCGGTCTGTGGTACGCGAGTGGAGCGCAAAGCGGGCGAGGCAGTCACTCGATGTCCGAGTGCGGAATGTCCCGCTCAGGTCAAAGAGCGAATTCGTCATTTCGTGATGGTGGACGCCTTGAACATCGAGGGCCTGGGCGAAAAAATCGTTGAACAACTCGTCGATAAGAGTCTGGTGAAGACCTATGCCGACATCTTCCGGCTGACAAAAGAGGACTTTCTGAACCTGGAGGGCTTTGCGGATAGATCGGCGGCGAAGCTTTCCGACGCGATCGCGCGCGCCCGATCTCCTGAGCTTTATCGCGTGATATTCGGGCTCGGAATACGACACATCGGGGAGGCGACAGCCAAAATTATCGCGCGCCATTTTGGCTCCATGGAAGCGCTCTTTGATGCGACCGAAGAGCAGTTCCAATCCGTTCACGAAATCGGGACCGAGATGGCCAGAAGCCTTCATCAATATTTTCAGGGAAAGCAGCAGCGCCACGATTTGACGGAGCTGCTCAAGTTTCTCGATATCAAAAATCCGAAGCGAGCAGCGTCCGACGGTGGAAAGCTTGCGGGAAGGACGCTGGTGCTCACGGGAACCCTGCCGACGCTTTCCAGAAGCGAGGCCACTCGCATGATCGAGGAAGAGGGCGGACGCGTTTCCGGAAGTGTGTCGAAGAAAACGGACTTTGTGGTCGCGGGCGAGGAGGCCGGCAGCAAGCTCGACAAGGCGCGCGAGCTGGGGGTGACCATTCTCGATGAAGCGGGGCTTAGAAAACTGGTTAGCTGACGGCCTTGAAAATCGTGAAGAATACCGTCACCGAGGTTCCCTGGCCTTCTTTCGACTCGATCTGAATCCGGGCCGACATCTGTTCTGCGAGTGTTTTGCAAATGAAAAGACCCAGTCCCGGGCCTTTACCGGGATCTTTCGTTGTGAAAAACGGATCAAACACCCGTTCCATATCCGCTGACGAGACGCCGATACCATTGTCCTGCACGATGAGGCAGACGTTGGCGCCACGGTCCTCGGTGATGATCCGGATAGGCGTCTCCTGCCCCGATCGTTCCACCGCTTCGCGGGCGTTCATCAAGAGATTCATCAGTAATCTTTCGACCTTGGCCGCATCTCCACTGATTGGCTGAGTTGCCCTGAGGCTTGTTCGCAAGGCATGCCTGGGAAGGTGCTCTTGAGCGCAGGGGGATTCCATTACGTCACGGACGATTTCGTTGAGGCTGAGCTTTATCAGGGGCGAGGCATCTGACAATGAGCGAACACCGCTCACGATTTCGATGATTCTTTCGTGCGCTGTTTGCACCTTCGTAAGATGGCCCGTCAGAACGGGATTGTTCTCCAGCTCCTTCGGCATTTTTCTCATTAGGAGCGCCAGATTTCCCGTTGCGATGGCAAGGGGGTTATTGATCTCATGCGCAACCCCGGAAGTCAGGACATTGAGCGATTGTTCCTTTGAGGTCTTGCAACGATCCTGTTCGGTCCGGAGGATCATGTTGAAAGCCAGGCGGCTGCCGAAAATCCCGGCGAACCAGATCAAGAGACTCCCCGGAGTGACCAGGAGGAGGCTGAACAGAAAGTCCTCGATGTAATTCGAAAGAGGTACTGACGCGGACAGTCCTCCCCGTATATCGCCAACGCGATAACCTTGGGCTGCATGGCACTTCAGACAGGATTCCTCGGTGATCAGCGGGCGCATGGCTCTGAGGAACTTTCGCCCGTCGATGTCCGAGATTCCGGACACCTCCTCGCGGGTTTTTTCCATCGTGCGAAGAGCGTCCGCTTCCCAGTCATCCGGCGCGTTTTCGGGGCGAATAGGATTCAAGCTCGTGATGTGACCGCGTACTTTCCTCTCCAGGAGTTTCATTTCATGCACCTGACGCGTCATGTAGGCTGGATTCAGCAGCGTCAGTTTTGTTCCTGACTTTGAGATGATGTCTCGTTCAGGAATATGGGCGAGATTGGCATTCGGAGGGCTCTTATCGCTTACTGGAACATAAACTCCGCCATGGCTGGAACTCCATAACCGGTAAGTCCAGTCGATTTGAATGGCTGTCCTCGCCTCCGTCCTGGCGCGGTCCTTCAAATGAGAATAGGTGGAATACAAATGCGCAAGCGCTGTCAAAACGACGAGCGCTGTCCAGCCGATCCAGACCGTATAAAGTTGCCGTTTCGTGTTGAAATACCTGACGTTCATTCACGAATGGTGACGGAACGGAATGATCGGCGACAGTAATCTTGTATTAAGTTTTTATAAACCGAAAGAGACGATCTGCGCTTTATCGTGCTGGCCGTCTGGTCGCTTTCCCGGTTTTACCTGCTTCCATCGCGCGAAGGGTTTTGTCCCAGCGATCCCGATGTGCGACGTAGCGCGCATGAATCGCGTTGAAGCGAAACAGCAGGCTAGCGGACGGCTTGGCCATCAACGATAATGTTTGCATCGTTTGCTCCAGATGCTTACGCCGCTCCACGGGGGGGCGCTTTTCAATGCCGGAAGCAAACATTTGGTAGAGACTGTTCAACTGATCGATCAGGGGTTCGACCCTCCCCAGGAGTTCTTCAATTTTTCCCGTCTCTCCGGTGGTGACCTCCGCGGTCGCGCCCTTTTTTCCTGATCGACTGGCCCTCAGGCTGGCGTCATCCTGAGCCTTCTCCTTTTCGAGCTCTTCCTCGTCCTCCCGGGCGCGTAGTCTGCTCCAAGCGTCGTCTTTCGGTGTCATGTTTTCATGATAGCAGAAGAACGTCAGCCGAACAGATCCGGGAGCTGCTCAATTCTCGAAATAGGAATGAATTGAATGCCTCGAACTTCGGTGCAGCGTTCCAGAGAGCCCTTTGGAAGGGCGATACTTTTAAACCCAAGCTTTTTGGCTTCCTCCGCGCGCACTTCGGGGTGTAGTACCTGACGGATTTCGCCTGTCAACGCTACCTCGCCGATACAGACCAGATCGATGGGCAGCGGCTTTTCAGCATAGCTTGACCAGATCGCGGTCGCGGCCGCAAGATCACACGCCGGCTCTGAAAGCCTGAGCCCGCCCGCGACATTGAAAAAAAGATCGTGGCCTGCGAGCGGGACTTTCATATGCTTTTCCAGGATTGCCGCCAGCAGTGAAATTCTCGAGGACTCCATTCCTACAGCTGTCCGTCTGGGTACCGCGAGGCTGGACTCCGCAACGAGCGCCTGCACCTCGACGAGA
>MEPR01000078.1:46648-61043 GCA_001769835.1 Bdellovibrionales bacterium GWB1_55_8
GCGGAGATTGCGGTCCCGGCCACCGCGTGTTTGCGTTCGCTCAGGAAAAGGGAGGAGGGGTTTTTCACTTCCCGTAACCCGTCTCCGGCCATTTCAAATACGCCCAGTTCCCGCGTGCTGCCGAACCGGTTTTTCACCGTTCGGAGGAGGCGATAGCTCTGTCCCGCTTCGGCTTCGAAGTAGAGGACGGTGTCCACCATGTGCTCGACTGCTTTCGGGCCAGCGATGTTACCATCTTTAGTGACATGACCGACGAGCCAAACTGAAATTCCAGCGGTTTTCGCAAGATTCATCAGGCGCATCGCCACTTCCCGAACCTGGCTCACGCTCCCGGGCGCCGATTCGAGCGCACCGCTTGAGAAGGTCTGAAGGGAGTCCATGACGATCACGTGAGGTTTCAGGTCCTTCACGGTTGCAATCACGCGTTCCAGATTTGTTTCAGATGAAAGGAAAACGCGGCCATTGCCGCTCACGTCCAGGCGTTTTGCGCGTCCGCGGATCTGATCCACGGACTCTTCACCGCTGACGTAAAGTAAACGCAGGTCGCGATTCGCGCTCACCACGCCCTTGGCCATCTGGAGCAGAAGAGTGCTTTTTCCGATTCCAGGATCGCCGCCGATCAGGACGAAACTGTCCGGAACCAGGCCTCCTCCTAGAACGCGATCCAGCTCGCTGATGCCGGTTGATTTGCGAGCAACCTGTTTGAGTTCACCGTCTTCAGCGGCGGGCCCGTCAAGCGGGACCCAGTCATCGAGTGAGGCGGAGCCGGTTCCCGCATGAATCGCGGCGTACTCCACCGCCGAGGAACGGTGTGAAGCGGAGGCGGCGGTCTCGGGTGCTATCCGCTCTTCAACCAGCGAATTCCAGGCATCGCATCCAGGGCACTTGCCGAGCCATTTCGCAGTGCTGTGCCCGCAGCTCTGGCAGGAGTAGTGGGTTTTGATCTTCATCCGGAATGAGTGACACGGGAAACGGCGAGATGCCAGCGATTCATAGCGATTTCACGTTCAGAGTCCTTGATCTGAGGTTTAAAGGTGCGGTCCTGTTTCCAGGTTTTCTCGACGTCGGTCAGATCGGTCCATAAGCCGGCCCCCAATCCTGCCGCAAAAACCGCGCCTAAGGCGGTGGTTTCCAGATAAACAGGTCTCCTCAGTTCGACACCCAGGACGTCGGCTTGAAATTGCATCAGAAGATTGTTCGCGGCGGCTCCGCCGTCCACGTTCAATGAACCAAGCGGCCTTCCCATGTCTTTTTGCATGGCCGTGAGGATATCCGCATTCTGGAAGGCGATACCTTCAAGAACGGCGCGAGCCAGATGTCCGGCCGTTGTTCCGCGAGTTAGCCCCGTGAACATGCCTGTCGCGTTCGGGTCCCAGTGAGGCGCGCCCAACCCCGTGAGCGCCGGAACGAAAACGACTCCATCGCTGTTGGGAACGCTCTCGGCGAGAGTCTCGATTTCGGCTGCCGAACGGATCAGCTTCAGCCCGTCCCGCACCCATTGTACGGCGGCACCCGCGATAAACGCGCTTCCCTCCATCGCATAGGTATAGTTGTCGGGACCCAAAGCCCAGGCAACGGTTGAGACGAGCCGGTGCCGACTTTTCACGGGCTTTCTCCCCGTGTTGAGAAGAAGGAATGCGCCCGTGCCATAGGTGCATTTGGCCATTCCTTCTTTCACGCAGGCCTGGCCGAGTAAAGCCGCTTGCTGATCTCCCAGAATTCCGGTGATAGGCAGGCCATCGGGAAGCCCCGGAAATCCCTTAGTCACTGCGAACACTCCGGTTGAGGGCAGGACGTCCGGCCAGATGTCGTTCGGTATGCCCAGGGTTTCCGTCAGTTCCGGATCCCATTTGTGACGGGTGAGGTGAAAGCAGAGGGTTCGAGAGGCATTACTGGGTTCGGTCGCGTGAACTCCGCCGCCCGATAATCGGGACAGAAGAAAGCTGTCGATGGTGCCCACCGCGAGGCGCCCCTGTTTGTGCGCGGTTTGAACGGCCGGCCAGTTCTGGAGAGCCCAGGCCACCTTCGTTCCGGAAAAATAAGGATCCACGAGCAGACCTGTGCGATCCCGAAAAAACTCCTCTTTTCCGGCTTTCACGAGCGCCTCGCAGATGGGGCCGGTTCGTCGATCCTGCCAGACGATCGCGCGAGCGAGAGCTTCCCCGGTTTTCCGGTCCCAAAAGCAGATCGTTTCGCGCTGATTGGTGATGCCGATCGCCGCGATTTTGCGGACGTCGATGTGTTTCGTCACCTCGCGGACGGTTTGCACCACAGTGGTCCAGATGTCCTCGAGATCATGTTCGACCCAGCCGGGCTTGGGAAAGTGCTGTTCGAAGTCCACGCTGGCTTCAGCGACTTTGTTCAGCTCGCGATCCATGAGGACTGCGGTGGTCCCGGTTGTGCCCTGGTCAATAGCGAGAATCATATCCATTGGAATTGCTCCTATGAACGTTTTAGGTGAGGAGACCCCGAGGGGTCAAGCGGCCGTGCGCCGTGTCATCGTTGAGTTTTGGTGTCACGCGTGCTACGCCCTAATCATCCTAAAAATTGGCGCGAAAACTTGATCTGGAGGGCCCCCGTGGAGAACCCCGCGAACGTCAAAAAGAAGCTTCCAACGGTCGAAATCGACCTGAATCAATGTAAGGGCTGCGCTCTCTGCATTGAGAGCTGTATGCCCAAGGTCCTGAGCCTGTCGCCGGCCTACAATCAACTTGGATATCAGTATGCGGTTTACGGCGGCAATGGCTGCACCGGGTGCGAAGCCTGTTACTACGCGTGCCCTGAGCCCGGCGCGATCGCGGTTTATAAGGAAAAAAAGGTGAAGGCATGAAAAAGGAACTGATCAAGGGAAACGAGGCAGTTGTCAAAGCCGCGATTCTTGCGGGTTGCACTCACTATTTCGGCTATCCTATCACGCCTGCGAGCGAGATCGCTCAGGCGGCCGCGCATTACCTTCCCCTCATTGGTGGAACGTTCGTTCAAGCCGAGAGTGAAGTGGCCGCCATCAACATGGTTTATGGCGCGGCTTCCGCCGGCGCGCGGGTTCTGACTGCTTCGAGCAGCCCCGGAATGAGTCTGAAACAGGAAGGCATCAGTTATCTCGCCGGGGCGGAACTCCCGGCGGTATTGGTCGATGTCATGCGCGCTGGCCCGGGCCTGGGAAACATCTGGCCCGAACAGTCCGATTACAACCAGATGGTCAAGGGCGGCGGCCACGGTGATTACAAAAACATCGTGCTGGCACCCAACTGCGCGCAGGAAATGTGCGACATGACTCTCGAGGCTTTCGACCTCGCCGACAAATACCGCTGCACGGCTGTGTTGCTGACGGACGGAAGCATTGGCCAGACGATGGAACCCGTTGAATTTCCGGACGAGTTCCGCCCCGCGCCCTACAAGGATTGGGCCGTATACGGCGATGCGAAGACCCAGAAGAATCTCATCAGTTCGATTTACATGAGCATCGACGCACTTCAGGCCCTGAACAGGCGCTTGCAGCAGAAGTATGCCGAGATCGAGTTGAAGGAACAGAAGTGGGAAGACTTCATGACGGACGACGCGGAATTAGTGGTCGTCGCCTACGGTATTACGAGTCGCGTGGCTCAGAACGCGATTGAAGAGCTTCGCGCTGAAGGCCGCAAAGTCGGCATGCTTCGCCCGAAAACGCTTTTTCCTTTTCCCAAGAAGCGTCTCGCGGAAATTGCTCAGACCGCGAAGGTGTTCCTCGCTGCTGAAATGTCCGCGGGTCAGATGATTGACGACGTGAAGCTTGCGATCGAGTGCAAGCGTCCTGTCGAATTCTACGGCACCTGCGGTGGAAGCATTCCCACCGTTGAGGACATCAAGAACTCTATCATGGCCGCCTACAAGAAAAGGATCGGGTGATTTATGGAACCAAGCACCATCACCGTCAAAAAAGGCAAACCTGAAGCGATCTATGACACGTTTGAACGCAAAGCCGGAAAAGACAAGCTGACGACGCACTATTGTCCTGGCTGCGGGCATGGCCGCGTTCACAAACTCGTGGCGGAAGCGCTTTCAGATTTCGGGCTCACGGATAAAACCATTTTCATCTCGCCCGTAGGTTGCTCGGTTTTCGCGTACTACTACATGAACACCGGGAACGTGCAGGCGCCCCATGGCCGCGCTCCGGCGGTCGGAACCGGTCTTTGCCGCGTTCGCCCGGACAGCGTTGTCATCAGCTATCAGGGTGATGGTGATCTGGCCGCGATCGGAACCGCGGAAATCATCCACGCCGCTAATCGCGGTGAAAACATGATGGTCATTTTCGTCAATAACGCGATCTATGGGATGACCGGCGGCCAGATGGCGCCCACGACCATGGTAGGTCAGAAGACGCAGACCACCCCGCGCGGTCGGACGGTCATGAATGAAGGTCACCCGATTCGAATGGCGGAACTCATTTCCGGTCTCGAAGCGCCCGTCTATGTTGAGCGCTGCGCGGTGACGGACACGAAGAACATCATGAAAACCCGGAAAGCGATCCGCAAAGCGGTTCAGCTTCAGGCGGAAAAGAAGGGCTTCTCCTTTATCGAAATCCTTTCCGCCTGCCCGACGGGTTGGAAGATGACTCCGAAGGATTCAATCAAATGGATCCAGGATAATCTGGAGCCTTATTTCAAGCTTGGCACCATCAAGGATGTCTCGGCCGAGCGGGAGCCGATGATCAAGCCCGTTCCGACCAACGATGCTGAAGCGATCTATTCGGCACTTGGCCTCCAAAAAGGGAAAACCAAGGCATCGACCGATCGCGCGATCGGCGAGAAGCGAATCAAGATCGCCGGATTCGGCGGCCAGGGAGCGCTCACCGCAGGCGTGATGCTCGCGAACGCCGGCATGAACGACGGTCTCCATGTATCCTGGATTCCTTCTTACGGACCGGAAATGCGCGGAGGCACCGCCAATTGCTCGGTCGTCATTTCCGACCGCCGGATCGGTTCGCCCGTGTTCGAGAGTCCGAACGTGCTGATCGCGATGAACGGACCTTCGCTCGATGCTTTTGAAGCGGACGTGACCGCTGGTGGCACGATCATAGTCAATAGTTCGATCGTTGAGCGCAAAGTGAAGCGATCAGATGTGAAAGTGATTTGCGCTCCTCTGACGGATCTCGCTGCTGACCTCGGAATAAAAGCCGCGGCCAACAGCGTGGCTATCGGCGTTTATCTCGGACACGAGAAGGTCTTCGAGAGAGAGCGTATCTACGACGTCCTGAAGACTTCGCTGAAGAAGAAAGAAGCGTTGGCTTTGAACATCCAGGCCGTGGATGCTGGCTACGCTTTCGCTCAGGGAAAATAGGACGTTTTTCGTCAGACTGCGACCGGCGAATCGGCGGTTTGCAACTCGCTGGATATCGGCAGACGCAGGACAAATCTTGTCCTGTAGGACCGGGTGTCGAGCAGGATTTCGCCGTTGTGGCTGAGCATGATGCTTCTTGAAATGCTGAGTCCGAGCCCGGTGCCCTTGCCTGCGGGTTTCGTGGTGAAGAAGGGTTGCATGATTTTTTCCCGGAGCTCGGCTGATATTCCGGGACCGCTGTCCGTGACGCTGATTTCCACGTTGTTGCCCGCGATAGCTGCTTCGACGCGAACCAGTTTCTCATCCCTGCCTTCAACGGCGTCGTGAGCATTGTTCAGTAAGTTGATCAGTACTTGCGAGATCTGAACGCGGCGGCAAGGAATCGTCAGCTCAGGTGGAATCTCCCCTACTTCCAGTCGGATTCCCCGATTCTTGAATTTCTCCGCGCATAAATCCAAAGAGTCCGAAATAATCGCGGCAAGGTGATTGGGCTCGGCCACTTCCAGGCGACCGTCACGCGCGAGCAGGCGAAGGCTTTTCACGATCTTCGCGACACGAAACCCGGTCTGTTCCACCTGGTCCGCGATCTTGCCCACGCGGAGCGCATCCAGGTTGCCATTTTCCGCCATGGCTTTGAGCTGCAGGGCCTTGCCGCAGATGATGGTGATCGGGTTGTTGATTTCGTGCGCGATGCCGGATGCCATTTCGCCGAGCTCTGAAAGCTTGCTCGCTTCGAATGCGTGTGTTCGCAGTTCGCTCAGCTCCTTGTAAAGGTTCTCGATCTCGTGCGCTCGTCTGCGTTCAACTTCCACCGCGGCCTCTGCGGCGGCGCGGCGTTCTGATTCCGCCATGAGCAGGTGAAATCCTGTCATGTCACGAATGATGAAGACGAAAACCTTTTCACCGTTACTGTTCTCGGGCAGGGCGGTCGCGGTCACGGACGCCTTAAAGCTACCTCCTTCACCTTTCCGGAACTGGACATTGGCGTTGCTGTAGACGCCGGACGTTTCGATCTCCTTGAGCACGGCAGTCAGAAGGTCGTTGCTTTCGCAAAAATCGCAAAGACTTTTGCCCTTGATTTCAGAAGCGGCGAACCCGGAAATCCACCTGCTTGCTTCGTTTGCGGAAATGATTTTACCTGTGGCCGACACGACTATGAGCATTTCCCCGATACACGAGATGATGCGCTCGCTTGCGATTTTCTCCTGGATCAACTTGGTCGTCATTTCATTGAATGTCGTTGCGAAATCCGAGATTTCATCCTGTCCTCTGACCGGCGCGCGCGTATTGAGTTCACCGTTATTGATGCGCTTCGCTGTCTCGGAAACCTGTCGGATGCGGCGCTCGGTACGGAGCAGGATAAAAGCGGCGAGCGAGAGCGTGCCCAGGATCATGAAGAGGCTATCCCACTGGTGATCGCGGAAATCCGCTATTTTTTCCTCAACAGTCTTGTCGACGGCTTTCGAAGTCTCCGTGACAACCAGTAGAAAATTTTCGAGCAGGTCCTGCAGTTCCTTGAGCCGGACTGGATCTTTTGGGTTTTCGAGTAATGCATCGAGTGCCGGCGAGGTATTCTCTCTCCAAAGATTTTCGAGATGCTGAATGGCGTTGTCCACGAAAGGCTCGTTCAACGCAGGGACGTTGTCCCAGAAAATGCCGCCGCGGAACTTTCTGAACGCGCGCTCCAGGTCTGTCTTGCGTTGTTGAATTGAAAAGAGCGTCGGTTCCCGTTTTCTTTCGTCCTGGTTCGAAAGCAGGATTGTATTTGCTCGGATGCCCTTGGCGGCTGAAACAAGCTCAAGCATCGCCTTCCGCCGCGAAGCGACATCCTGCATCTCATCGACGATATCTCTGCTCATGACCGTATTGGCAACCAGTACCACGAACATCAAGGTCAGCAGGAGCATGACCTTTCCACGAATGGTGTGCAGATGATCGATAAGTGCTCTCAGCATGCGTTCAGGATTCCTTCATACACACATCGACAACCGCTCGTGACCCCTGAATGTCTTGTTAAATCCTTATAATATGGACCCCATCCCATGGGGATGAGTGTTGCGTAGACCTGCGCGAGGGGCTAAATATTTCTGATGGGAAAATCCATTGGTTTCAAGTGTGCTCGTTGTGGCGCTGAGGTGGAACTTGCAAGTTCGGATTACGATTGTCCGAAATGCTCGGGAAATCTCCTGGTTCAATACGACCTGACAGGTCTGAAGCGTCGCCTGAAAAGGTCCGATGTGGAGGGAGGCGCACTTGATGGAATCTGGCGATATCGGGAGCTCCTTCCTCTGGACAGCTCCAAATATGCTTCCCCTCTGAAGATCGGTGGAACGCCCCTTTACCGGTCGCGAGGAATCGCAGACGAACTCGGCCTTCGTTCACTCTACATCAAAGACGATGGCAGGAATCCAAGCGCATCGTTCAAAGATCGCGCAGGGGCTATCGCGCTCGCACGTGCTCTTGAAAGAGGCGAAAAGGTGATCACGGGAGCTTCTACTGGAAACGCCGCCTCTTCGCTGGCCTGTCTCGCGGCTGGAACCGGTATTCGCACCATTATTTTTGTTCCCAAAGCCGCGCCCGTGGCGAAAATCGCGCAACTTCTCGTTTTCGGCGCTACCGTGATCGCTGTCGATGGAACTTATGATCAGGCGTTTGATCTTTGCTTGCAGGCCACAGCTGAATACGGCTGGTACAATCGCAATACTGGCTACAACCCTTTTACCCGCGAGGGAAAGAAAACCTGCGCTTACGAGATCGTGGAACAGCTCGGGTGGAAGTGCCCTGACAAGGTCATTGTGCCCGTGGGGGACGGCAACATCATCAGCGGCATCTGGAAAGGGTTCTTGGAATTTCATGCGCTCGGGTGGATCGATCGTCTTCCGCAGCTGATCGCTGTTCAAGGGGGAAAAAGCGATGCGATTGCCTGTGCGCTTGAATCCAACGGCCAGATCCCGACCGTATCGGGTGAAACGGTCGCCGATAGCATTTCAGTCAGCCTTCCAAGGGATGGTGATGCGGCTGTGACTGCGGTCAGAGATTCCAAGGGCTTTGCCGTGCGCGTAGCTGATACAGAGATTCTCGAATCTATTCCGCACCTTGCAAGACGCGAGGGCGTTTTCGCGGAGCCGGCAGCAGCGGCGGCGGTTGCCGGTTTGCGCAAGGCGTACGCGGAAGGTCGAATCGCTTCTGATGAAACCGTCGTCGTACTGATCACCGGAAACGGATTGAAGGACGTTGCAAGCGCGATGAAGACTGTAGGCGCGCCCCGGGTGATCGCTCCTGAAATGGCTGCGCTCCGCCAGCTGAACCTTGGTTCTTGACCCTGGTACGATCTTCTTTGTACGTTGAGTTCTCAAACCTACAATTAAGGACCGACCCATGAACGAAGCCGTCATTCAGAAAACCGCCAAAAGGTGCAAGGAACGCGGGATTGTGATCCCTACTTTTTCACAGCAGATGCATCCGGAGCAGATTCCGGATTCCATCAAGAAAAAGTTGCCTGGGATCGGGCTTTGGGACGTGAATCCGCTGAACCTTTTCCGGATCAGCTGGAAAAATGATGTGAAGAGCGGACTGTATGGCGATGTGAATACGGTCGAGATTCCGCGGGAAATCACGGGAACCAAGGCGCGCGTCATCGGCCTGGTTGGAAAGTATTTTCCGACCGGCGCGCATAAGGTCGGCGCGGCTTTCGGCTGTCTGGTTCCGCGACTGGTGACAGGTGAATTTGATCCGGAAACCCAAAAAGCCGTATGGCCTTCCACTGGTAACTATTGCCGCGGCGGTGCATTTGATTGCGCGCTTCTGGACTGCACCTCGGTCGCTATTCTGCCCGAAGGCATGAGCCGTGAGCGCTTCGAGTGGCTTCATAAGATCGGCGCCGAGGTGATCGCGACTCCGGGCTGCGAAAGCAACGTGAAGGAAATTTACGACAAGTGCTGGGAAATCAAGAAAACCCGCAAAGACGCCATCATTTTCAACCAGTTTGAGGAGTTCGGTAACTCCTCCTGGCATTACCACGTTACCGGCAATGCCGTGGAAGAGGCCTTCCGCAAGGCGAGCGGGGGGAAGGGCCGCCTGGCGGCCTATGTTTCTTCGACCGGCTCGGCGGGAACGATTTCAGCCGGCGATTATCTGCGCAAGGTGGCGCCAGGTGTGCGCGTGGCGGCCACTGAAGCTCTGCAATGCCCGACGCTCCTCATGAACGGTTTTGGTGACCATCGCATTGAAGGTATCGGGGACAAGCACGTTCCCTGGGTTCATAACGTTCGCAATACGAACGCGGTCGTGGCGGTGGACGATGAGAACACCATGCGCGTTCTTCGCCTGTTCAATGATCCGGCTGGCCGCAAGGCGCTTTTGCGCCAGGGCGTGAGCGAAGAGGTGCTGAATCAACTTCCGTTGCTCGGTATTTCGAGCATCTGCAACATGCTCGCCGCGATCAAGATGGCGAAATATTTTGAATTCGGATCCGATGACGTGATCATGACCATCTTCACGGACTCGGCTGAAATGTATCAATCACGCCTCGGTGAGCTGACCAAAGAGCGTGGCGCATACAATGACGTGCAGGCTGAAGTGGATCTCGAGCGTTATCTCCGCGGCGTGGGCACCGACAACATGAAAGAGCTCGGCTACTACGATCAAAAAGCCCTGCATAACCTCAAGTACTTCACCTGGGTGGAGCAGCAGGGCAGGACAGCCGAGGAGCTTCGCGAACTCTGGGATCCTGAGTTCTGGGACCGCAAGTTCTCGGAACTTCCGCAATGGGACCAGAAGATCAAACAGTTCAACGAGCGGGTAGCGGCACTCTGATTCCGCGAATCGAATAAAAAAAGGGGGATTCCAGCAATGGAGTCCCCCTTATTCTATTCGTGAAAGCGTTCCGTCAGATCAGGCGCCGACGCGTTTCCGGTTGCTGGCGAGGAGTCGCTCAAGAACCTGCGCAGGCTCCTTGAAGCGTCCCAGAAGGATCATTGCGGCAATGGCGAACGGCTTGTAACCCGCCTCGTGATAGGTCTGGATCCGATAGCGATCGAAGACGCTTGCGGCGACCTCGCCTTCTTTGCATGAAACACCACTGATATCAGCGGGCAGGCAGTGCATGTAAAGCGCCTTGCCATTCTTGGTCAGCTTCATTTTTTCTTCAGTGCATTCCCAGTTTTTGTATTTCGCATTATTGGCGAGACATTCCTTCTCAAGAGTCTTCAAGCCGTCGTTGTCACGAGAGCGAAGCAGCTCGGTCCGGCGCTGCATGACATGGAATGGTGCCCAGCTCTTCGGATAAACAATGTCCGCACCCCTGAACGCATCTTCCATCGAGTTGACGACCTGGAACTTGCCGCCGCTCTTATTCGCGTTCGTCTGGGCGGTGTCGACGACATCGTTGATCAGGGAATAACCTTCTGGGTAGGCCAGGGTGACATCCATTCCGAAGCGGGTCATCAGGCCGATGATCCCCTGGGGCACCGAGAGGGGTTTTCCATAACTCGGGGAATACGCCCATGTCATCGCGATTTTCTTACCGCGCAGATTCTCGATCGAGCCAAAAACATTTTTCAGATGAGCAAGATCGGCCATCGACTGCGTCGGGTGATCCACGTCGCACTGCAGGTTTACGACGGTCGGCCGCTGGTGAAGTACGCCTTCCTTGTGACCGTCATCGAGAGAGGCAGCGACCTCCTTCATGTAGGTGTGACCCGCACCCAGGTACATATCATCGCGGATGCCGACGACTTCCGTGAGGAACGAGATCATGTTGGAGGTTTCTCTTACTGTTTCGCCATGGGCAATCTGTGATTTTCCCTCGTCCAGATCCTGAACGGCGAGTCCGAGCATGTTGCAGGCAGAAGTAAAAGAGAAACGCGTGCGAGTGGAATTGTCGCGGAACTGCGATACCGCAAGGCCGGTTTCAAAGACCTTCGTCGAAACGTTACTTTCGTAAAGAGCCTTCAGGGTTTCGGCTGTTTTAAGGGTCGCCAGAATTTCCGCATCGGTTTTCTGCCAGGTGAGCAGGAAATCCTTGTTATGCATGTCAGTTTTTAAATTCGAGAGTTCCTCGAGCATTTTTTGAATCTTTTCCATTTTAAGAGCTCCTTTTCGCGCGCTTATTCGCGGACAACGGTTGTGCCCGCTTCTCCGGCGAGCGTTTTTTCATAAAGAGAGGTTTTGGTGATGTAAGCGGTTCTTCCGCCGCCCTCGAGGAAACGCAGGATGGCTTTCATTTTCGGACCCATGCTGCCCGCAGGGAAATCTTCAGGACTCTTCTCGTAAAGTTCTTTGGCTTCCTTGAGTGTGAGGCGGCGCAGGTCGCGCTGATCCGGCTTTTTATAGTGATACTTCGCGCCGTCTTCCGCAGTGAAGATCGAGAGCGTGACTTCGAGTTCCTGGCCGCGTGCGCGGGCGCGTTCGATCAGCTTGACTCCGAGGAGGGCTGACGCGAGATCCTTGTCAATCACGGCTTCAACGCCTGAATAGATCCGGGCCGGCTTCTGGCCGGGTTTCAGAGGGCGGTCGAAAGTGACACCGTGACTGCAATGGTAGATTTCCTGCCCGTCCTTGATTTCCGGTTTCACTTCGACGATCGGAATGCCGCCGCCGCCCACTGTGATCGGAATCATGCCAGCGAGGATCTGGTTCTCGACGATCGGAAGTTCGATGATGTCTATCGGATCGGGTGAAGGAACCACCCGGCGCCAGATCTCGTTTCCTTCAGAGTCTGTCCCGTAAAGCTTGGTGCGCCAGCCGTCCTTTTCACGGCGCTCCTGGGCTTCCTGCCTGGAATACTGGCTGCCGATGTACTTTGAGGGGTTTTTGAAATCCGGATCGTCCGCATTCACCAATGTCTGGGTCACGGTTTCGGCGACCACCTTGTCGATTCCGCGCAGACGGAGCTCATTCGCAAGCTGCGCGAGCATGTATCCCATCGCGCCCTGGGTGTCGGCGCCGCAGATGTCGAGAGGAAGCGGAAACAGAATCGGGCGGGCGTATTCAGCCCGGAGCAGGATGTTTCCGACCTGCGGGCCGTTGCCATGAGTGAGCACGTAAAGGTCGTCCGGGTGTTTTTCGATGATGTTCGCGATCATCCGGCAGGTTTCAATCGTCCGCTGCCATTGCAGATCGATATCGGGATTGATCGATCTGCCGGTTTTCGGGTCCTTGAGGCCCATGGGGGAAACTTCGTTGCCGCCGAGAGAGAAAATTCGCAGATTCTTTTTCATAGAAAAACCTTCCTAACAGAGGGCCATGATAGCAAATGGGCCCTCCATTATAAGTCACCGAAACAGCGAAAAGTAAACGGGTTCGGAGTCTACTTGTTCGGTTTCGGTGCGGCGCAGCGCGGCAAGCGATTGCCCGGGAAAAGGAAATAGCGTCCCCCGGCTTTTAGCGTTATGGATTTAAAACAGGAGATTCTCAGATGGAATTCAGAAAACAGGCCGAAAAGTACCGGAACGATTGTGCTCATTTCTTGCGCGACTTGATCGCGATTCCGAGCGAGAGCGCCGAAGAAGGAAATGTCGCGCTGAGAATCCTGGAAGAGATGCGCAAACTCGGTTTCGACAAAGCGTGGTCCGATGAGTACGGAAACGTGATCGGCCAGATCGGCACGGGCCCGACCCGGATCGTGTACGACGGTCACATCGATACGGTCGGTGTCGGAAACCTTCAAAACTGGCCGCATGATCCTTTCAAGGGCAAGGTCGAAAATGGCGTGATCTGGGGCCGGGGCGCCGCGGACAACAAGGCGGCGACAGCCACGCAGGTTTATGGTGCGAAGCTTTTCAAGGAACTGGCTGGGAAGGATCTCGATCAATTTTCAGTGTTCGTGGTCGGTTCCGTGCAGGAAGAGGATTGCGATGGTCTTGGCCTTCGCTATGCGCTCGAGAAATCCATCGGCAATGTCGACTTCGTCTGCATGGGCGAGTGCACGGATCTTCAGATCTATCGCGGCCATCGCGGACGCATGGAAATCAACGTGGTCGCGCGGGGTCGTTCCTGTCACGGGTCCGCGCCAGAGCGCGGAGACAACGCGATTTACAAGATGAACCGTCTGATTGCCGACATCGAGAAGTTGAATGATAGCCTCCAATCGGATCCTTTCCTCGGTAAGGGAACCTGTGCCGTGACGCACATTTCCTGCGAGACTCCGAGCGTGTGCGCGGTTCCGGATGGCTGCCGTATCCACATTGACCGGCGCCTGACTCATGGTGAAGACAAAGCTCTCGCGGTTCGTCAAATCGAGGAGCTTCCGAGCTTCGATCGCGAAAGCATGAAAGTCGAAATTCTTACTTACGATCGGCCTTCTTATAAGGGGAAGGTGCTCGTCACCGAGAAGTATTTTCCCACCTGGGTTCTTCCAGAAGAACATCCGCTGGTGCAGGCAGGGGCTCGCGCGGCCGAAGGCGTTCTTGGACGCAAGGCGAACATCAGCAAGTGGACATTCAGTACGAATGGCGTTTCCAGCATGGGTCAGCTTGGAATCCCAAGCATCGGGTTCGGCCCGGCGCGCGAAGAGGATACGCATTCGATTCAGGACAATGTCCGCATTGATGACCTGGTGACCTCCGTCGCGTTCTACGCGGCCCTTCCCGGGGCGGTTCTTCAGACTTCCGGCCGGAAGAAGTAAGGCCAGGTGGCTTCCAAGGCCTGCTTCCAAAGTGAATGGCTGATCCGCGGCGGCACAGTGGTGACCGCCGAGGATCAGGTTCTTGCCGACGTTCATATCATCGGCGAGAAAATCCAGGCGGTCGGCCCCGAGGCTTCACGCGCGGTGGTTTCAGCGGAACGCATACTCGATGCGACGGGATGTTACGTGTTCCCGGGCGGGATTGATCCACATACGCATATGGAGCTACCGCTTCCATCCACACAGTCGAGTGATTCGTTCGAGAGCGGAACGGCCGCGGCACTTCACGGCGGAACGACGACAATCATCGATTTCGCCAATCAGTGGCGAGGTGGGACGCTGAAAGAGGCGCTCTCAAAATGGCGAACCAAGGCGGACGGGAATGCGCTTTGTGATTACGGCCTTCATCTCTCGATCACGGAGTTTACAAAAAGCGTTCGAGATGAGCTTCCT
>MEPR01000078.1:61081-63099 GCA_001769835.1 Bdellovibrionales bacterium GWB1_55_8
CACGGCCTATAAAGGCACGATGCAAATCGACGATCGGCAGATTCTTCAGGTCATGGAATCCGTCCATGAGCAGGGTGGGCTGGTGCTTGCGCATGCCGAGAACGGGGATCTGATTGATCATCTCGTGGCTCGCCATCGCGTCAGGAATGAACTTGCTCCGAAGTTCCACGCTCTATCGCGCCCCACGATCGCCGAAGCGGAAGCCACATCCCGCCTGATTGACCTCGCCGCTCAGACGCATTGTCCGCTTTACATCGTGCACCTGAGTGCAGGGGAGGCGCTGGAGCGCGCTCGCGCGGCTGTGGCAAGAAATCGCGTTTCTTCTCCGGTTTATCTCGAAACCTGTATTCAGTATCTGCTGCTGACAAGCGAGCTCTATGAGCAGCCCGGTTTTGACGGCGCGAAATACGTTTTGAGTCCGCCACTTCGTTCAGCGTCGGATCTGCAGGCGCTTTGGAAAGGCCTTGCGGACAACGTCATCGAGGTCCTTGCCACGGATCACTGCCCTTTCACCCTCGAACAGCGACGTCTTGGCATTCACGACTTCACGAAGATCCCAAATGGTCTTGCAGGGGTGGAGCATCGGATGGAGCTTCTGTTTTCGGAGGGAGTTTCCAAGGGCAGGTTGCCCTTGAGCCGATTCGTCGAACTGACATCGACGGCCGCCGCCCGGATCTTTGGCCTTTATCCTAAAAAGGGTACCGTCGAAGCAGGATCGGATGCGGATCTGGTGATCTTTGATCCCACTCGGAAGAAGATCATTTCGGCCGCGAGTCATCATATGCATGTCGATTACTCGGTGTACGAAGGCAGGGAAGTCACTGGGGTCTGCCGCACGGTCATGCTTCGCGGGCAGGTTGCGGTGCATGAGGGTGAGCTGAAGATCGGTAAAGGTTTTGGAAAATTCCTCGTGCGATCAACGGGTTAAAATGGCGCTTTCTCCACCCCCGGGGCTGTGCTATTAGCTCCCCCCATGCCGCATCCTGTCGCATTACCTTCAAGGACTTTGCGCTACGGCGTCGCCGCCGTTTTGGTGCTTTTTGCTGGTCTGGCCCATCTGACTTTCTGGGAGTGGATGAGCGACGCACGTTTCATTCTCTTTTATCCCGCTGTGACCATTGCGGCCTGGTACGGCGGGCTCGGGCCCGCTCTGGTGGCCTCGGCTGCCGCGGGCGCTTTGGCTCAGTTTATTTTACAAAGCCATTTTGCGGGCACCACGTCTTCGCAATGGGTTCAGCTCGGCCTATTCTTCCTGCACAGCATTTTGCTCTCGTTCCTGGTGGGGCATGCCTTTTCCCGGCAGAGACAACTGAGAGAGGCTGTTCGGGCGCGGGATGAGTTTTTGAGCGTTGCCAGTCATGAGCTCAAAACGCCTCTGACGGCACTGAGCCTCCAAGTGCAGATTCGTCAGCGTACGCTTCAAAAACACGGCGATTCGTCGTTTCCGCCAGATAAGTTGGCCCGGATGCTCGATAACGACTTGAAACAACTCGACCGTCTGGATTCGCTCGTCGACGACATGCTGGATGTGGCGAGAATCACGAGCGGAACCCTCTCAATTAACCGGTCTGATGTGTCGCTCTGTTCAGTTCTGGATGAGGTGATCGTGCGCCATAAAGACCAGCTGGATGCAGCAGGTTGCGTCGTACGGCGCCAATGCGATGGCGGAATTGTTGGCAATTGGGACCGGGGGCGCCTGGAGCAGGTATTTACCAACTTATTGAGCAACGCCTTCAAGTACGGCGCAGGAAGGCCGTTGGAAATTTACATCAGCGGCAGCGCCCATTCGGTCCAGGTTGTGGTTCGAGATTATGGGACGGGTATCGCTTCTGAAGACCAGGTCAGGATTTTTGACCGGTTTGAAAGAGCTGTTTCAGGGACTCGAATCAGTGGTCTTGGGCTCGGGCTCTATATCACCCGGCAGATCGTCGAAGCTCATGGTGGGACCATTGAGGTGAAAAGCGAGCTTGGAAAAGGATCCTCTTTCATAGTGACTCTGCCGTCCAGACAGCGGAACT
>MEPR01000079.1:0-8422 GCA_001769835.1 Bdellovibrionales bacterium GWB1_55_8
AAGAACTGGCATAAGAATAAATATGAAAACAAGCTCCGACAAAACCGCTGCAGTTCATTCTTCGATGCAGCGTGCTCCCTCTCATGCCCCAGCTCATGATTATCTTCTGCGCGCTGCAGAAGAAACTGCGGCGATTCAAAAGAAATTTATTGAAGAACAATCGGAGCAGCTGGTTTCCGCAGCTCAGGTATTAGGTGAGCGGATTCGCGCAGGGAGCAAACTTCTTATCTTCGGAAACGGCGGATCGGCAGCCGATGCGCAGCATATGGCCGCGGAGATGGTGGGACGACTGCTCGTGGAGCGAAGAGCTCTTCCCGCAATCGCACTGACAACGGATTCGTCCATCCTGACGGCCGTGAGTAATGACTATGGATATGAGCGGGTATTTTCGAGGCAAATCGAAGCCTTGGCTGTGAAAGGTGATGTAGTACTTGCAATCTCCACGTCTGGAAACAGTCGAAGCGTGATCCTGGCTGTCGAGGCTGCGAAGCAGCGTGGATGCACGGTGATTTCCTTGACCGGGGGAGAGGGTGGGGCACTTCGCAAGCTTGCGGATTTTTCGTTGAACGTTTCGCTCGGAAAAAATTCCAGCCGTATTCAGGAGACCCACATTTTCGCGGTCCATTCGCTGGTGGATCTTGTGGACCGATTTTTTCTCCAGGCTCCAGCCTCCGAGGGAGTCCCGGCCGAGGATATGCTGGCCAAGAAAGTCGTAGCCAAGAAAGTGCTAGAATGACTTCCAATCCGGCAGGCGACATTCTCAGGGCAATTGTTTCGCGAAAGCGAGTTGCCAACCGGGTCGCGGCAAAAATGATCGATCTGTCCCTGATTGTCTCGGTCGCCCTTTTGTTCCCGTATCCGCTCGGTCCTTTCCTTGGTTTTGCCTACAGCTTGCTTGCTGATGGCATGAGCTTCGGTCCTTTTCAGGGCCAGAGCGTGGGCAAGTGGCTGGTTCATTTACAAGTTCGAAGCCTGGTCCGCGGCGCCCCGGCGAACATACGTGATTCCGCGCTCAGGAATGCTCCGGTCGGGGTCGCCACGTTTTTCGCGATCATTCCAATCTGGGGTTGGCTGATTCTCGGGCTGATCGGTATTCCGCTCATGATCATGGAAATCTATCTGATGGTGACCGTCGAGGCGGGGCATCGCCTGGGCGACGTGATGGCCGATACCGAGGTGGTTGAGTTCAAAGCCACTACTAAGGTATAGCCAGCTAAAGGTAAATACCCACTCATGCAAGAACCGCAAGTCCCGGCCTCGCCAGGATCACCAGACACGCGCACCAAGACCCTCTATCTCTTGGATGTAAGCTCTTTCATCTTTCGAGCTTTTTTCGCGATCCGTCCTCTTCACACGCGTACCGGTGAGCCGTCGAACGCGGTCTATGGCGTGGCAACCATGCTTGCTCGTCTGTTCGACGACGCAAACCCCGAGTATTTTGCCGTCACGTATGATTCCAAAGGTCAGTCCTTCCGGAAAGAGCTTTATCCCGAGTACAAAGCGAACCGCTCGGCGCCGCCCGATGATCTGATTCCTCAGTTTTCGAGGATCGACCAGCTCATTTCCGCTCTCGAGATTCCGTCCTGCCGCCAGGAGGGCGTGGAAGCCGACGATCTGATCGCAAGCCTCACCCGGAAATGGCTGGGACTTTCCCCGGACCATCAGGTTGTGATCGTCACCGGCGACAAGGATCTGATGCAACTCGTCGATGGACGGGTGCGGATCTGGGATACCATGAATAACCGGTTCTATGGCTCCCCTGAAGTGGAGGCGAAGTTCGGTGTCACCCCCGGACAGATCCGGGATTACCTCGCGCTGGTCGGGGACTCTTCGGACAATATTCCGGGCGTTGCGGGAGTGGGCCCGAAAACGGCGGTCGATCTGTTGAAGCAATTCGGATCACTGGACGGTATTCTGGCGGCTGCGGAGCAAGGAAAGGTTCCCGGGAAAAGAGGGGAGACGCTTCGCACGTCCGTGGAAGTCGCGCGCTTGTCCGCGAAGCTTGCGACCGTGCGCGAGGATCTCGACATTCCACTTGAATTTGAACAGTTGAAGTACTCTTTTCATGTGACCGAAGCAGTGGTCGATCTGCTTCAGGAGCTGAACTTCGGTTCGCTTCTTGAGCGCTGGCGCGCGAAATTTTCAGCGCCGCCGGTTCCGATTCCCGAGCCAGAGGGAATACCCGAACTCGTGCAGCCCGAGGGGTTGTTCCGGACCATCAACACGGAGAAGGATTTTCAAGACCTTCTTGAGGCACTGGAAAGAACAAGGGAGTTTGGTTTCGATGTCGAAACCACTTCGCTCAATCCTCGCGAGGCGGAACTTGTCGGCTTTGCCATTTGTCATGACCCGGCATTCGGCTGTTATATTCCCGTCGGGCATCGCGGTACGAGTGTTCCTCAGCTTCCGCTGGAGCGGGTCGTCGAAGGCCTGAAGCCATATCTCGAGGATCCCCGTTACAAGAAGATCGGGCAGAATCTCAAATACGACTGGAGCGTGCTCCGGAACCTGGGGTTGAAGCCCGATGGTATCGGTGCGGATACGATGGTCGCCGGTTATGTGCTCAACGCGGAAGGTCGCTTCAACCTTCAGGTGCTTGCCGACAAGTACCTGAATTACCGGGTCATGACCTTTGAGGAGGTCTGCGGGAAGGGTAAAGATCAGCTCTGCTTCGATCAGGTTCCGATCGATCAGGCCACGCGCTACTCGGCGGAAGACGCATGGATCTCGATGAGGCTCTGGCATGATCTTCGGATCAAGCTTGATAAGGAACGCCTGATGGAGATCTTCGCCCGCGTTGATCTGCCACTCGTTCGGGTGCTCGCTCGAATGGAAGAAGCCGGCGTTTCAATTGACGTTCAGTGGCTGAAGGATCTTTCGCGGGAGTTCGACCGCGAGCTTCTCGAAATCGAGAAACGCATTCATGCCTTCACGCGCGGGCCAATCAACCTCAATTCGCCGAAACAGCTGGCGGTGCTTCTTTTCGATGAACTGAGGCTTCCGGTGCAGGGCAAAACAAAGACCGGGTACTCCACCGACGCCAGCGTGCTGGAAGCCCTTGCTCCGCTGCATGAGGTGCCGAAGCTTTTGCTCGAGTACCGCGAAATCGCGAAGCTCAAGGGCACTTATGTGGATCCGCTCCCGATCCTCCGCGATTCACGCACCGGCAGGATTCACGCATCTTTCCATCAGGCCGTGACGGCGACAGGACGTCTTTCGAGCTCGGACCCGAATCTTCAGAATATCCCGATCAGAAGTGAACGCGGACGGAGGATTCGACGCGCTTTCATCGCATCGCCGGGCAATGTGCTGGTTTCGGCGGATTACAGCCAGATCGAGCTCAGGATTCTGGCTCACATGAGCGGAGATGCTGACCTGATTCATTCCTTCCGGAACAATGAGGATGTACATCGACGTACGGCGAGTGAAATTTTCCGAGTGGCTCCTGAAGCGGTGGATGATCGGCAACGAGGTATCGCCAAGGCGATCAATTTCGGTCTGATGTACGGAAAAACGGTTTTCGGGCTCTCCCAGGAACTGAAAATCCCGCGCGGAGAGGCCAAGGACATCATTGATCGCTATTTCCAGCGTTACAGCGGCGTGAAGAAATTCCTGGATGGCCTGATAGATGAAGCCCGTGAGAAGGGCTTCGCCATGACTTTGCTCGGGCGGAAACGGCATCTTCCGGATATCAGCTCGCGAAATCCAGCGGTTCGTTCGAATGCCGAACGAATGGCGATGAATACGCCGATTCAGGGCACCGCTGCTGATCTGATGAAGTTAGCCATGATCGAGATCGATCATCAGCTTGAGAGGCGCGGCATGCGTTCCCGCCTCATCATCCAGGTGCATGATGAAGTGGTGCTGGACTGTCCGGAGTCGGAAGCGGAAGAGGCGCTCCGAATCGTGACGGAAGCTATGGAAGGGGCGGCCAGGATGGACGTGCCGCTCTCAGTGAATGCCGGAACGGCGAAGAACTGGATGGATCTCTAAAGGGGGAGTGATATGGCTGGCTTCTCAGACGCATTGTCCTCAGTGCTGACGAAACTCAAACTCAGGCCCCGCCTTGGCGGATCACCCGGAGAAAATCCGCCCGAGCAGAAAACTGAAAGCTCCCCCGGGCAAGAGAACAACGTCGTTCTTGGTAATTTGGGTGACAGCGAGCTTGCGGAGTTCATGTCCCGGCATCTGGACCGCGAGGCCATCAGGGTCTTGCAGACGATCACCGATCAGGACCTGCAATCGCGCATGGTTCAAGCCCTTTCGCACGAACCGACGCTGAAACGCATCGCCCGAAGCCAGTTCGACAAGAAACTGAAGCGCGTGGCGGAAAAAAGACTGCGAGAGACCGGCTCGGCAGCGGCGGAGCAGCGGCTCCAGAAAGTGATCCGACTCAGCGAAAAGATCCAGACGTTCGTCGATCATCCGCAGTGGTCGGATGCTGAAGATCTCTTGCGGCTCGCCCTCGATCAGGAAACAGATGGGACGAATCCCGTGGTCAATCATTTTCAGGCGCTCCGGGCGCGCTTGATAGCGGCGGTCGAGGGTTACAACAAAACTTATTCTGAAATGGAAGAAATCTGCAATCAGCTCGAGACCTCGTCCGGACCGGTCTCGCCCAGGCTCCGAAATCGCTGGAGCGAACTCGAGGAAATGTACTCCTTTCCTGAAAACTGCGCCGTCATCGCGAGATACGGTGAAATCTTGAAATTGCGGGCAAGTGCGCAGCAGCGTTCGTCGCAATCCTCGCCTCAGGCGCCGTCCGGTCCGACCGAGGACGCCCAATTAAAGGCTAAGGAGCAGCAGAGGTTGCAAGCGCAAAAAAGCAAGGAGCAGAAAATACAAAAGGAGCGCGAACGCCGCCTTCAGGCAATGGATGATCTTTTGTCCGGCCTTCGCGAACTCAGCGAAAATCTGACTCACGCTCATGCCGGCGCCAGGCTGCGGAATCTTCAGAATGACGTGACGGCACTGCGACGCTGGAAAACGGAGTACCCGCTCAAGATGGAAGAGGCAGAGACTCTGTTGAAGGCACTCTTGAGCAAACGCACTGAAGTGATCCATGAGGCCAAATGGGATGCATGGGCTCGGACGGATCGGGCAGCGCGAATTCAAGCGGAGTTGGAAGCGATCATTCGCGGTTTCGAGGACGAGCAGGATTCTGAGGCTGCGCTCTCTCGGGCAGCTGGCCTGACACAAAGGCTCTTTGATTATTCGAAAGAGATGAGGGAGCTCGGGGCCCTTGAGCGTGAGAAAGATCAAGAGATTTGGGATCAGTTCAAAGCCCTGAGTGAGCGTGGTCGAATGGTGTGCGGTAAAGTGGGCGTGCTGACTCAGGAGAGACTCAGGTCCGAGCTGTCGGAACACGCTTCAAAGCCGATCGAGTTCACGGCAGAATTCGTCATGAAATCCTCTGGCACGGTTCACTTTAAGACCTCCGCCTTTGCCGACGATGTCTCTTTGCGAATGGAGAAGCTCCAGGCCCTCTGGCGTGAATTCGGCCCGAGAGCTTCCGGAGCGGACCGTGAGACGGAAGCCCTGTACAAAAAGCTTCTGGAATTGTACTTCCGGCAGCGAAATCTCCATCGGGGTCAGTTGCAGCGCGCGGAAGCCAATGCGATTCACGAGAAACGGGAACTTCTGCGCGAAATGAAGATCGCCTGTGAAGGGAAATCCTCACTTGTTGCGCGAACCGGTGTGGCAAAAAAGCTCGAGGAAAAGTGGAAGCGCACTCCCTTGCCTGCAATGGTCTCGGGACTCCAGGCTGAATTTGAGGCTTATCAGATCCGACTGAATGCCGAGCTTGCGGAAGAAATCAAAAAGCAGGTGGAGCTCGCGGTCTCAATCCAGACCCAGGCTCGTTCCATGCTCGACAAAACCCTGGATAAGAATGAGGCGAACCTTCCTCAAGTTTTGAGTACCATCGCGAAGCTGGAAGCCGAGCTCCTGGGGCTTGAAAAACAGGCCGTTCAGATCAACGGGTTGAAACAAGCAGTGGCTGGTTCTGCTGATACTCTCGAGGCCGAAAAAACTTTTCACGAAATCCTCGATCAGACCAGGGAGCTGTTTCAGGAAGCCAGAACCGCCGCCAAGACGGAGATCGCGGAAAGAGCTCTGCGGAGAAACCAGGTGCTCACTGAAGCGGAGGGTCTTGCGGTTTCAACGGAGTGGGAGTGGAGCGGTGCCCGATTTGAAGAGCTGAAAACGGTTTGGAAAAAAGTGGGAACCCTGGGGGAAGCGCAGGATTCCTTTTTTCATGCTCTCTTCGAAAATGTCTGCCTATGCCATCTTTCCAGAGTTGAGAACAAAGAACGGACTTATACCTCAGCTGAGAAAGCAGCGGCCTTGAAAGCCAGAGAGGAGCTGCTCTGCTCTCTTGAGGCGTTGATTCGCCTTCGCCCAAAAACCGGTTCGGAAGGACCGGCGGCAATTTCACCCTTGCCCTTCGTGGAGGGGGAAAATTCGAAGGCTTTTGGAAAGGTGTTGGAGTTCGGTCTGAAATATAAACAGATCGTTTCCCTTGATCCGAAGAGCGGGGCAATCAAGGAAACCAAGAAAATCATGGTGCAGTGGGCACGACTTCCTGTGCCAGATGACGAGTATTCGGGACGTTTTTGGAGAGCTTACCTGGACCGGGTGCACGAGCTGTTTGAGCTTCGTGTCTGAACCGGATGGGAATTAAAGCTCGAACCTTCGTCGCATACGCGGAGATTTCAGAGAACGCTCCGCGATAAGCCTGGTTTTTGCAAATCGCACGGACCAAGCCGCTGATTCGCGGTCATGTCATGGCCAGATCAGCGCGGATGGAAGGCAAAATGAAATCAACAAATAAGGTTCTCCTTGGGGTCCTTGCTTTTGGTGTCGCTTTTTCGCAGAGCACTCGCGCTGAAGAAGACCTTCAGGCAAAAATCGACTCACTGTCAAAGCAGGTGGAGTCTTTGAAAGAAAAGTCTTTGAACAACTGGCTCACCATCGGCGGCGATTACCGGTTGAGATTGGATTATCTGCATGGCAAATCCGTGGCATTCACCGACGTGAACGCGACCTTTGCCAATGCCCAGGAGCAGATGAATAGCGGGTTTTTCTCAGGCACGATCCCGGGGCCCCAAGTCGCGGCTTTCATGGCCTTTGCCAGTGGCATGAATCAGGTCACCACCTATGAGGGAGCCAATGCGTTTCTGGGCGCCAATTCAGCTCTGCTTTCGCAGTTTCCCGGCTTTGCGCAGCAGGTAGGGGTCTACAAGCCCATCAACAACAGTCTTTACACGAATCGATTCGGGCTCGATCTTCGCGCCAAAGCGACCCAGGATGTAGCGGTTCATGCTCGTCTTCTGATGTACAAGACCTCAGGTTCACTCAATGATAGCGCGATAACGAACGGTGGCTCCGCGCCTTTCTTTGCGGATCGTGTCGGCGTTTTTGATGGAACTCTCGGCCATATTCCCTCAAGTGACTATCTGGGTGTGGACCGGGCCTACGCCACCTGGTCGAATGTGGCGGACCTACCGCTCTGGTTCTCCGCTGGCCGGCGTCCGTCAACTAACGGGATACCCGAAAATCTCAGGTTGAATCTCGAACGTCCCGGGACGGGAGGGGTGCCTGCGTTTCTGGTGGATTATGCGTTTGATGGAATGACGCTGGGTTGGGCGCCTGATATTGAAGCATTGCCCGGCTCTTTCCTGAAGGTCTGCTATGGAAGGGGATTTGATGCGGGGTTTGGCCAAGCTCAGGGTAATTCACTGAAAGACACGGACTTCTTCGGAGTCTCACTTGTGCCTGTCGACACGGATCCCTTCCGTATTCATGTGCAGTGGAACCGGGGATACAATATTTTTGACTTCCCGGTCATGAACAACACCTATTTCGGCAATACGGCGCCCTCCATCAATCTCGGTTCCATTGATTGGTTCGGTACCGGTGTGATCAGCACGTTGAAATCGGTCGGGCCCGGGACCCTTCATCTGTTCGCCGAACTGGCACTGAGCAATACTCATCCGAATAATAACGTGTCAGCCAATGCTGGCTTCCAGGGCCTTTTGACGGGCAGCTTTTTCTCGCCCGAAGCACCCGACGACAAAGCCGGAACGGCGGGTTGGGTTGGATTCCGTTACGATTTGCCGAGCAACACAAAACTCGGGTTTGAATTCAACCATGGCACTCGGAACTGGATCACGTTTGCTCCCGCCGCTGATGATCTCTGGACCGGCAAAGTGGGTACCCGCGGCAACGTGTATGAAGCCTATATCATTCAAGAGCTCAATCTGAAGCCGGTGTCGACGTATTTGGCCAAGACCTTTTTCAAGGTCGGATACCAGCGTTACGATTTCGATTACACGGGCAGCAATAATTGGGTGGGTGCACCCAAGAAAATCGCGGACCTCAGTGCGGGCGACATGCAGCTCCTCACGCCTCTTAAAAGCGC
>MEPR01000079.1:8761-62674 GCA_001769835.1 Bdellovibrionales bacterium GWB1_55_8
CGTCGAAGGGGACGAGATTCGCCTGAAGTACGAGCAGAGTGACGGCAAGAATGTCAGCAAGTACTTCAGGAAAACTGCTGGCTGCTGATTTCGGCCGTTTCGGCTGAGGCGCCAAGTTTCGGGGGGGAATTCATGAGAAGGACGGTTTCGTTCTTGGTTTGTCTGCTTATTGCCTTTCATGGCGGGCTTGGTTTCTCGAAAGAAAAGGGGCCAGCGCCTTCCCCCAGGGCTCCCGCGGTGCATGCAGGCAGGGCGTATATCGAGAAAAACGGCTACAAAGGCCCCGAGACTTGCGAGGAATGTCATCCAGGGACAGCCAAGGAGTTCCTTGGCGTCGTCCACTGGAAACACGCGTCGAAGGTCACCAATGTGGAAGGACTGGATCCGAATAAGGAATATGGAATGCTCAACCGTATCTACACGATGTGCAATGGCAACGACATCGTGAATGATTTGAAAGAGATTCCGAAGAACGCAGCCGGAAAATCCAAGTTTTCCGGCTGCAGTACCTGTCATCCGGGCAACAACATCAGCGGGGTGGGGAGTGTTGGGCCCGAGGCGGAGAAGGCGATCGACTGCCTGGTCTGTCACTCCACTGAATATGATTTTCGAGCGCGCAAGGCCTTTCGCGATGAGCAGGGCCGAGTAGTGATGGGGCAGGATCGAAGCAAGAAGGCGGCTCTCGCGATCGGCAAGCCTACAGTGAAGAACTGCATGGTCTGCCATGAGTCGGCAGGCGGCGGAGTGCTTATCAAGCGAGGGTTTTCGTTCACGGCGGAAACCGATGTACATGCGGAAAAGGGCATGACTTGCGTGGATTGCCACAAAACGAAGAACCATCGAATACCGACCGGATTTGACCCGAATAACTGGGCGAACGACGGTTTGCGTCTGGCCTGCGCTGATTGCCACACGGAGCAGCCTCATCAGGACGCTGATTACAACCGACACACCGCTCGTATCGCGTGCCAGACCTGCCATATTCCCCGGACTGGCGGTGCTCTGGCCAAGGACTTCACCAAGTGGACCAAGGGGAGCGACGGCTTTTTCGAGCCCACCACACTCCGCAAGGAAGCCAATGAAACACTGCCGGTGTACGCGTGGTTCAATAAAAACGTGATCAACAAGCCTGAGTTCATCGGGCCCAAGGGACGCCGCTCCGACAAGACCAGCAAAATTTACCCGTTCAAGATTTTCCAAGGAAAGGCATATTTCGACAAAAAAACAGGAGCGCTTCTTTCCATGGACTTCGCGCCCCCCATGGCCACTGGCGACACGCTGGCGGGAGTCGCCTCAGCAGCCAAGAAACTCGGCATCAAGAAATATGAGCCGGTGCCTGGTTGGCAGACAGTCTATTTCGCGAGCAGTCATCTTGTTACAAAAGAGAATGCTCTGACTTGCATTAACTGCCATTCGGTCAACAGCGTGCTGAATTTCAGGGAACTGGGTTACTCCGAGAAAGAAATGAAAAAGCTCACGAGTGCGCAGCTCTACTTTGAAAAGGCCGCCAAGCAGCAGGAAGAGGAGTGGTAGACCGGGTCGACGCCAGAAGAAAGGTCCACGCCCTGCATCTAAACGGGCATGCGCCTGATGAAATGGTTGCGGCGAAAGAAGGCGCCGGCAGCTGCTGACCGGCACGATCCAGCCCGCCGCTGGCAGCAGATGGCTCTTTCTGATGAAGACGCCCGGCTTGTTGAGGAAGCCCTACCTCAACACCACGAAACGCCGAGCAAAACCAATCGTGATTTTCTGGCCAGATTGCGGCGCAGGGCCGGATAGGGAAGCGCCTAATCAGAATCGCCGTCGCTTGCTCCTCTGGTAAAATAATAGGATGCGCCCAGAAGCGTGGGACCGGAGAAAATGGGGACGAATAGGACCAGAACGGGAAGCCATGCCCTGTCTTCCGGCGAGCCAAAGAGCGCCGTAAACGCGATCATCAAAACGAGAACTGTTACCAGGCCACGTTTGATCGTTTTCCAGAACAATTCTTCCGGGGTTTCGGATTTGGGGAGCGCCATCCTGTACCCGATGAAGCTGGAGAGGAGAGCTATGCTGACGAACGCGATAGCGTTGCGTTTCCAGGCGTCGTCAAACTTGAAACCTTTTGAGGCAGCCAGCAGGTAGCCGGTAATAAATGGACCACCCAGCAACGCTGATATTCGCAGCAACATTCACCGATGTTAGCTCGAATTCAACCCTCCGTCTTCGTTTTTGCCGGATCAGACGGTTTAGATCGCGCGGAAAATCCCCGGCTCAGGCGCCCGCAGACTCGGTGTTTATAGAAAACTGGAGCCCCGAGCAGATCGCGGGTCGTTCCAAGATCGACGGACCGCAAGAGATCAGCCACGAATCGCTTATCAGCTCGTTCTGTTCAATCGCAAAAAGGGAGGAACTCATCAAGTCCTGACTCCCAGCAAATGCCTGGGCTTCTTGACTCCAAAAGAAGTCCATTCTGATCAGGGTCCACGTCCTCAAAACCAAGCTTTCACTTCCAGGTGTTGCATTTGATAGATCTCCAGGGCATGAAACAAGCCTCATTTCTCCCATCCCTTCGTCTCGAGCATGGGGGAGATGTCTGTCAGGGGCGAAGGAAAGTTGCTCGTCCGTTCAGTCACAAGCACCCGATCCATCTGGTGCTTCGTTCCAGTCGCGCGCGAGGCAGATGGTCTTTACTCACACGCGATAACGCGCGACGTATCGAAAAGCTTCTCAATGCATGCGCAAAGAAACATCGGATTCAGGTGTATCGATTTGTAAACGTCGGAAACCACTTGCATCTGCTGATCAGAACTACGGCTTCGGGTTACCTTGCTGCCAAACAGGACTTCCAGGGCTTTGTTCGCGAATTCGCGGGATCGATTGCGTTTCAGGTCACTGGCGCAAAAAAGGCGAATGCGAAAGGCAGGTTTTGGGATAAGACGCTCTATTCCAGACTTGTGAGCTGGGGGCGAGAGTTCAAGAGAGTGACCGAGTACTTCACGAAGAACTTTCTTGAGGCACGAGGACTCTGGACGGGAAGCTGGAACCCGTTTGAAACCGTCTTTGCCACGGCACCGCCCGGTTAGCCCACCGTCGGCAGCAGATGGCGCTTTCGGCCGAAGACTCCCGGCTTGTGGAAAAAGATCAAAGCAGCGACAAGAAGTCGTGCAGGCTGATCATCGTTCCGCAGCTGATTCCCACCTGGGCGTTTTCCTCGAGGAGGTAAACCTCTCCGCCTTGGCGGGAGGTGAGGAACAATGGATCGGCAGCGGACTCAATTCGGTCGTACACAGAGACATACTGGGTCCCATAGTAGTGGCCGATCGACTCATCTCTCTTGGTTTCCGCCTGAATCGTCAGAATCTGATTCTCATTCGAGGAGCGGGTGGCAGGCTCGTCGCCTTCGTAAGTACGGGAGTCCTGAATTGTCTTCCGAGCAATGGTGGTGGAGCCTGAGCGGTAGGCGAGCGCAATGAGGTCGCCGCGGACAACCTGCCCGACCTGGGTCGGCTCGATAATGATGAGCTTGACCTTGTCGCGCAGTGCTTGCGCAGTTTGGTTTTGCGCATCTTTTTTGAGCGCTTTGAATTCCCGATAAAGGCTGCGCAGCTGGGAATGCGCGCAGTAATCATCGCTAGCTGCGTTGATCTGGACGGGGATCCCGAGTTTTCTCTCGAGTTTCTCCTCCAGGCTTTTGCAGCCCGCAAGGCCCAGGCTGAGAGCGACGATCATCGAAAGTGTCAAACCACGCATGCTGACCTCCAAAGTGGGTGCGTTGTAAGCTAGTTGCAGACCTATTCGCAACCGAAATCGGCCGCCTGGCTCCTTCCTTAGCGCTGGGAGCACCCAGTCCTTTGTGCTACTCTCGCGCGCATGCTTCAACGCACCTTAGCAGTAGGACCTTTTCAGGCGAACTGTCACCTGGTCGCTTGTCCCAAGTCGGGCGAGCTCGCCATTATTGATCCAGGCGAGGAGCCCGCACAAATTCTGGAAGCTGTCATGGCTTTGGAAAAGGCCGCTGGGCTCCCGCTGAAGCCGAAATTTTTCCTGCACACCCATGCGCATCTGGACCACATCAGCGCTGCAAAGGAGCTTCTGAAGTCCTTCTCGGCGAAAGTCGCATTGCACGCCGCTGACGAACCGATCTGGAGGGGGCTCAGGGATCAGGCGCGGGCTTTCGGTTTGGAATACGGCGATCCAGCTTCCATCGATCTTTCTTTGGAAGACGGGCAGGAGCTTTCGCTTGGCGCATTGAAGATTACGGTCATTCACACACCTGGTCACAGCCCGGGTGGCGTTTGTTTCCTCGTAACGGAGGAAGGTGCGAAATCGGTTCTTTATACCGGAGACACGCTTTTTCTGGGGAGTATCGGTCGTGCGGACCTCTGGGGTGGCGATATGGACCAGTTGGTCCGCAGCATTCAGGAAAAACTTCTGGTACTTGATCCCGCAACCATCGTGAAATGTGGCCATGGGCCAGACACCACGATCGGTCGGGAAAGGCTGGAGAACCCTTACTTATGAGCGATTTGATGTCTGGGCCGCTTCAGTTCTCAGTCGAAAAGGTGCTTGCTGGCGAGGACGGCCTGCCGCGTGCGAGAGCGGGAACTCTCAAGTTGAAAGGGTCTTTAGGGCAGGAGCACACAGTGCGCACGCCTGTTTTCATGCCGGTAGGAACCGCGGGAACCGTGAAGGGCGTCACCACGGGTGAGCTTCGTGATATGCGCGCGCAGGTCATTCTTGGGAATACTTATCATCTCTATCTCAGGCCGGGGCACGCGCGCGTGGAACGCCTGGGAGAACTTCACAAGTTCATGCATTGGCAGGGCCCCATTCTCACGGATAGTGGCGGTTTTCAGGTTTTCTCACTCGCAGGCCTGAACAAAATCGACGATGAAGGAGTCACGTTCCAGTCCCATATCGATGGAAGTACTCATCGTTTTACGCCCGAGCTTTCCATGGAGATTCAAAAAGGCCTTGGAAGCGATATGGTCATGGCATTTGATCAGTGTCCTCCTTATCCTGCGACTCGCGATGAAGTGCGCGCTGCGATGCGCCGCACTGTGAGTTGGGCGGAGCGCGGACTTCGGGTGCCTTTGAAACCGCATCAGGCGCGATTCGGAATCATTCAGGGGGGGCTCTACGAAGAGCTTCGGATGCAGTCTGCTCAGGATCTCACTTCACTTCCGTTCGACGCGTTCGCCATTGGTGGCCTTTCCATTGGTGAGACCCCGGAACTGATGCAGAAAATGGCGTATTTCACAGCGCCCCTTCTTCCTCAAGACAAGCCGCGTTATCTTATGGGAGTGGGGCGACCCGAGGATCTTGTGGAGGGCGTTCGTGCTGGGATCGATATGTTCGACTGCGTCATGCCTACGCGAAATGCGAGGAATGGGCAGCTTTTCACAAGTCGTGGCAAGGTTAACATCAAGAACGCGAAATATGCCGACGATGCAGGGCCTCTTGATCCCGAATGTCCGTGCGAGACTTGCACCCGGTACTCTCGCGCCTATCTCAGACATCTTTTCATCTGTGGTGAGTTGCTTTCAGCCCGTTTGAACACGGTTCACAATCTCACATTCTATATCGGGCTCATGGAACAGATGCGAACTGCGATTCTGGAGAATCGGTTTGACGAATGGGCTAAAGATTTCTATACAAAATCAAGGTCCTGAGTCATCATCACGCAAGAACTTGAACTAGGGGAAGTCATGACGCTCAATAAAGCACTTCGTACCACTTGGTCCGTCTCGTTGAATTTTGCGCTGATCAGCGCTTTTGCTGTTTCCGCTTTCGCTGAAAATCCAGCGGTTCCCGCGGGCTCGGCTCCGGCACCCGGCAACGGTGTTCCTGCGCAGCCTGGAATCGGCGGCATGCTGGTTCCGTTCCTGGCGATGTTCGCCGTCGTTTATTTCCTGATGATTCGGCCTCAGCAAAAGAAAATGCGCGAGCAGCAGGCAATGATCAACGCGCTTCAACAGGGCGATGAAGTCGTCACGAGTTCTGGAATTATCGGAACGATCACGGGCCTGACTGAAAAAGTGGTCACGATCGAGATCGCGTCGAATGTTAAAATCAAAGTAATGAAAAGTCATGTTGCCCAGGTAGTGAAGGGCCAGATCAAGGATCTCGGCTGATAGCCGAGCAGAGGAGCAACTCATGAACCGGAGCTGGTGGGCGAAGTTCGCGCTGCTGATGTTCTTTACCGTTCTTTCAGTGATCTACGTATATCCAACGCTTGCGCGGCTGGATCTGGAGAACACGAAATTTCCTTTCAAGCAGAAGATCAATCTCGGGCTGGACTTGCAGGGCGGCCTGTACATGGTCCTCGGCGTCGACTTCAATAAGGTTTTCAAGGACATCGTCGATCGCCAGGCTTCGGCTCTGGAAGGGCGATTGAAAGAAAAGGGAATCCCGGTAAAGAACGTGAAAGTCGTTCGCGAGGGGCTGCCGGTCGAAGATCCGCATATCACCTTTGAGTTCGATATCGCGAAGAACGATGAGGTCCGAAACATTATCAAAGACGAGTTCTGGACGCTTCGAATGGTCGGTGACAAACCGGGCAACTATGAAGTGGGTTTGTCTCGCGAGTTCCGCGTCGACGTCCGCGATCGCACGATGAACCAGAGTATCGAAGTCATTCGGAATCGTATTGACGAATTCGGCGTAACCGAGCCCTCGATCGTGAGTCAGGGAACGGACCGCCTGGTGGTCGAACTCCCCGGCGTGAAAGACATCGAACGCGCCAAGGGCCTGATCGGGCGTACCGCGAAACTTGAATTCAAGATCGTCGACGACAAAGCCATGGCGCCAGACCAGGTCGCCGCGCTCGTGAATGAAATCGAGCAAAAGCAGAACATCACCTTCAAGGAAGGCCAGAAGTTCTCCGACTATGTAGCGAAGCTCAACGAGCACGCGAAGGGCCGGATTCCTGAAGGCGACGAGATCGCATTTGAGCGCTCCACCGTGCCGGGCATGCCGGCTACGCGGATTCCTTACCTCCTGCACTCCAAAGTGGATGTGACCGGGGAAGAGCTTGCTGACGCGAATGTCAATTTCGACCAGGAAACTCGTCGCCCGAACGTCGGGTTCCAGATGAATCCCCGTGGAGCCACGATGTTCGGTAAGCTCACCGGCGACAACATTGGTCGCAGACTGGCCATCGTGCTCGACAATATCGTGCACTCGGCGCCGGTCATTCAGAGCAAGATTTCTGAAAATGGACAGATCACGCTGGGTCAGGGCGATCCTGACGCGCTGATGAAAGAAGCCAAGGACCTTGCGATCGTGCTTCGCGCAGGCGCATTGCCGGCTCAGCTCGATTTCCTCGAGCAGCGGGTGGTCGGACCGTCTCTTGGAAGCGACTCGATCAAAAAGGGAGCTATTGCAAGCACAGTCGGAATCCTGATGGTCTTTTTGTTCGCCGGAGTTTATTACCGGAAGTCCGGTGTGATCGCGATCATCTCGTTGTTGCTGAACGTCCTTTTTGTCCTGGCGATTCTAGTGGGCATGGAAGCCACTTTGACGCTTCCGGGTATCGCAGGTATTGCGCTTACGATCGGCATGGCGGTCGACTCAAATATCATCATTTTTGAGCGTATTCGCGATGAAGTCAGGGCGGGCAAGCAGCTGCACGGAGCGATTGAAGCAGGATTCCAAAAAGCTTTCAGTGCCATTTTGGATTCGAACATCACGACTGCTGCAGCTGCTGTTGTTCTTCTGATGTACGGAACAGGTCCGATCAAGGGCTTTGCCGTGACATTGTTGATCGGGATCGTGACCACCGTGTTCGCAGCCGTCTTTGTTTGCCGGCTGATGTTTGATTTATATCTCAAGCGCCTCCAGGACAAGGGGCAGCAAACCATCAGTATCTGATGAGAGGATAGACAGATGTTTCAGCTGATTCGACCGGATACTAATTACGATTTCGTCGGAAAACGTTTTATCTGGGCAGGCATTTCCGGAGCCGCGGTTTTGCTTACCATTGTTCTTTTCTTCACGAAGGGCCTGAATTACGGAATCGATTTCACAGGCGGCGCTGAGGTGCAGGTAAGAGTGCCTCAGAACTGGGAAATCGGGATGGTCCGATCCGCTATTGAACAAGGCGGGTTGGAAGGAGCGCGGGTTCAGCAGATCGGTGAACCGGCGGCTCACGAGTTTCTGATCAAAGCTCAAGGCGACGCCTCGACGCTGAACCAGGTTTCCGGACAGGTGGAAGCAGCGATCTCCAAGCAGCTCAAACCCGGCGAGTACGAGATCCAGAGAGTGGACGTTGTTGGGCCCGCGGCAGGCAAGTCACTTCGGATGAGCGGTTTCCTTTCAATGTTCTACGCGCTTCTGGCGATCCTGATCTATGTCGGGATCCGGTTTGATATCCGTTATGCGCCCGGTCTCGTGGTCGCGCTTTTCCATGACGCAATTATCGTTATCGGTATTTTTATTGTGACAGGAAAGCAGTTTGATCTTCAGATCCTCGCAGCCCTTCTCGCGTTGATCGGGTATTCCTGCAACGATACGATCGTTATTTACGACCGCATTCGCGAAGTTCTGCAGATTCATCCCGGTATGAAAATCGAGGTCGCGGTGAACAAGGCCGTAAACGAAACCCTCGGTCGTTCGATTCTGACTTCAGTAGTCACGTTGCTGACTGTCGTTGCTCTTCTCTTTTTCGGTGGCAACGTCATTCATGATTTCGCCTTTGCTCTGACGGTCGGCATTATCGCGGGTTGTTACTCCACAATATTTGTAGCGAGTCCGTTCGTGATCGCGATTTCGAATTATTACGACAAGCGCCTGGCCAAGCAGCAGGGAAGTTCGGGTGGTCCGGGCGGTGCCGTTCGGCAACCCAAAACGACCTAACTTGCATTGCCAGAGCCAGTATTTCCCAGAAGCAGTATTTCAATGAAACGACATCTTCGGCCTCGCGATTGGAAGTTCAGGGCCGAAGCCTCGTCGATTCCTGCTGACGAGCTCAGTGAGCTCAAACGCGCGACAGGATTGTCTGAAATCGCGCTCAGAGTCTGCCTGATGCGCGGTCTTGAAACCGCTGAATCGATTCAGGCATTTTTGAATCCCAGGTTTGAGACGATCCGGCCTCCTTCAACCATCCGCGACATGGGGCCTGCCATTGAGCGGCTGGCACGCGCGCACGATCATGGCGAGCTCGTCTGGGTATTTGGCGATTATGACGTGGATGGAACCACGGGGGCCGCGCTTTTCGGCTGGGTACTGCGCGATTTCGGTTTTCGTTTTGAAATCAGGCAACCCGATCGCTTCCGCGATGGTTATGGTCTGAACGTCGGAGCCGTGGAAGAGGCGAAGGCGGCTGGAGCTTCGGTTCTTCTCACGGTCGATTGTGGAATCACGAGTTTTGCGGCCGCGGAGCGCGCAGTCGAACTTGGCATTGATCTCGTCATCGTGGATCATCATCAGCTCGATCCCACCCAAGGGCTGCCGAAAGCTGTAGCCGTCATCAATCCGCAACGAGCTGATTGCGAGAGTGGCCTGAGACAGCTTTGCGGCTGCGGCCTCGCGTTTTATGTTTCGATCGCGCTTCGGGCGCGCGGACGGGAGCTGGGCTGGTTTGCGGGCACTGCGGAGCCTAACCTGAAACAGCACCTGGATCTTGTGGTGCTCGCGACGGCAGCGGACATGGTTCCGCTGACGGGTGATAATCACATTCTGGTCCGCCATGGGCTTGAGGTTCTGAAGAACACTAAAAAGCCGGGTTTTCGGGCTCTTCTGGAAGCCGCTGGAATCGGCTCGCGTGATGTCAGTCCGGGACATCTGGGTTTTACTTTAGGGCCGCGGATCAATGCTTCCGGCCGCATGGGTTCCGCGAGTCTCGCGCTCGAACTTTTGACGACCCGGGACCCCGCCGTGGCACCCGCACTGGCTCAGAAGCTGGAGCGGATGAATGCGGAACGCGCTGAGACTCAGAATCGTATTTGGGACGAGGTCCGCGTGCGGGTGGAAGAGGGAATGGGGCGTGGCCTTTTTCAAAACGGGGTGGTGGTTGCTGACCCCGGATGGCACGAAGGTGTCGTCGGAATCGTCGCTTCACGAGTGACCGAGACTTTCAGAAGACCTGCCGCTGTTCTGGCGATTCGGGACGGACATGGCAAAGGGAGTGTGCGGTCCTATGGAGGGAAAGATGTGCTTTCGGCACTTCGCTCCTGCGCTGGGCTCCTTTTAGGCTTTGGCGGCCATCGTCATGCTGCAGGGCTTTCCATTGATCCGACCCAAATCGATGAATTCGCGAATTCATTCGACGCGGCGCTTTCCGGAGTGGGAGAAGAAGGGGATTCTCCTCCGCTTCTTTTAGAAGGGAACTGCACGCTGGAGGACCTCAGTGTCGAGTCCATTGCAGAGCTCGAACGCCTAGGGCCTTTTGGACCAGGCAATCCCGAGCCCGTGTTCGCATTTTCCGCGCAGGTGGAGAACCAGCAGGTGCTTAAAGGCAGGCATTTGAAATATCGACTTGGCGAAAAGGGAACCGCGGCGCTTGAGGCCATCTGGTTTCATGGCGCAGAGCGTGAGCTGATCCCGGAGGTAGGGCAGCGGTGGGAGTGGGCCGGCGTTCCGGAGTTAAATCGATTCAGAGGCCGTGTCACTCCGACAATCCGCGTGAAGGACTGCCGCCAGAGCGGTGCATTCGACAGCGCCCGGCTTGACTAAAGCGGCTAGCTCGGTAAAATCGACCTAGTATTTTTTGCTACCCACCTTCGTTTAGAAGGCAGTCACAGGAAAGTGACTGGTTTCGGGACGTTTCTGAGGTTGGGTCACCGGGGGCGCCATTGGAGGGCGAATGAAGAAAGCTGTGTGGGGATACATAACTGGAACGGTAGCGCTAGCTCTGATTCCGGCAACGGGGTTTTCTGCAGTACAAGTAAAGTCAACCGGCACGCATGTTCCGGGACAGGTGATTGTGAAGTTGAAAGAAGCTTCAGGACACCAGGTTCAAGCCAATCTGATCTCCGCGCTTCAGGCGAAACTCGGGGATGAATCCATTCTCGATATCAAACCGTTTGTCACCGACAAGCGCCTTCATACCATTCAGCTGGCCAAAGACGGTGATATCTCCGTTGCTCTGTCCGTGTTGAAAGACGAGAACGCTATCGCCTACGCGGAACCGAATTTCATTTACCGCGCACTCGACGACGGGCTGCCGGTCGGAGCCCCCAATGACCCGGATTTCGCGAAAACCTGGGGCATTTTCAATTTCGGTCAGAAAGATCCTGCGGGCCAGGTCGGAACAGCGGGTTCTGACGTGGGCATCATGCAGCTTTGGCAGAACGGCATCCGTGGAAGCCGCAAAGTCCTTGTTGCCGTGATCGACACAGGCATTGACTGGACCCATCCGGACCTGATCGAAAACCTGTACACGAATCCGGGCGAAGCCGGCGAGTTGGCCACGAACGGAAAAGATGACGACGGCAACGGCTTCATCGACGATACCCATGGCTGGAATTTCGCCAAGAACACGCGGAATTCAAGCGATGACCATGATCATGGAACTCATGTGGCGGGCACCATCGGCGCCGTTGGAAACAACGGAGTCGGCGTTGCCGGCGTGAACTGGGAAGTGAGTCTGCTTCCCGTGAAGTTCCTCGATGCACAGGGCGGTGGTACGGCCCAGGGCGCGATCGAATCGATCAATTACGCGACCAAGATGAAGGTTCAGGTCATGAACAACAGCTGGGGTGGTGGTTCTTTCTCCCAGACGCTTATGGACTCAATCGTGCGGTCTAAAGAAGCGGGTATCCTCTTCGCGGCTGCCGCCGGTAACGACGGCACCAACAACGATACGTCGCCGACCTATCCTGCGAGCTACAAGGTCGATAACATTCTCGCCGTCGCGGCGACAGACAACACGGACAAGCTGGCCAGCTTCTCGAATTACGGCCGCAAGACCGTTCATGTCGCGGCCCCGGGCGTGAAGGTTTACAGCACCACCAAAGGCGGCAAATATGCGGCTTTCAGTGGGACTTCCATGGCCACTCCGCATGCCGTCGGTGTTGCGGCGCTCCTTTCCTCGGCAAATCCGCAATGGACCTTCTCTGATATCAAGGACCGCATGATCACCACCAGTGATCCGGTCCGCGGCCTATCAAAGAAGGTTTTCTCTCGCGGACGCATCAATGCTTACAACGCGATGAATGGCATTGTTCCTCCGTCGGATGAGCCGGATGAATCGAAATGGCAGAACGTGGAGCACGTGCTTGAGTCCGATCATCCTTATGCGGACAAGGCGAACCTCTCGTTCGAGATCAAGCATCCGGGCGCGAAGTACATCCGAGTGCATTTCGAGAAGATTCAGACCGAGCGCAATTTCGATGTCGTGAAACTCGAAACGACCGGCGGCGAACTGCTCGAAAAGCTTTCGGGCGATATGAACGATTACACCACCGACTATGCGGCCGGTGACACCGTAGTCGTGAAATTCACTTCGGACGTCAGCGTGAATGGCTGGGGCTTCAAGGTGGATCGCATTCAGGTAATCACGGAGTAAAATGTCTCTGATTTCTTTTTTTCAAGGAGGCCTGGGGTTGGGTTTCGCCCTGGGCCTTCTCTTATCTTCTGCCTGGATGGATTCGGCGGGCGCGAGCAGTCCGTCGCCGAGCCCATCTCCCTCTATCAGTGCTTCACCGGAGCCCGTCAAGCTGACTGGCGCCGAGGTCAAATCGCTGCTGAGAGAGTTCAATCGAGCGCTGCATGCTGAGTTGCGAGCTCTTGAACACCGACAAAAATTCGAATTGAAGGATCTGGTCTCTTCCCAGAAGGCCCGCAAATACGAATGGGAAGCCCGCGAACGCGAGGCGCGCCGCCTTTTTTTCGCCGAAAATGAGAAAGGTCCTGCCAGGCGTGCCTACATTCAGGATTTTCTGGAACGCCGTAAGACGCTTCACAAGATGATGAAGGAAGAAAAACGCGAGCGAACGCGCACTCACGAGGTCCGGCGCAAAGCCCTGCGCGAGGACCAGTACGTCCGGTCAAAGGAATTCCAGGAGTTTCTGAATCGCGGAGAGCGTCCGCCTGAGCGGCTCTGGCCGCAGCCTGGAAGTTGAACTTCGGTTTCTCCCGAGCGCTCCGCCCGATCATGCAATCGGCTTTCGTCGTGGTCTGTTCTTCGCACCCTGTCTCTCCAGATCCCATTGGAAAAGGAGACTCAAATGAAAATGAAGTACTCAACTCTTGCGATGCTATGTGCGGGAGCCTGGGCTGGCTCGCTTCAGCTGGCAGCTGCTCAGTATGATGGCGGCGCCCCTGGGGCGACACCCCAGCCAACTCCGACCGGCTCTCCTGCGATTGCATGTGAAGTCGAATCCAGGGTGGCCGGCCTGACAGGGGCGGCTGAAGTGCCTCCGGTTGACCCATCGGGAACCGGAGCAGCCAGTTTTGGTATTCGAAACCGAAGCGAAATATCTTTTTCAGTCGTCGTGACCGGTCTGACCAGTGAGATCGTCGGGGCGCACATCCATATTGGGGCGCCCGGCGTGAATGGCCCGGTGATATTTCCGCTGGCTTCAGAAGGCTTCAGTAATTCAATAAGCGGAGTCCTGACCGAAAGTGATTTCACTCCCGCGCCCGAGCAAGGAATTAACACCTTTCAGGAGGCGGTAAACGCCGTACTGGAGGGAAATACCTACGCAAACGTCCATACGACGAACAATCCCAATGGAGAAATCCGAGGTCAGATACTGCAGGCTGAAGGGCAGTGATTCGCCAGGTCACTCGCTTCACTCGCTAAGATCGGACTCGCTCCACCGAGATTACGCCTTTTTTGCCTTCCAACGCGCTCGTGATCTTGTGAAGCTGCGAAAGGTCTCCGACCTCGACATCAAAAATCGCGATCGCCTTCTTGTCTTTTGTGGTTCGGATGTTGGCCGAGGAGATATTGACGCCGCATCCTGAAATCGTCTGCGACATGATCGCCAGCAGACCGGGTTCATCGAGCGAGAGCACGCGGATTTTGACGGTCCTTTTGATGGTCTTGTTCTCTCGTACGTTCCACTGGACGTCGACACGCCTTTCCTGGTCATTGTCGATGGCTTTCGTGCACGTGGCCGTGTGCACGGTCACCCCACGGCCGCGGGTGATAAACCCGACGATGCTGTCGCCCGGCAGCGGGTTGCAACATCGCCCAAAGCGCACAAGGACGTCGTCCAGATTTGCGACAGTGATGGCGTTCCGGCTCTCGCCACGTTTTTTCGCGACGTTCAATACTTTTCTGAGGAAGCTTTCGTCTTCCGCCTTGGCGGCTTCCGTTTTCCGTTCCAACGCTTCCTTTGGAAGAATCAGCGGAATCAGATCATCGACCGAAATGCGTCCATATCCCAACCCTGCCCAGAGCTCCTCCGGCGAGCGAAGACCCTGAGCCTGCACGGCTTTCAACAGTTCGCCTGATTTTTCAACTTTGGACAAACTCTGGCTATAGGCGCGCAGCGCCTTTTCCAGTACCGCCTTGCCCAGTTCGCGCGAGCGGTCGCGTTCCTGTTCCTTGATGAAGGCGCGGATCTTTGCTTTTGCCCGGGAGCTCCTGACGATCTTGAGCCAGTCTTTTGAAGGGCTTTGAGTGGTGGAAGTGACGATCTCGACGGTGTCGCCCGACTTTAAACGATGTTTGAGCGGAACGATCTTGCCGTTCACTTTGGCGCCGACGCACTTGTGCCCGACATCAGTATGCACCGCGTACGCGAAGTCGAGAGGGGATGCGCCGTGAGCGAGCTGCTTGACCTCGCCCTTGGGAGTGAAGACGAAAACGTCTTCGGCGAACAGGTCGATTTTCACTGTCTCCAGGAATTCGTTCGGATCAGAGAGATCCTGATGCCATTCCAGGAGGCGGTTCACCCATTCCACGTTTTCGCGGGACCGGGTGTCGAAGCGGCCTTCCTTGTATTTCCAGTGCGCCGCAATTCCGCCTTCGGCGACCTGATTCATTTCCTGGGTGCGGATCTGGATTTCCACCCGGTCGCCGGCAGGACCGATGACGGTCGTATGCAGTGATTGGTAGCCATTGGCCTTCGGCATGGCGATGTAATCCTTGAAGCGGCCTGGAATCGGTTTATAGCTGGCGTGAATAACCCCGAGGGCCTTATAGCACTCGGTGATGTTGTCGACGATGATCCGGAATGCGATCGTGTCGAAAACCTGGTCGAAATCGACTTTACGACGCTCCATTTTATTGAAGATCGAGAAGAAATGCTTCGCACGCCCCGAAACCTGGGCGTTCATGTCGTATTCCTTCAGCTTCTCATCGAGAACCTCGGAGAAGTCGTCCGTGTATTTCTGGCGCTCGCGTTTGGTTTTCGCGACTGTTTGCGCAAGCCGGTAATAAATGTCCGGATGAAGATAACGGAGGCAGAGATCCTCGAGTTCCGTCTTGATCCAGCCGATTCCGAGGCGATTGGCGATGGGTGCATAGATGTCGAGCGTTTCCTGCGCGATGATCTTCTGCTTATGCGGCGAAAGGTGTTCGAGCGTCCGCATGTTGTTCAGCCGGTCAGCAAGTTTGACGAGGATCACCCGGATGTCCTTCGCCATTGCCAGGATCATCTTTCGGAAGTTTTCCGCCTGTTTTTCCTCGGAAGTCTTGAAGGTGATCTGGGACAGCTTCGTGACGCCATCGACCAGGTCAGCGATGTCGTTACCGAATTCCTTCTGAATCTGCTCCAGGGTGGCGTGAGTGTCCTCAACCGTGTCGTGCAGGAGTCCGACAGCGATGCTCGCCATGTCCAGCTTCAGGTCCGCGAGAGTCTGCGCGACTTCAGCCGGATGAATCATGTAAGGTTCGCCGCTTGAACGAAGCTGCCCCCGATGGGCCTCTTCGGCAAATTTATAGGCTTTCGTGAGCAGTTCGAGTTTCGCGTCCGGGTAGTAGCTCGAAACCGTGTTGGAAATAGTCTCGAGCGAGGCGCTCTTGGGTTTAGCCATTTTTCTCCGTCAGCAGGTGACTGACCACTTCCTTGAGTTCAGCATAGGCATGATCGAGCTGGTCATTCACCACGATCCGATCGAATCGGGGAGCGTGTTCCATCTCGTCTCGCGCGTTTTTAAGGCGTTTTTGAATGGTTTCCTCGGAATCAGTACCTCGGTGCCTGAGTCGGGATTCCAGGTGCGCAAGACTCGGCGGCGCGATGAAGATCCGGAAGCATTCACGAGGGTAAGCTTTCCTCAGGCTTTCGGCACCCTGCACGTCAATGTCGAGGAGAACGGATTTGCCCTGTTCGAAACATTTTTCGATCACGGTCCTGGATGTGCCGTAATAATTGCCGTGAACGAGCGCCCACTCGGCGAACCGGTGGTCCTGGATCCCTTTTTCAAACTCCGCTTTTGAAACGAAGTGGTATTCGACTCCATTTTGTTCCCGCCCGCGAGGCGCTCGGGTGGTGGTCGAGATCGAGAGCACGAGTTTGCCCGCGAAATCGCGCAATAATCGTTCGCACAGAGTGGTTTTACCTCCCCCTGAAGGGGCCGAGATCACAACTAATTTACTCATTAGAGTACGTTCTCAACAGTACAGTTCTCAGGCTTTATGCTCATTCCAATTTCGCATGAGCGAGCGCCTGGTGGCCCATGCCGCGGAACTTCTGAATTCGTTCAGATGCCCTGGTTTTCGAGGATTTCCGTCCCGCTTTGATCAAGGGCTCAGTGTACTTGATGAGACCCTCGCGGAGCAACAGGCAAGCGGCCAGCCAGTCGCGATGCGCGCCGCCTTTCGGTTCCGTGATGATCCCATCGATCACACCCAGTTTCTGGAGTTCAGGGGGGCTCATTTTAAGCCGATTGGCGGCGTTTTCCGCCAAACCTGAGTTGCTCCAGAGGATGGATGCGCAGCTTTCCGGGGAAATCACGGAATAGGTACTGTACTCCTGCATCAGAACCACATCGGCTACACCGATGGCAAGCGCGCCGCCCGACCCGCCCTCGCCAATCACGACGGCGACAACCGGCACTGACAGCTCGAACATGGTCTGAATGCTTTCAGCGATCGCCTGAGCCTGGCCCCGCTCCTCGGCTTCGATGCCAGGGTAAGCCCCGGGAGTATCAATGAAGGCAAGGATCGGCATCTGCGCGCGATCGGCCATCCTCATCAAACGAATGGCTTTGCGATATCCCTCCGGGCGCGCCATTCCGAAGTTTCTCTCCATTTTCTGTTTCGTGGTCCGGCCTTTCTGATGACCGAGGATCAGAACAGGCGTTCTTTTGCTGTCCAAAGGTTTGGCCGGGCTTGGTTCAGTGCTTGGAACGGCCGGCGGCCAGGTTGCCACGCCTGCGAGCAACGCCCTGTCGTCACCGAAGGTGCGGTCTCCGTGGAGTTCCAGGAAGTCCGGGAAAAGCATGTCCACGTAGTCTCGTGTGTAGGGTCGGTTGGGATGGCGGCAAAGCTGTACGCGTTGCCAGGGACTGAGCTGCGCGAAAGTATCGTCGATGAGCTGCAAGACCTTCTTTTCGAGGATGGTGATTTCCTTCGAAAAGTCGACGCCCTCCTGACCCGCGATTTCCTTCAGGTCCTTCAGTTTCTTTTCAAGGTTGATGATCGGTTTTTCAAATTCGAGGAATGGTTCCATGAGGCGACGAAACTAGCACGGTTCGCGTCGCGGTGGAACCAGCAAGCCGCCTGAGATCGACGCGATTCCGACAAGGAAGGTCGAATACTCGAGATTTGGCGGAGCAAACTTGAGTGTTCTATTCGGTATAGCTACACTAAGGAGATGGCAGAATCGAACTCCTCGCGAGTAGCTCGCCTTCGCGCTGCACTTCATTCGACTTCCTTTTTGGGCCGCCTTTCACATCCGTTCACCGTTTTCGGGGACATGTGGGTGGCGTTTCGGGGACCGGATGCCCCGAGCCGCAAGATGGCTCTCGTCTTTTTCCTGAGTCTTGGAGTTCTTGCTCTTGCCTTGGGCATGGCTTATCAGCGCTATCTCCGTTTTCAGGATTTGAAGGCGCTCTCTTCGGGAAGCGCAGCTTTTGAAGATGCTTCCAAGAATATCGGAGAGTTCATTCACAAGCAGGCCGAGACCGCCCGGCACAGGTTCAGTACGCTTCCTCTGGGTCGTTTCAACGTGGAAGTGCGACCTGCGGTAGGGTCCGAGGGTGATTTCCAGTCCGCTGAAATCGAAATCGTCATTGAATGCGATAGCAAAGAGACACGTTATTTCATTGAAGATAACATGCCGAGGGTCCGTGATCAGATCACGAACGTACTCCTTCCCTTGGAGCGAGATGAGCTGATGACTCGAGATGGAAAGAAGCTCCTGAAAAAGAAGCTTCTCGACCGAGTCAATGCATGGCTTCCCGAAGGCCAGGTCATTGAGTTGTTCTTCCTGGACGTCATCGTCAAATAGAAGCTAGGCAGCTTCCACACCCGAAGACTGGGTTAACCAGATTTCCCCGGTGGGAGCCTTTTTCGCGGCACTGCGGGGTCCCTCGATCCGGTGCCGTTTCAGCATCTCGAAAAGCGTGCTGCGAGCGACGCCCAGAATCTTTGCGGCTGTCGCACGGTTCCCATTGGCCAAGCGCAGGGATTTCAGGAGGAGAAGACGCTCCATTTCCTTGAGGCTCAATACCCCAGCACCGAGTTCGAGTTGAGGGTTGACGGAAATATTGTCAGGTGTCAGCAGAAATTCAAAGGCCTCTTCGCTCAATACCGGCGTGAAGGGTCCTGCAAGTCCGCTGGCTCTTTCGATTGCATGCCGAAGTTCGCGTACATTTCCAGGCCAGGAGTGGGCTTTGAGGCGCAGCAGCGCTTTGGGGGAGAAGCTCCGGTCCAGATCAGCCGCGAACTGCCTGGCCAGCATTTCAACATCGTCAGGACGTGATCTGAGTGATGGAATATCAATTGTCACGGAGGCGATCCGGTAATAGAGATCGCGTCTGAATTTGCCTTCTTCTACGAGTTTAAGTAGCGGGTGGTGAGTGGCGCAGATGAGGCGTACATCCGCACGTGACGGGCGATCAGCGCCGACGGGCCGAATTTCCCCGTCTTCCAGGAATCGCAGAAGTTTGACCTGAATGTCGGCAGGCAGGTCGCCGATTTCATCCAGAAAGAGCGTCCCGTTATGGGCCTGCATGAGTGCTCCGGGACGCTGATTCATGGCGCCCGTGAAAGCCCCTTTCACATGCCCGAAGAGCTCGCTTTCAGCGAGCGACAGGGCCAAGGCCCCGCAATGAAGCGGAACGAACGGACCGCTCGCCCGATCGCTCCAGGCGTGAATCAGATGCGCGAGCACCTCCTTGCCGGTGCCGGTTTCGCCTGCGAGATAGATGGACAGCGGAGTGGCGGCCGCCTTTTTCGTCATCCAGAGAATACGCCGGCCTTCCGCCGATTTTGTCAGCCAAGGCCTCACTCCGGTTGGCATTTGAGGGAGGGCGTCGGCAGCGCCTGTTTGCTGGATCGTGAGCACGCTTTCAGCCAGCTGGAACGGGAGCCCCGCAGGCACCTGGCTTTCGCGCACTGCCAGATCTCCGAGTCGGCACGGAGGGGCGCTTTCGTTCACGCGCAGCCAATAAGGGCTCCCCCCAGGGATGTTGTTGAATGTGGGTGAGAGGACCGCGGCTTCGATCGGTGCGGTAGCATCCCTGAGCCGGATGCAGGAATCCTCGCCTCGACCTATTTTGACCGCGCCCTTCAAAGGAAATGTACGGACTTCGCCTGAAGGGTCCTGAATTCTGATTTGCCACATGGTTCGATTCTCCTTTTGATGGCAGCCGCTTGAGCAATCAGTGTTCCAGCTCGCGATTCTGTGCCTCTGAACGCCCCCGGTTTTCGGAAAGACATGGCTGAGTGTGCGATTTCAGGACTGAAATTCGGTTCTTCGTGATATCCAACTCCCGGATCACAGGTCTTTTTGTCCTTGTCTTGCCAGGGGTTTTGGATGTGGTTTGAACCGGGTGGTTCAATCCCGAACCGCTAACGGTTCAGAGGCGAGCCGTGCTGGGTGACCCCGGATCTCAGGAAGACCTTAGAAAGACCTCAGAAAGGGAGTTTTCTTTTGGCCGGCGAATTCGTGCTCACGATAGGCAGTGAAACCCAGATTCCAGATACCCTGAAGGGCATCTTTCTGAAGGGCCGGCGCGAGCCACGCATCGCCATGGTAGGGCGTTCGAACGTTGGAAAGAGTTCCCTGATCAATGCTCTCCTGGGAACGCGCCTGGCTCAAGTCAGCAAGGAGCCGGGAAAAACCCGGGCGATCCATTTTTATTTTTGGAAAGACGCGGGCAAGATCATCGCCGACCTGCCCGGCTACGGCTATGCGCGCGCCGGACATGAGGAGCGCGAGCGCTGGGCCACTTTTATAGGCGCCTACCTAAGGGCGGACGAAGGTCTGGACCGCGCCTTTGTGCTGCTCGATGCGCGACACGGCCCGACCGAGCTCGATCTCGATGCCATGCGTTTTCTGGCGGAAAACGGTATTCCGATGACCGCGGTGTTCACCAAGGCTGATGTCCTGAAAACCCAAAGCGAGCGTGCCATCCGTAAACGCGAATCGCTGGCTCTGCTGAAGGAGCTGGGGTTTGGTCCCGATAACATCTTCTGGGTATCGGCTCGAGGACAAACTGGGTTGCAGGAGCTGCTTCGCGCGATGAAATGAGCGCCGGTTCCCTTTGATTTAAGACGGGACGATCGTTATTCTCCAAGGACTATGGCTTTGCTTTCATCCCTTCGAGTCGGAATCGTAGCGCCCTCATTTCAGGTACCTCAAGCGGAGTTTGAACTCGGTCTTGAGAAGCTTCGTGAGGAAAACTGGTTTTTTAAAGTCCATCCACAATGCCGGCGTGCTTATCGCTACTTTGCAGGCACTGATGAAGAACGAGCCCAGGCCTTTTTCGAGTATGCACAGGATCCATCCATTGACATCGTCTGGTGCGCGCGGGGGGGGTATGGTGCAGCGAGAATTCTGCCATATCTCGAGCGGCTGGTCGCGAAAAACGGGCTGCCCCCGAGAAAGCTTCTCGCGGGCTATTCGGATTCGACCGCTTTACTGGAGTATGTTCGCTCCCGCTGGGGTTGGTCCGCATTGCACTCACCAATGGCGGGTCTGAGGAGTTTTCGTGCGCTTTCCCCGGGAGAATGGAAAGCCATGCGGCAGTTCTTCAGCGGAGAATCGCCGAAAAATCCCTGGGGCGCGAAGAAACTCCGATTCGCCACGAAAGCCCCGTCTCAGAACATTGAAGGTGAACTCGTTGGTGGGAACCTGTCGGTCTGGGCTTCGATGATCGGAACGCCTTTTGAGCCGGTAGTGCAGGGGAAGTTCGTCTTTTTCGAAGATGTCGACGAGTCTCTTTATCGTCTCGACCGGATGGCGGAGCAGGTGGGCCAGTCAGGGATGCTGTCCGGAGCAAAGGGAATCATTCTTGGGAATTTCCTGAACTGCACAGACAAGGTCTCGAACGTGCTTGCGGAGGTTCCAAAAGGAAAGAACCGCGCGCGCGTGATTGCGTCCCCGAAGCCCTCTGAGCTTGAGCCAGCGCGAAAGAAATTGAACGAGAAAAAAATGATCCCGAAGCTTTTCGGTGAGCTGGGCGATCGGGTCGGAATTCCTGTCGCTTACGGCTTGCCGGTGGGGCATGGGCCGGCCAAGTACTCGCTTCCGCTCGGGGCGAAATACCGGCTTTCCCGGAGCGGAGGTTTTGAGCTTTTGCAATGGGACTGGCGCCCTTCGCACGCGCCTCTAGACAGAAATACTCATTTAGGTTAGTCCTTTAGGTCCTACCTGATTGGCTCCTTGGCGGAATTGGTAGACGCGCACGACTCAAAATCGTGTATCCTCACGGGTGTCCGAGTTCGATTCTCGGAGGAGCCACCAAAATTTCTTAATCACCACTTACATTTACACTGACGCTCGACGGGACCCCGGTTTCCGATTCATCCAAGAAATGGAGTTACCACCCGCGAGCTGCGGTCTCGAGCTTAAGTTGGAGGTAGCCGGTTTTGTCGGTGCCGTCATACGCTCTTAGGCCCAGAGTTTCCAGGTATTCCACAAAGTAGGGGGGGCAGTTCCGGGGGCGTAGTAGGAGTTTCCAAGAATTTGTGCACCCGAATGAGAGAGATCGTTGAGGCGCAAAAATGAAACAAAAGCGATTCGTGTATCGTAGTGATCCCAGGTCTGGAAAAAATCCTGGATGAAGTGACCTTGTTTGGATTGAGAACTGCTGCTGTACGCCGAGCCTGTGTGATACCCCACTTCCTGAAGGTGAATGGGTTTGGAAACATCGGTGTAAACCGAAACGAGCGAGGCGATGTCAGCCGAACTGATCGTCGGATCTTTGACCGTAAAATCGCCATTCATCGGATAATAGGTGAGCGCGATGATGTCGCTTATGGTGTTGTTCAGTTGCTCCAGTCCACCTTGAATCGCCCGCGCATGCGTGGCGACATTTGCATAAAAGCGCCAGTAATTTGCCCAAAAGTGTGAGCTCGTGCTTTGCGCCGTGTGGTCAAGCTCATTTCCAATTTGAAGAGCGACGATTTCGATATCAGGGATCCTAGTAAAAATAAAATCCAACATCTTGTTGAAGCGGCAGGCGATAATGTCGATCGTATTCTGTGTGGCAACAAGTGACGAATCAGCGGCAAAATCCGCACTCGAAAAATCGCCCGGCAGAGTCCATACATTTGTGGTCATTGGATTTACGGTCAGACTGAGCTTGAGATTTTGCGCCGGAAATATTCCATTAAAAGCGGCAAACATATTTGAGTATGGATCGGTGTACGCTCCTGGCGTACAAGTACCGGTCCCAGCGCTTTCCACCGCATTCCAGGCAACATGAAGGGGTATGGCGCCTGCTCCGGCGGCTTTAGCTAAAGCAAGATTACTTGAAATCGCTGGCAGGGGTGACATCCATGACGTCATTCAGCTCCCGGGGTTTTCTTTACAGGAATGATTGCTGATATCCACGCTTACAATTTCTTGGAGAGATCCCGGCCAAGGCTCACTGCTCTCGCGCAACGTTTCCCGAAAGATCAGCATGCGGAGAGAGAGCGTCAATAAACGCCCGCTTTCAGTTTCCTGTCGAATGGTGATCATGCAGATCATCAGAATCCGACGAATCTCGTACCCCAGGTGAAAACCGATCCCTGCAGCGACGATCAGGGAAGCGCTATGTGCGTCGTTCAGTCCGAGCGCATAAAAGAGGCCGGAAAGGTAAGCTCGGCCGTCGCCCCGGGAGCCCGGATCTTTCCACCTCCTCGCGTCGAAAGATAGCTGGAGCTTCCGCCTGCATCCAGGCTGAAGCGTGCCTCGGCCTGCCCTGGGAGGAACAGGGCCAGACTGGCCAGACAGGCCGTCGCAATTTGAAGAGAGATTCTCATGAGTCAGATTGTAAATGGCCAGACGTAAGCTGGAAAAGACAAAACAGGGTCGCAATAAAGGTCTTTGGGGCGTTCGCTCGAACTACCGCCTCGGGTAGCCTTCCGCGACGAGCGCGTGCAGAAGGGCTCGTTTCAGCTCTTTCTTTACCAGCGGCGCAGGTCCCCAGATCGTCTGGAAGTTCTGGGGATCGTTCCAGAACTCATCCCATTCGGGAGTTCCGTGAATCCTGTTCAGGTAGGCGAAAAAGCCCGCGTCTCCCACACGCTCGCGACCTTTTTCGGTGAGTTGAATCTGCAGGTCATTCTTGCAGAGCGTGTTTCGCGTCCCCAGGGATGCGATCGCCTTTTCGAACTCCTGCGGAGTGATTTCGATTTCCGACTTCACGAGGCGATACATCGCCCTGAGACCTTTCCTGGCCCTTTTTGAGCCCGTAGCTGAAAGCGCCTCGCCGACTTTCAGCAGATATCTTGCCTCATGGGCATCAAAGGCGGATTGAGTTCCATCGACAATCACCAGGAAGGGAAAGGCGACGCCAAGCACTGCAAGCGTGGTGATCGCCTTGAAGTGATCCTGGTCAAAAAATTTCATCGTCTCGTCGTAATCGTAAATGCCCTTGATAAGGAATCCAAAACCCCTGTTCTGTTGGATCTCCATCCCGCTCTGCAAATAGCTTTCGGCACATTGGCCGGCAAAGGCTTGGGTACCGCTGAGGGTGATCGCGAGTAAAACAAGAAGAAGCTTTTTCATTTTGATTTCCTTCTCAGGATGACTTTGGATTCCTTGAAAACGTCCGAATCATCATCGCGGTCGCCGCCGATCGAGTAGGTGACCTGAACAGGGGCGCGCGACTGGAGGGGAATCTCGAAATCGTTTTCCTTCTCGTATTTGAGCGAGATCCGGAAAGCTCTGCTCAGGGTCAAGCGCTTCCCGTCTTTCATCTCTTTTTTTATGGTGCAATCCGAACGTTCGTAGGTCCTTTCGACACACTTGCCGGTGCCGTGGATCTTGAATTTCGGTTCGCGAACTTCGATCTCCTTCTTTCTTGAGAGATCGAACTCAAGCATGATTCCGTTCGCCGAACCCAGGATCACCGCCTCGGGTGCGAGTTTTCCGCTTTCCCAGTTTTCGATGAGCTTGGTTGAATTCCAGTATTCCGGATCCCAGCTCTTCATGCAGTCAAAGCCAGCATAGCGCTGCTCCAGGGAATGACAGTCTCGGATCTGGCGTGCGGCGCGAAGGCCCAGTTGATCCGAATAACGCGCGTAGTTCTGAGCCAGGTCGTCATTGATGATTCCGAAGTGATGAAGCGCTTCCTTGAAGAGCTTGATTCGCATTGCCTTCTCGAGATTTTCTTCGGCCTGAAGCTTTTCAAATCCGCGGTTTGATTGCTCAAGCTGACGGACTCCCCAGTCGTAGAAGCCAGAAAGGATGAAGATCGCTTCCTCGCCATTCTCGTTGAGTCCGAAGTCGAGAAGAAGCGGTTCCAATTCTCCGCGGGGGTTCTTCCGGAAACGACGCTCACTCAGTCGCTCCTCAATATGACCCAGGATCGAAGCCAGTCTTTCGCGGCTCACCTGATAGGAGGTGAAGACTTCATCGAAGAATGCCTGCGGGGTTTCCCTGGTATCGAAAATCAGTCCCTGCGCCGCCCTTTGCTGATGAAGCCTGACGCCGGAATGATAGTAGGCGAAATCACCTCCGCCATCGGCCGTGCCACCTCCTCCTCCGGCGGCGAAGGAGGGGGTCCATCCGCAGAGGAGGAGGGCTAAGCCGACTGCAATCTGAAGTATTTCCTGGGAGGGCTTTATCATGGCAAAAATACCAGATCGTATTAGTACACTATTAATTGCTCGGAAACAAGTCGAATTCTGAGATTCATCTTCTTGTTTTCACAGTGCTTTCTTATTCGCGATGACAGGTCATGTACATGTGGAAAGGCTGATTCAGTGGCAGGCGTTGGATGAGCTCACTGAAACTGATGTTGGGTTCCTCAGCCTGCAGCCGTGCTGCTTCAGGAGAGCTGGCGAAAACGAAAGAGGTTCCGTCATCCTCCAGGAAGCTTTCAACGCTCATGAGGGGTTTTGTTCCGGCGTATACGACAGCGCTGATGAAGACGCTTTGTCCCACCGGTTTCGTCGCGATCAGCACGTAGTTTCCCTTTGGAAGTTCATTTGACCCGAACGATGCAAAAGCAAGTGCGGAGTCGTTTTCCCTGCTGAGATCGAGGAAGGGGATGGTCGAATGGACGCGTCTTCCATCGGCGGTGAAGGCTTCGTGATCGATGACTTTCATTCCCGCGATTTCTTCCCGGCTCAGTCGGGACGAAAACGGCGGCGTTCCGCGGTCCGAGGCCACGTACATCAGATATTGCCTGCTCATCATCGTCTTCGTCCCAGGATTGTTCTCCGTGGGGTAGCTGTTCTCGATGACTGTCTTCACTTCCACATCACAGGACATGCGGGACGGTGATGCGGCGTGAGTGTTCAGGGTGATGAGAAAAATTCCAACGCTGATCAGTATCTTTTTCATTTCAGTAGCCCTTCCTTTTCAGTTCATTGACGAGGTTTTTAACGACTTCTTTCTTCTTGATGGGACTCGGTGCCCGTGTGAATTCAAAATGCGAAACCGTTTCCCAGAATTCCCGGAACACTCTTTCGTCATCCACGATGGCGTAGAGTTCGTAGACATCCTTTACCCCATGGCGTTCCAGATACCGCCGGCCTTCTTCACTGAGGGTGATCCTGTCGGTGTAAGGGCAGAAAAAAGATCCGGTCTTCAGATCCGAGACGATTTCGTGAAATGTCTTCCGATCGATCTCGATCTTTCTGCTCACCGACTTGAAGAGTTTTCGTTCCATTTTCAGTGCGGTCTTGGTCTCAGTAGAGGCGGTGAATTCAGCCATTTTCCTTGCGTAGCTGCGGTGCGAAGCCTTGTAGGCCTCCATTCCTGGCATAACAACGACACCCATGATCGTGGCTGCGACAACCATGATGGGATAGGAAAGCACGGCTCCGGCCATGGTGTCCGTGTAGCGCCGGTAGTTATGGTAGCTGTAGAGCTCCTTCAGGTCCTGGAAGTACGTGGACCGGTTCGCAACCACCTCTTCGCGATACACGCTCGAACACCCTGAGGATGCCTGGGCCGGAAGCGCGCTTGAAACAGCGAAAAAAGCGGCCAGAAACAACACGATCGGCTTTTTCATTTTCATCTCCTTGTCAGGCGGCAGGATTAACCGACCTTAGTGCGTCGCGCCATATGTCTTTAGTAAATAGATAAGGAGATTATTTACCTGCAGGTAAATATGTCTTAAGCTTCATATATGAATATCTTTTCGTATTCCGATTATCGGAAGGTCATTCGCGACAGCCTGAGCGGACGTCCGAGAAAGGGGTACGGCCAGCTGAGCCGGCTTGCGGAATCGATGGGTGTCAACGCCACTTTCATTAGTCAGGTTCTCAGTGCCGCGAAGGCCTTCAGTCCTGAGCAGGGTGTTGTGGTGGCGGAGTTTCTCGGGTTTACGGAGCTGGAAGCCGAATATTTCGTCCTGCTCGTGCAGATCGAGCGTGCAGGCAGCCTGAAGCTCAGGCGCATCCATGAAAAGCGGCAACGCGAACTTCAGAAACAATCGAAGGATCTTCTTCACCGCCTCACGCCCGACCAGGTCCTGTCCGAGGAGCAGAAGGCGATCTTTTACTCCGACTGGCACTACTCTGCGGTTCGGCAGATGACGGCGATACCCGGATTCGACACGCCTGACGCGATCGGAGAGCGGCTTTCCATTCCGATTTCACTTGTCCGCGAAATTCTATCTTTTCTGGTGAAGTCAGGGCTCTGCATCCAGAAGTCACGGGGACGATTTTCGGTGGGACCTAGCCGGACACATCTTGAGGGAGGTTCCCCCTGGGTCAAGGTTCATCACCAGAACTGGCGGGCAAGGGCCATTGAAGACGTGAACCAGCCAGAGGACGGTATTCGGCTTCACTACTCCTCGCCGATGACCGTATCGCGCGAGGACGCCTTGAAAATAAGGGCAATGGCCGTGCAGCTCATAGATGACGTCGGGAAATCCGTCAGGAAGACACATTCCGAGGAACTGCTTTGTCTCAATGTCGACTGGTTTCGCGTCCAGTAGCTGACGGACGGAGCAACCGCCGCCGTTCGTAAGACTCCAAATCGGGTCTGAGTTTTTGACTTGCATGGGTTAAGCTGCTAACAGCAGGCGCTGTTTTGGCGGATGGACCGAGCAGGTGCCGGTTTGTGCAGCAAGCAAATCACGCCTACCCGCGGTCAATAATTTCTCACTTAAGCCGGTATTTCCGCCTAAACCCTGCCCGGCGTCCTCTGGTTCCAGGGATCGATAATCCGGGTCCCATTGAATCGGAGTGATCATGCTTTCTGAGTTGAAGGCGAGATGGGTTCAAGTCTTCAGCGTAGGTTGTGCCCGCTCCCTGGCGAATTTCGGCTCTTGATCCTGGGTCGGAGGCGTTCCATCGATCTCTTGGCCGTCGAACAGGTGTGCTTGCCAGCCGTTTGGCAGATGCGGTTGGCTTCGTGACTCCCATGGGTTTCTCCTTAATGAATCAAACGAAGAAGCTGCAAGGCGCAAACCAGGGCAGTACTGATCGCCGCCCGTTTGAGACTGGAGCCTAATTTGCTTCTTTTTCAGGCGTGTGGCCTGAGCTGAAATACGAGCAGTGGCGGGACTCCTGCCAAACCCTGCATCGCTGGATGCAGATCATCGGCAAAGTGAAGCTGTCGAAGTCGCCGTGGCTGAACCACTCCTGGCATTCGACGTTTTTCCTCACTCCACGAGGCCTTACCTCAGCCTTGATCCATGACGGGCCCCGTGCATTCGCGGTGGATTTCGATTTTGTGGATCATCTGCTCGTGATTCAGGACGATCGAGGCGCTGAAGTGAAGCTTCAGTTGATGCCGGAAAGCGTCGCATCCTTTTACAGGAAAGTGTTTCGTGCGTTTGACGGAATGGGCATTCAAGCACACATTGATCCCAGGCCCAATGAGCTTCCGGATCGCGAGCGATTCTCGGAGGACGTGATTCATTGCTCTTACGATCCGGAGTTTTCATCGCGGTTTTGGCAGGCGATGCTCAGGACGCATCAGGTGATGCAGGAGTTTCGTTCCCGGTACGTGGGGAAGGTGAGTCCGATTCATTTCTTCTGGGGCAGCATGGATCTTGCGATCACTCGTTTTTCCGGCAGACGAGCTCCTCAGCATCCCGGAGGAGTGTTGAACCTTCCAGATCTTGTGACGCGCGAGGCGTACTCGCATGAGGTGAGCAGCTGTGGGTTCTGGCCAGGAAATGACCTCGTCCCGTATCCTGCTTTCTATAGCTACGCTTACCCTATTCCCGCCGGGTTTGAGTCAGCGCGCATCCGTCCGAACGGCGCCATTTACCACGAGACTTTGCGCGAGTTTCTTTTGCCTTATGATCTGGTTCGCGCATCAGCCGATCCAGCGGCCACCTTGCTCGATTTCTTTCAGAGCACATATGATGCCGCCGCGAATCTGGGCGGGTGGGACCGCGTTTCGCTGGAGGAAAGCCCGTTTCTGAAGCTTCTTCAGCTCAGTCGCGCTTCTTCACGACGCGCAGGGCAGCTGAAGAAAGCGGGCTAGTGGGGGCTGCTTGATGCGGCTGTCGCGATTTTTGCACCGCTGCTATGTATGAATAATCCGCAGCGACGAATTCGTTATGGTGTGATTGGTCTCGGCCATATAGCTCAAGCGGCTGTGCTACCTGCGTTTGAACACGCGGAAAACGCGGAGCTGGCGGCTTTATTTTCGCGGGACCGCGAAAAGCTCAAGGTGCTTGGAAATCAGTATGGAGTGCAGACTCGTGCATCCTACGATGATTTCGAAACGGTTCTTCGCCGTGAGCGCATTGACGCGGTCTATATCGCACTTCCGAACCACCTTCATCGCGAGTACACCATTCGCGCGGCCAAGGCGGGTTGCCACGTGCTATGCGAAAAGCCCATGGCCCTGAACGAGCAGGAATGCTGGGACATGATTCATGCCGCGAACGACGCGCGGATCAAGCTGATGATCGCTTATCGGCTGCATTTCGAGGAGGCGAACCTCTCGTGTGTCGAGCTGATCGAATCGGGTGTGATCGGCGATCCCCGGTTCTTTGATTCTGTATTCGCTTTTCCGGCAAAAGAGGGAAATATCCGGACACGGAAAAAAACAGGTGGAGGGCCGCTTTACGATATCGGGATCTATTGCATCAATGCGGTGAGATACCTGTTTCGGAGCGAGCCTGTCGAAGTCGTCGCGATTGGCAGTGCAAAGCGCGTTGGCGAGGTTGAAGAGACGGTCAGCGCGATTATGCGTTTTCCAGAGGAGCGCATCGCTTCGTTCACCTGCAGTTTTGGCACAGCTCATGTCGCGAAGTACTCCGTGTCCGGAACGAAAGGCGAGATTTTGCTGGAGAACGCCTACCAATATACTGGGGATATGATCCAGAAGGTGATCGTCAACGAGGAAACCAGTCAGACAAAATTTGCGCAGCGTGATCAGTTCGCTCCTGAATTGATCTACTTCTCCAATTGCATCCTGAATGATGTGGAGCCTGAGCCTTCCGGATATGAGGGCCTCGCGGACATACGAGTCATCGAGGCCATCCAGAAGGCCGAAAGAACCGCACGCGCGGTCGTGGTGGAGCCGCTCTCGCGCGCGATCAGGCCAGATCTCGATCAGGCCATTGATCGGGAAGCGGTGGAGGAGCCCAAGCCTGTTCACGCCGAGAGCCCGAAAAAAGAGGCTGCCTAAAAAGAATTGATCACGAGAAGTCCTTCGCTCAGGCGGAGGCACTCGTTGAAATAGCTATAACGCAGAGCATTAAAAACCAGTAATGTTGGAAGCCCCATTTTTTATGTGCTAGATAGCACCGAAATTATTCCCCGCGCTCTAAGCGGAAGAAGGGCTTACACGTATGTACAGGAAATCTGTTGCCTATCTATTGCTCGCCACGTTTACCAGCAGCCTCACGCTCCCAACGGCATTTGGAAACGATCTTCCTTCTGAAATCGAGACCGCACGCACTGAAGGCCAGGCTGACGGGGCTGCTGATGGAGCTCGCGAAGCTGATGCTCGCGGAAACGCAGAAGGTATGGCTGCAGGTCGCGATGCTGGCTACAAGGACGCCTTTGCCCGTTGCGAGCGCCAGGAGCAGAAGCGCGCCCGCGATAATGGTTTCGCGGATGGTTTTCTTCGCGGTGAAGCCGAGGGGGTGGAACTGGGGCGTGCCGAAGGTACCGCGGAGGGCGATCGCAAAGGATTTGAAGAAGGTCGTGCTGACGGCATGCGCCGGGCGGACACTGATGCAAAACGCGAAGCACCGCCAAAGGGTTCAGCCGCAGGCATTCAGGAGGCAAATGGTTCCGACACGGCGGAACGCGCCGCCCGCGATGGCGTGGTAGCCGGCGATCGTGACGCTCTGAAAAAAGCCGAAGCCGAGGATTATCCTTTTGGTCGACGTCAGTACAGGGATGAGAGATTTGCAGAAGCGATCGAACACACGGACCTGCTTGAAAATCTTCTCTCATCGACACAAAAGCAGGGCGTTTCATCACGATCCTTCGTCAGAGTTTCCGGAGTCAGTGCACCGGCTCCTGATAACCGGTTCTTCAATCCTCGTCGGCAGTATCCGTCACAGCAGGAGAATCTCGCTTATTCGGAGGCCTACGCGTTGGCTTACAACGCGGAATTCCGTTCGAGTTACGAGGCGATCTTCCAGCCCGTGTTTGATCAGGCCCGTCGTACAGGCGAGGAAGCCGGCTGCGAGGCCGCGCGCCAGGCCGATTACCGCAGTTTTTACCAAACTGGCTGGAATGACGGGAAACCCAAGGGGTACGCCAAGTCGTACCGAGCCGAACGTGACAAATCCGCTCGCGCCGCCTATCAGAGCCGGTTCCAGGAGGCGTCCAATACGGCCTATCAGCAGACTTACAACACCGCCTACGAGCGTTATTTCGAGCAGGCCCGTTCTGAAGCATTTGCCAAACGTGTCGGTGAAATCTATCAGGCTGCGTTCATCGATGCTCATGACCGGCGCTTTGCTGAAACTTATCCCGGGCACGCTCAGTCGGAGAAGGAGCGAGGACGAAAAGAGGAACATGAAGATTTCGTCCTGCGTCCGGTACGCTTGATTGAAGGTTCCGTTGTCGAATCCGTCGCGGATGGAGTCTATGAGCCGGGCGAGGCACTTGCGGTGAGTCTGGTTCTGAGGAACTTCGCGGACCACGAGCTGAAAGGTGAGGATATCAAGATCCAGGTGGAATCACTCAGTCCGACGCTGCTGACGTTGCCTAGCGGGGAAACGACGCTTTCCAGAGATCTTCAGCGAAAGAGTATCGTGAAGGTGAAACGCGGGTTTCAATTTTATCTGAACGAGTCCGCCCTGGGCCGTACGGCCGCGCTCCGTTTGACCGCGTTCTACAAGGGGCGTGTGATTGGTGAAGTTTCGCTGCAGCCGCGCGGGCAGTATTCAATGGAAATTCAAATCGTCGAAACGCCGGTGCTGAAAGAAGGCCTTGAAGCCGCACTTCGGGTGAAGGTGAAAAATCGCTCACAGCTCCCGAGCGAAGACGGCATGCGCGTGTCGTTCCGCACAAAATCCCGGCAAGTTGAGGTGAAGAACTCCGACGTTGCTTTGCCATCATTTCGTCCCGGAGAGGAGCGCATGGTCGAATTCCCCATGATCGCACGTACCGAAGGACGGGTGAATCTGGCGTACGCGGTGGAAGCCACCGTGGGTTCCGGAAGACGCGTGGGAATCCTGGATCAGACCGGTTCGCTGCCTGTCAGAAACGATTACACGATCGAGCCGATTACGAATCTAACCGAGCTGAAAAGCGCGGGAATCGTTCGCCTCGGGTATCTGGTGACAAACGTCGCTTCGCGAGCAATCACCAAGACCCTTGAACTTTCGATCAGAATCGAGTCCAAATCGGCGGAAGACGTATTTGCGATTACGGGGCCTAATCCGCAGTTCCTGAGGCCATTGGTGTATGGTCAGCAGTCGCGCTTTGTCGCTCCTGTAGTGGTGAAAAGCAGCAATTCGGGTGGCGCGGTCTTCCTGGAGCTCCGGGAAGCCGGTCGAACCGTGATCATTCGGAAATTTGAGTTCTGATTCGGAGGAATTATGAGAATCCAATCTTTTGCAAAACTAACTCTTTCAGTCCTGGTCCTCGCGTTTGCCTCGGCATGTGTTCAGATCCCTGAGTCCTACGTTGGTAGTTACCTGGATCCTGTTTCAGGCGCCAAACTTTCACTTCTTTCGAATCAGGCGGAACTTCTGGAGCCAAGCGGGCGAAAACTGAAGGGCAAGGTGAAGGCGCTTTCCTTTGAACGCCTTCTTGGCGGCAAAAGCGGTATTCAGATCAACAATAACTCCAAGGACCCCAAGAAGGTCGAGCTGTTCTGGGTGTTCCCGCGCGTCGAAACGCGCAAGGAAGCGGCGGGTATGGTCTGGCTGGAAGCCGAGGTGATTTACGCCTTGCTGGATAATCCTGAGTCAAAGAAGGCCAGTCGACTTGAAGTTTTCCAGTGCAGGAACGGAACGGTCCTGCTTGACGTGAAGAATAGTGATTGGCAGATCGGATGTCCGGAAACGGCGTCCTATTACGATTTCCATCGAATCAAGGAAGAGGGTTGATCCATGAAATTCAGCGCAGTTTTGTTGTTAGGAACGCTCGTTTCTTTTTCAGCGCAGGCCGGTCTTCCGGATTGCCAGCCAGCGCAGGGCTACGCGATTGATGGTTTTTCGCGGAACGAAGCCCTGATGCTCGAATGGAATCAGCGATTTGCGCAGGCTCCCTCCGGCTCTTTTGATGAAAAATATGCGGACCGTGAACGCCGGACGGCGGGCGCTGCGGCGCTGAATGCGCTTGCAACCGCTTCCGCCTTGGCCGGCGAGCATACGCAGGACGAACTTCATGCCTTCGCTCAGCTGATGAACCGTAAATACGGCGGGGCTTCGAGCGGAAGCTACACCGAGAGCGTCTATCTCACGGCGGCGCGTCTGGCGTGGGATGCCTTCGCACTTCGCGGGAATTCGAACTTCACCTGTATTACCGAGTGGCGTGACATGTGGTCGCTGGCTCGGACCTATGCATCTTTCTACGCTTCAGCCTCTTCGGGCTCGAAGGCCGAAAGCGCCTATCTACAGCTGGCTCGGACCGGGTATTCAGAGACCAATAGGCGCTTTGAACACTGGATCAAGTATTCGCGCGAGTCGTATGCGGAACTTGAAGGCCTCGCCGATGAACTCTGGACCCTTTATGGCCGTGCCTCGAGTGGTTCTCTGGAGGAGGCCTTTGCGAAGAACGCAGGAACGCTGACCTACCGTTACGCCCTTGAGCGATTGAACAGCTCTCTCGGTTATTATTCAACCGGCGAACTTCTGGATCTGCAGAAGGTTTACGATGCCTGCTATTCGCGCGCGACTTCGGGGAGCGTGAAAGAAAGCTACTGCCGCCAGGCGCGTGATCTGGTTCGACAGGAAATCATGCGTCGTCCCCCTGGTGGCGAAGCCCCGAGGCCCCAGCCCGATCCACAACCAGTTCCTCCGCCTCCGGCTCCTCGTCCCGAGCCTATTCCGGGTGACTACGTTGAATGCGAACTCCGGACGGTGTTGGGTTCCTACCGTGGCATCGGAACGGATAGGAATTCCGCGTCTGATTCCGCTCTGCGCGTTTGTCTAGGCAGCGAGAGTGAATACAGCTGCTCGACAGGCGCGTTGAACTGCAGCCGCTGATGCTAAGACAGCAGTATGATTGACCGGCTCTTGCAGCAGTTAATGGAGCTGCATCCCGTTTCCCTTGCGTTCTTGGGGACCCTGTTCACCTGGGGTATGACAGCACTCGGCGCTTCGACGATCTTTCTCACTGGGGAGAAGGTGAATTTGAAGGTCCTGGACTGGATGCTCGGGTTTGCGGCGGGCGTGATGATTGCGGCGAGTTTCTGGTCCCTGCTTTCGCCCGCGATCGAAATGTCCAAGGGAATGACCGTCCCCGTCTGGTTTCCCGCGTTTACCGGCTTTCTTGCGGGAGCCATCTGCCTTCGTCTGATCGACCGTGTTCTGCCGCACCTTCATCTCGGGTTTTCCATGGACGAAGCGGAAGGGCGCAAAACCGGCTGGCGGCGAAGCACGCTCCTGGTGCTTGCAATCACTCTTCACAATGTTCCTGAAGGCCTTGCTGTCGGCGTGGCATTTGGAGCACTGGCCGCGGATCCGTCAAACCTTCCGGCTGCGCTGGCTTTGGCGCTCGGTATCGGCATTCAGAATTTTCCTGAGGGGCTTGCTGTCGCTGCTCCGTTGCGGCGTGAGGGGTTCACGCGTTTCAAGGCTTTCTGGTATGGGCAGCTCACGGGAGTGGTCGAGATTATTGCCGGAGTTCTTGGCGCCGGACTCGTGCTTCTGGTGCAACCGATTCTTCCTTACGCCCTGGCCTTTGCCGCGGGAGCCATGATTTTCGTTGTCGTGGAAGAGGTGATTCCGGAATCCCAGCGGGGCCATCACACGGATCTTGCCACGATGGGGACGATCATCGGGTTTGCCCTGATGATGCTGCTGGATGTCGGCCTGAGCTAGTTACCTGCAGCTTTCAGAAATCCCATTTTGGCTCGTGAAAAGTCTGCGTTCAAAGTCGTAAATGAATGAGCTCCGCCAATCGAAGCAAACCACGGGCTTCGCCTCGGGGAGGAGATTTTCCGGTACTGAAATTTCCGGAACATCTTTAGCCTTGTAGATGCAGCTGCGGAATTCCAGCGAGATGTTTTTGGCGCTTTCGTTGTTTGCTGTGCCCGTGGCGAATGCCGTTCCCGGAAGGTCCTGGACATAGAGCCTCGGGTTAATCGGCTTCGCCTGGCCGTAATAACGCATTGTCTTTTTCTCAAAAGAGCCGGGCACAAGATTCCAGCGATAGTAGTGATGTCTGGGCACGCCTCTCTCGGAAGCGCTGTTGTAAACGGGATCGCGATCCGTCGAGTCCACGATCCACTCCGGGTGCACCAGGGGCACGATCTGACCGAAGAGTTCACGCTCGATGCTGTGTTCGGTTTTCACCTGGCCATTTTTGCGGCTCGATTCGAACTGGCACCCTCGAATGAATTGAACGACGACATAATCCTCGAGTGTTTCGAGAGATGAGGTCTCATACGCCACATGCGCCTTGGTTCCAAAGGAGGCGCCATCAGAAAAATTGACGCGGTAATTCTCGACGGTCAAGGAGGCGCCAAGAAGAGAGCAGGACTCCGTGGTTTCGCAGGCCGTGTTTTCAGAGACTTCGACTCGTCTGGAAATCGTGTCCACCGGAGCGGCAAAGGCGCAGAGCGCGGTGAATGCTGCTGGTAGCACTAGGGCTGCCGAGGAGGAGAGGAGTGAAAGCCTGAACATCGCAAACCTTTCTTTGCTCCCTCGAATGAGGGCAAGCGAGAGTGGTTTAGCGTATTGAACTGTTTAGTCAATTAATAAGTAGCCTGGCAGATCCTGCCGCTATGGACGTACTGGCTCATGGCCATCGGTTGAAGCCGATGGCAGACGAAGAGCGCCAAGGACCGCTCGAAAACGCTGGTGATTTCGTATTTTATTGAATACCGGATCATTTGCGACCAACACCATGTGGCTCGCGCGTTCCTCAATGCCATTTTCGAGAAAGGTAAGCGCCTGGTCAGTGTCGCCAAGCGCCGCGTGGAGGGTCGCGATATCGTAAGCGGAGACATAGCGCTTTTTCGATCGTTTCAGAAGGTCCGATAGAATCTGCCTGGCCTGCGCCGTCTCCCCGGATAAAGCATAGGCTTGCGCCAAAGCGGATAACATCATGGATTCCCCGCCTGAGAGGTCAGCTGCTCTTTGAAGCGATTGAATGGCGTCGGCTGATTTTCCCAGCTGTATATATGCTCGGCCGGCCCAATAATGCGGGAGCATGAACGCCGGATTCATCTCGATAGCAGACTGGCAATGGCGAACTGCGGCCTCGTAGTTCCCGGAAAAATAAGCCACGTTTGCCGCTGCGGATTTTACGATCAACGAGAGAGGTGCCAGGCGAAGAGCGGTCTGAATTTCCATGTCCGCCTCTGAGGGGCGTTTCATGTATGCAAGAAATTCCGCGTACCACTGGTGAGCGGTCGGGTCGTCAGGGTTGGAAGCAATGGCTCGGCGATAGCGGTCCTCGGCTCCGGACCAATCGTGAGTGAAGTAGAGTTTTCCCTCGGCGAGCGACAGCAGCGCATCCGTCGAGCCCGGATTGAGTTCCAGGGCGCGGTCGGCATAGAGAAACACTTCGTTCCATGTTGTCTGCGGAGAGGCCCCACCATAAAAAGACCGCAGGCTGGCAGCGCTGGCCATTGCGGCATAGGCGCTGCTGAAATGCGGGTCGATAGCTACGGCTTTCTTGAGGAGTTCCATGCCTTGCTTAAGGCCTTCCTCCGTCCTTTTCTCGATGAAATAGCGAGCCTTCAGATAAATCAGGTAGGCCTCACTATTGGGCGTCGGATCCGGATCAGGTCGGTTTCCAATCGTGCTTGCAGGCGAACGGCCGCGAAACTGTCGGGAAACCTCGCCAGCGATTGTCTTTTGAAGACCGAAGATGTCGTTGAGCTCGCCTTCGTAAACCTGAGACCAGCGGCTTTCCTGAGATGCAACATCGATGAATTGGACGCTGATGCGGACTCGTTGGCCCAGCGTTCTTACGCTCCCCTGGATCAGATATCCGACCTGCAAATCCTTGCCGATCTGCCCCGCAGTTCGATCACTGGATTTGTACTGCATCACGGCAGTGCGAGCCAGGACCCGTAGATCCCCGGAGCGCGAAAGACTGGAAATCAACTCTTCTGTCAGTCCGTTGGAAAGGTAGGCGTCGTCCTCGCCCTCGTGGCTGATGTTTTCAAAAGGGAGTACGGCTATTCTGCTCTTTATGTCAGGAGAGTAGCGTTCGCGGGCCAGCTGGAACTGCCAAAGAACTCCGAGGATCAGGGCTGCAGTGGCAACGGCGATGCCGGCCTTCTTGAGAATGCGGCGGTTGAAAGCTCGACGATTGAACCAGACCCGGGGCGTAGCGGGTATGGCACTGTTTTCAAAACGGATCTCATAGACCGCCACGGGATTTTTGATGTTCTTCAATTGCCTGGCGCCGCGATGTTCGACGGGTATGTCGAGTTTGTGATCCACTTGATAGAAAACGGAGCCGCTCATACAGATTCCGCCAGGGCGCGCGACGTATTGAAGTCTGGCCGCGATGTTTACCCCATCTCCGTAGACATCGCCTCCTGACACGACCACATCGCCGAGGTGAACTCCGACGCGAATCTGCATCCGCCGGTTCTTAGGTTGATCACGATTCCGCTCAGTAGTCGTTTTCTGAAGTTCTATGGCGAACTGAACGGCGTCGAACGCTGTTTCAAAAACGAGCAGAAACGCGTCGCCGATCGTTTTTATCTCGGTTCCGAAGTGCTTTGCGACGATCGGTCGCGTAATGTCCCGGTGCTCCTGCAGGAGTTCCAGCGCGAGCTTTTCGTTCAGGTGGCTCAAGGCGCTATACCGCACGATATCGGTGAAAACGATTGCGGCGAGTTTTCGCTTTCCGTCTTTCATGCTCCTCCGGGCAGGCTGAATCCCATTCTGCTTATCGGAGAAAGCCGCGTCAAAACTGAGAATTTCTGCAAATCTTCATCATCAGTGCGTCTTCGCAGACCCAGGGGCGCGCCTGCGGCTCGCGGCGTATACTTGGGGTATTGTCCAAAGGGGAACAAGATGCGGAAGTATGTGGCGCAGGTGTTGGCTGCAACATCTATTATAGGGCTCTCGACGGGGCTGGTGAGCTGCCGGGAGGTCACGCTCAGTATGACAAATGGCATTTCGGAGCTTTCGTCGACCACCTCGATCGTGGACGCAAATCCTCCAGTCGTGACTGCGTTCCTGGTTCCGGCATTCCAAAGTTCTCTCCTGGTTTCGGAAATCAGCATCACGGCGACCGACAATCTCGCGGTAACGGAATTCCTTTTAACCGAGAGCGAGTCCTCTCCGGCGCAGAACGACTCCCGTTGGAGCCCTATCGCGCCCACGAACCATCACTTCTCTTCCTTTGGGACAAAAACTCTTCATGCTTTCGCCAAGGACGCCGCAGGTAATGTCTCCGCCAGAAAGAGTGCTGGAATCACCATCGCTCCTCCGCCGCCCCAAAGCGGTTCTCCGAGTGAACCGCTCCTGCTTCAGAGTAATCTCGTTTATCAAGGCGCTTTCCGTATTCCGGGAGGGGATTTTGGAAGTCCTCAATATTCCGGTTTCAGCTATTCCGGAACAGCAATCACCTATCACCCCGGGAACAACTCGCTCTACATGGTGGGGCACCCTTACCATAATCTGGTGGCCGAGGTATCGATCCCCGCGATCAAGAGCAGTGGGCAATTGAGCGAACTCAACACGGCCACTGTTCTTCAGAATTTCTCTGACATCACGGAAGGGAATCTGAAAAATATCAATGCAGGGGGAACACCCTACAGCTCATCACTGCATGTCGGTGGTCTTCTGGTGTTCAATGGAAGATTGATCGGAAACGTGTACGCATACTACGACGCCGCACACAATGCGGCGCTCTCTCATTTCGTATCCGGCTTGAATCTGTCCGCAGTCGGTGATTTCCAGGGCATGATTCGCGTTGGAATGCAGAACCCGGGTTTCGTCGCTGGTTATATGGCAACGATCCCGCCTCAATGGCAGGCACTGCTTGGCGGGCCCGCGATGACCGGACAAGCCGGGATCCCAATCATCGGAAGAAGCTCGCATGGACCGGCCGCGACTGTTTTTAACCCGGATGATCTGGGCAGTTCCGTGAGTACTGTTGCGGCGACTCCCGTACTGGGCTATCCGATCGAGCATCCCACCCTGGGGAATTACGGCCACACGGACGCGGCGATTCCTGCGGGTTTTAACATGTCGACTCAGATCAATGGCGCGGTTTTTCCCGTGGGTTCAAGTACCGTCCTATTCTTCGGGCGGCAAGGGCTTGGAAGACCGTGTTACGGACAAGGGACCAGCGATCCCTCTTTGGACCGACAACCAGTGCCGGAATATCCAACTGTCATGTATTGCTACGACCCGGTGAGTGCCGCGAAAGGCTCGCACGGATATCCGTATTCAATGATCATCTGGGCTTACAACGCGAACGATCTCGTCGCGGCGAAAAAGGGTCAGAAAAATATCTGGGACGTTCTGCCTTACGATGTGTGGTTTCCTGTTCTTCCCATCGGAACCGGCAACGAAACCATGGGCGGCGTGGGCTATGATCCTGAACGCCAGCTCATTTATGTGTCGCAGAAAAACGGCGATCCCGGAACGGGGTATTTTTCAGGCCCTGTGATTCATGTTTTCAAGATTCAATAGCGGGAACTCCGCCCGATCGTCCCGAAATCCGAATCTCCAGGGCCCGATTGTGAATCAGATCTTCTGTTTCTTGAGATTCAGCTCGGTTGAACCCTCTTCTCCCAGGTCGTGTCGGTTCAGGCATCCGCTGAGAGCTGAGTGAGAAGGCTCAAGTTTGATCTGAAGCTTGTAATTCTTCTCGTTCTTCAAAGCCTCTTTCATGCCAAGCTTCGCGAGATCCAGCGTGTAACGCGAGGTTTCAGTTCCTTCCGCAACCTCAAGAGCGGAGGCCGAGATCTGGCCCGAGAAGAGTTTCTTCGAGAACCAGAGTGTCCGCTGACGTTTGACGGTGAGACTCAGCTGAACTTCTTTCGAAAACACATGAGTCGGCATTTCAAAGCTGAGCACGCCCGATTTGAAATCGACGCTGCTGATGCCCGTGCGGAACGCCTTGCGGATGCCAGCTGTCGGAACCAGGGTGACTTCGGCCTGCACCTGTACGCTCTTCTGCTTTCCGTTGACCTGCGTTTCCGCGCTTTCTTTCACGAACACGAGGAATTCCCCGGAGGTTCTTGCGGCACTGAAATCAACCGTTCCTGAATGGCGATCGATGCTGGCGCGGAGGGTTTCGTGCGGGACAGCGCCTTCAGGAGCCGTCACTTTCACGTTGATGGACGCGTTCACATAGTAATCGGTTTCCGTGCCGACCTTGACAGTCGTCGTGTAGCTGCAGTCGTAAAATTCCGTATAGTACCGGGCCACCTGGTGGCATTCCCGGCGAGGGCTTTCGCGGCATATGCGATGGCCGCGGCGATCGTTGTGGCAAACCCGGTGCGAGACCGTATGGCAGACCGTTTCGTAATGACCGAAAACCTGACGAGAGCAGGTTCTGGGGACCAGGACTTCCTGGTACACGTCATGCTCCTGAACGCCGGAAAGCGAGAGTGAGTGTTCGCTATTGGAGTCGATGGTGAAGGTCTCAGATTGCGAAGCGAATGCGGGCAGCGCATTTCCGGCAGCTCCTGCGATACCGATCCACATTGCCAAACCTAGAATTTTCAAAAACGATTTCATGACGAGTTCCCCTTAATTTTTTAAAACCGCGGCGCATTGAGCAACACGTGTGCCGAAGATCGAGGAGCCGCTCAAGCACGCCGAAGTTTGTTATTTTTTTGATCCAACTTGCTGAACTTTCGAGATTCTTTGTTTCGCGAAAACGGACTCCAGGAGAGGACATGCTTCAGCTATTTGGATCGAAAAGCTGAACCAACGCCTCAAGTGGAGCCGAAATGCGCCCTCTTGTTTTCACAATTCATCTCCATTATTTGAAGGGCGCCCACGGATGACTCTATGCGTTATTTTGATTGTGAATTCAAGCCCAATCGACTAGGTTGCTGCGCTATGGAGCGAGTGGGGTCGTTTATTCTTGAGCGGGAACTCGGGCGCGGGGCTACCGCGCAGGTGTTTCTTGCTCATCGAGCAGAAGCGCCTTCTGAAAAGGTCGCTCTCAAGATATTCCATCCAGGCCTATGGGACCGCGAAGATCTTCGCAAACGCGCTCTCGCGGAGTTCAGGACCGCTTCCGTGCTGAATCATCCGAACATCGTCCGGGTCCTTGAGCCTTGTTGGGAAACAGACAAACCTGCGGTCGCACTCGAATACGTCGATGGTTCTTCGCTCGAGGAATTTCAGAAGCGCCTGCCATACATTCTTCCTGAAGTAGCCGTTCTGATCCTGATTGAGGTGCTTTCGGCTTTGGAGCATGCGCATGCGCAGGGCGTGATTCACCGCGATCTGAAGCCTGCCAATATTTTGATCAGCAAATCGGGCCGCGTTTTGGTGAGTGATTTCGGATTGGCAAAAATGGCCGATGTATCGCGGCTTACGCTTTCGGGCACGATTCTCGGGTCACCCGACTTCATGTCTCCCGAACAGGCCAGAGGCGATGTCACGAGCCTGCGATCAGACCTGTTTTCCGCTGCTGCGATTCTCTACTTCCTGATAACCGGAACCAGGCCGTTTGCGCGTCACTCCCCGTTGGCGACGCTTGCGGCCGTGAACGAGGCAAATGCAGAGCCGGTTCAACGCAGAAACCCGAAGATCAGCGCAGCTCTTGCGCGTACTCTGCATCGGGCTCTTCAGGCGGATCCGTTGTCACGTCCCGCCTCCGCGGCCGAAATGCGCGCCGAGTTTCAGGATTACTTGTCCGGCCTCGGGTTAGCTCGCGAAACATTCAACTTTGCTGATTGGGTAAGCAGTCCGACCGAGACCCTGATGGGCGCTATGAAAATTTGCGCGGAGTCCCTGAGTATCCGGTGCGAGGCGCTGATTCGCTCGGAACAGTCGGATACATTTCTGGAGACCCTGGCGCATCTCAGTCTTGTGGCGCCGGAAAGCGGGGCGCTTCCAAGGCTGATGAGTGAATTTGAAACCCGCCAGCGGCAACGCCGTCATAAAAAATTCCTGATCCCGGGAGTCGCTCTGGGTGTCATCTCCGCCTGTGCGGTTGTTCTGGGTGGCTGGTGGTTTGTTCATGACACCGGTCCGGGCGTGGACGCGATTCCGAGTACGCAATCCGCGTTGAAACCTGTTTCTCATCCGCCACGTATTGTGGCATCCAAGGCGAAAGCTGCCCCGGCGGTGGGATCCGTCCGTTTCGATGTTCCTGATGACATTCGCGTTTTCTGGAATGGTAAAAAGGTGAATCGGAAGAAGTCACTCAAGGATCAGAGTCTGGGAAAACATTGGATTCGCCTTGAAAAGAGCGGCAATCGGCCGATCGTTCGCGAGGTTCTTGTCCGGGCGGGCGAGCCCACGGTCATTCGGGTAAGGTGACTCATGGCGCAGCTGGTTCTTTCCGGAAGTCTGGCTCAAGGCACGCGCGAGCGTCAGTTTCTGATTAGAAAAAAAATGATGACCATTGGAACCGAAGCCACTCACGATGTGATGGTGTCGGCCAGTTCGCCAGGCGTTCTTTTTTCTCTCGTGATCCAGGACGGCTATTGCGAGGTTCTGCCTTCCAGGCGTTTGAGAATCAACGGAAACTCAACGATTGGGAGAAGCCGGCTCTCATCCTGCGATCGGATCGAATGGGACGGAGGGTCCGCCGTCTATCTCGACAACGAAATCGCCGCGGCAGCGCAACACGTCGAGGGCGTCAGTCTGTCCCGTGCATTGGAAGTTCTTCAGAACCTCTCCGCCACGTTGCAAGGCACGGGAGCGCTTCAGGCGGGACTGCACCAGACCCTCGATGCATTGGTGGAGTTCGCGGGCGCTGAAGTGGGCTACCTTCTGGTGGAAAATGCGGAGGGTTCGGGGTGGGCTCTTTCCGCCTCTCGTGCGATCGGACAGGAAAGCGGGGATGTTCCTAGACCCAATCGAAAGGAACTCTTCAGTAATACGATCCTGAAAGAGGCGCTGGAGCGACGCGAACCGGTTTACGTGGAAAACATCATCGGACATCCCTGGGGAGACGCCGAAAGCGTGATTGCGGCCCGGATCTTCTCGGCAGCGTGTTTCCCGTTGTGCCTCGGAGAGCGAACGTTCGGCGCCGTATTCCTCTTCACAAGGTCTCCGGGGAAATCCATTCGCCGGGAGTCGCTCGGAGAACTCAGCCTTCTTGCAAGCCAGGCCGCGTTGATGCTGGCTTCGCAGGCCGAGCTTTCAAATGCCCGCCGCGAGAACGCGCGTTTGAAGTCGCTCGTGAACGCGGGAGACGGAGAGGTTGCGCTTTATCAGGACTCGCAAAGTCCGATGGTGGAGGTCGCGCGCAAGCTGGAGAAGCTCGCGCGCACGCCGCTTACGGTACTGATCCTCGGGGAAACGGGTACGGGTAAAGAGGTTGTTGCCCGTGAACTTCATCGCAAGAGCGACCGCGCGAAGGGCCCTTTTGTCGCAGTCAATTGCGCGGCAATACCGGCGCCTCTTCTGGAGTCGACGCTTTTTGGATTTGAAAAGGGTGCGTTCACGGGGGCCATCCGCTCGCAGCCGGGTAAATTTCAGATCGCGAGTGGCGGAACTCTTTTCCTCGACGAAATCGGGGATCTCCCGCTTGAGCTTCAAGCCAAACTCCTGAGAGTTCTGCAGGAAAGAATGGTCGAACCGATCGGCGCGCGCGCTCCGCTCCCCGTGGATATTCGCGTGCTTTCCGCTACTCATCAGGAACTGGAAAGGGCCGTTCGCGAAGGCCGCTTTCGGCAGGATCTCTATTTCCGTCTGAACGGAGCCACACTGAAAATTCCGCCGCTTCGGGAGAGAAGGGAAGACATCCTTCCTCTTGCGGACCTGTTTTTGAAGGCAGCCGGTTGTGAGCTTCCGATCTCTCCAGACGCGCGAGAGGCGCTGACTCGTAACTCCTGGTCAGGAAACGTACGGGAGCTTCAACAGGTCATTACAAGGGCCGGATTTTTGGCTGAAGGCGCGGAAATCACCCTCAGGGATCTGGAGCTCGATTCCCGGGAAGTTCAGTCAGCGGGTGATTCAGAGCACTGGAGCAGCCTTGAGGATGCGCAAACGGCATTTACGAGAGACTTTGTCAGGCGCGCTCTGGAGCGAAATGGGGGAAGCCGATCGCTGGCCGCGGCATCGCTTGGAGTTTCTGAACGCACTCTTTATCGAATTCTCGCCTCCGAAGCCGACCCGAAAACCGACTCCAAGGCTGACCCGACATGAGCCTGGCCATGACAAAGACGGCAGGTGAGGCTGACAGAACTGTCAGGAGAGGGCAGGGGCAACGAAGTGGATCGAGTTGTTTCAATGACTTAGGAGTGGCACTGAGGATGCTTTGTTTGGATCCCATGATCGCAGATCAAAAAAAGGAGAATGTATCATGAGATCGTATTTGAGGGGCGCAACCGGAGAATTCGGAATCTGGGCCTTTGTGATGGCTGGGCTGACGGCCCTGGTTTTGAGTACGGGTGCTTCGGCGGCCACGTACAATTTTTATTTCAACAACACCGAGCAGGGCGATAACAGTACTGCGAGTCCCGCACTGAACGTCCAGGACGGGAAAAATGTCTCGCCAACCCCGCAGGAAACTCCGGCGGCTCAGCCCACGCCCCTGGCGTTTCCGGACGCTGCGGCCGCAGCACTGGCGAATGCCTCAAGTAACGCGCTTAAAAGCCTGGGTGGCAATCAGGAAACTCCGGTGCCTGCAGCCCCGGATGCGGCGGGTGCTTCATTGGCGAATGCCTCAAGTGCCTCGCTCAACAGTCCGAGCGGCATTTTTAACCGCGAGTACCGGCCCTTTCGTTTGATGGTGGGGGCAGCGGCGGTTACAGAACAAGGAACGCATACCTACATATCTGGGATGGGAACAACGGAGAGCTACGAAGACTTCGGGGACATGCGCTTTGGTGGTGCCGCAAGTCTTGCCCTCTATTTATCGCGCCGTTCCGCTGTGAATTTCTTCGGAGGGATGCAGCAAGTCACCTATTCAGATACGGAGGACTTTTATCCCACAACGGCGGATCAGCTTCGTGCTTACGCCGGCGTGGAGCTTGAGTTGATGCCCATTCATTTGTCCCTGTTTGGCGTGGAGGATATTTTCGAAGCAGGGATTTTGCTCGGTGCAACGACGCTTCGTAAGGCACCCGGCAATATCGCTTCAGCACAGGCAGGGGTTCGCCTCAATTTCAATTTTGGAAATGATTGGGGGCTCACTGCAGCGGGCCGGGCGAACATGGGATTTATTATGGCGGAAGCCGGGCTTGCTTTCCGGATCTGATCGAGGTGTGACATGGAAAAAATCAATTATATCGACAAAAGTATTCTGGTTTTCGTAGTTCTCGCTGCTCTGAATGGATGCAACTGGGATCCCGAGGCCTTGGCAGGAAAGTCTTCCAGGTTTGTGGAGCACACCGAATCAGCTGACTCATGCTCGCAGTCTGGTTACGAGATGCGGCAGTCCTGGGCAACGATGCCTGAGGGCGCAACCTGCAGCGCTCCCATGCCGCAAATCATTCACATTGAAACCCTTTCAGATGGGGGGCTTTTGGTTCGAGTGAAAAAACTCCCGGACGGGAAAGTGCCGAGCATCGGAAAGATGGTCTTTGCGACGCAATGGGGTCCCGAGAGAATGGTGGCGTTTCAGTGCACCAATACGGGAGAGGCCCTGGACATGAGCGGGTTTGAAATCACGTGCCAGCCCCAATCCGCAAAAAGAGTCAGTCCGGTGGAACTCGCTTCGTCGGATCTGCAGCTTTTATTGAAAGCGATTCTGATAAGTAACCCAGATTGTGGCGCGCAAATACTTTATGAGGCCGTCTCTGCATCGCGGCCTTGCACGTACGGTAACACCCTTCATTCGATGGTGGCCATGGGATCCGTGTTCTTCCCGAGCCTTTGGTTAGAAGACTCTGATAGCTTGTAAGCAACTCACGGTCCTTCTTCGTTTTGCGGCGATCTTCCAGCTTGGGGGATCGCCGCAGTTTTATGTGCAGCTGTCTTGACGTGGTGCGTCAGTCTGTGTTAGCAACCGGCTAACTTTTGTAATCACTCTCATTCGAAAGGTTCCGGATGAACTCCCCACTGCGTTCGATGTCGCCTCGTTTTTTTCGTGGTTCTCTCACCGCCCTGCTGCTGATCTCCCTCGCAGGTGCCACCGGCTGTAAAAAGCCGCCAACGACATTTAACGCTGTCGAGGGCACTGCCACGATCGAGGTGAAGCTTCAGGCCAAAGACAAGGCTGACTCGACCGAGCTGAAGGACCGTGAAGGTGTGCTTCGGTTGAAGTATGAACGCGCGGGCGGCACGGTTCTCGATCAGCTTTCGACGGATGTTTCATTCACCGGATCAGCCAAAGTTCCGTTGCTTGCCAAGCCTGTTCTTAAGAAAAAGGATCCTTCTGAGATTCCAACCTTCGTGCTGGCCGGCATCAGTATCCTCCCGGTCGAGGCTCTGGGTTCGGAAACGCCCGTGAAGTCTTTTGCTGATTTCGCGGGAACGGCGCTCTCTGAATTGAAACTCAAGGCGGAACGAGGCGAGGTGAAGATTCTTCTCACGTTCGTGGGCGCGGACACGCAACCGGCCGTTGAGGTTGTCAAAACGGATCGGCCCGTTTACGACCGGGATCCAGCTACCCATTACATCTCGATCAAAAGCGTCTTCGGGAGCCTGAACGCGGTTCTTGAAGCGACTGATATCCAAGCCACGCTTGCTCAACTCAGGGCTATTGCATCTGCAACATATGAATATCACCGGGAGCTCCTGGAAGTCGCGAGGCAAGGGAAGAAAGTGGATCTGGAGCACACGATCCTGCTTCTTGATGCGGCGTATTTCACGGTTGCGGACGCCGAAGGCATGAAAGCCCGGATCGCCGCTTTATATAAAAGATTGGAGAAAACTTCCGATTCGCAGTTGCGCCGGGATCTCCAGGCCGAGGTCAACCGTGTCGAGAGGAACTATTCGCTTGCGCGTGAGTTCGGTCAGTTCACCAACCAGATCGTCGCGACGGTGGTCAAGAAATTGTCCGACTTCACGCTCGAGAACGCCACGATTTTAAGTGAACGTCTCTTCGCGGGCGATGGCACCAATGCTCTGTTCGACGAAGTGCATGGCAAGTTCAGCCCGTTCAGCGCTGACCAAAAAACTTTCTGGATGGATCGCGCGGTTCTGAAAGGCGCCTTTGCCAGTGCAGGAAAGTTCGCGCTCGATTATTTCAAGCAGGACACTAGCAAGGATTTTGAAAGTCTGAAGGCGCTGGTGCTGAAATTGAAAGGAACCGATGGAGCGGATGTCCTGATCGTTGGCGCTCTTCCTGAATTCAGTGAGCTGAGTTTTGAGCAGGCGAAATTTCTGGTCTCCCAAAGCAATCAGAAGGCCGTTGAGATCGCACTGGATGTGCTGAAGAAGGTGACTGCGATCACCGCGGCGCAGCTGGTATCGGTCGCCGATCTGTTTCACTCCTCTTCTTCAGCCCGCGATCAGATCCTTCTTGCTGGTTTGCCGAAGATAAAAGCTTTGAACGTGAACGAGACCAAGGCGATTGTTTCGGCTTCCTATCAGAAGGGAGTGGAAATAGCGCTCGCGTGCTTCAAAAAGGTGAGTTCACTCAAGGGTGAGGACGTCGCTTCTGTTTGCGAGCTCTTCAATTCGAGTTCATCTGCTCGTGACAGTATTCTTATCGGGGCAATTCCAAGCCTGGCAGTGGTCACGCCCGCAGGCATTCACGCGATGGTTGGTGCCAGTTATCAGCGCGGGACCGAAATCGCAGGGATGCTCTTTCCGAAAACTACGAGTTTGACTGGGGAGGAAGTGGCAAAAATAGCGGAGCTTTATAATTCGTCAAGTTCGGCACGCGATACCATTATCCTCACGGCTCTTCCGCATCTGAAGCCCGTCACGTTCAGTGGCGTAAAGGCGATGGTGCAGCAGAGTTACCAGAAGGGGGTTGAGCTGTTTAAAACCGCGTTGCCTAAACTCGGCTCCATCAAAGCAGCGCAAGCCCTCGAAGTGGTGAGTCTCTACAACACGAGTTCATCTGCCCGCGATCAGATCCTTACAGCATCGCTCGATTTCATCGGGATCGTTCCGGTTTCCGAGATCGTGCAGCTGATGCAGGCGAGTTATCAGTCTCATGAAACCCTTGGGAAGACCCTGATGGGACGCCTGGAAGTTCTGACGTCAAAGGAGCTTGCGAGCATCGTGAGCATTTATCATTCGAGCTCAACCGTTCGAGATCGCCTGCTGCTGGCCGGCCTGCCAAAGATCGTGCAGCTCTCGGCAGCCGAGACGATCCTGTTGATTCGTGAGGCTTATCAGGAGCATCTGAAAATAGCACTTTTCGCGTTGGACCGGATTCCAGGCATGACGGCGAATGACGTGTTCTTGATCGCGGACGTTTATCACAGCAGCTCCACTGTCCGTGACACGATCGTGACTGAAGGCCTGGCGCGGCTGAAAAGTGTCAAAACAGCGGAGTTGATCAAGCTGGTGCACGCGGCTTACCAGAAACATCTGGAGATCACGCTGGCCGGATTGGAGAGGACCTCTGACTTGAGCGTGAACAACGCGATTCAGATCGTTTCGATCTATCACTCGAGTTCTTCGGCTCGCGATAAGATACTGCTGAAAGCCATCGATTTCGTGACAGATCTCGATGAAGAGAATCTGATCCGCCTGGCCGATCAGGCTTATGCGGATCGAAAAGGGGTTCTGAAGAAAGGCCTGGAGCGGCTTCGGAATCAGCGTTGAGCCGAAGTTTCCAGAAGAACTTTCGCTTCCCGCGCACCTTGAGACGCGAGCGCATCCGCACGCTCGTTCCCGGCATTGCCGTTATGGCTTCGAAGCCAGGTCCAGGTGATCTTCAGCTCCTTTGATGTCTGAAGCTCGTCAATTGCACTGAGATGCGTGAGATAACGTGGCTCGACGTTTTTCCAGCCGTTCCTGCGCAGTACGGGGATCCGTTTTTCGCATATTTCGAGGATGGTTCTGGAATCCGAGAAAACGGTGGCTTCCACTTGATTCGGAAGCCATTTCAGCGCTTCGACGATTGCCGTCAGCTCCATGGCCTCGCTATCGGTCTTGATCGCTGAGCCGTGCATCTCAACCGGGACGCCCTCGGGGGTCCGAATGAAAACGCCCCACCCGCCCGGAGCGCCAGGACTCTTTTTGCAGGCGCCATCCGTGTAACAGAAGAACATGAGCTGCATACGCTGATCATGGCTCCCGAAATGCGCCGACGTCAAGTTTCTGGTGAGGGTCAGCCCGTCGTCATCATGCCGCTCGAGATTCCGGTGACAGTCGTCCGCAACAGGTTTGCGTTCCGGTTTTTCGTCGCGCTGATTTGCAGAAGATTCAAAGGATGGATCATCGGCGAACGAAGCTGAATGCTTTCGCCGAGCCAGGGCCGGAACCAGAGGAGGTTCTGTTCGCCCGACATGCTCCGGACAAAACTGCAGGCCTGCCTGTATTCGCTTTCAAATGCGAGCAGGGTGGTTTTGGCGAGTTTGCCGGACAATCCGGACTGCTCAAGCGCGATTCTCCAGACACCAAGTTCGACTTTAGCCAGGGTGAACCCCAGGAGCTTGATATAGGAGCGGAAAAGCGCGTCTTTCCCGAAAGCCTTTTTCAACAGTTTCCGGTTTGCAGGCGGCGTTTTCCTCCAGGCGGAGCCAATGCCCCACCATGCAGGAAACAAGGTTCGGCTCTGAGTCCAGCAAAGCACCCAGGGAATGGCTCTTAACGCTTCCACCGCGCTTTTCGGTGTCTTCTTCCGTTTTGCGGGACGAGAGCCGATACGAAGTGCGCTCAGATAAGCGTAGAGTGTCGCATGTCGCGTGATTTCCGCGAAATCAGGGCTGTGGACCTGCTTGCGATAGGTGTTTGAGGCATTTTTTGCGAACTGCAATACAATGCGTTGTTCCGCTGCGTCGAGTGTAGAGCTGTTTTTCAGGGATGTTTCGGCCGCCCTTTTTGCGATCCGCGCAAACTGGCTTCTTGTGATTTCATGACCCGCGAAAGTCCGATCCACCATCTCTCCCTGGATTGTCGCTTTAAAGCGGGTAAGGGCGCTCTCGGGCCACCAGGCCGTCTGCTCGTCGATGGAGCCGCCACCGCGGTCAACGCTGCCGCCTGAACCATGGAAGAAGACCGGTTTGCAGGCGTGTCGCCGTATTTCCTGGTCCAGTTTCCGCACCGCTCTGGCGATGAGAAACCTGCTTCTCAATCCGCCGACTTCCTTGGCGGAGTCTGAATATCCCAGCATGATTTCAACGAAACCGCCCCAGGCGGTTTTCACCTGTGCAAGGATTGTTCTGTTATGAAGCAGTTCGCGAACGATCCGAGGCGCCTGTTCAAGCGCTTTCTCCTGTTCGAAAAGAGGGATGACCGGGAATGTTTCCGTCCGGAGAACCTCGCGCACGAGATCCAGCGCCGCATGCACGTCAGCGGGAGAGGACGCCATGCTGATGATCAGCCCTCTGGCGTAGCAGAGCGGATTTCCTCCTGCTGAGAGTTCTCGCAGTTCGGAGAGCATTCCCGCGATCACGGATCCGCGGGGATTCCGCCGGGCGGAGTGGATCAAGTCGGCGCTTTCGCGCAGTTCGAGAGGAACAACCAGTCCGGGAAAAAGTTCAAGAATCTGTTTCAAGTAGACGAGCGCAGGGTGTGCTGCCCCGTTCCGATGGCGCTGTCTTGACGTCATGGACTCAATCGTTCGCTTCACTTTCTCGACTCTTGCACCGTCGCCGCGTTTGACGATCTGAAGAGAATTGAATAATCGGGCAAGGTTCAGGTTTTCGGAGTCGTTCAGATTATTTTGAATGATGTTGAGCAGGTAGGTTCTTGAGCATTGGAGACTGCGTTTCAAAGTTTTTCGGTCGACATAGGGATGGCCGTCTTTGTCGCCGCCCACCCATGTGCGGATGTGAATGGATGCGATCTCCTGGGATGCTCGCACCAGGGTCTCAATGTTTCCGGGTTGAAGGAGAATGGAAAAGATGTGCTCGGCTTCATCCTCCACCGACGGCCTGCGGCCCGGCGAAGCCGGCGTTCGCCAAGCCTCTGTGAGCAGATAATGCAGTTTTTCCTCGTGAGTCCCGAAGCGGCCGTTCAGGATTTCAACGAGTACCTGTTGAAGGGCGCGGAAAAGGAAAATGTTTTCCGGCGCGCGTGCCTCGCTTGGATGTGCCGTGAGTACATAGATGATTTGCGCTGAGCCGGGTTCCTGGGGGGCGGATTCAGGATGCTGTCGCAGTCGATGGGTGCGATAGGCATTTTCGCATGCGTTCATCAGTTCGAGCATCAGCGTGAAGGCATGGGCTGTTTGCATTTGTTCCCGCGCGGACGCGCGTTTGAGCTGCGAATAGAGTCTTTTGAGTTCGCGATGCTGTTGTTCTCCGGATGTTCCGCGCAGCCCAGCCATGCGACATCGGATATTTTCAATTTTTCTGAATGCGGTCGCTCCCGCTTCCTGTTGAATGACCTTGCCGAGCAAAGCGACCGATCGGCTCACAAGACTTTTCAGGACGGGCGAAAGCTCACTCGAGGTTCTGCTGGTCATGCGTGGCAGGAGCATACCGGTTTGGCCCAGTGCAGGTCACGCCGCAGGAGTCTGGAATACGAGATGCAGTCAGATGGCCTTTGATCCAAGGAGGATTGATCATGAGACGGATGGCACTTTTGTCGAGCGCTGTTGGCGCGTTTACACTGATAGTCACGGTAACGGGATGCTCCACGATTCGTGGTGAGAAGAGCGGCAGCGGCGAAGAGCTTGCCGCAAGCGGTCCTACGGTGGTGGACGTTCAGGTCCAGCCGGAGACCGTGGAATTGAATCAGCAGAATCAGCTGAATGCACCGGCCGCAGTCGTGGCGCAGGTGCAGGATATTCGTTCTGACGTCACCAACGTGACCATTCGGTTCTTGAATGCTCCTGTGGAGTTACCGATGGAGCATGTGTCAGGTACGTCGTGGCGGGCCGAGATCCCTACGGAAACCGTGCAGCGCCTGGCCATCAATAACCAGACTACGACCTATCAGGCCAACATCTATGCCCGGAACGCTGATGGGGAGGTGGGGGTGAGCCGTGAACCCATCGACATCGCTATCAAGGCTCCAAACGTGACGGGAGCTGGCTGAGTCATCTGACATAATCGCGAGATAAAGCGGCGGAACCTAAACTCGTTCAAACGTCTCAGGGAGTATGATGCTCTAGTTTAGGTTTTCGCCGCAACTCGTTAATATTTCTTAGTAAATTAGTATACGGGTTAGTTCCGCTTCCGGGCTTCAAACAACCAGCTTCGGCTTGACCCATGGGTATCACGGGGATATATGAGCCTCGCTCGTATTTTTGTCTGAAAAACCCAAGGGAGTTTGACCCATGTTCAAGAAACTTTTGATGGCGTCCGCGCTGAGCGTCGCTTTGATCGCGACCGGTTGTGGATCGTCGGTGTCTGGAAATATCACCCTGAAAGGCGATCAATCGATCGTTCTCTCAGATTCCAATGGCGATACGGTTGAGCTGAACAATGGACCCGCGGTCCTTCAGTTCAAAGGCAACTTGTTCAAGCCTCGCCTGGAAATCGCCGCTTCCGGCAAAGCTGCTGAGTTCAAGATTCCCCGCAAGCTCGCTACCGGTCAACAAAACCGTTTTTACCTGAAAGCCGAGAAGATTGACCAGCAGGTGGATCTCGAAGGAAACACCGCTTTTGAACCGATCGGTGTTCGCGAGGAAGTGGGTCTTCAGAGCTGTTATGCTCCCGGCTGGTGCTATGTCGGGTGCTATCGGTATTACGATGGCCGTTGCTACGATCGCGGCGGTTACCCTTACTATCCACCGGGTGGTGGCTATAGTAACTTCTGTCCCGGCACCCAACAGGTGCGAAGAACTTATGAAGACAGCCGTGAGCTTCTCCAGATCAAGTTCCGCGACGCGAAGTCGGCGGATCGGGAGATCCTCGGCGTGTTCGATGGTGACCGTGGAGTGTCGAGCCGTTTGACCACGGTGGAGCCTCTCGGCCCCTGCGTTACGCATTACTGATCTCGGACGCGGAAGGCATCCGGATCTGAAAGCATGGACGGGTGGGCGTGTATCGCTCACCCGTTTTTTTTGATAAGAGAACGGGGTGTTCCTGGTTCCCCTGTTGGCCGCAAACCCGCTCCTGCTCGTGTTTCTGGTGGCAGCGATCGGATTCCCGCTTGGACGTGTCCGTTGGGGCGGCGCGACTCTGGGTGTGTCGGCCGTGCTTTTCGTGGGTCTCGTGTTTGGCGCGATGGATCCAAGCCTCGTTATTCCTGAACTCTTCACCACTTTTGGTCTGACGCTTTTTGTTTATACGATCGGACTGAGTAGCGGCCCCGTGTTCTTTTCGTCCTTCCGTAAAAAAGGAATCACCGAAACGGCCTTTGTGATCGCGATGCTGGGTGCGACCGCCGCAGTCACGATTCTCCTGTCCAGAGTGCTGTTTTCTTTCGACAGTGCCACTTCCGCGGGTTTGTTCACGGGGGGGCTCAATAATACGCCTGCCTTGGCGGCCGTTCTGGATCAGATCAAAAGGTTGTCTGAAACAACTGGGGCGGAGCCCATTTCCAACCCGGTCGTTGCGTATTCCATCGCTTATCCGTTTGGCGTTCTGGGGACAATTCTTGCGATCATGCTCGCACGCAAACTTTGGGGTTCGAAGGAACTCGCGCTTTCCGAGGGCGATCCGGCCGCCCAGGGAAAACTTCTGAGTCGAACGATTCTGGTCACCCGACCCGGAGTTGTGGGGCGATCGCTCTCGGACCTTGCTCGCGAGA